>NC_021287.1:1808046-2410728 GCF_000402035.1 Caballeronia insecticola
GCCGTATCTCGACCTGCCCGCGTTCTATCAGCAGAAGCGCGATTTCTTCCGCGCGGGTCTCGCGAACACGCGCTTCTCGCTGCTGCCCTGCGACGGCACGTATTTCCAGTGCGTCGATTACTCGGCGATCAGCGACATGCCCGAAGCCGACTTCGCGCAGTGGCTCACGAGCGAAATCGGCGTGGCCGCGATTCCGGTGTCGGCGTTCTATCACGAGAGCCATGAATCGGGCGTCGTGCGCTTTTGCTTTGCGAAGAAGGAAGAAACGCTCGCGCTCGCGCTCGACCGTCTGTCCAGACTCTGAGCGACGGCGCGTCCGCCGGGCCGCATCCGGGCCGCATCCTTGAGGAGCAGTAGCGCAACATGAGTCAGCACGAATACAGGATCGAGACGCTCGGCATCGTAGGCAGCGGCGCGATGGGACGCGGCATCGCGCAGATCGCGGCGCTCGGCGGCCTGAACGTCTATCTCTACGACACCAACCCGCAGGCGCTCGCCGCCGCACGCGCGTATCTCGCGGAGACGCTCGCGAAGCTCACGGCCAAAGGCAAGCTCAAGGAAGCCGACGCGCACGCGGCGCTCGCGCGCATCCGCGACGCCGGCGACACGAGCGAGCTGTCCGGTTGCGATGCCATCGTCGAGGCGATCGTCGAGAATCTCGACATCAAGCGCGAGCTGTTTCGCGAGCTGGAAGCGGTCGTCGGCGAAGACTGCATTCTGGCGTCGAATACGTCTTCGCTGTCGATCACCGCGATCGCCGCGGGTTGCGCGCATCCCGGCCGCGTCGCGGGCTTTCACTTCTTCAACCCGGTGCCGCTGATGCGCGTGGTCGAAGTGATCGACGGCCTGCGCGGCGACCCGCGTGCCGGCGACGCACTCATGGACCTCGCGCGCCGCATGGGCCACACGCCGGTGCGCGCGAAGGACATGCCGGGCTTCATCGTCAATCACGCCGGGCGCGGCATGAACACCGAAGGCTTGCGCGTGGCGAGCGAAGGCGTCGCGAGTTT
Organism: Caballeronia insecticola; assembly: GCF_000402035.1. Taxonomy (GTDB): domain Bacteria; phylum Pseudomonadota; class Gammaproteobacteria; order Burkholderiales; family Burkholderiaceae; genus Caballeronia; species Caballeronia insecticola. The sequence continues at coordinate 1,809,057 of NC_021287.1, forward strand.
CGCGGACATCGACCGCATCATGCGCGAGCAGGCAGGCTTCCGCCTCGGTCCGTTCGAATTGCTCGACCTCACCGCGCTCGACGTCTCGCATCCGGTGATGGAATCGATCTATCACCAGTTCTATGAAGAGCCGCGCTTCAAGCCCTCGCCGATCACGGGCACGCGCTTGGCGGGCGGACTTATCGGGCGCAAGGCGGGCGAAGGGTTTTATCGCTATGTCGACGGCAAGCAGCAAGTGCCCGAAGAAACGCCCGCGCCCACGCAACTGCCGGCGCACGTGTGGATCAGCCGCGCGTCGCCCGCCGGGCGCGAGCAGGTGCTGAAGCTCATCGCCAAAAGCGATGCGGCGTGTCATATCGATGCGGGGCACACACCTGCGCCGGATTCGCTGATCGTCGTCACGCCGCTCGGCTCCGACGCAACGACGGCCGCGCTCGCCGAGCATCTCGATCCGGCGCGCGTCGTCGCCATCGACACACTCTTCCCGCTCGACAGCGTTGCGCGCCGCACGATCATGACGACGCCCGCGACCACGCCCGCCATGCGCGATGCCGCGCACGCGCTGTTCGCCGCCGACGGCGTGCCCGTCACCGTGATCCGCGATTCGACCGGTTTCGTCGCGCAACGCGTCGTGGCGACGATCGTGAATATCGGCTGCGATATCGCGCAGCAAGGCATTGCGACACCCGAAGATATCGATCTCGCCGTGACGCTCGGCTTAGGTTATCCGCGCGGCCCGCTCGCGCTCGGCGATGCGCTCGGCGCGATGACTATCCTCACGATTCTGCGCAACATTCACGACGTGCTCGGCGATCCGCGCTACCGGCCGTCGCCTTGGCTCGCGCGGCGCGCGCAGCTCGGACTTTCGCTTACCCATATCGAGGAGCTCAGATGAGCGCCGAACTACTGACAGACCGTCCCGCGGGCAGCGACACCACGCTCGTGCTGAAGCTTTCCAATCCGGGCGCGCGCAACGCGCTGCATCCGGACATGTACGCCGCCGGCATCGAGGCACTCGACACGGCCGAGCGCGACGACACCGTGCGCGCGATCGTGCTGACCGGCGCGGACAACTTCTTCTGCGCGGGCGGCAATCTGAACCGGCTGCTCGAAAACCGCGCGAAGGACCCGTCCGTGCAGGGCGAAAGCATCGACCTGCTGGCCGAATGGATCAGCGCACTGCGCGCATCGACGAAACCGATCATCGCGGCCGTCGAAGGCGCGGCGGCCGGCGCGGGTTTTTCGCTCGCGCTCGCGTGCGATCTGATCGTCGCCGCCGACGACGCCCGCTTCGTCATGTCGTATGCGCGCGTCGGCCTCACGCCCGATGGCGGCGCTTCGTGGTTTCTCGCCCGCACGCTGCCGCGCACGCTCGCGAGCGAAGTGCTGCTCGAAGCGAAGCCGATCGGCGCAGCGCGGCTGCATGAAGTGGGCGTCGTCAACCGGCTGACGAAGAAAGGCATTGCGCTCGATGCGGCCATCGCGTGGGCCGACGATCTCGGCAGCGTGTCGCCGAAAGCGATGGCGCGCATCAAGTCGCTCATCAACGCGGCCGAGGGGCAGTCGCTCGCCGCGCATCTCGATATGGAGCGCGACAGTTTCGTCGATGCGCTGCATCACGGCGACGCGCTCGAGGGCATCACGGCGTTCCTCGACAAACGCCAGCCGAACTATCGCTGACCGATGGCTCACTACGAACTGCCGAAGCGGCGTCGCATCTTTCTGATGCGGCATGGCGACGTCACCTATTTCGACGACAGCGGCCGCGCGATCGATCCCGAAAGCGTGCCGCTTAACGAACGCGGACGCGCGGAAGCGAGCGCGGCGGGCCGCGAATTCGCCGCGCAGAAAGTGCGTTTCGACCGCGTGATCGTGAGCGGCTTGCCGCGCACGGTCGAGACCGCGCAACGGGTGCTCGACGCAACCGGCCAGAAGATCGACATCGAAACGTGGCCCGAGTGGCAGGAAATACGCGGCGGACGGCTCGCGAATCTCACGGCCGCCGATATCGAGCGCGCGTTTCTCTCGGTGTTCGACGGCGTCGTGCCGGAGGAGACACAGTTCCTCGGCGGCGAGACCATCGGCCAGTTGCTCGATCGTGCGCTGCCGGCGCTCGAACGTCTGCGCGCGGATCGTTTGTGGGATACGGTGCTGCTCGTGCTGCACGGCGGCGTCAATCGCGCGCTGCTCTCGCATGCGATCACGGCGGGCGGACGAGCGTTCTTCGGCCATCTGTCGCAGGCGACGGGCTGCATCAACGCGCTCGATGCCGGCGACACACCCGGCGACTGGATCGTGCATGCGATCAATCATTCACCGCCCTCGCCGCTGCACATCGAGGTCCGCAACACGACGATGGAACTGCTCTACGCGCAATTCGTCCGCTACAAGGCCGGCGACATGAATTGAATGGTCGCGTCACGTCATGTCGCGCGCCAACCGGAGGAGACAATGCAGGACAAAGAACAGAACCAGCAGTCCGATTTCTCCGCGTTCGAAGGAACGCGTCCCGTGCACGACAAGCAGCGCTTCGATACCGATACGCTCACCGCGTGGCTCGCGAAGAACATCGACGGTTTCGACGGCCCGTTGACAGTCGAGCAGTTCGCAGGCGGCCAGTCGAATCCCACCTTCAAGCTCGTCACGCCGGCGCGCAGCTACGTGATGCGCGCGAAGCCCGGGCCCACTGCGAAGCTGCTGCCTTCCGCGCACGCGATCGAGCGCGAGTTCCGCGTGATGGACGCCCTCGCCTCCACCGACGTGCCCGTCGCCCGGATGCTCGCGTTGTGCGAGGACGAAAGCGTGATCGGCCGCGCGTTCTACGTGATGGCATTCGTCGAGGGCCGCGTGTTGTGGGACCCATCGCTGCCCGGCATGACGCCCGCGCAACGCGCCGCGATCTACGACGAAACCAACCGAGTCATCGCGGCGCTCCATACGGTCGATGTCGAAGCCGCCGGGCTGTCGAGCTACGGCAAGCCGGGCAATTACTTCGAGCGTCAGATCGGACGCTGGAGCAAGCAGTATGTCGCGTCGCAGACGGAGCCGATCGACGCGATGGATCGCCTGATCGAATGGCTGCCGCGGCATATCCCGGCATCGCAAGACGCGAAAGTCAGCGTCGTGCACGGCGACTTCCGGCTCGACAATCTGATCTTTCATCCGCACGAGCCGCGCGTGCTCGCCGTGCTCGACTGGGAACTCTCGACGCTCGGCGACCCGCTCGCCGACTTCGCGTATCACTGCATGGCGTGGCATGTCGATCCGTCGCAATTTCGCGGCATCGCCGGACTCGACTGGGCCGCGCTCGGCATCCCCGAGGAAAGCGCGTACGTCGCGCGCTACTGCGAGCGCACGGGCTTGTCGATCGAAGGCGACTGGAACTTCTATCTCGCCTACAACATGTTCCGCATCACGGCGATTTTGCAGGGCATCATGAAGCGCGTCGTCGATGGCACGGCGGCGAGCGCGCAAGCCATCGACGCGGGACGGCGCGCACGCCCGATGGCGGAGCTCGCCTGGGTGTACGCGCAAAAAGTCGGCCGATAAGAAGGAGAGCCACGCATGAACTTCGATTACACGCCCAAGGTGCACGCGTTGCGCGAGAAACTGCTGGCCTTCTTCGACGCCCACATTTACCCGAACGAGCGCGCGTTCGCGGCCGAAATCGCAAAGAATCGCGCGGCGGGCAACGCGTGGATTCCTACGCGCCTGATCGAAGACCTGAAAGAGCAAGCGCGCGCCGCAGGACTGTGGAATCTGTTTCTCCCGGCGTCCGGGCGCGGCGCGGGCCTGACGAATCTCGAATACGCGCCGCTGTGCGAAATCATGGGCCGCGTGCCGTGGGCGCCGGAAGTCTTCAACTGCAGCGCGCCCGATACCGGCAACATGGAAACCATCGAGCGCTACGGCACCGATGCGCAAAAGGCCCAATGGCTCGAACCGCTGTTGCGCGGCGAGATCCGCTCGGCGTTTCTGATGACGGAGCCGGAAGTCGCGTCGTCGGATGCGACCAACATTCGTTGCAGCATCGTGCGCGATGGCGACAGCTATGTCATCGACGGCCACAAGTGGTGGTCATCGGGCGCGGGCGATCCGCGCTGCAAGGTCTATATCGTGATGGGCAAGACCGACCCGCAAGCGCCGAAGCACGCACAGCAATCTATGATTCTGGTCCCCGCCGATGCGAGCGGCATCACCGTGCACCGGCCATTGAACGTGTTCGGCTACGACGACGCGCCGCACGGCCACATGGACATCACGCTCGAGCACGTCCGCGTGCCGGCGACGAACATGCTTCTTGGCGAAGGCCGCGGCTTCGAGATCGCGCAGGGCCGGCTCGGGCCGGGCCGGATTCACCATTGCATGCGTCTCATCGGCCTCGCCGAACGCGCGCTCGAACTGATGACGAAGCGCACGCTCGAACGCGTCGCATTCGGCAAGCCGATCGCGCAGCACGGCGTGACGCAGGAGCGCATCGCCGAGGCACGCATCATGATCGAACAGGCGCGGCTTCTGACGCTCAAGGCCGCTTACATGATGGACACCGCCGGCAACAAGGCCGCGCGCGGCGAGATCGCGATGATCAAGGTCGTCGCGCCAAACGTCGCGTGTCAGGTCATCGACTGGGCGATTCAGGCGCACGGCGCAGGCGGCGTCTCCGACGACTTTCCGCTCGCCTATGCCTATGCAGCGGCGCGCACGCTGCGTCTCGCAGACGGCCCCGACGAAGTGCATCGCAACGCGATCGCCAAGCTGGAGATCGGCAAATACGCGGCCGCGCGCGAATGAATCAGAACGTGTGCCGCGTGATGAACTCCGCGACGCACGCGGGCTTGGCGCCGTGCCCGCCTTCGCTTTCGCCCTCGCCTTCGATGGTCACGCGCCACGTCACCTGCACGCTGTCCGCTGTGACTTCCTTCACGTCATCGATTGCAAATATCGCGCGCAGACGCGTACCCACGCGAACCGGCGACATGAACCGCACGCGATTCAGACCGTAGTTCACACTGAGGCGCGCCGTGAGCGGCACGCATTGCGCGAGCCACATCGGCACGAGCGAGAGTGTCAGGAAACCGTGCGCGATGGTGCCGCCGAACGGCGAATCGCGCTGCGCCCGCTCGGCATCGACGTGGATCCATTGATGATCGTCGGTGGCATCGGCGAAGCGGTTCACGCGTGCCTGATCGATCGTCGTCCAGTCGCTTACGTAGCGCGCGACGCCGGCCGCGGCGAAGACATCGGCGGCGCTCGTCAACGATGCCACGCTCATGCTTGCGCGCCCGGATGACGCAGGCCGAACAGCGCCGCGGAGTCCACCGTGAGCACCAGTTCGCCGTTCTGGTTGTGCGCTTCCCAGCGCGTCGAGACGATGCCGCGATCCGGCTTGCTCTTCGACACGCGCTTGTCGAGCACGCGCACCGTGAGCCGCACCGTATCGCCGACGCGCACCGGCTTGAGCCAGCGAATGTTGTCGAGGCCGGGCGAGCCCATGGAGGTCGAATCGGCGATCATGTCGCGCACGAGAATGCCCATCATCGCGGAACAGGTGTTCCAGCCGCTCGCAACCAAGCCGCCGAAATGCGATGCCTCGCCCGCCGCCTCCGACAAGTGGAACGGCTGCGGATCGTAGCGTTCGGCGAAGCCGACGATCTCTTCTCTCGTGAACGTGTGCGCGCTCAGTTGTACCGCGTCGCCGACTTCGAAATCCTCAAAGGCGTATTTCATACGAGGCTCCTCGATGAGCATCAAACTTCGGTGATGGAGAATGCGGGAAGCGAAGCGAAACGCGCGACGTGATGATCGACGCCGCCGGGCATCGTCTCGAACGATAGGCGCTTGTGATGGAGGACTGGGTCGCGCAGTGCGCGCGGGAGCGTGGCTTCGAGCCAGCTACGGACGCCGGCGCGATGGGCGTCGGCGGCGGGAGAAAAACTGAGGTCCATGCGCGGTGTCTCCAGTCATGGCCCGCTTCCGAGCCACGCGAGACGCCGCGCCTCGAACTTACTGCAGCGGCTCTTTCAACGCGTCGGGAACGGGCAACGGCATCACGTCGATTCCTTCTTCGAGCAAGGCATGCGCGTCCTCGGGCGTCGTAACACCGCGAATACTGCGCGCCGGCGCCTCGTTGTAATGAATGCGCCGCGCTTCCTCGGCAAAACGCTCGCCCACATTTTCGGTGTTCTCGATCAGCTTGCGCATGAAATGCAGCGCGCGCGCCTGGAGCGCGGCCGGGTCGGGCGACGTCTCCGCCGACTCGGCCTGCGGCGCCGTCTCGCCACGCGCCGACGACAAATTCAGGCGCGGTGCCGACGGCATACGGCTCACATCGGTCGTCGAGCAGGCCGGACACGCGACCAGCTTGCGCGACAACTGCGACTCGAACTCCTCGGTCGAGGCGAACCAGCCTTCGAACCGGTGTTCGTGCGAGCACTTTAAATCGAGGACCTTCATGCTGATGGGCTTCGTTGAAGTTTATCTCAAAATCACATTTTTTGAACGATCGTTCGTAAAAACGTGCGCATACACATGATTCGCGCGAGAAGCGAACCCCTCATTCTAGCCGTTCGGTCAATGGGACGCTTTTCGTGGCCCGAAAACGACAAAGGCGGCCGGGGCCGCCTTTGCACGCTCATCTCATCTTCTGCCTGCCGCGCCGTTCAGCCCTGCGCCGGCGCGCCGAGCGTCCATTCGCCCGAGCGGATCTTTTCCAGCCAGAACACGCCGATGATGGTCTTCACGTCGCTGATGCTGCCGTCCTTCACCCAGCGCATCAGTTGCGCTTCGTCGGCGATGAAGGTTTCGAGGAATTCGCCTTCGTCGAGCCGCGCGTCGCCTGCGGTCAAACCGCGCGCGAGATACAGATCGATGAACTCCGTCGAATACGAAATCACCGGATGGATGCGCGTCAGGAAAACCCATTCGCGCGCCGTGTAGCCCGTTTCTTCCTGCAGTTCGCGCTTGGCGCAGGTCAGCTCGTCTTCGTTCGGATCGAGCTTGCCCGCAGGAAATTCGAGCAACACACGTCCGACCGGATAGCGAAACTGACGTTCGAGCAACACGCGGCCGTCGTCGAAGACCGGAAGGATCATCACCGCGCCGGGATGCTCGACGAACTCGCGCGTTGCGTGCTTGCCGTCGGGCAGTTCGACCGTATCGCGCTTCAGCGTAAGGAATTTTCCCTCGTGCAGCGTGACGCTTTCGACCTTCTTTTCGATGAGGCCGTCGTCGTTATCGGGAAGCGAGGATTGATCTGCCATCTTGAGCCCTGTGCCTTTGAAGCCAACGAGCCGCAAACGGCGGGAAACCGTCAGCGGCGTTTGACGAGATACTGATACGTGAAGCCCGGAAATGCGAACACCACGAAGAGACTGAAGGTGATGGCATAAAACTGCCATCCCTGATCGAACTGGTTGCCGGCGCGCGCTTCGAGCATGAAGCCGAGCGCGCCGACCACGAAGTAAAGAATGACGAGCTCGCCGATCCGCAGCCACGCGTTCTTCTTCGCCGTGCGGTGCCCCGTTGATTCAGCGAGGCGCAGCGGCACGACAGCAAAGAGGCGCTGATTCAGGAACGGTACGTTGGCGCCGACGAGCGCCAACAGCACGATGAACCAACCTGCCGCCGACATTACAGCGGCAGCGTGTGCGAGATCGCTTGCAGGCATGCCGTCATCAGCGGGCCCGGCACGAGACCGAGCACCAGCACGGCGAGACCGTTGAACGCCAGCAGCGAGCGATTCAGGCCGCTGGCGACGATCGGCGATGCATCCTGCGGCGCATCGAAGTACATCAGCTTCACGATGCGCAGGTAGTAGAACGCGCCCACGAGCGAGGTCAGCACGGCGAGCACGGCAAGCCACGTGAGGCCGGCGTTCATCGTTGCTTCGAGCACGGCAAGCTTCGCGTAGAAGCCGACCGTCGGCGGGATGCCGGCGAGCGAGAACATCATGATCATCATGACGAACGCGAACACCGGGCTGCGCTGATTCAGGCCCTTGAAGTCGTCGATCATTTCGGCTTCGAAATCGCGGCGCGCCAGCAGCATGACCACGCCGAACGTGCCGAGCGTCGTGACCAGATAGATGATGCTGTAGAACATCGCCGAGCTGTATGCGTTCGCCGCGCCCGTCAGCTTGCCGTCGACCACGCCGGCGAGCAGACCGAGCAGCACGAAGCCCATGTTGGAGATGGCCGAGTAAGCCAGCATCCGCTTGATGTTCTTCTGCACGATACCCGTGATGTTGCCGACGATCAGCGACAGCGCCGCGAGAATCACCAGCATCTCCTGCCAGTCGACCGCCAGCGGCAGCAGGCCCATCACGAGGAAGCGCAAGCCCCACGCGAACGCCGCGACCTTGGGGCCGCCGCCGGTGAGGAGCGTCATCGCGGTCGGCGCGCCTTGATAGACGTCAGGCACCCACATGTGGAACGGCACCGCGCCCATCTTGAACGCCACGCCCGCGACGATGAAGATCACGCCGAACAGCAGGACTGCGTCGTTGATGCGGCCCGATGCCACCGCCTTGAGCACTTCGTTCAGTTCGAGCGAACCGGTCGCGCCGTAGAGCATCGAGATGCCGTAGAGTAGGAAACCGGACGCGAGCGCGCCGAGCACGTAGTACTTCATCGCCGATTCGTTCGCCTGCGGCGCGTCCTTGCGCAGCGCGATGACCGCGTACAGCGACAGCGACATCAGTTCGAGGCCGAGATACAGCGTGAGGAAGTTATTGCCCGAGATCATCACGCACTGGCCGAGCAGCGAGAACATGCCGAGCAGGAAGAAGTCACCGCGGAACAGGTCGCGATCTTCCAGATACTTGCGCGAGTAGACGATCGACACCGCGTAGCCCAGGCACACCACCGCCTTCATTGCGCTCGCGAACGGATCGACGATGTACATGCGCGTGAAGAAGTAATGCGGCGTCGGATCGAGCGCGGTGAAGGCGAACCACACGCCAACGACGATCGTCGAGACGAGCGCGATCAGATACGTCGTGCGACGGCTCGACGCACCGAAGATGGTGTCGTTCAGCCAGGCCACGACGACCGCAGCCATCAGGATCGCGTCGGGCCAAAGGATACTCATAGAGGCGTTTTGCATGATCTTTTAGTTTCTCCGCACGACGTTACTGAGCCAGCGGCAGCTTCGACTGCGCGACGTGGGAGAGCAGGTTTGCCACGGATGCGTGCATCACGTCGGTAAAGGGCTTCGGATGCAGGCCCATATACAGCGTGAACAACGCGAGCACGGCGAGCATCAGGAATTCGCGCTTGTTGATGTCCTTGAGCTTCGCGACGTGATCGTTCGCGACCGCGCCGAAGTACACGCGCTTGTACATCCACAGCGTATAGGCCGCGCCGAGAATCAGCGTGAAGGTAGCGAGGAAGCCGATCCAGAAGTTGTACTGCACCGCCGCCAGAATCACCATGAACTCGCCGACGAAACCCGAGGTGCCCGGCAGACCGCAGTTGGCCATCGCGAAGAGCATCACGAACGCGGCGAACTTCGGCATGGTGTTCACGACGCCGCCGTAATCTGCAATTTGACGCGAGTGAACGCGGTCATACAGCACGCCGATGGACAGGAACATCGCGCCCGAAACGAAGCCGTGCGAGATCATCTGGATGATCGCGCCTTCGACGCCAAGCTGGCTCGACGGCCCGAACATGAAGAAGCCGAGCGTGACGAAACCCATGTGCGCAATCGACGAATACGCGACGAGCTTCTTCATGTCGGACTGCACCAGCGCGACGAGACCGATGTAGATCACCGCAATCAGCGAGAGCGTGATGACGACCGGCGCCAGGAAGTGGCTCGCGTCCGGCGCGATCGGCAGCGAAAAGCGCAGGAAACCGTACGCGCCCAGCTTCAGCATGATTGCCGCCAGCACGACCGAGCCGCCGGTCGGCGCTTCCACGTGCGCGTCGGGCAACCACGTGTGCACCGGCCACATCGGCACCTTCACGGCGAACGCCAGGAAGAACGCAATGAAGATCAGCACCTGCGGCGTCATGTCCAGCTTGGCCGCCTGCCACGTGGCGAGGTCGAACGTGTGCGTCTGCGTGTACAGGTACAGCAGCGCGATCAGCATCAGCAGCGAGCCCGCCAGCGTGTACAGGAAGAACTTGAACGCCGCGTACACGCGATTCGGGCCGCCCCACACGCCGATGATGATGTACATCGGAATGAGCGTGGCTTCGAAGAACACGTAGAACAGCAGGCCGTCCGCCGTCGAGAACACGCCGATCATGATGCCCGAGAGGATCAGGAACGCGGCCATGTACTGCGACACGCGCTCGGTGATCACTTCCCAGCCGGCGATCACGACGATCACCGTGATGAGCGCGGTCAGCACGACGAACCACATCGATATGCCGTCCACGCCGAGGTGATACGTGATGTTGAAGCGCTCGATCCAGTTCGACTGTTCGACGAACTGCAGCGCGGCCGTCGACGTGTCGAAGCCGGTGATGAGCGGAATCGTGACGATCAGCCCGAGTACCGAGCCGATCAGGGCCACCCAGCGCGCGGGCGCCGGGTTGTGGTCGTTACCTACAGCCAGGACCAGCAAGCCGAAAATGATCGGCAGCCAGATCGCGACACTGAGAATCGGAAAAGAGTGCATAGGTTCCCTCGCCTTATTTGCCGCCGAGCGTCACAAACAGGGTCAAGAGCCCCAACATGCCGATAATCATGGCGAACGCGTAGTGATAGATGTAACCGGATTGAAGGAAGCGGATCACACCGGCGAACCAGCCCATGAACCGCGCACTGCCGTTGACGATGCCGTCGATAACGACCACATCGCCCTCTTTCCACAGACCGCGGCCGATGGCGACCGCGCCCTTCGCGAACACGACCTCGTTGATCTTGTCGCAGTAGTACTTGTTGTCGAGCAGTACGTAGATCGGACGGAAAGTCCGCGCAACGACTGCCGGCAGATCCGGGCGCTTCATGTAGAAGAACCACGCGACGATCACGCCCAGCGCCGCGAGCCACACCGGACCCGGCGTGATGATGCCGTGCAGCGCCATCGCGACCCAGCCGTGGAACTCTTCGGCCATTTCCTTCAGGCCTTCGTGGTTTTCGCCGATGAAGATCACCTTGTCGAACACCACGCCGTGCGAGAAGAAGTCGCCGTAGATCATCGGGCCGATCATGATCGCGCCGATGATGATCGACGGAATCGCGAGCAGCACGAGCGGCAGCGTCACCACCCACGGGCTTTCGTGCGGGATGTGCGGGCCGTGGCCATGGCCGTGGTCGTCATGACCGTGCGAATCGTGGCCGTGGCCATGCGCTTCGGCCTGCCCCATCGGCGAGTCGGGATGCTTCGGACCGCGGAAGCGCTCCGGACCGTGGAACACCATGAAGTACATGCGGAACGAATACAGCGACGTGACGAACACGCTCGCCACCACCGCGAAGTACGCGAAGCCCGAGCCCGCCAGATGCGAGTACTTCACCGCTTCGATGATCGAGTCCTTCGAATAGAAGCCCGAGAAGAACGGCGTGCCGATCAGCGCGAGCGAACCGATCAGCGACGTGATCCATGTGACCGGCATATAGCGGGCGAGACCGCCCATGTTGCGCATGTCCTGATCGTGGTGCATGCCGATGATGACCGAGCCCGCGCCGAGGAACAGCAGCGCCTTGAAGAACGCGTGCGTACCGAGGTGGAACACGGCGACCGGATACGCCGACACGCCCAGCGCGACCGTCATGTAACCGAGCTGCGAGAGCGTCGAATACGCGACCACGCGCTTGATGTCGTTCTGCACGACGCCTAGGAAGCCCATGAAGAGCGCCGTGATCGCGCCGATCACCGTCACGAACGACAGCGCCGCATCCGAATGCTCGAACAGCGGCGACATGCGCGTCACCATGAAAATGCCGGCCGTCACCATGGTTGCCGCGTGAATCAGCGCGGAGATCGGCGTCGGGCCTTCCATCGAGTCCGGCAGCCACACGTGCAGCGGGAACTGCGCCGACTTACCCATCGCGCCGATGAACAGGCAGATACAGGCAACCGTCAGCAGGCCCCATTGCGTGCCGGGGAAGGTCATGGTCGCGAGCTTGTCGCTCTGCGCGAACACGTCGCCGTAGTTCAGCGAACCCGAGAACGCGAGCAACAGGCCGATGCCCAGCAGGAAACCGAAGTCGCCCACGCGGTTCACGATGAACGCCTTCATGTTGGCGTAGATCGCGCTCTCACGCGTGAAGTAGAAGCCGATCAGCAGATACGACACGAGACCCACCGCTTCCCAGCCGAAGAACAGCTGCAGGAAGTTGTTGCTCATGACGAGCATCAGCATCGAGAACGTGAACAGCGAGATGTACGAGAAGAAGCGCTCGTAGCCGACTTCCTCGTCCGCCATGTAGCCGATGGTGTAGATGTGCACCATCAGCGACACGAAGGTCACGATGACCATCATCATTGCCGTGAGGGAGTCGACCAGGAAGCCGACTTCCATCTTCAGCGGGCCGACGTTCATCCATTCGTAGATGGTGGCGTTGAAGCTCGCGCCATGCAGCACGTCGTTGAAGACGAGCGCCGACAGGATGAACGAGACGAAGACGCCGAGGATCGTGATGCGATGCGAGCCCTTGCGCCCTACTATCTTGCCGAAGAGCCCCGCGATCAGCGAGCCCGCAAGCGGCGCGAGCGGGACCGCAAGCAGGAGGTTTTCATTGAGTGTCGTGGACATAACAGCCTAGCCTGAAATTAACCTTTGAGCTGATCGAGGTCCTCGACGTTGATCGTGTCGAGGCTACGGAACAGGGTCACGAGAATCGCGAGACCGATTGCGGCTTCCGCGGCGGCCACGGTCAGCACGAAGAACACGAAGATCTGGCCGTGCACGTCGCCCAGATAGTGCGAGAACGCGACGAAATTGGTGTTCACCGCGAGCAGCATCAGTTCGATCGCCATCAGGATGATGATGATGTTGCGGCGGTTCAGGAAGATGCCGACGATGCTGATCGCAAACAGGATCGCACCGAGCACGAGGTAATGGGCAAGACTCAACATATTCGTATTCTCCTTCGCGCTCAGCCCTTGTTGTCGACCGTGCCCGCGCCGACGTTGCCGGTCACCGCGGGTTCCGTGGAGGCGTCCGGCGCCTCCGTTTCGGACTTCATCTTCACGATACGCACGCGGTCCTGAGCACGCACCTTCACTTGCTGGCTGACGGTCTGCGTCTTCTTGTCCTTCTTGTCGCGGATAGTGAGCGAGATCGCCGCGATGATCGCGACCAGCAGCACCAGCCCCGCGATTTCGAACGCGAAGATGTAATCCGTGTAGATGATCTTGCCGATCAACTGCGTGTTCGGCATGACGCCCGCGCCGCTGACACCGGCACTGACGACCGGCGTGATCGTCGCACCGAAGCCGTGCCACAGAATCAGCGCGGTTTCGATCACGATGATCGCGCCGACCAGGCTCGCGAGCGGCACGAAGCGCTTGAAATCGCGCCGCAGGACATCAATGTTGATGTCGAGCATCATCACGACGAAAAGGAACAGCACCATCACGGCGCCCACGTACACGAGAACCAGCAGGATCGCGAGGAATTCGGCCTGCAGCAGCATCCAGATCGCGGCCGCGTTGAAGAACGCGAGCACGAGAAAAAGCGCGGACGACACCGGGTTGCGCGAGGTGATCACCTTCAGCGCGGACACGGTCAGCAGCAGCGCGAAGATATAGAACAGTACGGTTGTGAATTCCATGATTACCGGTTCATCGTTAGGCCATCATCAGGCATGGTGTGTCGGCGCTCGTGGTTGGCTTGCCCGTTGAACGGACAGAACACGACCTCGGCGCGCGCCGCAGTGTGCCGAACAGCAACAACAAAATCGCGTGGCTCAATGCCGGAACACATAGCTTCGGCATCGAACTCATATCAACGCTCAATTATCGATAAGGCGCGTCCGCCGCCTTCGACGCGGCGATTTCATTCTCGTAGCGATCGCCCACCGCAAGCAGCATGTCCTTCGTGAAATACAGATCGCCGCGCTTTTCGCCGTGATATTCGAGGATGTGCGTCTCGACGATCGAATCGACCGGGCAGCTTTCTTCGCAAAAACCGCAGAAGATGCACTTGGTCAGGTCGATGTCGTAGCGCGTCGTACGGCGGGTGTTGTCCGCGCGCGTTTCGGATTCGATCGTGATCGCCATCGCCGGGCACACTGCTTCGCAGAGCTTGCAGGCAATGCACCGCTCTTCGCCGTTCTCATAGCGGCGCAGTGCGTGCAGGCCGCGGAAGCGCGGCGAGATCGGCGTCTTTTCTTCCGGGAACTGCACCGTGATCTTGCGCTGGAACGTGTAACGGCCCGTCAGCGCGAGACCCTTCAGCAACTCGGTCAGGAAGAAGGTCTTAAAGAAGTTCTGAATTGCGTTCATGATGATTTGTCCGCTCGAGTCCCATTACTTCCAGATGTTGAGCGGCGACATGATCCAGAAGCCGACCACGACGACCCAGACCACCGACACCGGCAGGAACACCTTCCAGCCAAGGCGCATGATCTGGTCGTAGCGGTAACGCGGGAAAGTCGCGCGCGCCCAGATAAAGACCGACAGCAGCAGGAAAACCTTGAAAACGAACCAGAATACGCCCGGAATGAAAGACAGGAAGCCGAAGGGTGCATCCCAGCCGCCGAGGAACAGCGTCGTCGCGATCGCGGAGATCACGATCATGTTGATGTACTCGGCGAGGAAGAACAGCGCGAACGCCATGCCCGAGTAGTCGATCATGTGGCCCGCGACGATTTCCGATTCGCCCTCGACCACGTCGAACGGGTGACGGTTCGTTTCCGCGATGCCCGAGATGAAGTACACGACGAACATCGGCAGGAGCGGCAGCCAGTTCCATGACAGAAAGTTGATGCCCCAGCCCGCGAACATGCCGCGCTGCTGCGACACCACGATATCCGACATGTTCAGCGTGCCCGCGACCATCAGCACGACGACCAGCGCGAAGCCCATCGAGATTTCGTAGGACACCATCTGCGCGGCTGCGCGCATCGCGCCGAGGAACGCATACTTGGAGTTCGACGCCCAGCCCGCGAGAATCACGCCGTACACGCCGATAGACGAAATGGCCATGGCGTACAGGAGACCCGCGTTGATATCGCCGAGCACCGCCTTTGCCTGAAACGGAATGACTGCCCAGACCGCGAACGCCGGCACCACGGTCATGATCGGCGCGATCATGTAGATCCACTTGCTCGCCTGCGTCGGCTGAATGACTTCCTTGAGCAGAAGCTTCAGCACGTCCGCGATCGGCTGCAAGAGACCCGCGGGACCGACGCGATTCGGCCCGAGACGCACGTGCATCCAGCCGATGAGCTTGCGTTCCCAGAGAATCAGGTAGGCCACGCACAGCAGGATCACCACCGCGACCACCACTATGCGCACCAGCGCCCACACGGTCGGCCATGCGACGCCCAGAAGCTGCGTGCCGCCTGCGTTGATCGTATCGAACAAGCCCATTTTTACGCCTTCTCCACTACCAGTTCACCGAACAGGCCGCCGAGCGCGGCGCCAGCCATCGTGCCCGCCGACACGCGGACCACCGATTCCGCGAGATTCGCATCGCGGACCGCGGGCAACGTCACCGACAGATTGCCTTGACGGATACGTACTGCTTCGCCGTCCTTCAGGCCGAGCTTGTCGAACAGCGCGGTCGGGAGGCCTGCCACGTTCGCATCGCGTGCGGCCGCCGTCAGATGCAGCGACGGCGCGCGGCGCACGAGCGCATCGGCGTGATAGATCGGCACATCGGCGAGACGCTGCAGGCCGCTGCCGTTCAGCATGACCTTCGATGCAGCGCGCGTGGCCTGCACCGTCGTCTTGTTCGACAGACGCGCCGTCAGATCGCCCGTACCGAGTGCGGCGACGCGCACTTCTTCGGCCGTGTCGAATTCGAAGCCCGGAAGACCCAGGATCGTGCCCAGCACGCGCAGCACCTTCCAGCCCGGACGCGTATCGCCCAGCGCGCGCACCACGCCGTTGAACGACTGCGCCGTGCCTTCCGCGTTGACGAACGTGCCCGACGTTTCCGTGAACGGCGCGATCGGCAGCAGCACGTCCGCGTAGTCCATGCCGTGCTTGAACGGCGACATCACGACGACCATTTCCGCGGCCTTCAATGCGGCGATGGCCTGCGCCGGGTTGGCCGTATCGAAATCCGGCTCGGCGTTGACGAGCACATAACCCTTGCGCGGCTGCTCGAACACTTCACGCGCGTTGAGGCCGCCCTCGCCCGGCAAGGCATCGACGAGATACGCGCCGACCGAATTCGCGCCTTCCGTGAGGAAGCCGAGCGTGGCGCCGGTATTGTCGGCGATCCATTGCGCCGCCGCCTGGATCTGCGCGAAGTCCGGATGCTGGACCGCGAGATTGCCGAGCAGCACGACGCGCTTTTCGCCCGCCGACAGCGAAGCCGCGACGTCCTTCGCGGCCGCCGACACTTCGCGGCCCGCGAATGCGTCCGGCAGCGCGGCGCCGCGCGCTTCCGATACCGCCGCCGCAATGCCCGCGAGCTGATCGAGCCACGCCGAGGGCGCGGCGACCAGACGATGCGCGGTCGGGATCAGCGAGTCGTCGTTGCTGGCGTTGAGGAAGGTGACCTTCGCGCCGTTCTTCGCCGCCTGACGCAGACGCGCGGCAAACAGCGGATGATCGCGACGCAGGAACGAGCCGATCACGAACGCGGTGTCGATCATCGACAGATCTGCGATCTTCGAGCCGAGCCACGGCGCACCGGCGCCGACCGGCGCGGAGAAATCAGTCTGACGCAGACGGAAATCGACGTTCGGCGTGCCGACGCCTTCCGCCAGCGCCTTCAGCAGATGCAGTTCTTCCACCGTGGTATGGGGCGTGGCGAGCGCGGCAATGGCGTTCGCGCCATGATCCGCCTTGATGCCCTTCAGGCCCTTCGCCACGTATTCGAGCGCGCTTTGCCAGTCGGTCTCGATCCACTTGCCGCCTTGCTTGAGCATCGGCGTGGTGAGACGCTCGTCGCTGTTCAGGCCTTCGTACGAGAAGCGGTCCTTGTCGGAGATCCAGCATTCGTTGATGGCTTCGTTCTCCATCGGCAGAACGCGCATCACGCGATTGTTCTTTACCTGCACGACGAGATTCGCGCCGACGGAATCGTGCGGACTCACCGACTTGCGGCGCGACAGTTCCCACGTACGCGCGCTGTAGCGGAACGGCTTGCTCGTCAGGGCGCCGACCGGGCACAGGTCGATCATGTTGCCCGACAGTTCCGAATCCACCGTCTTGCCGACGAACGACGTGATTTCCGAATGCTCGCCACGGCCCAGCATGCCGAGTTCCATCACGCCGGCGACTTCCTGGCCGAAGCGCACGCAGCGCGTGCAATGGATGCAGCGCGACATCTCTTCCATCGAGATGAGCGGGCCCACGTTCTTGTGGAACACGACGCGCTTTTCTTCGTTATAGCGCGACTGCGACTTTCCGTAGCCGACGGCCAGATCCTGCAACTGGCACTCGCCGCCCTGATCGCAGATCGGGCAATCGAGCGGGTGATTGATCAGCAGGAATTCCATCACCGACTGCTGCGCCTTCACGGCCTTGTCGGAGGTGGTACGCACGATCATGCCGGCGGATACCGGCGTCGCGCACGCGGGGACGGCCTTCGGCATCTTCTCGACTTCGACGAGGCACATCCGGCAGTTCGCCGCGATCGACAGCTTCTTGTGATAGCAGAAGTGAGGAATGTACGTATCGACCTTATGCGCAGCCTGGATCACCATGCTGCCTTCGGGCACCTCGACCGTCTTGCCGTCAATTTCTAGTTCAACCATGATGGGGAATGGTCCTCAACCTCTTATCTCGCGCATCTGACTGCGCGCCTGATTACGCGGTAAGCGCTTCGGACGGCGCATGATGCGCGTGCCCGCCGACGAGACAGTGCTTGTGCTCGACGTGATACTCGAATTCGTCCCAGAAGTGCTTGAGCATGCCGCGCACGGGCATTGCCGCTGCATCGCCCAGCGCGCAGATCGTGCGGCCCATGATGTTCTCGGCGACCGAGTTCAGCAGGTCCAGATCTTCCTTGCGCCCGAGACCATGCTCGATACGATGCACCACGCGATACAGCCAGCCCGTACCTTCGCGGCACGGCGTGCACTGGCCGCACGACTCTTCGTAATAGAAGTACGACAGACGCAGCAGCGAGCGCACCATGCAGCGCGTTTCGTTCATCACGATGACCGCGCCCGAGCCGAGCATGGAGCCGGCCTTCGCGATCGAATCGTAGTCCATGTCGGTGGCGAGCATCATCTCGCCCGGCACGACCGGCGCTGACGAGCCGCCCGGAATCACCGCCTTGACCGACTTGCCGCGCACGCCGCCTGCCAGTTCCATCAGCGTCGAGAACGGCGTGCCGAGCGGAACTTCATAGTTGCCCGGACGATTGACGTCGCCCGACACCGAGAAAATCTTCGTGCCGCCGTTGTTCGGCTTGCCGAGTTCGAGATAATTCTGCGGCCCGATTTCCAGCAGGAACGGCACCGCCGCGAACGTCTCGGTATTGTTGATGGTGGTCGGCTTGCCATACACGCCGAAGCTCGCCGGGAACGGCGGCTTGAAGCGCGGCTGGCCCTTCTTGCCTTCGAGCGATTCGAGCAACGCGGTTTCTTCACCGCAGATGTACGCGCCGTAGCCATGATGCGCGTAAAGCTCGAACGAGAAGCCGGAGCCCAAGATGTTCGCGCCGAGATAACCGGCCGCGCGCGCTTCTTCGAGCGCCGCTTCGAACACGCGATAGACCTCGAAAATCTCGCCGTGGATATAGTTGTAGCCCACGGTAATGCCCATCGCATACGCACCGATGGCCATGCCTTCGATCAGCGAATGCGGGTTCCAGCGCAGGATGTCGCGGTCCTTGAATGTGCCCGGTTCGCCCTCGTCCGAATTGCAGACGAGATACTTCTGCCCCGGAAACTGACGCGGCATGAAGCTCCATTTGAGGCCGGTCGGAAAGCCCGCGCCGCCACGGCCGCGCAGACCGGACGCCTTCACGTCCGCGATCACCTGCTCGGGCGGAATCTTTTCTTCCAGAATGCGGCGCAGTTGCTTGTAGCCGCCGCGCGCAACGTAATCTTCGAGATGCCAGTTCTCGCCGTTCAGACCGGCAAGGATCAGTGGCTTGATGTGACGATCGTGGAGTGACGTCATTTCGAAAGTTCCTCGATCAGCTGGTCGATCTTCTGACGGCTCATGAAGCTGCACATGCGATGGTTGTTCACGAGCAGAACCGGTGCGTCGCCGCATGCGCCGAAGCACTCGCCTTCCTTCAGCGTGAACTTGCCGTCCGCCGTGGTTTCGCCGAAATCGATTCCAAGCTTTTGCCTGAGATAGTCGGCGGCGCTTTCAGACCCGCCGTCCGGACCGAGTTGGCAAGGCAGATTCGTGCAGAGCGTGATCTTGTGCTTACCGACCGGCTTCAGTTCGTACATCGTGTAGAACGTCGCGACTTCCTGCACGGCGACCGGCGGCATGCTCAGATAGTTCGCGACGAACTGCATGAGTTCGGGCGACAGCCATCCATGCTCTTCCTGAGCGACAGCCAGCGCGGCCATCACGGCCGACTGCTTTTGCTCGGCGGGATATTTCGCCACCGCGCGATCGATTTCTTTCAGGCCTTCAGCTGAGATCATTTTGAGACACGACTCTTTCAATTCCTACCGAACGAAAACCTGCCGCGCTTTTCGTTGCGGCAGACCTGGCGTCCTGCGGTTTCCTGTTAGTGCTTCTGCGCTTTCCTGCACGGCGCTCAAGATGAACACGACGTGCAGGCGGGCTGAATGAGATCAGCGATCGATCTCGCCGAACACGATGTCTTGCGTACCGATGATCGTCACGGCGTCGGCGATCATGTGGCCGCGCGCCATTTCGTCGAGTGCTGCGAGGTGCGCATAACCCGGCGCACGAATTTTCAGGCGATACGGCTTGTTGGCGCCATCCGAGATCAGATAGATGCCGAACTCGCCCTTCGGATGCTCGACCGCCGCGTACGTCTCGCCTTCCGGCACGTGGAAGCCTTCGGTGAAGAGCTTGAAATGGTGAATCAGCTCTTCCATGTTGCTCTTCATGCCGACGCGCGACGGCGGCGCAACCTTGTGATTATCGACCATCACAGGGCCGGGATTCTTGCGCAACCACGCAATGCATTGTTTGGCGATGCGCGTGGACTGGCGCATTTCTTCGACACGCACCAGATAGCGGTCGTAGCAGTCGCCGTTCACGCCGACAGGAATGTCGAAGTCGAGCTGGTCGTACACTTCGTACGGCTGCTTCTTGCGCAGATCCCACTCGATACCCGAGCCGCGCAGCATCGCACCGGAAAGACCCATCTGCAGCGCGCGCTCCGGACTCACCACGCCGATGCCCACGAGACGCTGCTTCCAGATGCGGTTGTCGGTGAGCAGCGTTTCGTACTCGTCGACACAATTCGGAAAGCGATTGAAGAAGTCTTCGATGAAGTCGAGCAGCGAACCCTGACGGTTCTCGTTCATCCTGTCGAGCGCCTTCGCGTTGCGGATCTTCGACGCCTTGTACTGCGGCATCGCGTCCGGCAGATCGCGATACACGCCGCCCGGACGGTAGTACGCCGCGTGCATACGCGCGCCCGACACCGCCTCGTAGACGTCCATCAGATCTTCGCGCTCACGGAACGCGTAAAGGAAGACCGCCATGGCGCCGACGTCGAGCGCGTGCGAGCCGATCCACATCAGGTGGTTCAGCACGCGCGTGATTTCGTCGAACAGCACGCGAATGTACTTCGCGCGAATGGGCACGTCGATGCCGAGCAGCTTTTCGATGGCCATCACGTAGCCGTGCTCGTTGACCATCATCGACACGTAGTCGAGACGGTCCATATACGGTACGGACTGAATGAAGGTCTTGGTTTCGGCCAGCTTTTCGGTCGCGCGGTGCAGCAGACCGATGTGCGGATCGGCGCGCTGAATCACTTCGCCGTCGAGTTCGAGCACGAGGCGCAACACGCCGTGCGCTGCCGGGTGCTGCGGGCCAAAGTTGAGCGTGTAGTTCTTGATCTCTGCCATGGCGTTCTCTTAATGTTTCAGACCGCCATAGCGATCTTCGCGAATCACGCGCGGCGTGATTTCGCGCGGCTCGATCGTCACAGGCTGATACACGACGCGCTTCTCTTCCGGGTCGTACCGCATTTCGACGTAACCGGAGATCGGGAAGTCCTTGCGGAACGGATGGCCGATGAAACCATAGTCCGTGAGAATGCGGCGCAGGTCGGGATGGCCTTCGAAGACGATGCCGTAGAGGTCGAACGCTTCGCGCTCGTACCAGTTCGCCGACGTCCAGATGTCGACCAGCGACGGCACGATGGGCACTTCGTCGTCCGGAGCGAATACGCGCACGCGCAGACGCCAGTTGTTCGCGATCGAAAGAAGATGCGTGACGGCCGCGAAACGCGGGCCGTCGTAGGCGCCGTCGCCGTAGGTCGAATAGTCGACGCCGGCTACGTCCATGAGCTGCTCGAAGCGCAGCGACGGATCATCGCGCAGCTGCTTGCAGACTTCCAGATAGTTCGCCGCCTTGACGACGACCGTCACTTGCCCCAGCGATTCCGTAACGCTCTGGAGACGGCCGCCAAACGCCGTCTCGAGGTTCGCTTTAAGGGTCTCGAGTTTGCTTGCCATAGTTGGGGAGACTCAGTTGGGAGACCCAGGCCCTTACTGACGGGCGATGGTGTTGGTGCGGCGAATCTTCGCCTGCAACTGGATCACGCCGTAGACCAGGGCTTCGGCGGTCGGAGGACAACCGGGGACATAGACGTCGACCGGCACGATCCGATCGCAACCACGCACGACGGAATACGAATAGTGGTAGTAGCCGCCGCCGTTCGCGCACGAGCCCATGGAGATGACCCAACGCGGTTCGGCCATCTGGTCGTACACCTTACGAAGCGCGGGCGCCATCTTGTTGCACAGCGTGCCGGCGACGATCATGACGTCGGACTGACGCGGGCTCGGCCGGAACACCACGCCAAAACGGTCGAGGTCATAGCGGGCAGCGCCCGCATGCATCATCTCAACCGCACAGCACGCAAGACCGAACGTCATCGGCCACAGGGAGCCGGTGCGCGTCCAGTTGATCAGCTTGTCAGCCGTGGTGGTGACAAAGCCTTCCTTCAAGACCCCTTCGATACTCATTATTTTCCACTCCAGATGGGCAGCCAGCCAAAGCCACCCATGAATCCGGTGATCTAACTGTCATTCCCAGTCCAGGCCGCCCTTTCTCCAGATGTAGGCGAAACCAAGCAGGAATTCGAGCAGAAATATCATCATCGCCATGAAGCCAGGCCAGCCGATATCGCGCAGGGACACACCCCACGGAAACAGGAACGCCGTTTCAAGGTCGAAAATGATGAAAAGAATCGCGACGAGATAGTAACGCACATCGAACTTCATACGCGCGTCTTCGAAGGCTTCGAAGCCGCACTCGTAGGGTGCGTTCTTTTCGGTGTCGGGTCTGTTGGGACCGAGGATCTTGCCGATACTGACCAGCGCTATACCTAAACCAAGGCCCACCACGAGAAACAAGAAGACGGGGTAATAGGGTGCGAGGTTCAAGGCTATCCTCAGATCGGTAGATGTGGTCTGTATTGATTGGAGCGCTTCGGCCGGGACGAACCACCCGGCAGGAGATTCACTTGGGACCGCTCACGATATCAGCACACTGTGACAACCACTTTTTTGCGGCGACACTGCTGCAAAAACGTAAAGGGTACTCCAGAAGTGACAATGCCAGCCGAAGCGATGCATGCGGCTGGCATTGGATAACTTTGGTGCCGACGGCGAGACTCGAACTCGCACAGCTTTCGCCACTACCCCCTCAAGATAGCGTGTCTACCAATTTCACCACGTCGGCACTGTACTGCAATCCGGGAAAACTACTTCTTAATTGCCGCGAATCGCTTCAAGACTTGAATTATAACTGGGCGCTACGAATTGTTCAACGCACAAAATGCAGATTTCGCGAAAATTCATTCTGCCGTTACTTGGGCACGTCTGCGCCCGGCGCGGACGATGCCACCGGTGCCGAACCCGGTGCCGCAGCAGCCGATGCGCCCGCAGCCGGAGCCGATGCCGCGACCGGCGCATTGCCGAGGACGCCCGCCGAAACTTGCGGCCGGTAGCTTCCGAGGTAAGTCAGCGCCAGCGTCGTGATAAAGAAGACTGCGGCGAGAACCGCGGTCGTGCGCGAAAGAAAATTCGCCGAACCGGTGGCGCCGAACAGGCTGCCCGATGCGCCGCTGCCGAACGCCGCGCCCATGTCCGCGCCCTTGCCGTGCTGCAGGAGCACAAGTCCGATCACGCCCAGCGCCGACAACAACTGGACAACGATAATCAATGTCTTCAAATACAGCATTTCAACTCACCCGATTCTGATATTGCCGCGACACCCACGTGCCGCGATGTGCTCTGCCCGCCCGCCTTGCCCGCTCGCCGTTCAATGCAACTCGGTTTGCGCAGCCTGACAGATCGCCAGAAAATCCTTCGACTTCAGCGACGCGCCGCCAATCAGCCCGCCGTCGATGTCCCGTTGTGCGAACAATTCCTGCGCGTTCTCCGGCTTCACGCTGCCGCCATACAGGAGCGGCACGTTCGCCACGGCCGCGCCCTTCTCCTGCAGCTTGCGACGCAAAAACGCGTGAACGTCCTGCGCCTGCCCCGGCCGCGCGGTCTTGCCCGTGCCGATCGCCCAGACCGGTTCGTACGCAACCACGATACTCGCCGCCTGCTTTTCCGTCAGCACGAGCAGAACGGCCTCCAACTGCGTGCCGATGACCTGCTCGGTGGCGCCCGATTCGCGCTCCTCCAGCGTCTCCCCGACGCAGACGATGGGCGTGAGACCCGCTTCGATCGCACGCTGTGCTTTCGCCGCGACGAGTTCCGGACTCTCGCGATGATACGCGCGTCGCTCGGAATGTCCGACGATCGCGTAGGTCACGCCGAAATCCGCCGCCATTTCGGCCGCGACTTCTCCGGTGTAAGCGCCGGCCGGATGCGCCGACACGTCCTGAATGCCCCACCGCACGACCGAACCGCTCAAAAGCGCCTGCGATTGCGCGAGATACGGACACGGCACGCACACGCCGACACGCACACCGTTCTGCAAAGCCGATGCTCCTGCGGCGACTTCGGTCAGCAAGGTCGCGTTTTCGCTGATGCGACCGTGCATCTTCCAGTTGCCCACCACCAGTTTTGCTCGTTCTCTGGACATAAGTCTCGTCAGTCGGCGGCGGCTTGTCATGAGCCGCCCTGTTATTGGAGTAAATCGCTCACGAACTGCGAACTGCTTGCAAAACAGGCGATTTTACTGTGTTCCGACGAAACCGGTCAAACGGCCAAAAGCCACACCGCTCAGCCGGGGCCGCCGCCTCCCGCCCAAATCTGTCTACGTCTACGCCTGCTCCCGCCAGTCGAGCACGATCTTGCCTACGTGCGTGCTGCTCTCCATCAGCGTGTGCGCGGCGGCGGCGTCACGCGCGGGGAACACCTCGTGAATCACCGGTTTGATGCGGCCCGCCTCGATTTCCGGCCAGACGCGCTCCTTGAGCTTCGCCGCGAGCTTCGCCTTGAACGCGACGGGACGCGGACGCAGCGTCGAGCCCGTGATCACGAGCCGGCGACGCAACACGTCGTTCAGATTGATCTCAGCCTTCGCGCCGCCGAGCAGCGCGATCACGCAGATGCGCCCGCCGTCGGCGAGCGCTTTCAGTTCGCGTTGCAGATAATCGCCCGCGACCATGTCGAGAATCACGTCGACGCCACGGTCGTTCGTCAGCGACTTCACCACTTCGACGAAATCTTCCGTCTTGTAGTTGATCGCCCGCTCCGCGCCGAGCGCCTCGCACGCGCGGCATTTTTCATCGGTGCCGGCGGTGGCGAATACGCGAAAACCCAATGCGCGGGCAATCTGAATGGCCGTCACGCCGATGCCGCTCGATCCGCCCTGCACGAGCAGCGTCTCTTCGTCGCCGTTTTCGCCCGCGCCCAGTTGGCCGCGCTCGAACACGTTGCTCCATACCGTGAAGAACGTCTCCGGCAGCGAAGCGGCTTCCACGTCCGACAACCCCTTCGGCACCGGCAGGCATTGCTCCAGCGGCGCCACGGCGTATTCGGCGTAACCGCCGCCTGCGAGTAGCGCGCACACGCGATCGCCCTTCTTGAGCCCGAACGGATTGTGCTTCGGATCGAAATCGCCATCGACGATTTCACCCGCGACTTCCAGCCCCGGCAGATCCGACGCGCCCGGCGGCGGCGCATACGCCCCCTTGCGCTGGAACACGTCCGGACGGTTCACGCCCGAGGCGGCGACCTTGATCAGCACCTCGCATTTACCCGGCGCAGGCGTTGGCCGCTCGCCCAGTTTCAGGACTTCGGGTGCACCAAATTCAGTGATTTCGATGGCCTTCATATCCTCTCCCTGTCCCGAACAGCGTCAGTGTGGATTCGAACCGGATGGCACTGTGCGCGCCGCAGCGTTTCGCGCTTCACACTGCCATCGGGTCCCGTGGCGCATCGGACAATGCCTAGCGTCCGGTGCGTCATACAAGAAAACGGCCGGCTCGCATCCGCGGCCGGCCGTCTACACATTACCGCATTACTGCTGCGGGTGCGTGGGTTCCGTCTGCTGCGCGGCTTCGTTCAGAAGCGCCTTCGCCGACAGACGCACACGACCCTTTTCGTCCGTCTGGATGACCTTGACCTTCACGATCTGGCCTTCCTTCAGGTAGTCGTTGATGTCCTTCACGCGCTCGTTGACGATCTCCGAGATGTGCAGCAAACCGTCCTTGCCCGGCAGGATGTTGACGATCGCGCCGAAGTCGAGCAGCTTGAGCACCGGGCCTTCGTAGATCTGGCCCACTTCCACTTCCGCCGTGATGTTCTCGATGCGCTTCTTCGCCTCGGCCATGCCTTCGCTCGACGTGCTCGCGATGGTCACGACGCCGTCGTCCGAAATGTCGATGGTCGTGCCGGTTTCTTCCGTCAGCGCGCGAATCACCGAACCGCCCTTGCCGATCACGTCGCGGATTTTTTCCGGATTGATCTTGATGGTGATCATGCGCGGCGCGTAGTCCGACAGGTTCGTGTTCGTGTGCGGCACCGCAGCGGTCATCTTGCCGAGGATATGCATGCGGCCTTCCTTCGCCTGCGCGAGCGCGACCTGCATGATTTCCTTGGTGATGCCCTGGATCTTGATGTCCATCTGCAGCGCGGTCACGCCTTGCGCCGTGCCGGCCACCTTGAAGTCCATGTCGCCGAGGTGATCTTCGTCGCCGAGGATGTCGGTCAGAACCGCGAACTTGTTGCCTTCGAGGATCAGGCCCATCGCGATGCCGGCGACGTGCGCCTTCATCGGCACGCCGGCGTCCATCAGCGCGAGGCAGCCGCCGCACACCGATGCCATCGACGACGAACCGTTCGATTCCGTGATTTCCGACACGACGCGGATCGAGTAGCCGAATTCGTCGGCGCTCGGCAGGCACGCGGCCAGCGCGCGCTTGGCCAGACGCCCGTGACCGATTTCACGGCGCTTCGGCGAGCCGACGCGGCCCGTTTCGCCGGTCGCGAACGGCGGCATGTTGTAGTGAAGCATGAAGCGCTCGCGGTATTCGCCTTCGAGCGCGTCGATGTTCTGCTCGTCGCCCTTCGTGCCGAGCGTCGCCACGACCAGCGCCTGCGTCTCGCCGCGCGTGAACAGCGCGGAGCCGTGCGTGCGCGGCAACACGCCCGTGCGGATTTCGATCGGGCGCACGGTGCGCGTGTCACGGCCGTCGATACGCGGCTCGCCGTTCAGGATCTGCGAGCGGACGATCTTCGCTTCGATGTCGAACAGCACGTTGCCGACGGTTGCGGCATCTGCTGCCACGGTGCCGGACGCCGACGCGTCTTCTGCCAGCTTCGCCGAAGTCGCGGCGTAGATTTCCTTCAGCTTGGCCGAGCGCGCCTGCTTGTTGCGCAACTGGTAAGCCGCTTCGAGTTCCGGCTTGGCGATTTCGGTGACGCGCGAGATCAGCGTCTCGTTCTTCGCGGCCGGCTTCCAGTCCCATTCCGGCTTGCCGCCGTCGCGCACGAGTTCGTGGATCGCGTCGATGGCCGTTTGCATCTGCTCGTGGCCGAACACGACCGCGCCGAGCATGATTTCTTCGGACAGCTGTTGCGCTTCCGATTCCACCATCAGCACCGCGCGCTCCGTACCGGCGACCACGAGGTCCAGCGCCGATTCCTTCATCTGCGGACGCGTCGGGTTCAGCACGTATTCGTTGTTGATGTACGCAACGCGGGCCGCGCCGACCGGGCCGTTGAACGGCAGACCCGACACGGCGAGCGCCGCCGACGCGCCGATCAGCGCGGGAATGTCGGCGGGAACATCCGGGTTCAGCGACAGGACGTGAATCACGACCTGCACTTCGTTATAGAAGCCTTCCGGGAAGAGCGGACGCAGCGGACGGTCGATCAGGCGCGAAATCAGCGTTTCGCCTTCCGACGGACGGCCTTCGCGACGGAAGAAGCCGCCCGGAATCTTGCCGGCGGCGTAGGTCTTTTCGAGGTAATCGACGGTCAGCGGGAAGAAGTCCTGGCCCGGCTTGGCAGTCTTCGCGCCGACGACAGTAGCGAGCACGACGGTGTCTTCGACATCGACGATCACGGCGCCGCTTGCCTGACGAGCGATTTCACCCGTTTCGAGGCGGACGTTATGCTGTCCCCACTTAAATTCTTTGACGATTTTATTGAACATTGTGACTCCTTCTACGTTGCGCCGCGCCGTTCGGCGCTGGCGGGGTGTCCTGAGCCACGCGTAAGAGGTGTGTTATGCCATTCCAGCGCAACGCGCCCTGCGTGCCGCGCTGGAATGACACAAAGCTCTGCCGCGAGGCCGGACCGGTGACTCATCCGGTAAAGCCAGGAACTGCCGAAACCACTTGCTCAGATGCGCCGAGCGCCGAAAAGGCGATCGGGCACGACTTCACGGCCAGACCGTCCAAAAACAAAATGCCTGTATCAGCGGACTGACACAGGCACTTCGTTGGAACGCTGGTCGCTTGGCGCCAATTACTTGCGCAGACCCAGCTTTTCGATCAGCGAGCGATAACGATCTGCGTCCTTGCCCTTCAGGTAGTCGAGCAGCTTGCGACGGCGGCTCACCATGCGCAGCAGACCGCGGCGGCTGTGGTGATCCTTCGAGTGCGACTTGAAGTGGACGGTCAGTTCGTTGATGCGGCTCGTGAGCAGTGCAACTTGCACTTCGGGGGAGCCGGTGTCGTTGGTGCCGCGCGCGTATTCGGCGACGATGTCGGACTTCTTGATTTCTGCTACGGACATTTGCTTTTCCTTTGATACAGACAGGCGGTCACGGAAGAAAGGCCGTGCCGTGGGTTGCACATTTCAGGGTTCGTTTTCGGTGTGGCCGAGACGTCATGAAGCCGGACATCACGCACTACGCCAAAAGCGAAGCGCGAAGTATAGCACGGTTGCATGTCCCGACGAACCCCGGCCTCAGCTCTCCGCCTTTCCACTTCAGCGCGATGGGCGCGTCATCCTGCAGGTCGTCGGCTGGACGGTTTTGTCTGCGGGAACGGCGAGCAGCGTCCGGAAGCCGTAGCCGGAACCCTCGTTGTCGAACTTCACGCCCGGCGAGCCGGCTTTGTCCATTTCCATCACGTAAAGGGGCTGGATCAGTTGATGGTCGTCGGCGCGCATCGTCGACGGATGGAAGCCCTCGCCGTCGAATTTCATGCCTTCGAGCGCCCGCGCCACGACGAGCGGGTCGGCGCTGGCGGCGCGCGTCATCGCGGCGGCGAGCGTTTCGACCATCAGCGGCATGCGCGCGACCAGATAATCGTCGGAGGCGGCCGGATAGCGAGCGCGGAAATCGCGATAGTACGCGTCCGACGCCGCGCCGCCCGCGTTCGGATGCCAGTCCGCGACCGCGATCACGCGCTTCACGCCGGCATCGCCGAGCGCGGCCGGCGCGCCCAGACTGTTGCCGTAGAACGTATAGAACTTCGTGTCGAGCCCCTGCTCGCGCGCCGCTTTCACCAGCAGCGTGAGGTCGTTGCCCCAGTTGCCGGTGATCACGGCATCCGCCCCGCTCGCGCGAATCTTCGCAATATACGGCGCGAAATCCTTCACGCGGCCGATCGGATGGAACTCGTCGCCCGCGATCGCGATATCCGGCCGACGCTCCTTCAGCGCACGCTGCGCCTCGCGGCTCACGTCGTGGCCGAAGCTGTAATCCTGATTCAGCAGATAAACCTTTTGGACCGCGCGATCGTCCTTCAGCGCGTCGGCGAGCGCGTCCATGCGCATGCCGGCGTGGGCGTCGAAACGGAAGTGCCAGAAGCTGCATGCGTCGTTGGTGAGCGCGGGATCGTCGGCGGAATAGTTGAGGAACAGCACCCGCCGGTCGGGCTCGCGCGCGTTCTGCCGGTCGATTGCGCCGACGAGCGCCGCCGCCACCGCCGAACTGTTGCCCTGCATGACGAAGCCGATCTTCTCGTCGATCGCTGCGCGCAGTTGCACGAGCGTCGCCTCGCTGCTGCCTTTGCCGTCGAGCACGACGAGTTGCAGCGGATGCATGCCGTCGGCGAGCTTCACGCCGCCCCGCGCGTTCACGCGCTCGACGCCGAAGCGCAGATTGCGCTCGACCATCGCGCCGGCGTTCGCGAACGGGCCGGACATGCCTTCGATCAGCGCCAGTTTCACGGGCGGGAGATCGGCAGCGCCGGCGGTCACGGACCACGCCACGCACGCAAGCGCTGCGATGCGGAGCCAGCGCGCCGCGCGTCCGCCCGCACGTCCGACCGCACATACGCCCGCATGCATACCGATTGCTTGCTTCAACACGCTCGTCATGGGTTCGCGTCGCTTCGATGAAAGCGCGGATCATAGGCCGCCGGGCGTTTCCCATGCAAGTGCCGCATTAACGACAAGCGTGCCCGAATGACGCCGCAGTCCGGAGAATGTTTTGCCGCGCGCGCGTGTCAAAATCACAGGAAAGACAAAACGAGGAGCCTCCGATGCTGCACAGATTCAATCGCATGCGGACCGCGCTGGCGTGCGCGGGCGTCGTGTTGCTGCTGTCGGCGTGCGCGCAGCCGTGGCAGAACTATCAGACGGGCGCGGATGTATCGACGATCACCGCGCGATTAGGCCCGCCGCGCGAAGTCTATGATTTGCCCGACGGCGGCAAGCGCCTCATGTGGCCGACGCAGCCGCTCGGCGAATTCACCACCGCCGCGGACATCGACGCGTCCGGCCGGATCGCGAACGTCAGACAAGTGCTCGACGAGAACGAGTTGTACAAAGCGCAGATCGGCACGTGGACCAAAAAAGACGTGCTGGTGAACTTCGGCCGGCCGGTGGAAACGTCGTACTTTCCGCTGATGAAGCGCGAAGTCTGGACGTATCGCTACATGGAGGCGAACATCTGGTACCTGATGTACAACTTCTATTTCGACGATCAGGGCATTCTGCGCATGACGCAGAAGACGCCCGACCCGCTGCACGATCCCGACCGGCGCAATCTCTTCTGAAGATCGACGCGCGCCGCATCAAACAAAAAGCCCTCTCGCGAGGGCTTTTTGGTTCCAGGTCAAATCAAGCGCGAATCAAAGCTGCGGATTGAGCTTCTCCACCTTCGAGTGCAGCTTGTTCAACGCGGCGATATACGCCTTCGCCGATGCCGCGACGATATCCGGATCGGTGCCCACGCCATTCACGATGCGCCCGCTCTTCGACAGTCGCACCGTCACTTCACCCTGCGCCTGCGTGCCGGTCGTGATCGCGTTGACCGAATACAGCACGAGTTCCGCGCCGCTGTCGACCTTCGATTCGATCGCGTGCAGCGTCGCATCCACCGGACCGTTGCCGCGCGCCTCGCCGGTCACTTCGGCGCCTTCCACGGCGAACACGACCTTCGCTTGCGGCTGCTCGCCGGTTTCCGAATGCTGCTTCAGGGAGACGAAGCGGAAGTGTTCCTTCGCCTGCGCCTCGGCCGATTCCTCGGAGACGATCTGCATGATGTCTTCGTCGAAAATTTCGGCCTTGCGGTCGGCGAGTTCCTTGAAGCGCGCGAATGCGGCGTTCACGTCGGCTTCGGATTCGAGCGTCACACCGAGCTCTTCCAGACGCTGCTTGAACGCGTTACGGCCGGACAACTTGCCAAGCACGATCTTGTTCGCGGCCCAGCCCACGTCTTCCGCGCGCATGATTTCGTAGGTATCGCGCGCCTTCAGCACGCCGTCCTGGTGGATGCCCGACGCGTGCGCGAACGCATTCGCGCCGACGACCGCCTTGTTCGGCTGCACGACGAAGCCAGTGATCTGCGAGACGAGCTTCGACGTGGGGACGATCTGCGTCGTGTCGATGCCGACATCCAGCCCGAAGTAATCCTTGCGTGTCTTCACCGCCATCACGATTTCTTCGAGCGACGTGTTGCCCGCGCGCTCGCCGAGACCGTTGATCGTGCATTCGACCTGACGCGCGCCGCCGATCTGCACGCCCGCGAGCGAATTGGCGACCGCAAGACCGAGGTCGTCGTGGCAGTGAACCGACCAGATGGCTTTGTCGGCATTGGGTACGCGCTCGCGCAGCGTCTTGACGAGATTGCCGTAATGCTCCGGAATCCCGTAGCCGACCGTATCCGTGATGTTGATGGTGCGCGCGCCTTCTGCGATGACGCCTTCGAGCACGCGGCAGAGGAAATCGATATCCGAGCGGCTGCCGTCTTCCGGCGAGAACTCGACGTCATCCGTGAACTTGCGGGCGAAACGCACGGCCAGACGCGCCTGTTCGTACACCTGCTCCGGCGTCATGCGCAGCTTCTTCTCCATGTGCAGCGCCGACGTGGCGATGAACGTATGGATGCGGAACTGTTCCGCCGGCTTGAGCGCGTCGGCGGCGCGCTGGATGTCCTTGTCGTTCGCGCGGGCGAGTGAGCAGACCGTGCTGTCCTTGACCAGCGAGGCGATCGTGTGGATCGCGTCGAAATCGCCGTTCGAGCTGGCAGCGAAGCCCGCCTCGATCACGTCGACTTTCATGCGCTCCAGCTGCTTCGCGATGCGGATCTTTTCTTCCTTCGTCATCGATGCGCCGGGAGACTGCTCGCCGTCTCGCAAGGTCGTGTCGAAAATGATCAACTTGTCTGCTGCCATGTCGGGCTCCTGTGGGGAGATTTATCGATTGTTGGAGAGGTCGATGCCGAATGAACGCGAATGAACAATAAGGCAAAGGGAATTCGGGTGTTCGCGCCACCGCTGGCGTCGAAAACCTGACAGGACGAGCAGACGGGAGGCGAGAAGAATCAGCGCGGTAGGCGCGCTAGTAGCGATAGTGCGCGTAGCGACGCACCAGCCGGGAAAGACGAGAAGAGGAACGCAGAAAAGTTCATTCAAAAACTATAACGGCTTTTGAAGACGCGTGCAATCAGGCTTTCCGATCGCGCTGATTGATTCGTACAGAATGACGCGTACCGACCATGCTTGCGCGGCATAGCTGCCGAAATGCAAAAAGCCTGCGTCCGCAAGGAGGCAGGCTTTTCGTCATTCGCGAATTCGCGACGCGACCGGTCAGTAACCGCCGATCGTCGCACTCACGCGCTGGCGCAAGTCGGCGCCGTCGCGGAACTGCGCATTCTCGATGCGGCGCGCGCCCTGGAAGCGCTTTTCCCAGTAGCCGTCTTCCATGTCGTCGACGCGGATCGTGCTGCCGGTGGACGGCGAGTGCACGAACTTGTTGTCGCCGATATAGATGCCGACGTGCGAGAACGAGCGGCGCATCGTATTGAAGAACACGAGGTCGCCCGGCTTCAGATCCGACACGGTGACTTTCTCACCGACGCGGCTCATTTCTTCGGCGCGGCGCGGCAAGGTCATACCGAGCGTGTCCTGAAACACGTAGCGCACGAAGCCGCTGCAATCGAGGCCCGAATCGGGGGAATTTCCGCCCCAGCGATAGCGCACGCCGATCATGTTGAGCGCGCCGACGACGACGTCGCCCGCCTTGCTCGCCATGCCCGACAAAAACGACTTCGCACCGCCCGGGTTGCCGGCGGCGTCAGCGTTCTGTGCATCGCTGGATCTGGAGGAGAAAATGCCGTTGTTGGCATTTTGGCTGCTACTGCTGACTTCATCGGCGAAAGCGCCGGAAGTTGTTGTCATCAGAAGGCCGATTAACATGGTCGCGGCGGCGCGCGCGCATGTCTGAGTCAACGTTAGTGGCTGCATCGGTCGGTAGGTTTTACAATTAAAGGCTGTTAAATCAGGTAGATACGTGAAACTTTGGAGGGATACTAGCCATAAAGTATTTAACTGTCAAAAGAAATAGAAAAATTCAATTGAGATGGGCACCCAATTGGTGAAAAAGAAAGATTTTTAGGATTCCAGGGCCGCTCTCAGCAGCTTTCTTGTGTATTCGTCCGAAGGCTTCGAAAAAATCTTCTCTACTTCACCGGACTCCACGACAAAACCATCTCGCATGACTGCGACGCGATGCGCCATCGCGCCGATCACCTGTAAGTCGTGGCTAA
This sequence comes from Caballeronia insecticola, assembly GCF_000402035.1. GTDB lineage: Bacteria > Pseudomonadota > Gammaproteobacteria > Burkholderiales > Burkholderiaceae > Caballeronia > Caballeronia insecticola. The sequence continues at coordinate 1,842,667 of NC_021287.1, forward strand.
TGAAGACGTAGCCGAGATTGTGCTTCTTCTGAATGTCGGCGAGGAGCGCAAGTACTTGAGTCTGAATGGAAACATCGAGCGCGCTGGTCGGCTCGTCCAGAATCAGGATGCTCGGCTCCAGCACCAGCGCGCGCGCAATCGCGATCCGCTGACGCTGCCCGCCCGAGAACTCGTGCGGATAGCGCGTCAGGGCCGAGCGTTCCATCCCGACCTCGCGCAACACCGCAACCACCTTTGCGCGGCGCGCGGCGGCGTCGAGTTCCGGGCGATGCAGCGCGAGCCCTTCCCCGACGATCCGCTCGACCGTCTGCCGCGGCGACAATGAACTGAACGGATCCTGAAATACAACCTGCAGATTCGAGCGCAGCACGGTCTTTTCGTTGCCGCGAAAATCGCCGAGCGCGCGGCCCTGAAACTGCACGGCGCCGTGCGAGATGCGCTGCAGGCCGAGCAGCGCCATCGCCAGCGTCGATTTCCCCGAGCCCGATTCCCCGACAATGCCGAGCGTCTCGCCCTGCCGCACCGTCAGCGTGACGTCGTCGACGGCCTTGAAGCGGCCGCGCCGGAACCAGCCTTTGAGGCCGGGCACGCGCACCGGGTAGTCGACGGACACGTTCTTCGCGTCGAGCAGCACCGGCGCGATCGGCAGCACCGGCAGCACGGCGCGCTTCGGCTTGCTGTGCAGGAGACGCTGCGTGTACGGATGCTGCGGTGACGTGAAAATCGTCTCGACCGTGCCGCTCTCGACGAGCACGCCCTTCTCCATCACCGCGACGCGCTCGGCGAAGCGCCTCACCAGATTTAAATCGTGCGTAATGAGGAGCACGGCCATTCCGCGCTTTTCGGCTTCGTCGCGCTGCAACTCCAGCAGCAACTCGACGATTTGCGCACGGATCGTCACGTCGAGCGCCGTGGTCGGCTCGTCGGCGAGCAGCAGACGCGGGCGGCACGCGAGCGCCATCGCGATCATCACGCGCTGGCGCTGTCCGCCTGACAACTGATGCGGATAGCTGTCCACGCGCCGCTCCGGCTCCGTGATGCCCGTGCGCGCGAGCAGCGCGATCGCCCGCTGGCGCGCCTCGCGCGGACTCGCGCCATCGTGCAGCTGAATCGTCTCGCCGATCTGGTCGCCGACCGTGTAGAGCGGATTGAGCGCGGTCATCGGTTCCTGGAAGATCATCGCGATGTCGGAGCCGCGCAGGCCGCGCATCGCGCGCTCGCTCTTCGAGAGCAGTTCCTCGCCGGCGAAGCGGATCGAGCCGGACAGTTCGGCGTCGCGGATCAGGCGCAGGATCGACAGCGCCGTCACGCTCTTGCCCGATCCCGACTCGCCGACCAGCGCCACGCGTTCGCCCGCGCGCACCTCGAGATTCACGCCGTCGACGGCGAGCGTGTCGCCGAAGCGCACGCGCAAGTCCTTAATGGAGAGCATCGGCTCGCTCACTGCCCGCCTCCCGCTTTCACCGCATCCGCGATGCGCGTGTCCAGCGCATTGCGCAATGCGTCGCCCATGAAGGTCAGCAAAAGCAGCGTCGCGACGAGCACGCCAAAGGTCGACAGCGAAATCCACCACGCGTCGAGATTCGCCTTGCCCTGCGCGAGCAGTTCGCCGAGCGACGGCGTTGGCGACGGCACGCCCAGGCCGAGAAAATCGAGGCTCGTCAGCGCGAGAATCGCCCCGCTCATGCGAAACGGCAGGAAAGTGATGACCGGCGTCAGGCCGTTGGGCAGCACGTGCCGCCAGATGATCTGCCAGTTCGACAGGCCCATCGCGCGTGCGGCGCGCACGTAGTCTTGCGTGCGATTGCGCAGGAATTCCGCGCGCACGTAATCCGACAGGCCGATCCAGCCGAACAGCGACAGCAGGATGATCAAAAGGATCAGGCTCGGCTCGAAGATCGACGCGAAGATGATCAGCAAATACAGCTCCGGCAGCGCGCTCCATATCTCGATCAGCCGCTGCCCGGTGATATCGATCCGTCCGCCGAAATAGCCCTGCACCGCGCCCGCCACGACGCCGAGCACTGTGCCGATCAACGTCAGCACGAGCGCGAACAGCACCGATACGCGAAAGCCGTAGACGAGCCGCGCGAATACGTCGCGGCCGCGGTCGTCGGTGCCGAGCCAGTTCTCGCGCGACGGCGGCGCCGGGTTCGAGCCCTTCGAGAAGTAGTTGAGCGTGTCGTAGTAATAGTGATTCGGCGGATAGATCGCGAAATTGCCGGGCGCACTGAAGCGGTCGCGCACGTAAGGATCGAGATAGTCGGCGGGCGTCGGGAAGTCGCCGCCGAAGGTCGTCTCGGCGTAGGTCTTCACGAGCGGAAAATAAAGCTGCCCCTGATAACGCACGACGAGCGGCTTGTCGTTCGACCACAGCGGCCCCGCGAGGCTGATGACGAACGCCGCGACGAACACGATGAGGCTCCAGTACCCCAGCCGGTTGCGTCTGAAGCGCAGCCACACGCGCCGCCCGGGCGACACCGAAACCGGCTCGCGCAACGGCTGCGCGTCGGAGTCGTGGCGTGACGATCGTGATGAAGCGGCTCGATTCAAGTCAGCGCTCCAGTTGTTCGAATTGAATGCGCGGATCGACCCAGACGTAGCAGAGGTCGGAGACGAGCTTCGTCGCGAGGCCGATCAGCGTGAAGAGATAGAGCGTACCGAGCACGACCGGATAGTCGCGCCGCACCACGGATTCGTACGAAAGCAGCCCGAGCCCATCGAGCGAAAAGAGTGTTTCGATCAGCAGACTGCCCGTAAAGAACGCACCGATGAACGCCGCCGGAAAGCCGACGATCAACGGCAGCAGCGCGTTGCGGAACACATGCTTCCAGAGCACGCGCCGCTCCGACAGGCCCTTGGCGCGCGCGGTCAGCACATACTGCTTGCGGATTTCGTCGAGGAAGGCGTTCTTCGTGAGCATGGTGATGATGGCGAAACTGCCCACGACCGAGGCCGTCACCGGCAATGTGATGTGCCACAGATAGTCGAGAATCTTGCCGCCGAGCGACAGCGTGGCCCAGTTGTCGGAGGTGAGATTGCGCAGCGGGAACAATTGCCAGAACGATCCGCCGCCGAACAGCACGAGCAGCAGAACGCCCAGCACGAAGCCGGGAATCGCGAAACCGACGAGCACCATGAGACTCGTCGCGACATCGAACTTCGAGCCGTTCTTCACCGCCTTCGCGATGCCGAGCGGCACCGATATCAGATACGTGATGAAGAACGTCCACAAGCCGATGCTGATCGACACCGGCAGCTTCGACACGATCAGCGACCACACGCTCTGATGCCTGAAGTAGCTTTCGCCGAGATCGAAGCGCGCGAACTTGCCGAGCATCGAGACATAGCGTTCGAGCGGCGGCTTGTCGAAGCCGTAGAGCGCCTTCAGTTGCGCGACCTGCTGCGCATCGACGCCGCTATGGGTGCGCAATCCGAAGCCGCCGCCACCGCCTTCCGATTGCCCGCGCCGCAGATCGTGCACCGCCTGCTCGACCGGGCCGCCCGGCACGAACTGGATCACGACGAAGGTGAGCGTCAGCACGCCGATGAGCGTCGGGATCATCAGGAGAATGCGTTTAAGGATGTAGCTCCACATGGCGCACCGTCCTTTATTTCGCTGCGGCGGCGGGCGCAGACTTCGCCCACCACGTCGATATGATCCATTCCTCGGCGCCGTAATACTGCGGCAGCGTCGCCGGATGCCCGAGCGTATTGCGATACGCCACGCGATGCGTCGCCGAGTACCAGTGCGGCACGACATAGTAGCCGTTCATCAGCACGCGATCGAGCGCGTGCGTTGCGTCGACGAGCTGTTCGCGCGTTTGCGCCGAGATCACCTTCTGCAGAATCGCATCGACGGCCGACGACTTCACGCCCGCAAGATTGTCCGAGCCCGTCTCGTCGGCGGACTTGCTGCCGAAGCGCGACACCTGCTCGGTGCCCGGCACCTGCACGTCGGGCATGCGCACGCTCGTCATGTCGAAATCGAACGCGTCGAGCCGCTTCTGGATCAGCGCGAAATCGACGGTGCGGAACGTCATCGCGATGCCGAGCTTCTGCAGATTGCGCCCGAACGCGGCCGCGACCGGCTCCATCGACGCGCCGCCGCCGGTGTCGTCGAGAATCTCGAAGACGAAGGGTTCGCCCTTCGCATTGCGCAGCGCGCCGTCGCGATACGTCCAGCCTGCTTCGGCAAGCAGCTCGCGCGCCTTGATCAGATTCGCGCGCAGCGAGCCGGGCGGATCCGTGTTCGGCTGATGCGGCATTTCGCCGAACACGGACGGATCGAGATCGTTCTTCAACGGATTCAGGATCGCCAGTTCGCCTTCGCCGGGCTTGCCCTTCGCCTGCAAATCCGTATTGACGAAGAAACTGTCGATCCGCTTGTACTGGTTGAAGAACAATTGCCGGTTGAGCCATTCGAAATCGAGCGCGAGATCGAGCGCCTGACGCACGCGCACGTCCTTGAAAAGCGGCCGCCGCGTGTTGATGAAGAAGCCCTGCATGCCGGTGCCGTTGTGCTGCGGAAATTCGCGTTTGATGAGCTCGCCGCTGTCGAAGCGCTTGCCAATGTCGCGCCGCACCCAGCTTCGCGCGATATATTCGACGAGCACATCGTATTCGCCCGCCTTGAACGCTTCGAGGCGCGCGGTGGAGTCGCCGTAAAGCTTGTAGTCGATGTGCGCGAAGTTGTACATGCCGGCGCGCACCGGCAGCGACGCGCCCCAGTAATCGGGATTGCGCCGGTATGAAATGGTCCGGCCGTTGTCGAAGCGGTCGATCACATACGGCCCGCTGCCGATCGGTTTCTGAAACGCGATCTGATCGAACGGCACGCGCGTGCCGTCGGACTTCATGCCCCACTTGCGCGAGAACACCGGTATGCCCCCGGCGAGCAGCGGCATCTCGCGCGTCGCGGCCTTGAACTCGAAGCGGATCGTGAGCGGATCGACGATCACCGCGCGCGCGATCTGCCCGAAATACACCGCGAACTGCGGCGCGGCCTGCGGACTCTTGAGCGTTTCGAAGGAAAACTTCACGTCCTCGGCAGTGACCGGATCGCCGTTGGAAAAGCGCGCCTTCGGGTTGATGTGAAACGTGGTCGACATGCCGTCCGGCGCCACCGCGATGTCGTCGGCGAGCAGGCCGTATGCGGTCGCGACTTCGTCGGAGCTGCCGGTCGTCAGGCTCTCGAACATCAGCGAGAGACCGGGCGCGGGATTGCCGCGCAGCGTGAACGGATTAAATTTGTCGAAGCTCGTCAGCCGGTTCGGGTTGGCGAGCACGAGCGTGCCGTCGCGCGGCGCGTCCGGGTTGACGTAATCGAAGCGCTTGAAATCCGCCGGATACTTTGGCTCGCCGTATTGCGCGATCGCGTGAACCGCGCAGGCCGGAGTCGCGAACCCGGCGATCGATCCGCTCAGCGCAAGCGCAGCAAGTTTGACGATGAAGTTTCGTGAGGCGCGGAATGAGCGGATCGTCGTGCGAGTCGTCATGTGCCTCTTGGCGCAATTCTGGGCGCAATGGGGTGAAGCGTTGAATGATCCGGGCGGAGCCCGAAGCGAACGCCGCGAGAATCCTTGGCGGGGCATTGCGTTGTGAGAGAATTCTACCCAAAATCACGCGCCGTACGGCTTGCGGCATAAGGGTTTGCATTTACGCCCGATCCGAGCCGATTGCGCGACGCACGATACGCGCGGCATCCGTTTCATCAGTCGCGCGCGACATTGACTTCAAAGAAGGAGCACTCATGGGCTTTCTCGCTGGAAAACGAATTCTGCTGACGGGCTTGCTGTCGAACCGCTCGATTGCGTACGGCATCGCCGAAGCCTGCAAGCGCGAAGGCGCCGAGCTCGCATTCACGTACGTCGGCGAGCGCTTCAAGGAGCGCATCACCGAGTTCGCGGCCGAGTTCGGCAGCGACATGATCTATCCCTGCGACGTCGCCGACGACGCGCAAATCGACGCCCTCTTCGCCTCGCTCAAGGAACGCTGGGATACGCTCGACGGCCTCGTCCACTCGATCGGCTTCGCGCCGCGCGAGGCGATCGCGGGCGACTTCCTCGACGGCATGACGCGCGAAAACTTCCGCGTCGCGCACGACATCTCCGCGTACAGCTTTCCCGCGCTCGCCAAAGCCGCGCTGCCGATGCTGAAAGACGGTTCGTCGCTGCTCACGCTCAGCTATCTCGGCGCCGAACGCGCGCTGCCGAACTACAACACAATGGGTCTCGCCAAGGCATCGCTCGAAGCGAGCGTGCGTTACATGGCGGCGTCGCCCTCGCTCGGCGGCAAGGGCGTGCGCGTCAACGCCATTTCCGCCGGCCCGATCAAGACGCTCGCGGCGAGCGGCATCAAGGGCTTCGGCAAGATCCTGAACTTCGTCGAAGAAAACGCGCCGCTCAAGCGCAACGTGACGACCGAGCAGGTCGGCAATGTGGCCGCGTTCCTGCTCTCGGATCTGTCGGCCGGCGTGAGCGCGGAAGTGATCCATGTCGATGCCGGATTTCACGCGGTCGTCGGCGGAATGGGCGGCGACGCGGAATAAGCGTCTCGCTTCTGCTCTTCGAAAAAAAGCGCCGCTCACTTCAAGTGAGCGGCGCTTTTTTCATGGCCGGAGCCGTTGCGGACTCCATCTCAGCGATGTCCGTGCGGTCCGCCGTGACCATGGCCGTTTCCGTTTCCGTTTCCGTTTCCGTTTCCGTGACCGTGGCCATGCCCGGGCGGCGGCCCGTGATGCGGCCCGCGTCCATATCCGTGATAACGATTCCAGTCGCTGCGGCTCCAGTAACGGCGGCCGTCCCAGTAACGGTTGCCGTGCCAGCCGATCACGACCGGCGGCGCATACACCGGCATCGGCTGATAGACGACCGGCGGCGGCGGCGGCGCGTACACCGGCGACGGCGCAACATACACCGGCGCCGGAATCCCGATATTGACCCCTACATGCACGTCGGCGCGCGCGACGCTCGCCGCGCTCCATGCCGCCACGGCCAGCACGCCTGCCAGAAAGCTTCCCGAGATATTCATCTTCATATGCAACCGACCTCGCTTTTCTACTTGTTCGCTTGCGACCCAATATAACGGAAGGCTTTCAGCGCAATATTTCAGGTTTGTAAGTTTCTGCGCGTGACGGCGTATCGTCAGGAGAAACCTTACCTTTTGTTACATTGCGTCCAAGTGTGAACTGCCTCGGCGCTCATCGATTCCGGTAAATCCGGCTTTTCCGACGCATCGGGCGAAACGAAAAAGCCACCTGCTGGAGGTGGCTCTTTCCGAAACGCCGAAGCGCCGAACGCCGAGCTATCAGTGCCAGCCGTGATGACCGTTATCGTGTCCGTATCCGTAACCGTGGCCATAGCCGTGACCGTTGCCGTGGTAGCGATAGTATTCGTCGCGATTCCAGTAGCGGCGGCCGTCCCAATATCGATCGCCATGCCAGCCGACCACGATGACCGGCGCAGCGTACACCGGCGGCGGAGGCGGTGCGTACACGACGGGCGGCGGAGGCGGCGCATAGACCGGCGCCGGCGCCACGTACACAGGCGCGGGCACCCCGATGTTTACGCCCACGGACACGCCCGCCATGGCCGCGCCGGACAACGTCAGACCGCCGATCAGGAGGGCGCCAGCCAGCGCGGAAGCCTTCGAAACCTTGTTCATTGTGAAGCCCACCTCGATGGGATGTGTGTTGTGTTGACGGGACTATATCGGACGGATGCTGCCGCAAGTGTTCGACTTGGTAACGTCCTATTACGGTCGATAAAATTACGAAAAGTAAGGCGCGCACGCATGAAAAACGGCGGCCTGTGAAAACCAGGCCGCCGTCCGCATGAAGCGTGACGCCATTCAGTTCGGCAGTTCCTGCCCGCGGGTTTCCGGCGCGAGCGGAATGACCGCGAGGCCGACCAGGAACACGATCGCCGTGAGCGCGATCGGCACGCCGAGCGTCTTCATGTTGAGCACCATCGCGCCGATGCCGAAGTTCACGATCGCGCCGACGAACCGTCCGACCGACGTGCAGAACGCGAACGCCGTCGCGCGGATACGGGTCTCGAATTGCTCCGGAAGCCACAGCGAGAACAGCGCGAAATTGCCGCCGAAAAAGCCCAGCACCACGAGCAGCGCGATAAACGGCACGAGCCCGTTCGGCAGATAGAACGCCCAGCCGAACGCGAGCGCAATCGACGCCGCCATGCCGACGAAATACACCGCGAGCGTCTTCCTGCGGCCGATTTTTTCGGCCATCGGCGGCAGCGCGAGACAGCCGACGATGGTGCCGATCGACAGCAGCCCCGTCGCGATCGACGCCATGCGCGCCGCGTCGTGCTTGTCCATGCCCGCCTTCGTCGCGAGCTGGATCACCGCCGACGGCTCATACACCGCGCCCGCCCACAAGCCGATGATCGCCACCGTCAGCAACACCGCCGCGACGATCGTGCGCTTGCGATACTGCGCATTGAAGATGGTCTTCAGCGAACTCTGGTGCTTCACGTGCGGCGTGGCGACTTCCGCGCGCTCCCACTTGTCGGTTTCCTTGACGCGCATGAGCACGAGAATCGACACGACGACCGGGAACAGGCCGACCAGGAACATCGCGCGCCAGCCGAACGCGGCGCCGATCGTGTAGTTCAGCGCGGCGGCGAGAAAGAAGCCGGCGTAATAGCCGGTCTGCAGATAGCCCGCGCCCATCTTGCGGCGATCCTCCGGCCACGCTTCCGCCACATATGTGCCGGCCAGCGCCCATTCCCCGCCAATGCCCACGCCCGCGAAAAAGCGATAGATGCCGAGTTCCCACACCGTATGCGCGGTGGCGGCAAGTCCCGTGAAGATCGCGAACGTGAAGATGGTCGCCGCCAGCACCTTGGTGCGCCCGAAGCGGTCGGCGAGCGGTCCCCAGATGAAGGACAGTCCCCATCCCACCAGAAAGAGCGCGAACAGAATCGAGCCCGCCAGCCCGACATTCGCCGGCGTCGCGGCGTAACCTGAGCGCGGTAGCAACTCGGTGAGCGCCGGTGCGAGCACGAGCGCGTAGATGAACGAATCCATCCCGTCGAGCGTCCAGCCGGCCCACGCGCCCCAGAAACCGGTGATCTGCGACCGGTTGAGCGGCGTACGTTTGGCGCGCGTGGCGCTTATCTGTCGATCGAGCGTTGTCGGCATGGCCATGTCTCTCCAGAGAAATTAACGACGCACGCGTTAAAAGTGTTTGTTATGGCGTCTAGGGAAAGCACCGGGGTTCCGTGTGCATTTTTATATATAATATTTGAACATCACCACACGACAAGTCCGCACTTTCACCTAGCCATGCCGACCGATCTCTCTGCTCCCGGGTCTTCGAATCCGGTTTCATTCCGCGACGCGCAGTTCGAACCGCGCCAGAGCACGTCGCGCTTCATCGCGGATGCGCTGCGTGCCGCGATCGTCGAAGGCTCGCTCTTGCCGGGCGAGCCGCTGCGCCAGGACGCGATCGCGCGGCAATTTTCGGTGTCCGCGATTCCGGTGCGCGAAGCCTTCCGGCAACTGGAAAGCGAAGGCTGGGTGACGATCGAGCCGAATCGCGGCGCGGCCGTCAGCCTGCAATCGGCCGACGAGGCGCGCGAGATCTACGAGATCCGCGCGTCGCTCGAAAGTCTCGCTATCGGCATCGCAATCGGGCATCACACGCCCGAGACGCTGGCGGACGCCAAACGTCTCCTCGACGCCGCCGAAAGCGAGTCCGATCAGGCGCTCTATGTGGTGCGCAACGAGCAGTTCCATATGAGCCTCTACGCGCCCGCGAACCGCCCGCATCTGATGGATCTGATCGGTCAGATGCATCGCCGCGGCGAACGTTATCTGCGCCTGAAGCTCGGCCTTCCGATTCACAAGGATTCGTCCGATGCCGAGCATCGCGCGATCTTCGATGCACTCGTCGCGCGCGATATCGAACGTGCGCAGACGCTCGTCGCGCGCCATCTGCTCGCGACGGGCGAACTGATTTACCGCTTTCTCGCCGATGCGCAGGCGCTCGCCCAGGCAAGCCACGTCAAGAAGAAACGCCGTCCGCGCGCGGCTGCTTCCGCATCTTCCAGCACGACTCCAACGACTTCCTCACAGGCAGACCCACAGGCAGACCGATGAACTCGTCCACACCCGCCGGCGCGCTCGCCGCCACCCGCAACTGGAACACGCGCGCGCAGGAAAAGGCGCGCCGTCTGAAGCTGATCGAGCCGTGGCTCGACGGCGCCGTGCTCGATCCCGCGCGCATCGTCGATGCGTTGAGCGCGCTGATCGTCACGGGCGACCGCGTCGCGCTCGAAGGCAACAATCAGAAGCAGGCCGACTTTCTCTCGCGCGCCTTCGCCAAGCTCGATCCCGAACGCGTGCACGACGTGCATCTGCTGATTTCGAGCATCAGCCGACCGGAGCATCTCGCGCTGTTCGAGCAAGGCATCGCGCGCAAAGTCGATTTCGCGTTCGCCGGGCCGCAAAGCCTGCGCGTCGCGCAACTGCTCGAAGACGGCATGCTGGAGATCGGCGCGATCTATACGTACATCGAACTGTATGCGCGCATGTTCATCGATCTCACGCCGCAGGTGGCGCTCGTGTGCGCCGCGCAGGCGGACCGGCACGGCAATCTCTACACCGGCGCGAACACCGAGGACACGCCGACGATCGTCGAGGCCACCGCGTTCCGGCATGGCATCGTGGTCGCGCAGGTCGACGAGATCGTCGATGAACTGCCGCGCGTCGATATTCCCGGCTCGTGGATCGATGTCGTCGTCAAGGCGGATCGGCCGTTCGCGGTCGAGCCGCTCTTCACGCGCGATCCGCGTCACATCGGCGAATTGCAGATCCTCATGGCGATGATGAGCATTCGCGGCATTTACGAGCGTTATGGCGTCACGTCGCTGAATCACGGCATCGGCTTCGATACGGCCGCCATCGAACTGCTGCTGCCGACGTACGGCGAATCGCTCGGGCTCAAGGGCAAGATCTGCACGAACTGGGCGCTCAATCCGCATCCGACGCTTATTCCGGCGATCGAATCCGGCTGGGTGCAAAGCGTGCACTGTTTCGGCAGCGAAGTCGGCATGGAGGATTACATCGCGGCGCGCTCGGACGTGTTCTTCACCGGCCGCGACGGCAGCCTGCGCTCGAACCGCGTGTTCTGCCAGCTGGCCGGGCAGTACGGTGTCGATCTGTTCATCGGTTCGACCTTGCAGATGGACGCCGACGCGAATTCATCGACCGTCACGCTCGGGCGTCTCGCGGGCTTCGGCGGCGCGCCGAACATGGGACACGATCCGCGCGGACGGCGCCATTCGAGCGAAGCGTGGCTCAAACTGCTGAAGGACGACGGCCCGAACCCGAAGATCGCGCGCGGCCACAAGCTCGTCGTGCAGACCGCCGAGACGTACAAGAAAGGCGGCGAGCCGACCATCGTCGATGCGCTCGATGCGATTGCCGTCGGCGAGAAAAGCAAGATGCCGATCGCGCCCGTCATGATCTACGGCGACGACGTCACGCATGTCGTGACGGAAGAAGGCATTGCCTATCTGCACGCGGCCGAAGGCGTCGAAGAGCGGCGCGCGGCGCTCGCCGCGATTGCGGGCGTGACGCCGATCGGCATGCGCGCCGATCCGGCGAAGTCGGCCGAGCTGAGACGGCGCGGCATCGTCGCGTATCCGGAAGATCTCGGCGTGCGGCGCGGCGAAGCGAAGCGCTCGTTGCTGGCGGCACGCAGCATCGACGATCTGGTCGCGTGGTCGGGCGGGCTCTATACGCCGCCCGCGCGCTTCAGAAGCTGGTGAGCGCGATGCGCCCCGCCCTCTCCCCGGCGCTGCGCGATGCGGAGTGCCCCGCGTCGCCCGCGCGCATCGCCCAATGCGCGGTCGCGGCGCTCATCGACGAAGCGTGCCTCAGCCCGAAGCCCGCACTCGTCGATCAACGCGGCAGCGGCGCACATCGCGATCTCGATCTGGACACGATGCTGCGCTCCGCGCATGCGCTGCAACCGACGTTCTTCGCGCTCGCGCGCGCGGCGTCGAATGCAGAACCGTCGCAGGCATTGCGCGAGCAACTGGCGCGCATCGGCCGCGAAGGCGAAGCCGCGATGATGCGCGCAACCGACGGCAGCAATGCGCATCGCGGCGCGATCTGGATCGTCGGCTTGCTGTGCGCGGGCGCGGCGATGCATGCGCCGAACGACAGCGACGCGATCTGCGCGTCGGCCGCCGCGATCGCGCGTCATGAAGATCGCTACGCGCCGGCATCGGCCACGACGAGTCATGGCGCGCGCGTCACGCAACGCTTTCGCGTGGCGGGCGCACGCGGCGAAGCGCGCGACGGCTTTCCGCACGCGCGGCGCGTGGGCATCACTGCACTCGACGATGCGCGCGCACGCGGCCTCGCCGAAACCGACGCGCGGCTCGATGCGCTGATCGCGATCATCGCGTCGCTCGACGATACCTGCCTGCTTCATCGCGGCGGCCTCGATGCGCTCGATGCGGCGCAGCGCGGCGCGCGCCACGTGATCGATCGCGGCGGCGTGAGCACGATCGAAGGTCGTGCCGCGCTCGCCCAACTGGACGCCGATTTGCTGGCGCTGAACGCATCGCCCGGCGGCGCGGCCGACCTGCTCGCGGCGACCCTTTTTCTCGACAGTCTCAGGCGCTTGCCCTGAAGAGGAACGAACCATGGAAAACATGCGATACGAATATCCCGCCAAACGGCCCGTCACGCGCCCCGCGCACGTGGGCGTCGTCGGTTCGGGCGATCTCGAAGTGCTGCTCTCGCCGTCGCCGGACGCGCACGCGGAAGTGGTGATCCGCACGAGCGTCGATGGTTACGGGCACGTGTGGAAGAGCGTGCTCGACCGCTTCTTTCAACGCTACGACGGCGCCGCGAAGATCGAGGTCAACGACTTCGGCGCGACGCCCGGCGTCGTCATGCTGCGCCTGAACGAAGCGGTGGAAGCCAGCGAAGGAGATACGCCATGAACGCGCACGACACGTTTCTCGCGCGCCACAGTTTCATCGAGCTGACCGCGCGCGAACGCGCCCAGGCGCTGCTCGACCCCGGCACGTTCCGCGAACTGCTCGGCCCCTTCGACCGGCTCGAATCGCCGTGGCTTGCGATGCAGAACGTCGTCTGCCAGGCCGACGACGGCGTGGTGATCGCGCGCGGTCTGCTTGCCGGCGAGCCGGCGGTCATCGCCGCGATCGAGCCCGCGTTTCAGGGCGGCAGCATCGGCGAAGTGTCGGGCGCGAAGATCGCCGCGGCGCTCGAAATGGCGCTCGGCGAGTTCGAAGCCGGGCGCGCCATCCGTCCCGTCGTGCTGTTCGAAACCGGCGGCGTGCGCTTGCAGGAAGCGAACCTCGGGCTTGCGGCCATCGCCGAGATTCAGGCGGCGATCATGGCGCTGCGGTCGCACGTGCCGGTGGTCGGCGTGATCGGCGGAATGGTCGGCTGCTTCGGCGGCATGTCGCTCGCGGCGGCGCTTTGCACCGAACTCGTAATGACGCGTCAGGCGCGGCTCGGCATGAACGGGCCGGAAGTGATCGAGCAGGAAGCGGGCATCGAGGAACTCGACTCGGGTGACCGGCGCCTCATCTGGTCGATGATCGGCGGCGAAGAACGCGTCGTAGTCGGTCTCGCGGACGCGCTCGTCGAAGACGACACCGATCAGGTGCGCGCCGCCGTGCTCGCCGCGTTCGAGCGCGGCGTACCGAAGCGGCATCGCAGCGAAGACGTCGACGGCTTCATCGCGCGGCTCGCGCAAGTGAACCCCGACGCCATCGATCCCGACACACTGCGCAACTTGTGGGGCACATCATGACTGAGCAGCTTTCCCGCGGCGAGCGCTGGCTCGACGCGCTGACTTCCGCATCCGTGCAAGCCGAAAGCGGCCCGATCCGTGCGCGCGACGGCCGCCTCGGCGACGACACGGCGCGCTTTTTCGCCGTCGTGCCCGATTCGCAGAACCGTTTTCCGCGCGCGACCGATAACGTCGTCGGACTCGAACAGGGCTGGCTGCTCGCTCGCGCCGTGCGCGAGGTGCTCGACGCCGATCGCGATGCCGACGTGAAGCGCCCGATCGTCGCCGTGGTCGATGTGAAGAGCCAGGCGTACGGACGGCGCGAGGAACTGCTCGGCGTTCACCTCGCGTGCGCCGCCGCCGTCGATGCTTACGCGAGCGCGCGGCTCGCGGGACATCCGGTGATCGCGCTGATCGTCGGGCCGGCGATGTCGGGCGCGTACCTCGCGCACGGCTATCAGGCGAACCGTATCGTCGCGCTCGACGCGCCCGGCACCGCCGTGCACGCAATGGGCAAGGAAGCGGCCGCGCGCGTCACCCGGCGCAGCGTCGAAAGTCTCGATGCACTTGGCGATACCGTCCTGCCGATGTCCTACAAGATGAGCGCGTACGCGAAGCTCGGGCTGCTGCACGAACTGATCGAAGGCGTGAATGCCGATGCGCCCTCTCCCGCCGACATCGAACGCGTAAAGGCGTCGCTTGCCGCTGCGCTCGACGATGCGCGCAACGGTCCGCGCGATCTGTCGAATCGCCTCGCTTCCGCCGATGCACAGCGCACGCGCGCCGCGTCGATCGAAGTGCGCAGGCGCATGCGCGAGCAGTGGAGCGCGTGATGGCGCATGAGTCGCACGAGCCGCGTCCGCACGACTTGCTGCGGCTCGCGTCCGGCACTCCGCATTTCGCCGATGCGCCCGCATGGGTCGCGGCGGCACTCGCCCGCGCGCCGTTCGTGGTCGTGCGACGCGCACCGTGCGCGGGCACGGCGATCGCGGTCGGCGTGCGCGGCGCGGCGCGCCATGAACGCTTCGGCACGTGGATCGAGCCGCGCTGGATCCACGCGATCTTCACGCCGGAAGAACTGCGCACGCGCCAGCCCGAACCGAGCCGCGCCGCGCTGCCCGCGTTTGCGTTGCTGCGCGCGGTGGCCGCGATCATCGATGCGCATGGCGTCGATTGGGGACCCGCAGGCAGCACCGGTTTCGAACTTGCCAGCGCAATGCCGACGCTCACGCGCGACAGCGATCTCGATCTCGTCGTGCGCGCGCCGACGCCTTTATCGCGCGACGACGCCGCATCGCTGTTCGACGCGCTCTCGCACGCCGCGCGGCAGGCAGGCACGCGCATCGACGCGCAGATCGAAACGCCCGACGCGGCCTTCTCGCTGGCCGAATTCGCACGCCCCAATCTGCGCGTGATGCTGCGGCACGCCGACGGTCCGCGCCTCGTCACCGATCCGTGGGCGCGCGCATGATCGCCTTTCTCTTTCCCGGACAAGGCGCGCAGACGCCGGGCTTTCTGCATCGGCTCGGCGGCGACACGCCGCATCCGGCGATCGCGCGCACGTTCGATGAAGCATCGGACGTGCTCGGCGAGAACGTGCTCGCACTCGATACCGCCGATGCGCTCGCGTCGACCGTCGCGGTGCAGATCACGCTGGTCGTCGCGGGCGTGGCCGCGACGCGCGCGCTCGCGCAGGAAGGCATCGAGCCGGAAGCGGTCGCGGGGCTATCGGTCGGCGCATACGGCGCGGCGGTCGCGAGCGGCGCGATTGCCTTTCACGATGCGCTGAAGCTCGTGCGACTGCGCGCGACGTTCATGGAGGAAGCGCGTCCGCACGGCTACGGCATGCTCGCGGTGCTCGGCTTGAACGAGCGCGAGATCGCGCGCGTTCTTGATGACATCAAGGCAGACATCAAGGCCGATGCCTACATCGGCAATCTGAACGCGCCGCGCCAGATCGTCGTGTCAGGCAGCGATGCCGCGCTCGCGCAGGTCCGCGACCTCGCGCTTTCGCGTGGCGCGCGCAAGGCCGAACGGCTCGCGGTGAGCGTGCCGTCGCATTGCGTGCTGCTGGAGGACGCCGCCACGCGTCTCATCGATGCGGCGCGCGATGTGCCTATCGAGACGCCGCGCATCGCGTATGTCGGCAATCGCGGCGCGCGCGTGCTGCGCCGTGCCGACGCAATCCGCGAAGACCTCGCGACCAACCTGCGCTATCCGGTGCGCTGGCACGACTCCACCATCGCGCTGTCCGAACTCGGCGCGAACGTCTTCGTCGAGATGCCGCCGGGGCAGACGCTGACCTCGCTACTCGCCGACGCCCTGCCCGGCACCCCCGCCTACGCGATGGACGCGTCGCCGATCGGCGCGATCGCCGCACGCGTGCGCATCGCGCGCGACCGCGCGAACGATTGATTCGCTGCGCGTTCGCGACTGCTTCGCGCTTCGCGCTGGCGTTTCCATCGATTCTGTCAGCAAAATCGGAATTTTCGGGTAGCTTACGAGTCGACTTTCATTAGCATTTCACGACGTCGACGCATCTCTGCTCGACGACAACCATAATGACATTCCAAAGGTAAAACTATGACAATCGTCCGCATTGTGGTGGCCGCATCCGCCGTGGTCACGCTCGCGTCGTGCAGCAGCATGGGCAGCATGGATCCGAACCAACTGATGCAATCCGGCCAGTTGGCTACGCAGGCGCTCTCGCTCAGCGACTCCGACGTCCGCACCCTGTCCGACAAATCCTGCGCCGAACTCGACAAGGAAAATCAGATCGCGCCGGCCGGCAGTCCGTACACGCAGCGTCTGAACACGATTTCGAAGCAGCTCGGCGACAACATCAACGGCGTGCCCGTCAACTACAAGGTGTACCTGACGAAGGACGTCAACGCGTGGGCCATGGCCAACGGCTGCGTGCGCGTCTACAGCGGACTCATGGACCTGATGAACGATGACGAAGTGCGCGGCGTCGTCGGCCACGAAATGGGCCACGTCGCGCTCGGTCACACGAAAAAGGCGATGCAGGTCGCGTATGTGACCACGGCGGCGCGTACGGTGGCGTCGTCGGCGGGCGGGATCGTCGGGAATCTGTCGGCGTCGCAGCTCGGCGACCTGTCGGAGAAGTTCGTCAACGCGCAGTTCTCGCAATCGCAGGAAACGGCCGCGGACGATTACTCGTTCGACACGCAGAAAAAGAAGGGTTACAACCCGAAGGGCCTCGTGACCGCGTTCCAGAAGCTCGCGACCATCGACGGCGGCAAGTCGAGCATGCTGAGTTCGCATCCGGCGTCGCCGGCGCGCGCGAAGCATATCGAAGACCGGATCGCGTCCGGCAAGTGATGTCTGCCTGAATCACGCCTCTGGGCGTGTTGCACGCGCGTCACGACGCGCGTGCATCGACTGAAGAAAAATCAGTTGAAGTAGTAACGCACGCCCACGGTCAGGCTGTCGTTGTGGCGATGGCCGCCCTGGTAGCTCGCGGTATCGGCGGTGTATTCACCCGAAACGCTCCAGTTCTTCTGGAACTTGTACTCGAGGCCCGCACCGTAGTGGAACCGCGTATCCGGCCAGAAGCCCGTAAAGCCGATGCGTGCATACGGCATCAGATGGTTGTCGAGCGGCATGCCGACGCGTGCGTCGAAGCCGCCGTCCTTGTAGGTCGTCGAGCCTTCATGGAAATCCGCAAAGCCTTCGATACCAACCACGAAGCGATCGACATCGAAGTTGTAGCCCGCCATCAGGCCGGGGAAGAACGTTGCGTGCGTGGACCGCTGATAGGTGCCGCCTGTTGCATCCGACCAGTTGATGCCGACTTTCGTGCCGACAAAAGGACCTGCGAATTCGCTGGAACCTGCAACTTGGCTGGGACTTGCGACTTCGCTGGGACTTGCGACTTCGCTGGGACCCGCATACTCGGTAGCCTGCACATGTGCAACCGCGAGCAGCGAGACGAGTAACGGCGCGACGAATTTCTTGAAACCTGCCATGACTGACTGATGAACCGTAAGAGAGGTACTACCCGCACTGCGCCAAGCGCGTGCAGGCGATAACCGTAAAATCGGGACAACGAACACTTGCGTTGCGTTGCACTTTGTTTGCCATAAGACAAACAACCCGCGAGATTAGTTACCTACGGCCACCATCGAAAGCGGAAACATCCTAAAGAATAAATATTTTCGGCACCGCCAACTCACACAGGATGACGAAGCAATGCGCAAACGCCGATCGTCGCGCCGAAACGACAAAAAGCCCCGCAAGTTTTTACACTTGCGGGGCTTTTCTTACTACGCTGGCGGAGACGGAGGGATTCGAACCCTCGATCCAGTTTTTAGCCAGATGCTCCCTTAGCAGGGGAGTGCCTTCGACCTCTCGGCCACGTCTCCCAAACTTTTCGTTGCACCGGGAGTGCAGCGCAACGAGATCGAGATAATAGCGTGTTCGCACGCGCCGGTCAAATTCGCTCGACGATTTTTTTGAATCTGCCGGCGCCCAAACGAAGCCTTACGCGCGGTCCAGCTCGAACGCCTTGTGCAACGCGCGCACCGCGAGTTCCGTGTACTTTTCGTCGATCAGCACCGAGATCTTGATTTCGGAGGTCGAGATCATCTGGATGTTGATGCCCTCTTCCGACAGCGTGCGGAACATCGTGCTCGCGATACCCACGTGCGAACGCATGCCGACACCCACCACCGACACCTTCGACACCTTCGGGTCGCCCAGCACGGTTTCCGCCTGCACGTGGCCCTTCACCTGATTGTTCAGGATTTCGAGCGCGCGCTGGTAGTCGCCGCGGCCGACCGTGAACGTGAAGTCGGTCTTGCCGTTCACGCTCTGGTTCTGGATGATCATGTCGATGTCGATGTTCGCATCGGCGACCGGCCCGAGAATCTGATATGCGACGCCCGGCTTGTCGGGCACGCCCATGACCGCGATGCGCGCTTCGTCGCGCTGGAACGCGATGCCAGAAATCACTGCTTTTTCCATGTTCTCGTCTTCTTCAAAAGTAATCAGGGTGCCGGAGTGCATCTCCTGCTCGAGCGGCATCAGCGGATCGGTCAGGCTGGAGAGCACGCGCGTCTTCACCTGATACTTGCCGGCGAACTCCACCGAGCGGATCTGCAGCACCTTCGAGCCCAGGCTCGCCATTTCCAGCATTTCCTCGAACGTCACGCGGTCGAGCCGGCGCGCTTCTTCCACCACGCGCGGATCGGTCGTGTAGACGCCGTCGACGTCGGTATAGATCAGGCACTCGTCCGCCTTCATCGCCGCCGCGATCGCGACCGCGGAAGTGTCCGAGCCGCCGCGGCCGAGCGTCGCGATGTGACCCTCGGGATCGACGCCCTGAAAGCCCGTAATCACGACGACCTTGCCCGCATCGAGATCCTTGAGCACGCGCTCGCCGTCGATCTCGCTGATGCGCGCCTTCGTGAAGGCGCTGTCCGTGCGGATCGGCACTTGCCAGCCGGCATAACTCACGGCGTCGAGGCCTTCGGCATGCAGCGCGATGGCGAGAAGCCCCACGCTCACCTGTTCGCCGGTGGAGGCAATCATGTCGAGTTCGCGCGGGTCCGGATCGGCCTTGATGTCTCTCGCGAGACCGAGCAGGCGATTGGTTTCGCCGGACATCGCCGACGGCACGACGACCATCTTGTGGCCGGCCCGATGCCATTTGGCGACGCGCTTGGCGACGTTCTTGATGCGCTCGACCGAGCCCATCGAAGTGCCGCCGTATTTGTGTACGATGAGTGCCATTGTCGTTTTGAACTGAAGGGGAAAACCGCGCTTCACGCGCTCGATGCGCAGCGCTTGAGACTCGCGTTCGGTTGCTTCGGGGGATATTGAGCCAACGATACGCGGACGCTGCCGCACGCCCGTCGCGCGCACGATGTCGTAACGCTGCGCGCATGGCGGCGTAGTTGCGGGCGAAATCGAGTCTTTTGAACGGAGCTGCCGCGCAAAAACGCGCTTGGGGCGAAACCGAGTTACCGTACCCGATCGAAGCTGAAATTACAAGATGAAGCCCCCGAGTCGGCGATTTTACCGACTTCTGCGCAACGCTTCCCGAATGGCGTCTGTCGTGGCTCTGACGCCGCTACGCGAGCAGCAGGTCCGGCCGCCACACGATGCGGCGCCACGGTCCGTGCGCCGCCTCAGGCGCCGCTTCCCGGTTGACGCCCAGATGCGGAACGAACAGCAGCGCCTCGCCGATGAAAAGCAGCGGGACATCGCGCTTCCATGCCGGCACGCCGCGCTCCTGAAACAGGTTCTTGAGCGTGCGGCTCGGCGCTTCGCCCGCGACGCGCATGCGCTCCCCGCCCGCACGCGAGCGCGCGACGAGCGGCGCGGTGCGCAGCACGCCCTCGCCGACCACGTCGCCGGCTGCGTCGTTCGTGCTTGCATCGACCGGTTCGAAGACGAATGAGCCGCGCCACTGCGGCAGGCGCCACACTTCGTCGCCCTGCCAGTGCAGTTCCAGCGCGGTTTTTTGCGCGGGCGCGCCTTCGTCGAGATCGGCGGTGTCAGTGCTGTCGCCCGCTTCCCAGAAGAGCGCGCCGCGATAAACACGCAGGCAATGCCCCGCGTGATCGACGCGCAGCGCGTGGCCGTCGCGCGCGGCGGCGGCATCGCGCAACTGGCGCAGCATGTCGGCGATGCGCACGCTCGACGCCGCCTGCAAACCGCGCGCGCGAATCCAGTGGCGCATTAGGTTGATCACGCGATCGTCGTCGAGCGCGAGCAGCGCGTCGAGCTTGAGTGCGCCCGCTTCATCGGCATGAGCGACGTGCTCCAGATCGATGCGTGCAAGCTGGTCCAGCAGACGCTGCGCCGCTGCCGCGTGCGAGGCCGTGCGCGCGAGCGCATCGCGAAAACCGGGGAAATGGACGGCGAGCACCGGCAGCACGTCGTGGCGCAGCGCGTTGCGGGAATAGCGCGTGTCGGCGTTGGATTCGTCGTCGATCCAGCTTAAGTCGCGCTCGTGCGCGTATTGCTCCAGCTGCGCGCGCAACAGCCGCAACAGCGGCCGCAGCCGCGGCACTGCGCCGTCCGCACGTTGCGGCGCCATCGCCGCGAGGCCCGCGACGCCCGCGCCGCGCAGCAATTGCAGCAGCACGGTTTCGGCTTGGTCGTCGGCGTGATGCGCGATCAGCAGCGCGCTTGCGGCGTGTTCGTCGCAGAGTTCGTCGAGCGCGCGATAACGCGCATCGCGCGCAGCCGCTTCGAGGCTCTCGCCGCCCGCGCGCGCGACATCCACGTGACGCGCCGCGTAGGCGACGTCGAGCGAGGCCGCGAAGCGCTCGCAATGCGCGGCCCACGCGTTCGCGTTCGGGCTCAGTCCATGATGAATGTGCGACGCGACGACCCGCGCGGCGCCGAAGCAACGCACGGTGGCATCGAGCAGAACCGTGGAGTCGAGTCCGCCGCTCAGCGCGACGGCGAGAAGAGCATCTGGAGGAAGGTCCGCCGCCGAAACCGCCGCGCGCAGCGCCTCGCAGACGAGGCGGCCGGCCGGGGTTTCGCTGTCGGAAGTCACGATGATTCGTGAGAGAAAGAAGTGCTCGCCGGGTTACGCGCCCGGCATCGTTTCCTTGAACTTGCCGTAGGCCATGAGCTTCTCGAAACGGCGTTCGCGCAGGTCCTGCACGCCCATGCCCTGGAACTGGCGCAGCGAATCGGCGAGTGCGCGACGCAGCAGCGCGGCCATGCCCTTCGCGTCGCGATGCGCGCCGCCGAGCGGCTCGTTCACGATCTTGTCGATGAGACCCAGCGCCTTCAGGCGATGCGCCGTGAGACCGAGCGCCTCGGCCGCTTCCGGCGCCTTGGCCGCGCTCTTCCACAGAATCGACGCGCAGCCTTCCGGCGAAATCACCGAATAGGTGGAGAACTGCAGCATCATCACGACATCGGCGACGGCGACGGCCAGCGCCCCGCCCGATCCGCCTTCGCCGATGATCGTGGTGATGATCGGCGTCTTCAGTTCCGCCATCACGTACAGATTGCGGCCGATGGCTTCCGACTGCCCGCGCTCCTCCGCGCCGATGCCCGGATACGCGCCCGGCGTGTCGACGAACGTGAAAATCGGCAGGCTGAATTTC
Organism: Caballeronia insecticola; assembly: GCF_000402035.1. GTDB lineage: Bacteria > Pseudomonadota > Gammaproteobacteria > Burkholderiales > Burkholderiaceae > Caballeronia > Caballeronia insecticola. The sequence continues at coordinate 1,864,567 of NC_021287.1, forward strand.
TCGGCGGTGCGCATCAGACGCTCGGCCTTGCGATAGCCTTCCGGGCGCGGCATGCCGAAGTTGCGCAGCGCGCGCTCTTTCGTGTCGCGGCCCTTCTGATGGCCGATCACCATGCACGGCTGACCGTTGAAGCGCGCGAAACCGCCGACGATGGCGAGGTCGTCCGCAAAGGAACGATCGCCGTGTAACTCGTGGAAATCGGTGAAAAGCTCGCTCACGTAATCGAGCGTATAAGGCCGCTGCGGGTGACGCGCGATTTGCGAAACCTGCCAGGGCGTCAGGTTCGCGTAGAGATCCTTCGTGAGCTGCTGGCTTTTCTTCGACAGCCGCTCGATTTCTTCCGAAATATCGACAGCGGAATCGTCCTGAACGAAGCGGAGTTCTTCGATCTTCGCTTCGAGTTCAGCGATCGGCTGCTCGAAATCCAGAAACGTGGTCTTCATGTGTTCGAGTCCTAGGAACATCGGGCAGCGCGTATTTTAACCGCGTCCGTCCCTCAAAAAGTCGCGCGGGAACTATCGATTATAAAGCAACGATAGTCGCCTATTCGCGCCTGACATGCGCGCGTATATTTTAGTGATCGGCCGGAATCGGATTGAGGCTGCGCCACATGTACCAGGTGGCGACCGTGCGCCACGGCTCCCAGTTCGCCGCAACTTCGCGCGCCTCGCTGCGCGTGACCGGCTCGCCGCTGAAATAATTGACGCTGATCGCCTGGATCAGGCCGAGATCGTCGAGCGGCAATACGTCCGGGCGCGACAGATTGAAGATGAGGAACATCTCGGCCGTCCATCTGCCGATGCCGCGAATCTGCGTAAGCTCGGCGATCACGGCTTCGTCGTCCATCGAGGTCCACGCGTCGACGTGCAGCGCGCCCGATTCGAAGTGCTGCGCGAGATCCAGAATGTACTCGGCCTTGCGTTTCGACAAGCCACAAGACTGCAATTTCTCGTGACCAAGTTTGATAAAGCGCGCCGGATGAATCTCCGGACACGCGCTTTTCACGCGTTCCCAGATGGCTTGCGCCGCCTTGGTCGAAATTTGCTGACCGGCCACGGAGCGCGCGAGCGTCGAGAACGGATCGCCGAGATTGACGAGATGGATCTGTCCGAACTTCGGAATCAGCTTCTTGAGGATACGGTCGCGCTTCATGAGATCGGCGCAGGCGCGATCCCAGTAGTCGGGACGCGTGACTTCGCGCGTGAGCCCGCCGATCTGCACCGGCACCGTTGCATCGGACGTAACGACGCGCGACTTGCGCACGATCTCGCCCTCATGCGTGTCCGGAACCAGCGCCTGCGCGCTTGCGCCATCGGCCGCGACCGCACGGCTGTTGCCCCTCGCGGGCGACGCTTCGGCTTCTTCCGTGCCCTTCGATGCGCGCGCGGCGCCGTTCAGGCGCGCGCTGCTCTCCGGCTTTTCAGCCTTGATCGGGGCCTTGCTTGCAGCCTTGAGCGCGACGCTTGCGGCCGGCTTGCTGCCCGCGCCCGCACGTTTGAGCGCGGTCTTGCGGCCGGTTGCCGCGCCCGCGCCATCGATTTTCTGCGTGTTCGTTTTCATCTGCGCGCCGCGCGTTTTCTTCGTTGCGCCCGACGCGTCGCTAACAGACGCGGGTCGTTTGACCGGCGTCTTCCTGGCCGTTGCCATCGTGCCTCCTGCCTGGTGAGTCGATCAGAGGGTTCGAAGGGCCGCGCTCAGACGCGGCGCCATTCGGTCGACCCACCCGGTTTGTCTTCAAGGGCAATACCGGCTTCGAGCAGTTCAGCGCGAATCCGGTCTGCTTCGGCATAATTCTTCGCCTGCTTGGCGGCGACGCGCTCGGCGATCTTCGCTTCGATCTCGTGCGGCGCGAGTCCCTGCCGCGCGCCGGTGCCGGCCGCCTGCTGCAGGAAGGCGCGCGGCTCGCGCGCGAGCAGCCCGAGCACGCCGGCGAGGCCCTTCAGCTGGCGAGCCAGCGCGGCATCGCGCGTGCGGTTCACTTCGCTCGCGAGTTCGAACAGCACGGACACGGCTACCGGCGTGTTGAAGTCGTCGTTCATCGCAGACTGGAAACGCTGCGCGTTCGCCTCGTTCCAGTCAAGTTGCTGATTGTCCGGCTCGACATCCTTCAGCGCGGTGTACAGACGCGTGAGTCCTTGCTTTGCATCGTCGATGTGCACGTCGCTGTAATTCAGCGGCGAACGATAGTGTGCCCGTGCAATAAAGAAACGCACCACCTCGGCATCAAATTTTTCCAGCACTTCGCGGATCGTGAAGAAGTTGCCCAGCGACTTCGACATCTTCTCGTTGTCGATCTGCACGTAGCCGTTATGCATCCAGTAGTTCACGAAGGTCTGACCGGTCGCGCCTTCGCTCTGCGCGATCTCGTTCTCGTGATGCGGGAACTGCAGATCCTGACCGCCGCCGTGAATGTCGAAGTGCTCGCCGAGCAAGGTGCAGCCCATGGCGGAACATTCGATGTGCCAGCCCGGACGCCCGCGGCCCCACTTCGAGTCCCAGCCGGAGTCGGCGGGCTCGCCGGCCTTCGCCTGCTTCCAGAGCACGAAGTCGAGCGGATCTTCCTTCGCGTCGTTCGCGGCGACGCGCTCGCCCGCGCGCAGGTCTTCGAGCGACTTGCCGGACAGCTTGCCGTAGTCCGCGAACTTGCGCACCGCGTAGTTCACGTCGCCGTCTTTCGCCTGATAGGCGTAGCCGTTCGCGTGCAATGCATCGATCATGCCGAGCATCTGCGGGATGAAATCGGTTGCGCGCGGTTCGATATCCGGACGCTCGACGCCGAGCGCACGCGCGTCTTCGTGCATCGCCGCGATGAAACGCTGCGTGAGCGACTTGATCGGCTCGTTGTTCTCGACCGCGCGGCGGATGATCTTGTCGTCGATGTCCGTGATGTTCTGCACGAACGTGACCTTGTAGCCGAGCGTGCGCAGCCAGCGCTGCACGATGTCGAACACCACCATCACGCGCGCATGACCGATGTGACAGTAGTCGTACACCGTCATTCCGCAGACATACATCCGTACCTCGCCGGCCCGGCGCGGCGTAAAGGTTTGCTTGTCACGGGCGAGCGTGTTGTAGATGCGCAGCGAATTCATAGAAGGCAATGCGTAGACCGGAATCAACCGTGTGCCGGGCCGAAGACGCCGTGAACGATGCGTGCGGAAGCGAGAGACGCACACGCGAGCGCGAACACGACGGTCATACGACCAGGACGGAGACGGCCACGAGTGGCAAAAGAGAGTCTGGCGTCGGCGCAGGTGCGCTGCTCGCGAGAATCAACCCGGCAAAGCCAGGCGCAAGACTCGTGCGCGGGACGTGCAGACCTTTTGTTAGAATGGCTCGGAGTATAACACCGGGACTTGAGCCTATGAAATCATCGGGCGGCCGCGCGGCGGGCTTTGCAAGCCGCGTTCCGGGCCAGGCAATGCGCCTGGACGGAGAGCATGCCGCACCGGTCGCATCGACGCATGTTCCGGCCGTGCGTCGAGGCTTTCGCCGGCTCTCGGGCCGCTTTTCCGGTTTCCTTCGCTGCATCAATCATTGAATCGATTCCAAGTGACTCAACGCTCAGCGCGCACGCCTTTGCAACTCTCCCGCCGGCTCGTTCCCCGGACCTTCAGCACATTCGCCGCACGCGCAGTCGCGATCGCCGCCTTCGGCGCTGCCATGTGCTTCGGCACGTCCGGCGCCGCGTTCGCGCAAACGTCGCCCGCCACGCGCGACGACACGCCGCAGGTCGATGCCGCCATCGCGAACAAGGACTGGAACGCCGCGCTTACGCAACTCGATGCGCGCATCGCGAGCAATCCGCGCGACGTGCAGGCAAAGTTCAAGCGCGCCACCGTGCTCGCGCGCCTGAACCGCGACGACGAAGCCATCACCGCGTTCACCGAGCTTACGCAGGCGTATCCCGAACTGCCCGAGCCGTATAACAATCTCGCCGCGCTCTATGCGAAGAAAGGCCGCTATGAAGAGGCGCGCGTCGCGCTCGAAACCGCGGTCAAGGCGAACCCGGCCTATGCGCTCGCGTACGAGAATCTCGGCGATCTTTATTTGCGGCTCGCGAACGAATCGTACAAGCGCGCGCAGACGCTCGGCTCGAAGAGTCCGCTCACGAGCCAGCGAATCACGGCAATTCAGAACATCTACACGCCGCCCGTGAAGAAGCGCGCCAGCAGCGCCTCGGGCGCGACCGCCGCGACCGCGCCGCGCACGGCCGCGGACGAATGGGCGCCCGCCTCGGCCACGAACGGCACCAGCGGCACCGGCAGCACCGGCAGCACGACGTCGACCATGCCCGCGCCCGACGAATACTCGCCGTTCGGCGGCCCGAGCGGCCCGCTGCCGACGGCGCCGTACGTCGCGCCGAACGCGCGGCCCTGAGAGACCCTGAGAACAAGTGCGCGCGAACGTGCGCGCGAGGCCGTCGCCGAAGCGGCCGACTCATCGCATTCACCACACGAGGATCGATCCTTCATGAAATTCCTGATGTTGGCGCTCACGAGCGCTGCCCTGATCGCAAACGCGCCGGCGTTCGCCCAGCCCCAGGCGCAGGCCGCGCACCCCACCGTGCTCTTCAAGACCACGCAAGGCGACATCAAGGTCGAGCTGTATCCCGAGAAAGCGCCGAAGACGGTCGCGAACTTTCTGGACTACGTGAAGTCCGGTCAATACAGCGGCACGATCTTTCATCGCGTGATTCCGGGCTTCATGATCCAGGGCGGCGGCTTCAACACGAGCTTCGCCGAGAAGCCCACGCGCGCGCCGATCCCGCTCGAAAGCAAGAACGGTCTGAAGAACGCCACCGGCACCCTCGCGATGGCGCGCACGAGCGACCCGAACTCGGCCACCGCCCAGTTCTTCATCAATACGGTCGATAATGCGGGTCTCGACTACCCGAGCCCGGACGGCAATGGTTATGCCGTGTTCGGCAAGGTCGTCGCGGGCATGGATGTCGTGAAGAAGATCGAAGGAAGCCCGACCACCACGCGCGGCCCGATGCAGGACGTGCCGCAGAAGCCGACCGTCATCGAGTCGGCGAGCGTGGTCTCGCAGTAACGTCGAACAACCGGGCGGTGTCCCGTCGACGTCGCCCATCAACACACCGGAGAACATCATCATGGTCGAACTGCATACGAACCACGGCGTCATCAAGCTCGAACTGGACGCCGAGAAGGCGCCGAAAACCGTCGAGAACTTTCTGAACTATGTGAAGAAGGGTCATTACGACAACACCGTGTTTCACCGCGTGATCGACGGCTTCATGATTCAGGGCGGCGGCTTCGAGCCGGGCATGAAGCAGAAGCCGACCGACGCGCCGGTCAACAACGAAGCCAACAACGGCCTGACGAACGACAACGGCACGGTCGCGATGGCGCGCACCAACGACCCGCACTCGGCAACCGCGCAGTTCTTCATCAACGTGAAGGACAACGACTTCCTGAACCACTCGTCGCCGACGCCGCAGGGCTGGGGCTACACCGTGTTCGGCCGCGTGGTCGAGGGCATGGACGTGGTCGAGAAGATCAAGAAGGTCAAGACGGGCTCGAAGGGCTTTCACCAGGACGTGCCGGTCGACGACGTGGTGATCGAAAAGGCCGTCGTGGTCTGATCGCGGACTGCATGATCGATACGAAAACTTCTTTCGATCGCGAAGCAGCGGGTGCAGCGAAGAACGCGCGCCCGCTGTTTTTCATTTCCGACCTGCATCTCTCCGAGGCGATTCCGCGCACTGTCGCCGCGTTCGAGCATTTCATCGAAGTGACGGCGAACGAGGCGGATTCCGTCTTCATTCTCGGCGACCTGTTCGAATTCTGGATCGGCGACGACATTCTCGGCGCGCCCGACACCGACGAACGCGCACGCTTCGCACGCCGCATGGCGCGTCTCATGCACACGCTGTCCGAGCGCGGCATCGGGCTTTACGTGATGCATGGCAATCGCGATTTCCTGCTCGGCTCGCGCTTCATGAAAGATGCGGGCGCGCTGTTCCTGCCCGATCCGTTCGTCATCACCGCGTTCGGCCGGCGTATTGCGCTGGCGCACGGCGATGCGCTCTGCACCGCCGATCACGGCTATCAGCGATTTCGCGCACTCGCGCGCAACCGGTTCGCGCAGCGGCTCTTTCTGGCGCTGCCGCTCAGCACGCGTCTCGCGATCGGCCAGCGCATGCGCACGAAGAGCGAAGGCGCGCGCATGACGCACTCGCCGGTGACATCGGCGAAATACGACGTGACGAAGAAAGCCGTGTCCGCCCTCTTCGTCGGCAGCCGCACGAATACGCTGATTCATGGCCACACGCATCGTCCGGCGATGCATCGCGAAGTCGAAGGCGCGCGCTGGGTTTTGCCCGACTGGGAACTGGATATCGACCCGCCGCGCGGCGGCTATCTGCGGCTCGACGAAACCGGGCTGCGCGCGCTGCCGCTCTAAAACTCGACCGACGCCGCGCGCACGTCCACCGGCTTGCCATCCATCGACGTGCACATGCGCTTGAGATCGATGAGCGCGGCGCCATCGGCGATATCGAGCGCCTCCATGCGCGCGCCCAGCCGTTCGAGCGCGGCGACGATCTCATCGATACGCTGCGTCTGCGTCGAGGCGTGATCGATCAGCCCGTGAATCGCGAGCGACACCGGATCGTCCGCGTTCGGCGTGATGCCGTACGCGCAGAAGCCGCCGCCCGCCGGCTCGCCGGTCTTCTTCACGCCTGCCGCCGGCATGACGATGCGCGCCGGATTGCCGACCGCCGTGCCGCCCGCCGGCACCGGCTTCACGACGACCGCGTTCGAGCCGATCTTCGCGTCGGCGCCGATCGTAAAGCCGCCGAGCACTTTCGCGCCCGCACCGACAATCACGCCGCGCTCGAGCGTCGGATGGCGCTTGGCGCCACGCGTGAGCGAGGTGCCGCCGAGCGTCACGCCCTGATAAATGGTGCAGTCGTCGCCGATCTCGGCCGTCTCGCCGATCACGACGCCCATGCCGTGATCGATGAACACGCGCCGCCCGAGCGTCGCGCCCGGATGGATTTCGATGCCGGTGAGAAAGCGCGCGATCTGCGACACGAACCGCGCGAGCCAGCGCCACTGTGCGCGCCAGCATGCGTGCGCGAAACGATGCAGGACGATCGCGTGCAGACCGGGATAACAGGTGACGACTTCCCAGACGCTGCGGGCGGCGGGATCGCGCTCGCGGATGGCGGCGATGTCTTCGCGAAGTCGGTCGAACATGGCGATGTCTCGATGAAGGGGACGGGGCGCGCCGTTCCGTGCCGCCTATGCACGCATGAACACACGGCGGCTAAAGCACGGAACGCGCAAAGCTTATATCGGCTTGCGCCGTTTTTCGCCGATTGTAGGACGAGCGCGCCGAGTCTGCCCGATGCCCCCGATGCCAGCGCGGTCAGTCTTTTTTTGCGCGCAAAAGGATGTGCTTCGCGATGCCGCGCAGGATGTTTACCTCTTCGCGCTCGAGCCCCGAGCGCGCGAACAGCCGCCGCACACGCGACATCAGCTTTTTTGGATTGGCCGGATCGAGAAACTCCAGCTCGACGAGCGCGTCTTCGAGATGCGCGTACATTCCTTCGATTTCATCGCTCGACGCGCTGTTCTGCCCCGCCGTTCCGACGACGGCGAGCGGGCTCGCGGGCGCCTGAAACGCGAGCCGCAGTTCATAGGCGAGCACCTGCACGGCCTGCGCAAGATTGAGCGAGCTGTACGCGGGATTGGCCGGAATGTGCGCGAGCGCGCTGCAGCGCTCGACGTCCGCGTTCGATAACCCGGTGCGCTCGTTGCCGAACACGAGCGCGATGTCGCCGTGATGCACGAATTCGTGGGCGCGTTCGGCGAGCGCGCGCGGCGGCATTTGCGGCGGGCCGTACTCGCGCATGCGCGCGGTCAGCGCCACCGACCAGTGCACGCCGACGAGCGCATCCGCGAGCGTGTCGACGACGTGTGCGGACGCGAGCACGTCGTCGGCGCCGGAGGCCATCGCGATGGCTTCGGGCTCGTTCTTGACGTCGGGCACGCGCGGCGCGACGAGGACGAGCCGCGCGAAGCCCATTGTCTTGAGCGCGCGCGCGGCCGCGCCGACATTGCCCGGATGACTCGGCTCGACGAGAATGAAGCGCGTCGACGTGAAGCCGCCGGTGGGCGTGGAGAGATCGTTGGATTCCAAGGCGTGGTTTGTGCTGACGTGGTTCGTGCTGAAATTGGATGCCGGGGTGGATGCGCGCGAGCCAGGCATCGCCGGCATGCTCGGCATCCCCGATTAATCCGCCATGTTAACGCGCTTTGCCCGCGCGGCCCAAGCGCGAGGCTTCGCGGCGACTTTCGGGTAAAATGAGCCCCTCGCGCGCCGCGAACGGTTTTCGCAGCATTTCGAACCTTCGCGCGGACGCCTCGCTCTTATTCAATTCGTCTTTCGTCGACATAGTCGTTGTCGCCCATTTTTTCGCCTGCGCCCGTTTCACCGTGCGCCGGCGGCTCAAGGATTTCGCTCATGCATCCGATGCTCAATATCGCTGTCAAGGCCGCGCGCCGCGCCGGACAGATCATCAATCGCGCATCGCTCGATCTGGACCGCGTCCAGGTCAGCAAGAAGCAGCACAACGACTTCGTGACGGAAGTCGACAAGGCGTCCGAAGCCGCGATCATCGAGACGCTGCACACCGCCTACCCCGACCACTCGATCCTCGCCGAAGAATCCGGCGAAGACTACCGTGAATCCGAGTACCAGTGGATCATCGATCCGCTCGACGGCACGACCAACTTCATCCACGGCTTCCAGTATTACTGCGTGTCCATCGCGCTCGTGCACAAGGGCGTCGTGCAGCAGGCCGTCGTCTACGATCCGACCCGCAACGACCTTTTCACCGCCTCGCGCGGCCGCGGCGCGTATCTGAACGAGCGGCGTATTCGCGTCGGCAAGCTGGATCGTCTGTCGGATGCGCTGATCGGCACGGGCTTTCCGTTCCGCGACGGCCAGGGCCTCAACGCATACATGCGCCTCTTCAGCGAAATGACGCTCTCCTGCGCGGGCCTGCGCCGTCCGGGCGCGGCGGCGCTCGATCTCGCCAACGTCGCGGCCGGGCGGCTCGACGGTTTCTTCGAACAGGGCATCCATCCGTGGGACGTGGCGGCGGGAAGCCTCATCGTGACGGAAGCGGGCGGCCTTGTCGGCAACTACACCGGCGAATCCGACTTCCTGTTCCAGAACGAGATCGTCGCCGCGAATCCGAAGGTGTATGCGCAGATGGTCAAGGTTCTCGACATGTACTCGCGCACGCGCCTGACCGGCGAATAAGCCGCATCGCGCGGTATTCACGGGGCGCGCTTCGGCGCGCCTCGTGCGTTTGACGTACGCCGCACCGAATCTGCACCGATCGCGAGGCTCCGATACAGTGCAATCTTTTGCCCGCGCGACCGCGGGCGAAACGCGCTCCCTTCCGCGCCGATTCGCAGTCTGCCGGCGCCCCGCGCCACCGCTCGGGCTCCCCATGAAAAAAGGCTTCTATACGATCATCGCCGCGCAGTTCGTGTCGTCGCTCGCCGACAACGCGCTCCTGATCGCCGCGATCGCCATGCTCGCCGTCGTCCATTCGGCGCCGTGGGTCACGCCGCTGCTGCAAATCTTCTTCACGATTTCCTATGTCGTGCTCGCGCCCTTCGTCGGCGCATTCGCCGATGCGATCCAGAAGCGCCACGTCATGTTCACGTCGAACGCGCTCAAGGCCGCCGGCTGCGCGATGATGATCGCCGGCGCCCATCCGATGATCGCGTACGGCGTGGTCGGCCTCGGCGCTGCCGCCTATTCACCGGCAAAATACGGCATCCTCACCGAGCTTTTGCCGCCGCAAAAGCTGATCGCGGCGAACGCGTGGCTCGAATCGGCGACCGTCGGCTCGACGATTCTCGGCACTGTCATCGGCGGCGCGCTCGTGAGCCAGGTCGTCGGACAATGGGTCGCGCAGGCGCATCTTCCGTTCGTGAACACCGCCGCGCACGCCGCCCTCTTCGCCGTGATGCTCATTTATGCATCGGCGGCGCTCATCAACGTGTTCATTCCCGATACCGGCGCGCGCTATCCGAATTTGCTGACCGAGCCGACGAAGCTCGTGCACGATTTCTCGCACTGCTTCAAGGTGCTCTGGAAAGACAAGCTCGCGCAGATCGCGCTGTGGGTCACGACGCTCCTCTGGGGCGCGGCCGTCACGTTGCAACTGCTCGTGCTCAAATGGGCCGACGCGAATCTCGGCCTGTCGCTGTCGAAGGCGGCGGTCTTGCAGGGTGTGACGGGCATCGGCATCGCGCTGGGCGCGGCGGCGGCGTCCGCGTGGATCGTGCTGCGCCAGTCGCTCAAGGTGCTGCCGGTCGGCGTGCTGATCGGCGCGGTGTCGGTGGCAATGGCGTTCTACAACAAAGACCTGTTCCCGGATGGCGCGGGCGTGCAGATCGGTCCGCTGTTCGCGCCCGCGTACATCCTGATGGCCTATCCGCTAATGATCATACTGGGCGGGCTGTCGGGCTTTTTCATCGTGCCGATGAACGCGATTCTGCAGCATCGCGGCGCGACGCTGCTTTCCGCCGGACATTCCATCGCGGTGCAGAACTTCAACCAGAATCTGGCCGTTCTGGCGATGCTCGGCGCCTACGCACTGCTTCTGACGACGAAGGTGCCGGTTCAATGGATCATCGTCATATTCGGCGTATTCGTGTGCCTGATGATGGCGCTCGCGATGCGCCGCCACGCGCAAAACGAGCGTGAGGCCGATCTCGGCGCGCTGGTCGAGGAATGATCCTTGCTCGACGGTGTATTCTGGGTTCATGCCCCGGCGCCGGCGCGCGGGTTGCAAGGGAGAAAACGCCGGCAGCGGGGCGCGGGCCGCGTCGCGGCTTAGGCCGTGCGGCGGCGGTTCGCCGGGTCACGAAGTGGCGCGGTGGAGAACCCGGCGTCATTTATTCCTCGGCAACGTCAAAAAGGAGCAAGGAAATGGGATTGTTCACACGTTCGACGCTCGACAGCAAAATCAATGGCGCAGCCAATATCGGCGAGCGCGCGGTGCGCGGTGCGAGCGACGCGGTCGATTCGGCCAGCGGCCAGTTGCGCAGTCTGCTGGACGATCTGGAAAGCTCGATCCACAACGCGAAGGATATCGATGCCGACAAGCTGCGCAAGGAGTTGCAATCGAAGCTCAAGACCGCGCGTTCACAGTTGAACGGCGCGGGCGGCGCGTTGTCCGGCAAGCTCGGCGACGCCGCCGGTTATGCCGATGATTTCGTGCACGACAAGCCGTGGCACACGCTCGGCGCGGTGGCGGGCCTTGCGCTTCTGGTGGGGTTTCTCGCCGCGCGCGCGTAACGCTTTCTTCTGATCTTCTTCCGATGTCGGAACTGGCCGCCGGATGACGGACGTTTGCTCGTCCGTTTATTCCGGCGGCTTGCTTCTTATTGACGCTCAAGCGCCCGAGGCGCTCGGGCCGTCCCGCGCCGCACTCGTGCGAATCGTCCTATCCCATTCGACCGAGTCCGCCCGCGGCGCATGACAGGTTAAACTCATGCCCTATCGGTATCGGCTGATTCGCGGCTGGCGCACGTCGCGCCCGGCCGTTGAGTCACGCCGGCTCTCACAGCACGCAAGATGGGCACTCACACGGCAACTCCCGACACATCCAGCGACACCGCCGCGCCGCTCGCGGACCTGTCGCATCACACGCCGATGATGCAGCAGTACCTCCGCATCAAAGCGGAGCATCCCGGCACGCTCGTCTTCTATCGGATGGGCGATTTCTACGAGCTCTTCTTCGACGACGCCGAGAAGGCCGCGCGTCTGCTCGATCTCACGCTCACGCAGCGCGGCGCTTCGGGCGGCAATCCGATCCGCATGGCGGGCGTGCCGCATCACGCGTGCGAGCAATACCTCGCCAAGCTCGTGAAGCTCGGTGAATCGGTGGCGATCTGCGAACAGATCGGCGATCCGGCGACATCGAAAGGACCGGTCGAGCGCAAAGTGGTGCGCGTCGTCACGCCGGGCACGCTCACCGACGCCGCCCTGCTCTCCGACAAAACCGACGTCTATCTGCTCGCGCTCTGCCCCGCGCACAACCGGCGCGGCGTGGTGACGAGCGTCGGCCTCGCGTGGCTCAACCTCGCGAGCGGCGCATTGCGGCTCGCGGAAGTCGCGCCCGCGCAAGTAAGCGCGGCGCTGGAACGCATCCGTCCGGCTGAGACGCTCGTCGCCGATTCCATTGCAGATTTGCAGTCGTCGCTCGGCTTGACCGCGCCGGGCGCCACCACGCGCGTGCCCGCGTGGCACTTCGACGTCGGTTCGGGCACGCAGCGTCTGCGCGAGCAACTCGATGTCGCGAGCCTCGACGGCTTCGGCGCGCAGATGCTCACATGCGCTTGCGGCGCGGCCGGCGCGCTGCTGCTCTACGCCGCCGCGACGCAAGGCCAGCAACTTCGCCACGTGCGCAGCCTGAAGGTCGAATACGAATCGGAATACATCGGGCTCGATCCCGCCACGCGGCGCAATCTCGAACTCACCGAAACGCTGCGCGGCACCGAATCGCCGACGCTGTTTTCACTGCTCGACACCTGCTGCACGACCATGGGCAGCCGCTTGCTGCGTCACTGGCTGCATCATCCACCGCGCGATGCGTCGGTGGCGCAAGGCCGTCAGCAGGCGATCGGCGCGCTGCTTGAGGCGCCTTCGGCCAGCGGCCTCGACACACTGCGCGCCGCATTGCGCCGGGTGTCGGATATCGAGCGCATCACGGGGCGTCTTGCGCTGCTGTCGGCGCGGCCACGCGATCTGTCGAGCCTGCGCGACACCTTCGCCACGCTGCCCGACTTGCGCGCGCTCGTCGCCGGCGTGTCCGAGCATGCGTCGGCGCTGGCACGCGTCGCCGCTGCGCTCGAACCGCCGCACGAATGTCTCGACTTGCTGAAGAGCGCCATCGCGCCCGAGCCCGCCGCGCTGATTCGCGACGGCGGCGTGATTGCGCGCGGCTACGATCCCGACCTCGACGAACTGCGCGATATTTCGGAGAACTGCGATCAGTTCCTGATCGATCTCGAAGCGCGCGAGCGCACCCGCACGGGCATTGCGAATTTGCGCGTCGAGTACAACAAGGTGCATGGCTTTTATATCGAAGTCACGCGCGGCCAGACCGACAAGGTGCCGGACGACTATCGCCGCCGCCAGACGCTCAAGAACGCCGAACGCTACATCACGCCGGAACTGAAGGCGTTCGAGGACAAGGCGCTTTCCGCGCAGGAACGCGCGCTCGCCCGCGAACGCGCGCTCTACGACACGCTGTTGCAGAACCTGCTGCCCTTCATCGCGGATTGCCAGCGCGTCGCAAGCGCGCTCGCGGAACTCGACCTTCTGTGCGCCTTCGCCGAACGCGCCCGCGCGCTCGACTGGGTCGCGCCGGAGTTCGCCGCGGATGCGGGCATCGATATCGAACAGGGACGGCATCCCGTGGTCGAGGCACAGGTCGAACAGTTCATCGCCAACGACTGTTGTCTGAGTCAGGAACGCAAGCTTCTGCTCATCACCGGCCCCAACATGGGCGGCAAGTCGACCTTCATGCGCCAGACCGCGTTGATCGCGCTGATGGCCTATGTCGGCAGCTATGTGCCCGCGAAACGCGCACGCTTCGGCGCGCTCGATCGCATTTTCACGCGCATCGGCGCGGCCGACGATCTCGCGGGCGGACGCTCGACCTTCATGGTGGAGATGACGGAAGCCGCCGCAATTCTCAACGACGCGAGCGCGTCGAGCCTCGTGCTGATGGACGAAATCGGGCGCGGCACGTCGACCTTCGACGGCCTCGCACTGGCATGGGCCATCGCGCGGCATCTGCTCACGCATAACGCCTGCTACACACTCTTCGCGACGCATTACTTCGAGCTCACGCAATTGCCCGCCGAGTTCGCGCAGGCGGCGAACGTGCATCTGTCGGCGGTCGAGCACGATCACGGCATCGTCTTCCTGCACGCGGTGAGCGAAGGCCCTGCGAATCAGAGCTACGGTCTGCAGGTCGCGCAACTGGCGGGCGTGCCGTCCGCGGTGATCCGCGCGGCGCGCAAGCATCTCGTGCATCTGGAGCAGCAGTCGATCGGGCAGCCCACGCCGCAGTTCGATCTGTTCGCAAGCCAGCCGTATGCGCCGTACGAAGACGACGACAACACCGCCGACGAAGCCAGGAATAACGCGGCCGAAGCACCCGAGCATCCGGTGCTGAACAAGCTGCGCGCGCTCGATCCGAACGACCTGCGTCCGCGCGACGCTCTCGAACTTCTCTTCGAACTGCATGAACTGGCGAGCGATCCGCCGGATGCCTCGCATTGAGCGTGCTGTCGCCGTGTGCACGTCGGGCGTGTCGCGCCTGACGGGCGCGGCCACGATGTTCGCCGCGCTGCTGTGCGGCGCGGTAGCGCACGCGCACGCAGAGAGCCCGGCGCCGCTCGGCTTCGCGGTAATCGCGGACGCGCTCACCCGTTCCGCCGACGAAGCACCGGTGCGCCGCATGCTCGATGCCATCGCGCGCGAGGGCAATGTCGCGTTCATCGTCTATGACGGAAACATCAAGGGCGGCAGCGAGGCATGTCGCGACGGCATTTATCAATCGCGGCGCGACTTGCTGGACACGTCGCGCACGCCGCTCGTGCTGCTGCTCGGCCAGCACGACTGGGCCGATTGCGCTCAGGCACACACGGGCGCATACGATCCGGTCGAGCGGCTCGATTTCGTCCGCCAGTTGTTCTTCGCCGATGCAAGCGCGCTCGGACAAACGCCGCTCACACTGTCGCGCGAAAGCGATGTCGCGCGTTTTCGCAACTTCCGCGAGATCGTGCGGTGGCAGGCGCAGGGTATCGCGTTCATCGGGCTGAACGCGCCGAGCCCGAACAATCATTATCTGACCGCGGGCGGGCGCAATGGCGAGTTCGAGGATCGCGCTGTTGCGACCACGTTCTGGCTCGAACATGCGGCAGAATCCGCGCGGCGTACGGACATGCGCGCGCTCGTCATCCTGCTTCAGGGCGATCCGGATTTCTCGCGTTACGAGCGACGCGAACGCTTTGCATGGCTGCGCTTCTCGCGCTCGAATCAGCCGCGTGACGGCTTTCTCGAACTCAAGCGCAGCCTCGTGAAGGCGGCGGAGGCGTTCCGTGGGCCGGTCATCGTGATTCACGGCACCGAGGCGCAGGAGCCGAACGGCTTTCATATCGATCAACCATTGCGCAATGACAAAGGCCTGATCGTCACGAATCTCACGCGCGTCGCGATTGCGTTTGCGAAGCCGCAATCGCAATGGCTCGAAGTACAGAGCGATGCGCAATGGCATCCGCCGTTTCGGCTGCGCGTGCGTAACGTACGCGATGTGCGCGATGTGCGCGCGGGCGAAACGATCGCGCCCGCGTCCGAGGCGCCTGCGATGCCCTATCCGTCTTCGATGCCGTCGTCGATACCGTCTTCGTCGCCCTCTGCCCCGCCGTCGGCGATGCCTCGCAACGACCTGCCCGAGTCGCTGCCGGCGCCGCCCACGATGCCGTTGCCGGCCTCCGATCTTCCGCCGCTTCTCACGCCGCGCGAGTCCCGTCCGCCGATCCTTCCGGTGCCGGCCTCGGGCGTGCAGAACGGCAGCAGCGGCACCGGCGGCAGCGGGCAATAAAAAGCGCAGCCGAAGCTGCGCTTTTCAAACTTCCATGTATCTGCGCCGCGCGCTCAATGCAGCGTAGGACCTGAGTCCTTGCGCGGCTCGCCGTCGTCTTCGTCGTCATCTTCGTCGACCACTTGCAGGCCGTCCGCGCCGTGCGCGTGCTGATGCTCGATCTCGTCTTCGGTCGCCGTGCGTACTTCCTGCACCGACAGCGCGAAGCGCAGCGCCATGCCCGCGAGCGGATGATTGCCGTCGAGCACGACCTTGTCTTCCGCGACGTCCGTCACCGTATAGATGAGGGAATCGAGTTCGTCGTCGGCATCTTCCGGCGTGCCTTCGAACTGCATGCCGACTTCCAGCGGCTCCGGAAAGCGGCTGCGCTCTTCGATCTTCACGAGCTCGGGATCGTACTCGCCGAACGCGTCCTGCGGCTCGAGCTGAATGGACGTTTCAAAGCCGGGTTCGCGGCCGTCCAGCGCTTCCTCGATCTTGGGGAACGTGCCATCATAGCCGCCGTGCAGATAGACCATCGGCTCGTCGCTTTCCTCGATCAGATTGCCTTGCGCATCCGATAGCTTGTACGCGACCGAAACGACAGTGCCTTTCGCAATTTTCATTGGATCCTCCAAGATACAAGCCTCGATTATACGATGCCCAAGCGGCCACACGACTCAACTCCGACCCCCGATTCCGGCCTTCCCACGCACGCGCGGGCGCCTTTGCCAGACGAACCCACACCCTTGTTGGGCAACCGCACGCCACGACAGTTCATGCGGCGCTACTGGCAGAAAAAGCCGCTGTTGATCCGCCAGGCGATTCCCGATATTGCCGCGCCGCTCAGCCGCGACGAACTGTTCGAACTCGCCGATCTCGACGACGTCGAATCGCGCCTGATCACGCATTTTCGCAAGACATGGAATCTCGAGCACGGCCCGTTCGCGCCCGACGAATTGCCTGCCGTGAAGAAGCGCGAATGGACGCTGCTCGTGCAAGGCGCGAACCTGCACGACGATCGCGCGCATGCGCTGATGAACCGGTTCCGCTTCATCCCCGACGCGCGCCTCGACGACCTGATGATCTCCTACGCGACCGACGGCGGCGGCGTAGGCGCGCACTTCGACTCTTACGACGTGTTTCTGCTTCAGGTTCATGGCAAGCGCCGCTGGCGTATCGGCGCGCAACGCGATCTATCGCTAAAACCCGGACTGCCGTTGAAAGTTTTACAGCACTTCGAGCCCGAGGAAGAATGGCTGCTGGAACCCGGCGACATGCTTTATCTGCCGCCGCATATCGCGCATGACGGTATTGCCGAGGGCGAATGCATGACGGCGTCGATCGGCTTTCGCGCGCCTTCGGAGCACGAACTCACGGGGCAGTTCCTGTATCACCTCGCGGAGCGCATCGGCGATTCAACCGCCGGCACGCGTGCGAACGCCCGCTATCGCGATCCTGCGCAGGCGCCCGTGGCGAATCCCGCGGCGCTGCCCGCGCTGCTCGTCGAGCGTGTTGGCGCGATCCTTGCGAACGTGAAATGGAATGAAAAAGACG
Source organism: Caballeronia insecticola (assembly GCF_000402035.1). Classification (GTDB taxonomy): domain Bacteria; phylum Pseudomonadota; class Gammaproteobacteria; order Burkholderiales; family Burkholderiaceae; genus Caballeronia; species Caballeronia insecticola. Next base: position 1,881,779 of record NC_021287.1, read on the forward strand.
TCGCCGGTTTTCTCGGCACTTATTTGAGCGAGCCGAAAGCCAATGTCGTATTCGATCCGCCCGAACGCGCGTTGAACGAACAGCGATTTGTGGAGCGCGCGAAAAAGACTGGCGTCACGCTGGATAGAAAGACCATTTTGCTCTATGACGAAAGGTCATATTTCGTAAATGGTGAAGCGGTGCCGTTGTCGTCGAAACTGAAAAAGTGGCTCCCGGAATTGGCCGATTCACGGTATCTGGAAGCGAAACGCTTTGTAACACTTACAGACGATTCGACAATGACAGCGCTGCTGCACGAATGGTATCGTGCGGGCTGGATTCGGATGGGCGCTTTGGCTTGACAGGCTTGGCTTCGACGAGACTTCCAGCCATGCTGCGGATACTAGAATTTGCTGTTCCGCAATATGAAAATTTGTATGAGAAAGACAACGTATCGGCCCCCGATTTATCGACGCTCGTTGCGAAAGTGCCTATAATTTCCGGCCAAGCCGTAGGAAGTCTCACACAAAAAAGAATTGTGAGTCTCCACAGCGGCCCAGGTCGGTGTTGGAGCACACATTACCGGTACTTTGCGCTGTTGCTTACCTTTAACCATAAAAGGACGTGATCATGAAGAAATCCCTCCTCGTAGCATCCCTGTTGGCTGCTGTTGCTCTGGCTGCATGCAACAAGTCTAGCGAAACGGCTGCTCCGAGCGCTGCAAGCGATACGTCGGCTGCTTCGGCACCGGCTGCTGCTGCTTCGGACGCAAACGCTGCAGCATCGAGCGCTTCGGCTGCTGCAAGCGACGCAGCTTCGGCTGCTGGCGCTGCAACTAGCGCTGCTTCGGACGCTGCCGCTTCGGCTGCTGCTCCGGCATCGGGCGCAAGCCAGTAAGGCTTACAGGCGCTGCGCCGCAGACCGTTCACGCGGCCTGCAAAGAAAAACCGGCTCTCGAGCCGGTTTTTTTGCGTCTGCTGGTTTTGTGTACGCGAGTTTATGTCCGCTTCGCGCGCTTGTCGGTATCGGTATCGGTCGCGGTCAAAGCACGAGCCAGTCGAAGCCTTCGGCCTGCGTCGCCACCACGACATCGATCGCCGATGCTCCCAGCGCCGCCGCGAGCGCCGCCTGCGCGAGATGCGGCAAATTGTTTTGCTGGCTAAGATGCGCGGCTACGAGATGACGCAGCCTGGAACGATCGAGCGACGCGAGGATAGCGGCCGCGGCTTCGTTATTCAGGTGTCCGTGCGTCCCCCCGATACGCGCCTTCAGCGAAGGCGGATAGCGGCTCGCCGCGAGCATCGCGACATCATGATTGGATTCGAGCACGAGCGCGTCACAGCCGCTCAGAACGCTCGTGATATGCGGAGTGGCCACACCCACGTCGGTGAGTACGCCGAGCCGGCATGCGCCGTCTGAGAACACGTATTGCAACGGTTCGCGGGCATCGTGAGGCACGGTGAACGGCAGCACGCTCACATCGCCGATAGCAACGCTCTCATCGCCCCACAACACGTTCAGTTCGACATTGGCTTCATCTGCGCCAATGGCCCGCGCCGTGCCCCAGCTCATGTACAACGGAATGGACCACTTGCGCGCGAGCGTCAGCGCGCTGCCGATGTGGTCCGTATGCTCGTGCGTGATGACGATGGCATCGAGATCCGCGGCGCGACAATCGAGCCGCGCGAGCCGCCGCTCGACCTCCTTCGCGGAGAAACCGCAATCGAGCAGCACGCGCGTCGTGGTCGTGCCGCCCGACGCCTCGACGAGCAATGCATTGCCTTCACTGCCGCTGCCGAGACTGGCGAATCTCACAATGAACCCTTGGTCACCGGTGTCCCAGGTTTGAGCTAGTTCAACTGAGCATGCAGCAGCGACACGATGCGCTGCGCATCGGTCGACGTATCCGGCTGGCCGTTCGCATCGACGACGCCGATCTGCGTCACCGAGTCCGCCTTCGGACGCACGTTCACAAGGAACTGGCGCGTGGGCTTCGGCGTATTGCTCGAGAAGAACTTGCCGAACAGGCCGTCCTTTTTCAACTCTGCCATGGAGTCCGAATAATGGACGTAGTAGATGCCCTTGTCGCGATCGCGATTGTCGACCGTGAAGTTGGTGCGATCGAGCGCAAGGCCCACGCGCAGCCAGGCACGATCGAACGGCTCGGCGAGATCGAGCGAGGAGCCGCCCGCACCCGGTTCCACCGCCACCTTCGCGCCCGCCGGACGCGCATCCGCGATCAGCTTCTTCGACTGGTCTTCGGTGAGACCGAACTTCTGCATGATCTTCCCGAGGATGGCGGCCTCGAGCGCCGGATTGCGCGGACGCGATTCCCAGCGCGATCCCGTCTTGTCCTGACCTGTCAGGACTTCTTCCATCGCGCTATGCGTGACGGAGATGTCGGTCGAGCCGTCGGCGGCGCGGTCCACCTGCGTGCGGAACATGTCGCGCGTACCCGACGAATACGCAAAGTCGAGCAGCTTGCCGACGCTGTTCCTGAACCAGTCGCTCGGAATGTTCGCGCGGTTTTCCGCCCAGTCCGTCGCCATGATGCCGGTCTGCGGCGCGTCGGTCTTGAGCGTGAAGCCGTTCTCTTCCCAGAATTCCTTGAGCGGCGGCCACACCTGGTCGGGCGAGCGGCCATCGACGACGAGCCAGCGGCGGTCGCCGTCGCTCTCGACGTGCATGCCGAACGGGTCCTGCGCGTTCGGCACGCCGAGCGTCGCGTTGCCGGCGGGCGTGAGCGAGCGCTCGGCGGCGCCGCCGAGCGCGTTGATCTTCGAAGGCGCCGCGTAGCGCTGGCTGATATCGGCCGTGCTGAGATCGGAGGGAACGTTGAGCGAAGGCGCCGTTTCAGCCGCCTTGTAGTTGACGCGATCCGGCGCGAGCCAGTCGTTGAGCGTGTCGCAACCTGCGAGCGCTAAGACGGCACTGGCGCCGAGCGACAACACGCCCAGGCGTTTGGCTTGAGTAAGAAGAGCGGAACGTTTCATGAGGTCCTTCTTTGCTGCTGATGACGCCTTGCCTCGCCCCGAACTCGCTCGAGGCGAGCGGATCATCGAATTCGATGCCGAGGCCAGTGAGCGGCGGAGGATGGCTGACGGTGTGGTTCATTTCGATCACTTGCGGCGGCGGGACTTCGATTCTTTGTGAATGTGGCGCGCCGCCGCATGTGATCAGGCGAGAAGCCCGGAGTCGCGCAACGCGTCGCGCACCACGTCGTGGAAGCGCGGGTCGAGCGGCGTGAGCGGCAGACGGATGCCGCCTTCCATGCGGCCGAGCGCCTGGAGCGCCCACTTGGCCGGAATCGGATTCGATTCGCAGAACAACTGCTTGTGCAGCGAGAGCAGCTTCAGATGGATGCGGCGGGCGGTGACGGCGTCGCCTTCGAGGGCGGCGCGGCACAACTGGCTCATTTCCTTCGGCGCGACGTTGGCCGTCACCGAGATGTTGCCGTGGCCGCCCAGCAGCATCAACGCGATGGCCGTGGGGTCGTCGCCGCTGAAGATGCCGAAATTCGCCGGCGCGTGCTTGATGAGATGCGCGGCGCGATCGATGTTGCCCGTTGCTTCCTTCACGCCGATGATGCCCGGCACTTCGGCCAGACGCAGGATCGTCTCGTTGCTCATGTCGGCAACGGTGCGGCCCGGCACGTTATACAGCAGCACCGGCAGGTCCACCGCTTCCGCGATGGTGCGGAAATGGCGGTACATGCCTTCCTGCGTCGGCTTGTTGTAATACGGGACGACTTGCAGCGTGGCGTCGGCGCCGACTTTCTTCGCGTGCTTCGAGAGTTCGATGGCTTCGGCGGTCGAATTGCCGCCCGCGCCCGCGATGATCGGGAAACGCTTGGCCGTATGCTCGACGGCCGTCTGGATCATCAGGATGTGTTCTTCGACCGACAAAGTGGCCGACTCGCCGCTCGTGCCCACCACGACGAGACCGTTCGAGCCCTGTTCGATGTGCCAGTCGATCAGTTTCCGAAACGCCGGCAGATCGAGACTACCGTCCTCGTGCATCGGTGTGACGATGGCAGGAATGCTGCCGCGGATCTGGATGCCGCCGTGTGTTCCGTTTGTCATGAAACTCTATGAATTTAATCGAAAATTTAATCGCGAAAACCCGTTCTACCGCGATTGTAGCGGATTAGCCGGGCAACGCGAAACGCGGCGGACCCGAGGGTGTGTTACCAATCGTGAGCGCTTTTTCGCCGGACGCGCCGCCGGGCGGGTCGACTGACTCCGGCACGCGAACCGCGCAAATCCGCTGCACATAGGCAGGACGCGGGCTTTCGACGAAACCATCCTCATAGCCGATCACGCGCAAGTGGCCGCGCACCGCCTCGAGCAGTTCGCCGGGTTCGAGCAGAAACGCGGGATTCGACGGCTTGCCCACGCTCGCATTGCCCGCGGCGAACGTCTCGTAAATGAGCACGCCGCCGGGCGCAAGCGCGCCGAGCAGATGCCCGAACAGCGGGCGATGCAGATAATTCGTGACGACGACCGCATCGAACGTTCGGTCGGGAAGCGGCCAGGGCGCGCCATTTTCGAGATCGGCGGCGAGCGTTTGGATGGGCTCGGACGGTGCCAGGGCCGCCAGCGCGTCCAGTGCCTGCGTGTCGCGATCGACCGCCAGCACGGCAAAACCGCGCGCGGCGAACCAGCGCGCGTGCCGTCCGCTGCCCGCGGCGACGTCGAGCACCGCGCCGCCGGGCGCGACCAGATGCGCCCAGCGCGTGACCCAGCGACTCGCTGCGTCTTCCATCAGCCGCCGCTCAGTTGTACGAGAGGCCCATGGCCTCGCGCACGTCGCGCATCGTTTCGACGGCGAATTTGCGCGCCTTGTCGCAACCGTCCGCGACGATCGCGCGCAACAGCGACGGATCGTCCATGTACTTCTGGGCGCGCTCGAGCATTGGCTGCTGCTCGCGCAGGATGCCTTCGATCACCGGCTGCTTGCACTCCAGACAACCGATGCCCGCGGTGCGGCAGCCCTTCTGCACCCATTCGTGCGTGGTTTCGTCGGTGTAGACCTGATGCAGTTGCCAGACCGGGCACTTGTCCGGATCGCCCGGATCGGTGCGGCGCACGCGCGCGGGGTCGGTCGGCATCGTGCGGACTTTCTTCGTGATGGTTTCGGCATCTTCGCGCAGGCCAATGGTATTGCCGTACGACTTCGACATTTTCTGTCCGTCGAGCCCCGGCATGCGCGACGCCTCGGTCAGCAGCACCTGCGGCTCGACCAGAATGATCTTGCGCGAGCCTTCGAGATAACCGAACAGGCGCTCGCGGTCGCTCATCGACAGGCTCTGCGACTCCTGCAACATGGCGCGCGCCTGTTCGAGCGCTTCGTCGTCGCCTTCCTGCTGATACGCAACGCGCAGCTCGTGATACAGCTTCGCGCGCTTGCCGCCGAGCTTCTTCGCGGCTTCCATGGCCTTTTCGTCGAAGCCGGGTTCGCGGCCGTAGAGGTAATTGAAGCGGCGCGCGATCTCGCGCGTCATTTCGACGTGCGGGACCTGATCCTCGCCGACCGGCACGAGCGACGCGCGATACAGCAGGATGTCCGCCGCCATCAGCACCGGATAGCCCAGAAAGCCGTACGTGGACAGATCCTTTTCCTTGAGCTTCTCGATCTGCTCCTTGTAGGTCGGCACGCGTTCGAGCCAGCCGAGCGGCGTGCCCATGCCGAGCAGCAGCGAAAGCTCCGCGTGCTCGGGCACGCGGCTCTGGATGAACAACGTTGCCTGCGCCGGATCGATGCCCGACGCCAGCCAGTCGATCAGCACTTCCCAGACATTTTTCTCGATGACCTCGGGCGTCTCGTAGTGCGTCGTGAGCGCGTGCCAGTCGACCACCGCGAAGAAGCACGGATATTCGGACTGCAGCCGTACCCAGTTTTTCAGCACGCCGTGATAGTGGCCGAGATGCAGCGACCCGGTGGGCCGCATGCCGGAGAAAATACGGTCAGGGAACATGATGTTATGGAAAGAGTGAAGCGAGGGGATTCAGGATGGCCGAGACCGCCGCGTAGCCCACATTCACGAGCGGTCCGAGCCAGAAGCGCGTCAGCACGCCCGTCACGACGAGCGCCATCACGATGAAGAAACCGTAAGGCTCGAGCTTCGAAAACGCGATCGACGCGCGCACGGGCAACAGCGCCATCAGCACGCGCCCGCCGTCGAGCGGCGGCAACGGAAAAAGATTGAGCACGCCGAGCACCAGATTCACGCCAACGCCGGCTGCCGCCATGCGCGTGAGAAACGGTTCGTCGACGTGAAAGACCGCGAGCATAACCGCGATCACGCCCCATACGAGCGCCTGCACGAAATTGCTGCCGGGACCGGCGGCCGCGACCCACAGACTGCCCCAGCGCGGATTGCGCAGATTGCCGAACGCCACCGGCACGGGCTTCGCGTAGCCGAACATGAACGCGCCGCTCGTCACGAAATACAGGACGATCGGAATCACGATGGTGCCGATCGGATCGATATGGCGCATCGGATTCATCGAGACGCGGCCCAGCACGTAAGCCGTGTTGTCGCCGAGCAGGCGCGCGGCATAGCCATGCGCGGCCTCGTGCAGCGTGATCGCGAAGATCACCGGGAGCGCGTAGACCGCGATGGTTTGTATCAGGGAGGCATCCATAGGGCGTTATTGTATCAAGCAGGCAGTGGTGTTCAGGCGCGCGCAGCGGGCCCGGGCGCGAATCGGTATCGCCCCATCATGACCTACGAAGCTTAATCGGGTATGAGCCCGTGTGCGCTACTGGACGGCGCCTACGCCGCCAGCCCGAACGGTTCGAGACTGCCCCTCCCCGCGCGCACGAGCACCGGCTCCCCCGACGAAAGGTCGATCACCGTGGACGGCTCGGCCGGACACGCGCCGGAGTCGATCACGAGTTCGATCTGCTTCTCCAGCCGCTCGCGAATTTCGTCGGCGTCGTTGAGCGGCTCGGTGTCGGGCGGCAGAATCAGCGTCGAGGCGAGCAGCGGCTCGCCGAGCGCCTCCAGCAATGCCAGCGTGATGGCGTGATCCGGCACGCGCAACCCGATTGTCTTGCGCGACGGGTGCGAGAGCCGGCGCGGCACTTCCTTGGTCGCCTGCAGCACGAACACATACGGCCCCGGCGTCACCGACTTGATGAGCCGGTATTGCTGGTTATCGACCATCGCGAAGTTCGAAAGCTCGGAGAGATCGCGCACGAGCAGCGACAGCAGTTGCTTGTCGTCGATGCCGCGGATGCGTCGCAGGCGCTCGACCGCGTCTTTATCGTCGAGATGGCAGGCGAGCGCGTAGCTCGAATCCGTCGGCAACGCGACGACGCCGCCGTCGCGAATGATCTGCACGGCCTGATTGATGAGCCGCGGCTGCGGATTGTCCGGATGAATGCGAAAGAATTGAGACATGGCGACGCCTTCTTGTTTCGATCGTTTTCGAAAAGGCCGAGCGCGCAGCGCGCGAACGCGCCTCCCGGGTCATACGTGCGATGCGTGCAATGCGTGCGATACGTGCGAGGAAATACGCTGATGCAAGGATCGTGCGCGCCTGGGCACGCGAGATCAGGCCCGATCAAGCTACAGCCAGCGCTCCCAGACCGGCGTGAGATCGCCGGGCAGCGGCGGAAGCTGACCGAGGTCGACGCGCCCTTCGCCCGTGCCGTGGAAATCCGAACCGCGCGAGGCCTCGAAACCGTAGCGGCGCGCGACATCGGCGTATTCGCGGTATTGATCGGGCGTATGGCTGCCTGTCACGACTTCGATCGCGTGGCCGCCCAGCTGGATGAATTCGTCGAACAGCGCGGCGAATTCGACCGGGGTGTAATCATAGCGGCCCGGATGCGCGATGATCGGCTCGCCGCCCGCATCGCGGATCCATTTCACGGCGTCCGCGAGCTTCGCCCAGCGATGTCCGACGAAGCCCGGCTTGCCGTCGCCGAGATAGCGCGCGAAGACGTCGGAGGTGGACTGCGCGTAGCCCGCCTCCACCAGAAAGCGCGCGAAGTGGGTGCGCGAAATCATGTCGGGGTCGTCGGTGAAGCGCAGCGCGCCTTCGTAGCAATTCGGGATGCCGACCGCCGCGAGCGCCTCGCCGATCGCCACGCCCCGCGCCGCGCGCCCGTTGCGCGTGCATTCGAGCCCCTTTTGCAGCGCCTCGTTCTCGGCATCCACGTTCATGCCGACGATATGCACCGTGCGCGACGCCCACGTCACCGAAATCTCGACGCCCGACAGATAGTCCATGCCGAGCGCCTCCGCCGCCGCGCGCGCTTCCTTCTGGCCGCCCAGTTGATCGTGATCGGTGAGCGACCACAGCGTGACGCCGTTCGCATGCGCGCGCGCCGCGACCTCGGCGGGCGCGAACTGGCCGTCGGACACGGTGGAATGGCAATGCAGATCGGCGTTCATCGTAGGCTTCTGAGTTTGACGGATACGCTAGTTTAACGGCATGACACGCCGATTATGCAGACGCCCCGCATCCGCACGCTCGAGCAGACGCTCAGGCGCAAAACGACGCAATCAGCGCCGCGACGCGCTCAGGTTGATCGTGATGAATCATGTGCCCGGCATCATCGACGATTTCCTCGCGCCAGTCGGGAAACGCCGCGAAGCGCGTCTTGAATTCGGCGACGGGCATCTGGCCCGCAAAGCCCGCCAGCGTCGGCGAATCCTTCGCCTCGACGTGCAGCACCGGCGCCTGCACGCGCGCCCAGACGGCGCTGGCTTCGTCCAGCCGGTACAGCGTCGGCCCGCGCAGTTTGTGCGCCGGATCGGCGAGCAGATGGAAGCGCCCGTCCGCTTCCTCGCGCGACCAGTGCTTCGCGAGAAAACGCGCGCGCGCGGGCGCAAGGCGCGGATTCGTGCGGATCAGCCGCTCGGCGACTTCATCGAGACTCGCGTAGCTGCGCAGCGTGGGCGGTGCGCGCTGATCGTCGAGCCATTGCGCGAGTCGGCCGGGCAACTGCGACGCACGCGCCGCCGGCAGCCCGAAGCCTTCCAGATCGACCACGCGGCGCACGCGCTCCGGCCGCACGCCCGCGTACAGCAGCGCGACGTTGGCGCCCATGCTGTGGCCGACGAGATTCACCTGCGCGCCGGGCGCGTAGTGATCGAGGAGCACGTCGAGATCGGAGAGATAGTCCGGAAAATAGTAGTGACCGCCGCCCTTTTCCGCGACCGGCCGGTCGGAGAGACCGAAGCCGCGCGCGTCGGGCGCGAGCACCTGCCAGTGCTCGCCAAGGCCTGCGAGCGCGTCGACGACGAACTGGAACGACGCCCCCACGTCCATCCAGCCGTGCAGCATGAACAGCATCGGGGCGTCGGGCGAACCCCAGCGGCGTACGTGCAGACGCACGCCGCGCGCATCGACGAATTCGGAGCGCGCTTCTTTCATCGTGTCGCCTCGGTTCAAAATGTGAAAAAGGATGATCGTTCGATTATAGCGGCGACGCGCCCGGATTAGCGCGCATCGTCGAGGCCTGCGAGCGCGCGGAGTTCGGCTTCGTCGAAACCCGCGTCGCGGCGCGCTTCGAAATTGAACGGACCGCGCAGCTTCGGCGCGTGGTATTGCGCGGCGAGGCGCTCGTACGTCGGATGCGGATCGAGGCCTTGCGCGTCGCACAGGAAGCGGAACCACCGATTGCCGATGAGCACGTGGCCGATTTCGTCGTGCAGGATCACGTCCAGAATCGCCGCCGATGCGTGATCGCCCGCCTGCGCGAGCCGCTTGCGAATGGGCGGCGACGCGTCGAGACCGCGCGCCTCCAGCGTGCGGGGCACGAGCGCCATGCGCGCGAGCACGTCGTCGCGCGTGCGCTGCGCCATCTCCCAGAGGCCGTCGTGCGCGGGGAAATCGCCGTAGACGTGACCGAACTCGGCGAGCCGCGCGGTAAGCAGCGAAAAATGATGAGCTTCCTCGGCGGCCACCTTCAACCAGTCGAGATAAAAATCGGTCGGCATCGCGGGAAAGCGCCAGACGGCGTCGAGCGCGAGATTGATCGCGTTGAACTCGATATGCGCGAGCGCGTGCAGCAGCACCGCGCGCCCGGCGTCCGACTGCATGCCGCGACGTTTCAGCGACGACGGCTCCACGAGCGGCGGCCGCACGGGCCGCCCGGGCAGATCGCCGGGATCGGCCAGCGTGACGGTTGCATCGATGCGCGACGGATCGGCACTCGCCGCATCCCACAGCGCGCGCGCCCGCGCCGCCTTGGCGACGGGATCGCACTCGCGCAGGATGGCGAGTGCCGCGCGGCGGGCGCAGACATCGGATTCGGCGGGGAGCGAAGGAGCGTGCATCGAACTATCTCGAAAATGGCGGCGGAAACAGCGGCGGATTTCGCCGGTCCGGCGGACACTGATTGCAAACGGCTAAAATGGTAATCCCGGCGAGCGCCGCAGATCGCGAAACACTGCGCGAAACACTGCGCGAAACACCGGCGCAAGACTGACCGTTGCGTCGCATCGACGAAGCAGCGGCAGCCGCGCATTTTAGCGCCGCAGCGGAACCTCGCGCGACGCGGCCCGCGCCCCGCCCTCACGACACCGCGCCCCAGGAGACACAGTGGCCATCTACAAACTCGGCGACGACGCCCCCACCATCCACGAAAGCGTGTTCCTCGCGGACACGGCGACCATCATCGGCCGCGTGACGCTCGAGGAGAACGCAAGCGTCTGGCCCGGCGCCGCCCTGCGCGGCGACAACGAGCCGATCGTCGTCGGGCGCGGCAGCAATGTGCAGGAAGGCGCCGTGCTGCACGCGGACCCGGGCTTTCCTCTGACGATCGAAAACGACGTCACCGTCGGCCATCAGGCCATGCTGCACGGCTGCACCGTCAAGGAAGGCTCGCTGATCGGCATTCAGGCCGTGGTCTTGAATGGTGCGGTGATTGGCCGCAACTGTCTGGTTGGCGCGGGCGCCGTCGTCACCGAAGGCAAGGTGTTCCCCGACAATTCGCTGATTCTCGGCGCGCCCGCGAAAGCGGTGCGGGAGATCGGCGAGGCGGATATCGCCCGCATGCGCGCGGCCACGGCAAGTTATGCCGACCGTCGCGAATATTACAAGGCGCAGCTCGTGCGCATCGGCTGAACGGCGGTCGCCTAGGACCGCGTTCGAGCTTCATCACCCAAGGAAGAGTTGTGAACGACCAGTTGCAGAAATTCATGTTCAACGCGGCGCCCGTGCGCGGCGAAATCGTATCGTTGCGGCAAACGTGGCAGGAAGTGCTCGCGCGCCGCGCCTACCCGGCGGCCGTGCGCAACGTGCTCGGCGAAATGATGGCCGCGTGCGCGCTGCTCTCGGCGAACCTCAAGTTCGACGGCACGCTCGTCATGCAGATCTACGGCGACGGCCCGGTGAAGATGCTGGTCGTGCAATGCAACTCGAATCTGTCGCTGCGCGCGACGGCCAAGCTCGCCGACGGCGTGGAAAGCGAGCTCGAAAACGAGATGTCGCTGGCCGACCTGCTGAACCGCAACGGGCGCGGGCGCTGCGTCATCACGCTCGATCCCGCCGACAAGAAGCCGGGGCAGCAGCCGTATCAGGGCATCGTGCCGTTGTCGGGCGAACACGGCCCGCTCGCGTCGATGTCCGAAGTGCTCGAGCACTACATGCATCATTCCGAGCAGCTCGACACGCGTCTGTGGCTCGCGGCGGACACGCAGCGCGCCGTCGGCATGCTGCTGCAGAAGCTGCCGGGCGATGGCGGCATCGTCCCGCATCCGGGCGAGCACGACGCCGATACATGGCAGCGCGTCTGCCATCTCGGCAGCACGCTTTCGACGGAGGAATTGCTGAAGGAAGAACCGGAAACGCTTTTCAAGCGGCTCTTCTGGCAAGAGAACGTGCAGCATTTCGATCCGGCGCCCGCGCGCTTCCATTGCACCTGCTCGCGCGAGAAGGTCGGCGGCATGCTGAAGATGCTCGGCCGCGAGGAAGTCGACAGCGTGATCGCGGAGCGTGGCGGCGTCGAAGTGCACTGCGAGTTCTGCAACCAGCGCTACGACTTCGACCCCGTCGACGTTGCGCAACTTTTTGTCGCAAAGGAACTCTCACAAGGTGTGAGCCCGGCGTCGGGTCAGCGCCACTGAACGCCTTCTGAGCCTTATCCAGTGGGAAATGCAGCGGAAGTCGGGCGGCCGGCGCGAAGTATGCGGGAGGTAAGCCGTGCGGTCATAGCGCTTTCTGCCGCACGTTATGATTGGACTCCTGCATAGATGTCCGACCTGCTGGAGGTCGCAAATGAACAACGTACCGAAAACCGCATTGCTTAACTGGAAACTCGTGTCGTGCCTGGCCGGCGTCGCGCTCGCCGCCGGCTGCACCATGGACCCGCCCGGCCCTTCGCCGATCTACAGCCGCTTGCCCACCACGCCGGCCGCGCCCCAGCAGACGCTGACGTCACAGCAGCAGATGGAGCGCTATAACGCCATCGACCGGCAGGCGCTGAACGAATCGCAGCAGGCCGCCGCCGCAGGCAATGCCGCCAAGACGATGTCGCAGTTCTCCGCGCCCATGCCGGTTTCGGTGTACGGCGGCTATTCGAGCGGCGGCTGGGGCGGCCCGTACTGGGGCACCGGCGTCGGATTCGGCACCCGGTGGTAAGCGCGGCGACCGTGAACTGACTGTATGCCGGCGGTTTTCCGGCGCTGCAAACAAAAATGGCGCGGTCAGTGACCGCGCCATTTTTTCGTCGGAATATTTCGCAGCCTTGGCGGCCCGGCGACGCTCGCAGCCTCAGTTCGCCGCACCCGCCTGCTGTTTCTTCTTCGCATCTGCCGCTTTTTCCTTCTGCGCCTTTTTATCGAGATCGCGCAATTCCTGCTTCGAACGCGATACCGGATTGGGCACCACACGCAGCGGCGCCGACGACACCTGACCGCGCGTCGAACCGGTCATTCCCGGCACGTTCGCGGAATTGACGGGCGCGGTCGAATTCGGCGACACGAACTGCACGAACACTTCGCTGTCCTTTACCATGCCCATTTCGTAGCGCGCGCGCTCTTCCACGGCGGCGGTGCCGCTTTGCAGATCCTGCACTTCGCCCTGGACGCGCTCGTTGCGCAACCTCAGCGTGGTGTTTTTCTCGGTCTGCTGCGCGAGCTGCTGCTGCAATTCATGCACGCGCAGCCAGCCGCCGTGCCCCCACCAGAGCGGGTATTGGATCAACACCAGCAACAGAATCAGAACGACAGTTACGAGCCGCATTCACGTAGCCGAAATAAGCGCCGGCCGGCGGCCTCGGATGAATTCGAGACCGTGGGCGGCGGGCTTTAAAAGATAACGCTTCAAAGACGACTAAGCGTCCTTATCGACTAAAGCGGCAAAAGCTTTAGCGCAAGTTGTAGAACGCCGACTTGCCCGGGTAGCTTGCGATGTCGCCGAGATCTTCCTCGATACGCAGCAACTGGTTGTACTTCGAGATGCGATCGCTGCGCGACAGCGAGCCGGTCTTGATTTGCCCGGCGTTCAGGCCGACGGCGATATCGGCAATCGTCGAGTCTTCGGTTTCGCCCGAACGATGCGAGATGACCGCCGTGTAACCCGCGCGCTTGGCCATTTCGATCGCCGCGAAGGTTTCCGTCAGCGTGCCGATCTGGTTGATCTTGATCAGGATCGAGTTCGCGATGCCCTTCTCGATGCCTTCCTTCAGGATGCGCGTGTTCGTCACGAAGAGATCGTCGCCGACGAGCTGAATCTTCTTGCCGAGCTTTTCGGTCAGGATCTTCCAGCCTTCCCAGTCGGACTCGTGCATGCCGTCTTCGATCGACACGATCGGGAATTTATCCGCGAGCGTTGCCAGGTAGTCGGCGAACTCGCTCGACGACAGTTGCAGGCCTTCGCCCGCGAGCTGGTACTTGCCGTCGTGGTAGAACTCGCTGGCCGCGCAATCGAGCGCGAGCAGTACGTCTTCGCCCGCGCGATAACCCGCCTTCTCGATGGCCTGCAGAATGGTCGACAGGCACTCGTCGTTGCTGCCGAAGTTCGGTGCGAAGCCGCCTTCGTCGCCCACGGCGGTGCTCATGCCGCGCTCGGCCAGGATCTTTTTCAGCGCGTGGAACACTTCGGCGCCGCAGCGCAGCGCTTCGCGAAAGGTCGGCTGGCTCACCGGCACGATCATGAATTCCTGGATGTCCAGGCTGTTGTTCGCGTGCGCGCCGCCGTTGACGATGTTCATCATCGGTACCGGCAGTTGCATGGCGCCCGAGCCGCCGAAGTAGCGGTACAGCGGCAGGCCGGCTTCTTCGGCGGCGGCCTTGGCGACCGCCATCGACACGGCGAGCATGGCGTTCGCGCCGAGACGCGACTTGTTGTCCGTGCCGTCGAGTTCGAGCAGGGTCTTGTCGAGGAAAGCCTGTTCCGAGGCGTCGAGGCCCATGATGGCTTCGGAGATCTCGGTGTTGATGTGTTCGACCGCCTTCAGCACGCCCTTGCCGTTGTAGCGGCCGGCTTCGTCGTCGCGCAGCTCGATGGCTTCGCGCGAACCGGTGGATGCGCCCGACGGCACCGCCGCGCGGCCCATCGTGCCCGATTCGAGCAACACGTCGCATTCGACGGTCGGATTGCCTCGCGAATCGAGAATCTCGCGGCCGATGATATCTACGATAGCACTCATGGTTTCCTCAAATTGACGATGAATTCTGTCAGTCACAGCGAAGCGCGCCGCCTGGCTTTTCAATTCGAAACACGCTTCGGCGCACGTCACTGACTTCGTGCAGACCCGCCCGCCGGCCGTTCAGCTTCGGCGCGACGCGCGGGCATACGGAATCGATCCGCATCGCTTTCGTGGGGAGCAGGCGGCTGGATCCGCTGACCGACGCGGTTGCCGCCCTGATGTGTTGCTCGCTCCTCCGTCCCGCTGATCACTTCATGTGATCTATTCTTGCTGCGCGGCATCCGTTTTGAGCGCGCGCGCCGTACAGGTTGCCGATGCTCAGTTGAAATCGCTCTCGAGGAACGGGCCGCTCTTGACGGCGCGATCGATCGTAATGAGCGTGGAGAGCAGCGCTTCCATACGATGCAGCGGCACCGCGTTCGGGCCGTCGGACTTCGCGCACGCCGGGTCGGGATGCGTTTCCATGAACAGGCCGGAGACGCCCACCGCGACCGCCGCGCGCGCCAGCACCGGCACGAACTCGCGCTGGCCGCCGGAACTCGTGCCCTGCCCGCCCGGCAACTGCACCGAATGGGTTGCGTCGAACACGACCGGCGCGTTGGTTTCGCGCATGATCGCGAGCGAACGCATGTCGGACACGAGGTTGTTATACCCGAACGACACACCGCGCTCGCACGCCATGAAGCGGTCTTCCGACAGCCCGGCTTCACGCGCGGCGTCGCGCGCCTTGTCGATCACGTTTTTCATGTCGTGCGGCGCGAGGAACTGGCCCTTCTTGATGTTGACGGGCTTGCCCGAGCGCGCGCACGCGTGGATGAAGTCGGTCTGGCGGCACAGGAACGCGGGCGTCTGCAGCACGTCCACCACCGATGCCACCGCTTCGATTTCATGTTCCGCGTGCACGTCCGTGAGGACGGGCACGCCGAGCTGCTTCTTCACTTCGCCGAGAATGCGCAGGCCTTCGTCCATGCCGAGGCCGCGGAACGACTTGCCCGAGCTACGGTTCGCCTTGTCGTACGACGATTTGTAGATAAACGGGATGCCGAGCTTGTCCGTCATTTCCTTGAGCCGGCCGGCGACGTCGATCGTCATTTGTTCCGATTCGACCACGCACGTGCCCGCGATCAGGAAGAACGGCTGGTCCAGACCCGCTTCGAAGTGACACAGCTTCATGCTTGCGCTCCCGCAGTGGCCGCAGCCTTGGCCGGCGTCTTGGCACCGCCCGCCTGCGCATGCGCGCGCGCCGCCTCGACAAACGCCTTGAACAACGGATGCCCGTCACGCGGCGTGGAGGTGAATTCCGGGTGGAACTGCACGCCCACGAACCACGGATGCAGCGACTGCGGCAACTCCATCATTTCGGGCAGATCCTCGCTCGGGGTACGGGCGCTGATGATAAGCCCGCCCGCCTCGAGCTGGGGCACGAAACGGTTATTGACCTCATAACGGTGACGATGACGCTCGTTCACATCCGTGCCATAAATACGCTCGGCCATCGTGCCGGGCTTGATCGGGCACTTCTGCGAGCCCAGGCGCATGGTGCCGCCCAGATCCGACTCTTCGCTACGCTTCTCGATGCGGCCCGCGCGGTCGTACCACTCGGTGATGAGCGCGACGACCGGGTTGTTCGTGTTCTGATCGAACTCGGTGCTGTTCGCGTCCGTGAGACCCGCGACGTCGCGCGCGAACTCGATGACCGCGAGCTGCATGCCGAGGCAGATGCCGAGATACGGCGTCTTCGACTCACGCGCATAGCGGATCGCCTTGATCTTGCCTTCCGTGCCGCGCCGGCCGAAACCGCCCGGCACCAAAACGGCGTCGAGATGCTTCAGCCCTTCGGCGCCTTCGGCCTCGATCTGCTCGGAGTCGATGTACTCGATGTTCACCTTGGTCGACGTATGAATCGACGCATGCCGCAGCGCCTCGATCAGCGACTTGTACGATTCGGTCAGCTCGACATATTTGCCGACCATGCCGATGGTCACTTCGCTCTTCGGATTCTCGAGCTTCTGCACGAGATCCGACCACATCTTCAGATTGGCCGGCGGCGGCGAGAGCTTCAGTTCTTCGCAGATGATGTCGTCGAGGTGCTGGTCGTTGAGCATCTGCGGAATCTTGTAGATGCTGTCCGCGTCCCACACGGAGATCACGGCGTCTTCCGGCACGTTCGAGAACATCGAGATCTTGGCGCGTTCGTCGTCGGGGATCGGACGGTCCGCGCGGCACAGCAGCACGTTCGGATAGATACCGATTTCGCGCAGCTTCTGCACGCTATGCTGCGTAGGCTTGGTCTTGAGTTCGCCCGCGGTGGCGATGAACGGCACAAGCGTCAGGTGCACGAAGCACGCGCTGTTGCGGCCCATGCGCAGACTCATCTGGCGCGCGGCTTCGAGGAACGGCAGCGATTCGATGTCGCCCACCGTGCCGCCAACTTCGACGATCGCCACGTCCGGCTGGCCGCACGTGGCCGCAGCGGCGCCGCGCTCGACGAACGCCTGAATTTCGTTGGTGATATGCGGAATGACCTGCACCGTCTTGCCGAGATACTCGCCGCGGCGTTCCTTGCGGATCACCGATTCGTAAATCTGGCCCGTGGTGAAGTTGTTGGCCTTGCGCATCTTCGTGCTGATGAAGCGCTCGTAATGGCCGAGATCGAGGTCGGTTTCCGCGCCGTCTTCCGTCACGAACACTTCCCCGTGCTGGAACGGGCTCATCGTGCCGGGGTCGACGTTGATGTAGGGATCGAGCTTAAGAAGGGTGACTTTCAGACCGCGCGATTCGAGGATCGCGGCGAGGGAGGCGGCGGCAATACCCTTGCCAAGGGAAGAAACTACGCCGCCGGTGACGAATACATATTTGGTCATCGCTAGATGCTCGCGGGAAAAACGGATTATACCGTAAAGGCCGCCTCCCACGAAGCGCGCGCGAGCCGGAAATTGGCTACAGATGAGCACAGTTCGCCGCGCGATTCGGCGACATTCCTGCCGATCATTTCTCGGCCCGGGCGTCAAGCCCCGCGCGCGTGTTCGTTCCCTGTTCGCTCCCTTTTGTTGTGCGCGTCAGGCGCTTGATGCCTGAATCGACGCCTGCATCGACGTGAGCAGGCGCTGCACGGCGCGCGCGGTGTCGATCGGGCGTTCCATCGGAAAAAGATGGCTGCCCTCCATCCATTCGAGCCGCTCGCCGACGATGCGTCGCGTCATGCCGAGTCCCACCTGCCGCACCTCGCGCGAGCGCGTGCCCGCGACGAAGCCCACCGGCACCGGCGCGCCGTGTGCGAGCCGCGCGCCGAGCGTGTGCGGCAGCGTCCGATAGATCAGATATTCGACGTGGCGGTCGAACGCCAGCGTGCGCCCGCCGCCCGGATTCGCCTCGCGCATGCCGAGGCCGATGTAATCGGACAACATGCGTTCGTCCCAGCGCGCGAACGCCGGCTTCGCGCGAAAGTGACGCCACGCTTCGTCGCGGCTCGCCCAGTGCGTGCGGCGCGTACGCGTCGCGGCGGCGGGCGACAGGCGCTCGTCGAGCCCGGTCCACTGCGTGACGCGCAACAGCCCGCTTTTCCAGCCCGCGATCACCGGCGAGTCCAGCATCACGACGCCCTTCACCCATTGCGGACGCTTGAGCGCCGCCATCAGCGACAAATAACCGCCGAGCGAATGGCCGACGAGCCACACTTTCGGCGGGTCGCCGTCGCTCAGTTCGCGATGCCGGTTCATGTCGTCGATAAGCTGATCGACGAGATAAGGCCAGTCGCGCGTGACGGGAAAGCGCGGATCATGACCGATGCATTCGATGCTGCGGATCTCGTAGTCGTCGGCGAGCTCGGCGAACATCGTGCGATACGTCGACGCCGGGAAACCGTTCGCGTGCGAAAAGTGGATGATCTCTTTCAAGCGTGGACGCCTCCGTTCTTGTTCTGTTCTCAGCGCTCCATCCAGTAGCGCGCGTGGGTTTGCCTGAAGCGTTCGAGCACGATTTCCCGGCCGATGTCGAGGCGCGCCGCGCCGTCCTCGTCGCTGCGCGAAAGCGCGATGGCGCGCAGTTCGTAGCGCGCGTACACGGTCGCATTCGGATGCCGGAAACGGTTGCGATAGCCTACCTGAAATATCGCGGCGCGCGGCTCGACTGAATCGAGGAAAGGCTCGGTCGACGACGTGCGGCTGCCGTGATGCGGCACGATCAGCACATCGGCGCGCAGAGCCTCCGCGTCGCGCGCGATCAGCACGCGTTCGACGTCCGCCTCGATGTCCGCCGTGAAGAGCGCGGCGCGTCCCGCCGCGTTGGTCGCCTTGAGTACGCACGACTGATGGTTCGGCTTGCCGGCGAGCGGCCCGGGCTCGGGCCACAGCACGCGGAACTCGACGCCGTCCCAGGTCCAGCGCTGGCCGGCGGCGCAGCGCAAGGTCTCGATGCGCCGGGCGCGCGCGTCGGACCAGAGCGCATCCGTTGCCGGCAGCGATGCCAGCAGTTGCCGCACCGCGACCGCTTCGAGCACGGCCGGCGCGCCGCCCGCATGATCCGAATCCGAATGGCTGATCATCAGCGTATCGAGCGTGCGCACGCCCGCCGCAAGCAAATAAGGCGCGACGATGCGCTCGCCCGCGTGAGTCGATTCCGGGCCGGGACCAGCGTCGAACAACAACGCGTGCCGCGCCGTCTCGATGACGAGCGCGGAACCCTGACCGATATCGAGCGCGGTCACGCGAAACGCGCCGTACGCGGCCGGATGCTGCGCGGGCGCGAGCAACGGCAGCCACGTGAGCGGCGCGGCGCAACGCAGCGGCCAGCCGCGCGGCGCGAGCGCCCACGCCACGCCCACGGCCGCCGCCGCGAGCGCGAACCCGTCCGGCTGCGGCAACAGCCAAAGCGCCGCGGGCGCGGCGTCGGCCAGCCACGCGAGCGCGTCGCACAGCAAGGACAGCGCGGCATGCGCGGCGTGGAGCATCGGCGCATCGAGCGGCGCGGGAAGCAGCAGACCGGCGAGCGTCGCGGGCGTCACGAGCATGCTGACCCACGGAATCGCGAAGGCGTTCGCGAGCGGTCCGAGCAGCGGAATTTGCGAGAACCAGTAGACGGTGAGCGGCGCGAGCGCGATCGTCACCGCGTATTGCACGCGCGCGCCCGATTCGACGTGACGCCGCACGCGCGTCGCGAAACGCGCCATCCACGCGCGCGGCCTGCGTTTGACCGATGGCTCCGGCCGCTGCCCTACTTCGCTCGGATCGGTGCGGTCCCATTCGTCGATGTCGTCGTCATGCGGTGCCTGCGCGTGCGTTTCGACTCGTCCCGCTGCCGCGACCGCGTGGAGGATCGCCGCCACCGCGCAGAACGACAGCCAGAATCCCGCCGACGTCACCGCCCACGGATCGACGATCAGCACGAACGCGAGCGTCCATAACAGCACGAGCGACGATGCCGGCCGTCGTCCGCATAGAAATGCGAGCGCGACGATCACGAGCATCCACAGCGCGCGCTGCGCGGGCAGGTTGAAGCCCGCGAGCGCTACATAAAACGCGGCGAACGCGGCGGCCCCGAGCGCGGCTACGTTCGGCGCGGGCGCGATCAGCGTCGCGGGCATGCCGCGGAATCGGGCGCGCTTCCACGCGAAGCCGCACAGCCACGCCGCCAGCCCCGCGACGAAGCCCACGTGCAAGCCCGAAATCGCGACGAGATGACTCGTGCCCGTCGCACGCATGACGGCCCGGTCGGCATCGCTCACACCGTCCTGCGCGCCGACCGCGAGCGCCACGACGATGCCGCGATGCGGCGCATCGCCGAGCACGGTTTCGATACGTTCGCGCACCCGGGCACGCAGCCGGTCGATAGCCAGACGCGGCCCGGACGCATCGCTGCTCAGACGCCGCGGCGGACGCGACGCCGACACGGAACCCGTCGCGCGTATGCCGCTTTCGAGCAAGGCCGCTTCGCCGTCGCGCAAGCCGAAGTTCGCGTTGTCGTGCGCGCGTTTAAGGCGTGCCGTCAGCGTCCATCGCTCGCCAGCCAGCAGCCGGGGAATGGGCGCGAATTCGTTAGGCATCCACATTAAACGGACGATGCGCGGAAAATCGCGCAATCCGGCACCATTCGCTTCGACTTCGAAAACGAAGCGCGTGCCGTCCTCCCGGCGCTCGGGCAAGCCGCGCACGAAGCCGGTCAGTTCGATATCGCGCTGCTCGTACTCGACCGGCAAGTGCGGCCGCAAGCGCACTTCGGCGCGCATCGCGGCGTATGCAAAGCCCAGCGCGCACGCGGCAGTCGCGAAGCCCGCGATGCGCACGCGCGGCCTCGCCAACCCGAGCGTAATCGCAAGAAGAAAAACAGCGCCACAAGCAAGCCACACGCCAAGCCCCGGCAAGCGCGCCTGCTGCTGCAGCCACGCGATGCCCAACGCAAATCCCAGCAGAATCGCCCGCACATGGTCCTCTTCGTTTCGTTGCTGCAAACGTCGCAGCGAACGATTATGAAGACGCGAGCGCGAGCCGGGGGAGCGCGGCGTGAGCGTTAGCCGTTGTGCCTAGGGAAAGCGCGTTTTCGTCGATGCCGCGCAGTTGCGCCAGCACCTGCGCGATGCGCGCGACCTGTTCCGGCGCGTTGCGCTGCTTGTAGAGCCAGGAAGGCGCGATGTCCGGCGCATCGGTTTCGAGGACGATCGCGTCGAGCGGCAGATCGGTCGCGAGCCGGCGGATCTGCAGCGCGCGCTCGAACGTCAAGTTGCCGCCGAAGCCGAGCCGCATGCCCTGCGCGATGAACGCCTCGGCCTGCTGGAAACTGCCGTTGAACGCATGCGCGATGCCGCGATGAATATCGTGCACGCGCAGGCCCTTCAGCACTTTGTCCTGCGACTTGCGCACGTGGCAGATCACGGGCAGATCGAATTCGCGCGCGAGCTTCAGTTGCTCGTTGTAGAAGAACTGCTGACGCGCGTCGTCGAGCGACGGCACGAAATAATCCAGCCCGATTTCACCGATGCCGACGAACAACGGATCGTCCATGCTCGCCGCGATTTCCTCGCGCAGCACGCGCAGGTCGTCGTCGCTGGCGCGCGGCGTGAACAGCGGATGGATGCCGAGTGCATACGCCCCGCCCGCGATGCGATGCGCGAGCGCGCGCACCGTCGCGAAGTTGCCGCGCTCGACGCCCGGAATCACGATGCGCGCGACGCCTGCATCGAACGCCGCGGCGGCCACGGCGTCGCGGTCGGCGTCGAACTCTCCGGCATCGAGATGACAGTGCGTATCGATCCACATGGCGGCCTCCCGTGCGCGGCGCGCGCTCAATGCATCAGACCGGAACCGGCGGCTCTTCGTGCAGCACGCCGTCGCGCAGGCGCATGATGCGGTCGCAGCGCGCAGCGAGATCCGGATCGTGCGTGACAATCACGAAGCTCGTCTCCAGCGTCTGCGACAGCTCCAGCATCAGATTGAAGACGGTATCCGCCGTGCCGCCGTCGAGATTGCCGGTCGGTTCGTCGGCGAGCACGCAAGCGGGACGCGTGACGAGCGCGCGCGCAATCGCCACGCGCTGACGCTCGCCGCCCGACAATTCGCCCGGCCGATGCTTCGCGCGATGCCCGATGCCTACGCGTTCGAGCATCTCGTGTGCCTGCCTGCGCGCGTCTTCTTCGGACATGCGGCGGATGCGCAGCGGCATCGCGACGTTATCGAGCGCCGTGAATTCCGGCAGCAGATGATGAAACTGATAGACGAAGCCAAGCGCGCGGTTGCGCAGCTCGTTGCGCTCCTTTTCCTTCAGCTCGGTGAACGGCTTGCCGAGCAGCGACACCTTGCCCGCGCTCGGTTCGTCGAGTCCGCCGAGCACATGCAGCAGCGTGCTCTTGCCCGAACCCGAGGCGCCGACGATCGCAAGCTTCTCGCCGCGCTTCACTTCGAGCTGCGCGTTGTCGAGCACCTGCACGTTGAAGCCGCCCTGCACGAAGGTCTTCGAAATGGCCGACGCGTGCAGCACGATATTGTTAGCGGGAATCAGATCACTCATAGCGCAGCGCCTCCGCCGGACGAACCTTCGCACCGCGCCAGCTCGGATAGAGCGTTGCGAGCGACGACAACACAAACGCGATGATGCCGATCTTCGCGACATCGCCCGGTACGAGCTCCGACGGCAGTTCGCTGATGAAATACACCGACGACGGCAGGAACTGCACGTTGAAGAGATGCTCGATCATCGGCACGAGCCATGGAATGCTCCACGCGATAAGACAGCCAAGCGTCACGCCCAGCGCCGTGCCGATGAAACCGATCGTCACGCCCTGCACCACGAAAATTTTCATGATCGAGCCGGGCTGCGCGCCGAGCGTGCGCAAAATGGCGATGTCGGCCTGCTTGTCGGTGACGGTCATCACGAGCGAGGACACGAGATTGAACGCCGCCACCGCAATGATCAGCGTGAGGATGATGAACATCATGCGCTTCTCGATCTGCACGGCGGAGAACCACGTCTTGTTCTGCTGCGTCCAGTCGCGGATATACAGATCGCCCGAAAGCGTGCGCGCAAGCTGGCGCGCAACTTCGGGCGCGCGCTGCATGTCCTTCAGGCGCAGGCGCACGCCGGTCGGCGCGGGCAAACGGAACAGCGCCTGCGCATCCTTGATGTCGATCAGCGCGAGCGTCGAATCGTATTCGTAGTGGCCCGACTCGAAGATGCCGACCACCGTGAACTGTTTGAGGCGCGGCATCATCCCGGCGGGCGTAATCGTGCCTTCGGGCGCGACGAGCGTGATCTTGTCGTCTTTCATCACGCCGAGATTGGACGCGAGATCCTTGCCGAGCACGATGCCGAATTCGCCCGGATGCAGATCCGCGAGCGCGCCCGCGCGCATTTCCTTGCCGATATCCGACACTTCCGGCTCCAGCGACGGCTCCACGCCGCGCAGCGCCACCCCGCTCACCGCGCCCTGCCGCGTGAGCAGCGCCTGCGCCTCGACATACGGCGCCGCGCCGATCACTTCGGGATTGCGCCGCGCTTCCTGCACGGTCAATTGCCAGTTGGGCATCGAGCCGGTCGGCGAGAAGATCTCGACGTGCGCGAGCACCGACAACATGCGGTCACGCACTTCCTTCTGGAAGCCGTTCATCACGGAGAGCACAACAATCAGTGCGGCGACGCCAAGCGCGATGCCCGCCATCGACACGAGTGCGATGAAGGAGATAAAGCCGTTGCCTGTGGTGCGTTTGCTGGCGCGTGTGTATCGCCAGCCAATCTGCCATTCGTACGGAAGTTTCAAGCGAGTCCTTTTTGCTGCTGTTCCAGCGTTGTTGTGCCCCGATAGCGCCGCGAGCGGCGTTTGCCCGGCTTGGGGCGGCATCGTACGAATACGCTACGGCGGGCCTCGCGGATGCACGGCGAAGACTGCAACCCCGACGGTATCAGGTACCGGCGGCCGGGTCCGAGCGTGAAATTTGCGAAAGTTTGCCATATATGGACAAAGCCACGCATGAGCATGCGTCGCGCGTGCCGCAAAAACGGCCCCGCGGCCCGGATCGCACAAGGCGCCTTGCGTGTGCTTTGCCCTACAATGCGCAGCATCATGCCCGTTCACGATCTCCATCTTCTTCTGCCCTTCGCGCTGCCCTCGGCCGCGGACGCCGCGACCGCCCTGCACGGGCTGCAGGGCGCGGCGCTCGACAAACTGCTCGCCCGCGCCACGCTCGAAGAACGCGTGATCGGCGAAGATTTCCAGCGCACGCTGCCGCACGAACGCTGGATCGCGCGGCGCTTCGGCGCGGTTGCGCCCACGGACACGCGCTACGCCGACGACGCCCCGCTCGCGCCCTTCATGCTGCTCGCCGATGGCGGCACGCCCGGCGACGCGTCGTGGGCCTGCATCGAGCCGGTTCACGTGCGCATCGCGCATGATCATCTCGTGCTGATCGACCCCGACACGCTCGGCGTTCACACGGAAGAAGCGCGCGCGCTGCTGGAGACGGCGCGGCCCGTGATCGAAGATCTGGGCGTGACGCTGCAGGCGCCGACGCCGCTGCGCTGGTATGTATCGGGCGATGCACTTGGCGCGCTCGCGGGCGCGTCGCCGTTGCGCGCGACCGGGCGCAACATCGAAATCTGGCTGCCGCACGAAGCCCGCACCGGCGAGCGTTCGCGCGCGTGGATGAAGCTGCAGAATGAAGTACAGATGGCGTGGTTCGAACATCCGCTGAACCTCGCGCGCGAATCGCACGGCCTGCCCGCGATCAACTCGATCTGGCTGCACGGGCAAGGCACGATGCGCACCGTCGCGAGCCCGTTCGCATACGTGATGTCCGGCGCCGCCGCCACGCGCGGCCTGGCGCTCGCGGCGGGCGTCGTGCCTGACCTGGCGCCCGAATCGTTCGCCATGCTCGCGTCGGATCATGCAGCGGACCACGAACGGGGCACAACGCTCGTCGAGCTCGATCCGTTTTCCGCGCCGTTCATCGAGCAGGACTGGGCGCGCTGGAACGACTCGCTCAAGGCGCTCGAAGCCGCGTGGTTCGCGCCCGCGCTCGACGCGCTCGGCCACGGCACGCTCGGCCACCTGAGCCTCACGCTGTGCGGCGACACCGGCTCCGTCACGCTGTCCGTCACGCGCGCCGACTTGCGCAAGTTCTGGCGGCGTCGCCCGATTGCGGCGCTTCTCATCGAATAAGGCACACCCGAATGACGCGAATCGTTACGCGCGCCTCCTCTCCCGCCGACGCCGAAGCGCTGACGCGTCACGGCCTGCATCCCGTCATCGCGCGGCTGTATGCGTCGCGCGGCGTCACCACGCCCGACGAAGTCGAAACCGAGTTCAAGCGCCTGCACGCGCCCGTCGGCCTGAAAGGCTGCGACGATGCCGCCGTCGTGCTGGCCGACGCGCTCGCCGCGAATCGCCGCATGCTCGTCGTCGCGGACTACGACTGCGACGGCGCAACCGCCTGCGCCGTCGCCGTGCGCGGTCTGCGCATGTTCGGCGCGCAGATCGAGTATCTGGTTCCGAACCGCTTCGAGTATGGCTATGGGCTCACGCCGGAAATCGTCGAACTGGCCGCGCGCGCGAAGCTCGGACCGCCCGATCTGCTGATCACGGTCGATAACGGCATTGCGAGCGTCGAGGGCGTCGCAGCCGCGAATGCGCTCGGCATCGACGTGCTCGTCACCGATCACCATCTGCCCGGCGACACGCTTCCCGCCGCGCGCGCGATCGTCAATCCGAACCAGCCGGGCTGCACGTTTCCGAGCAAGTGCATCGCGGGCGTGGGCGTCATGTTCTATGTGCTGCTCGCGTTGCGCGCCGAACTGCGCAAACGCGGCGCGTACAAAAACGCGCCGGAACCGCGTCTGGACGGCCTGCTCGATCTCGTCGCGCTCGGCACCGTCGCGGACGTCGTCAAGCTCGACTGCAACAACCGCATTCTCGTTGCGCAGGGTTTGAAGCGGATTCGCTCGGGCCGCATGCAGCCGGGCATCGCCGCGCTGTTCCGCGCCGCTGGGCGCGATGCGCGCGCAGCTTCCGGCTTCGATCTCGGCTTTGCGCTCGGACCGCGGCTGAACGCGGCGGGACGGCTGTCGGATATGTCGCTCGGCATCGAATGCCTGACGACCGACGATATCGGCCGCGCCTGGGACCTGGCGCAGCAACTCGACGCGATGAACCGCGAGCGCCGCGAAATCGAAGCCGGCATGCAGCAGCAGGCGCTCGCGGAGTTGCAGACGTTCGATTGCGGCGAGCGCGCGACGCTCACGCTGTATGACGCGAGCTGGCATCAGGGCGTGATCGGCATCGTCGCGGGGCGGCTGAAGGAGCGCTTTCACCGGCCGTCGTTCACCTTCGCCCATGCCGACGACAGCGGCACGCTCTGCAAGGGCTCGGGCCGCTCGATTCCGGGTTTTCATCTGCGCGACGCGGTCGATCTGATCAGCAAGCGCGAGCCGGGACTCATCCACAAGTTCGGCGGCCACGCGATGGCGGCGGGCCTCACGCTCGCCACCGCGGACATCCCGCGCTTCACCGCGGCGTTCGAGGCGATTGGCCGCGAATGGCTGACGGCGGAAGCGCTCTCGCGCACCGTCGAAACCGACGGCGAACTGGAAGACGCGTATTTCACGCCGCAATTCGTCGAGATGCTCGACGCCGAAGTGTGGGGCCAGGGCTTCCCGGCGCCGACTTTCTCGGGCGAGTTCGAGATCGCGTCGCAGGCGCTCGTCAAGGACAAGCATCTGAAGCTGTCCCTATTGCGCGGGCGTCAGCGCTTCAACGCCATCTGGTTCAACCACGTCGAGCCGCTGCCTCCGCGCGCGACCGTCGCGTACAGGCTCGTCAGCGACTCGTGGAACGGCGTCGCGCGGGTGCAGTTGATCGTCGAGCACGCTGGCTGAGCGGCGAATCACACGCGTGGCGCGCGCTTATGAGCCACGCGTAACTCAGCAACTTCCGATTATCTGCCTGGCTCCCCGTGTCACTCTTATGGCCCTTATAATGCACGTTTTTTGAGTGCCGAGCGGTTGGAGCGCCGAGCGGTTGTAGACCCATGCATAATCAGAAAATAAATCTGCGTAATGTCACGCTGTGCGCCGTAGATTGTCTTAATCCACTTCTCGCCGCGAGAGTGCTGAAAAAATCACAAGAACATTGCTTGTTCGGCGACACGATTCTGCTCACCGACAAACATGTCCAGACTAGCACGCGAATCGCGCTGATTCCTTCCATAAACTCCAAGGAAGAATATAGCGCGTTCATATTAAAGCATCTCGTCGAATATATATCGACACCTTGGGTATTACTGATCCAATGGGACGGATTTATTACGAATCCTTCCGCTTGGACGGAAGAATTTCTTTCGTTCGATTATATCGGCGCACGCTGGCCGTGGCATTTTGGACACCTGCCCGTCGGAAACGGCGGATTTTCTCTGCGCTCGAAACGGCTTCTGCAGATACTCGCCAGTGACACGCGTATTCAGCCAGATCCGGCATTCGGTGAAGACGAGCTGATTTGCCGCACTCATCGGCCATTGCTGGAAGCCGATTACGGCATCAAGTTCGCCACGGAACAGGTCGCCGACCAATTCTCCGTGGAATGCTCCTTGTCGTCAGAAGCGCCGTTCGGTTTTCACGGCATCTTCCATTTGCATCGTTTCGCCAACGACAGCGATCTCCAATTTTTGGCGCGACACGCTCATCGGCGTACGGTGACCACAGTCGATTTCGTCGCGCTGTGGTGCCGGTGCTTCGAAGCCGGCAGGATGCAGACTGCAGACGCCCTCTATGAGGCCCTGAGCAGAGTCGCGCTCCCCCAAGAATTTGCAATAATTTGCACTTATCGCGGAATCGACTGGACGCCCGAGCAGATCGCG
This sequence comes from Caballeronia insecticola, assembly GCF_000402035.1. Lineage (GTDB taxonomy): Bacteria > Pseudomonadota > Gammaproteobacteria > Burkholderiales > Burkholderiaceae > Caballeronia > Caballeronia insecticola. The sequence goes on from NC_021287.1 coordinate 1,909,702, forward strand.
GAACGCTTCGCGATCAGCCAAGCGAGGCTCACCAAGAAATTCGCCGCCTGATCACAAACTAGCGCGGGAGCGTTTGCGGCCCGCGCCGAATGATCGAATCCGAGATGGGAATAGCGCTGCGCCAGTTCTTCCCACAGCTTCCACACGCCGAAATTACGTTCGCGCACGCTGATGTCATCAAAAAACACGATGCCGCGATCCGACCTTTTCGGAAGCCACGTTTCGAAATCGTGTTTCACCGCTTCGTAGGTATGAAGACCGTCAATATGCAGAAGGTCGACCACCGTCGCCGAAATGCGCTGCCGCCTCATCGAAAGTCATTCGCATCAACTTGCGTGCAAATCCGGATAGATGTCGTCGGAATAAAGACCTGCGTGTTCATCGCCTTGCCATGTATCCACCGCATGACAGCGGGTTTGGATGCCATGCTCCTTTACTGCCTGACAGAACGCAGCATATGAAACGCCCCAATGAGAGCCCAGTTCGACCAGCAAGCGCTGCTTGACGGCCGCCGCAATCCCGCAGAAAAGGGCACATAACCGAACCATGCACTGGGCGCAAGACGCCACGGACGAATGAACATCGCAGGATTAAGCAGAAATTGGGCAAGTTCCGATTTCATTATTAATTAACCCCCTTTTGAGTCCTCGTTTTTGCGCGATTTTTTTGATAAAACAGGCACGACCATTCGAGGGTTTTCGAACAGGCACTTTCATTTTGCGCATCGGGTTCTTCGGGATTATGGACGAATTAACTAGTCGATTTGAATCGACAGACAACATGGATTCGTCGGCATCCCGAATCATGACCCGCGTGCGGCTGCCGACCGGTTAAAGCTTCGCGCGCCGGTCGGCCCGTCCCGGCCAACCCTGTCAATCGGCTATAATTCACCCTTTTTACGAAGCCGAAGATCGACAATGGAAGCGGAACGTCTCAACGCGATCGAAAGCCTTCTGGCCGACCTGCGCCGTCGCGCGGGCGAGCTACGGGGGTATCTTTGACTACGACGCCAAGTCCGCGCGTCTAGCCGAAGTCAACAAAGAACTCGAAGACCCGAACGTCTGGAACGACTCGAAGAACGCCCAGGCGCTCGGTCGTGAAAAGAAGCTGCTCGACGGCGTGGTGTCCAAGCTCACCGCGCTCGACAACGACCTGCGCGACGCCAGCGATCTCTTCGACATGGCGCGCGAGGAAGAAGACGAAGACACGCTCGTCGCCTGCGAAGCCGATGCCGACGCCTTGCGCGTGCGCGTCGAAGACACGGAATTCCGCCGGATGTTCTCGAATCCGGCCGATCCGAACAATTGCTTCATCGACATCCAGGCCGGCGCCGGCGGCACCGAGGCGTGCGACTGGGCGTCCATGTTGCTGCGCCAGTATCTGCGCTACTGCGAGCGCAAGGGCTTCAAGACCGAAGTGCTGGAAGAATCGGAAGGCGACGTCGCCGGCATCAAGAGCGCGACCATCAAGGTCGAAGGCGAATATGCGTACGGCTATCTGCGCACCGAAACCGGCATTCACCGGCTCGTGCGCAAGTCGCCGTTCGATTCGTCGGGCGGACGGCATACGTCGTTTTCATCGGTGTTCGTGTATCCGGAAATCGACGATTCGATCGAGATCGAAATCAATCCGGCGGATGTCCGCACCGACACGTATCGTGCATCGGGCGCGGGTGGTCAGCACATCAACAAGACCGACTCCGCCGTGCGTCTCACGCACGCGCCGACCGGCATCGTCGTGCAGTGCCAGAACGACCGCTCGCAGCACCGCAACCGCGCGGAAGCCATGGCGATGCTGAAGGCGCGTCTCTATGAATTTGAGATGCGCAAGCGCCAGGCCGAACAGGACAAGCTCGAATCGAGCAAGACCGATGTGGGCTGGGGCCATCAGATCCGCTCCTACGTGCTCGATCAGAGCCGTGTGAAGGATCTGCGCACCAGTGTGGAAATGAGCAACACGCGCGCCGTGCTCGACGGCGACCTCGACGACTTCATCAGCGCGAGTCTGAAACAGGGCGTTTAAGTCCGCCGGCGCGGGTCCCGTCGAGCGGGGTCCGCGCTTTCGTTTCATTCCGCCGCGCCTCCGCCTGCATCACAAGCCAAGAAAGATCATGACCGAACCGACTCAAGCGGGCGCCGCTCCCGAACTGGAAGAAAACCAGATCATGGCCGAGCGCCGCGAGAAACTGCGCGCGCTGCGCGAGCAGGGCATCGCCTATCCGAACGATTTCCGCCCGACGCATCAGGCCGCAGCACTCCAGGCCGACTACGCCGAGACCGACAAAGACGCGCTCGAAGCGAATCCCCTGCCCGTCGCGCTCGCCGGCCGCATGATGTTGAAGCGCGTGATGGGCAAAGCCAGCTTCGCGACGGTGCAGGACGGCAGCGGCCAGATCCAGTTCTTCATCACGCCCGCGGACGTCGGCGCCGAAACCTACGACGCGTTCAAGAAGTGGGACCTGGGCGATATCGTCGCGGCCCGCGGCGTGCTGTTCCGCACGAACAAGGGGGAGTTGTCGGTGCGCTGCACGGAATTGCGTCTGCTGTCGAAGGCGCTGCGCCCGCTGCCGGACAAGTTCCACGGCCTCGCCGATCAGGAAATGCGCTATCGCCAGCGCTATGTCGATCTGATCGTCACGCCGGAATCGCGCAAGACGTTCATGGCGCGCACCAAGGCCGTCACGTCGATCCGCAACTTCATGGCGAAGTCGAACTTCATGGAAGTCGAAACGCCGATGCTGCACCCGATCCCGGGCGGCGCCGCGGCCAAGCCTTTCGTCACGCATCACAACGCGCTCGACATGCAGATGTTCCTGCGCATCGCGCCCGAGCTTTATCTGAAGCGGCTGATCGTCGGCGGCTTCGAGCGCGTGTTCGAGATCAACCGTAACTTCCGGAACGAAGGCGTGTCGCCGCGTCACAATCCGGAATTCACGATGATGGAGTTCTACGCGGCCTACACCGATTACCGCTGGCTGATGGACTTCACCGAAGAACTGATCCGCCAGGCCGCGATCGATGCGCTCGGCACCGCGACCATCACGTATCAGGGGCGCGAACTCGATTTGAGCAAGCCGTTCCATCGTCTGACGATCAATCAGGCGATCCAGAAGTACGCGCCGCAATACACGGACGCGCAGTTGTCGGACGCGGCGTTCCTGCGCACGGAGTTGAAGAAATTCGGCGTCGATACGACGCAGCCCGCGTTCCTCAACGCCGGCGTCGGTTCGCTGCAACTCGCGCTGTTCGAAGAGACCGCCGAGTCGCAACTGTGGGAACCGACGTATATCGTCGACTATCCGGTGGAAGTGTCGCCGCTCGCGCGTGCGTCGGATTCCGTGGCGGGCATCACCGAGCGTTTCGAGCTGTTCATCACCGGTCGCGAAATCGCCAACGGTTTCTCCGAGCTGAACGATCCGGAAGATCAGGCTGCGCGCTTCCAGAAACAGGTCGACCAAAAAGATGCCGGCGACGAAGAAGCCATGTACTTCGACGCCGACTATATCCGCGCGCTCGAATACGGCATGCCGCCGACGGGTGGATGCGGTATCGGCGTCGACCGGCTGGTGATGCTGTTGACCGACAGCCCGAGCATCCGCGACGTGATTCTGTTCCCGCATCTGCGTCGGGAAGACTGAGTTTCCCCGACATCGCCAAGCAGCATTCGAAAGCGCGCCCTCCGAGGCGCGCTTTTTGTTGTAACCGCTGGTAAAAAATTCAAGGCTCGTCGGCCACGCGTATCGTGGCAGCGCCTGTTTTCGCGCCTGGCATCGGTCGTGCTTTTCCCCAACACGTATTGCAGCCACGAAATTGTTACAACCGGAAAAAGCAGAGAATTCGGATTTCTCCGAAAATAGTTTCGACAGCAGCCGGCAACGGCGCTTTGCCTCGGAAGGAGAGTCAGAAATGGATAACGGGACCCATAAACTCAGCACGTCGCCCTCCTCCGGCGGCGCTCAGCCGCAGCAGCGGCGCCTGCACCCGCTCGTCGCGACGGCGGCAGGCGCGGTGATCGTGGCGAGCCTTGTCGCGACCGCCGCGATGACGGGACTATTTCCGAAGGCATCGAGCAACGGCGCGCAGAACCCGCAGACGCAAACGGCGGCGGTTGCGCAGCAGCCGGTTGTCGATTCCGCGGCGCCGAGTCCCGCGCAGCAATCGACTGCGGCGCAACAAGCGCAACAGCAAGCAGCGCAGCAGGCGGCGCAACAACAGGCCGCTCAGCAGCAAGCCGCTCAACAAGCCGCCCAGCAGCAGGCACAACAGGCACAGCAAGCGCCAGCACAGCCGCAGCCCGCGCAGCCGTCCTATGCGCAGCAGCCGCCGCAGCATCAGAACTATTGCTCGACCTGCGGCACCGTCGAGGCGATCTCGGCTGTCAAGCAGGAAGGTCATGGAACGGGAATCGGCGCGGTCGGTGGCGCGGTGGCGGGCGGTGTCGTCGGCAATCAGTTCGGGCGCGGCGGCGGCCGTACCGCGATGACGCTGCTCGGCGCGCTCGGCGGCGGTTTGGCGGGGAATTCGGTGGAGAAACATCTGCGCAGCGAGACCGACTATTCGGTGCGTGTGCGGATGGAAAACGGCAAGACGCGTTACTTCACGTACAAGAATCCGCCGCCGTTCGCGCAAGGCCAGCGCGTGCATATTTCGAACGGCACGCTGGTCGCGGGTTGAGCAATCGGCGCGAGTTGAGCGCGAAAAAAAGGCGATGGACCTTTGCGTCCCTCGCCTTTTTTTATTCTCGATGCATCGCCGCGATCAACATATCGACGCATTCCTCGACCGAAAGTAACGCCGTGTCCAGCCGGAACGGCGTTCGATGCCACGCTTCGTAGTCGCGCTTCTCGACCTGCTCCCACGTGGGCAGGGTCAGGCCAGCAACGGTCGATGGGCGCGTTTCCACGCGGCGCCGATGAAGCGCCGCATTCGAACACACGATTTCGACTTCGAGCATCCCGACGCCCGCCCCGCGCGCGACCGCCTGAAACGCGTCGCGCGTGATCTTCAGCGGATTCACCGAATCGGCGATCACCGTCAGCCCCAGGCGTAGATTGTCGGCTGCGAGCCGGTATGCCGCCAGATATCCCGCCGGCCCGATCTCGCCGCCGGCTGCGAGCACGTGCGCTTCGCGAATGCCCTGTTCGATCGAATCGATGCGCAGATAAACCGCCTTCAACCGCGCCGCCAGCTTCACGGCGATGCTGCTTTTCCCGCTGCCCGGCAGACCGGAAAATACGATGAACACGTCCTCAATGATCCCGCTGCGAGCTGCGCGCCGGATTCGGCCTGCCGCGCATCGCCATATAGGCCCACCAGAAATAGCCCGAAAAGCCGTACAGCACGAACAGGCAGAACAGCATCACCGGCGGATCCGACGACACCAGCACGAACGCCACCACGATCAGCAGCACGCCCGCGAACGGCACGCGATACCGCACGTCCAGCGCCTTGCCGCTGTAGAACGGCGCATTCGAGACCATCGTCACACCCGCGTAGATGGTCAGTGCGAACGCAACCCACGGCAGCCAGACCAGCTTGAGCGGCACGCGGTTGTCGGTCGCGAGCCAGACGAAGCCCGCGATCAGCGCCGCCGCGGCCGGCGACGGCAATCCCTGGAAGTAACGCTTGTCGACCACGCCGACGTTCGTGTTGAAGCGCGCAAGCCGCAGCGCCGCGCCCGAGCAATAGACGAAGGCCGCGAGCCAGCCCCAGCGCCCGAGGTCCTTCAGCACCCATTCGTACATCACGAGCGCGGGCGCGACGCCGAACGACACCATGTCGGAGAGACTGTCGAACTGCTCGCCGAACGCGCTCTGCGTGTGCGTCATGCGCGCGACACGGCCGTCCATGCCGTCGAGCACCATCGCGACAAAAATGGCGATGGCGGCAATCTCGAAACGCACGTTCATCGCCTGGACGACGGCGAAGAAGCCGCAGAACAGCGCGGCGGTGGTAAAGGCATTCGGCAGCAGATAGATGCCGCGCTTTCTCAGGAATTGCTGCCGCTTCGCGCGCCGCGTTTCCACGGCGCCCACGTCCTGCGCGGCCTTGTTGCGACGAAACGCGCGCGGGGTAGTCGCGTTCGCGCGGTTACGGCGCGGTTTGAATGCCGCCATCGAGACCTCCGCGTTATTCCGCGAATTCGGCGAGGATCGTCGACGAAGCCGAGACTTTCTCGCCGATCGAAACGCGCGGACGGCTGCCCACCGGCAGATACACATCGACGCGTGAGCCGAAGCGAATGAAGCCGTAACGTTGACCGCGCGTGAGCGGCTCGCCCACGTGCACGTAACAGAGAATGCGCCGCGCGATCAGTCCGGCGATCTGCACCGACGTCACGGTATGTCCGGCCGCGGTCTGCAGCACGACGGCGTTGCGCTCGTTCTCGGTGGAAGCCTTGTCCACGGCCGCGTTCAGGAACGCGCCCGGAAAGTACTGCACCTTGCTGATCGCGCCGTCCACCGGCGAGCGCTGCGAGTGCACGTTGAACACGTTCATGAACACGCTGATCTTGAGCGCCTCGCGGCCCACATAAGGATCGTGCGCGGTTTCGACCGCCACGATACGTCCGTCCGCCGGGCACAGCACCGCGTTGGGCTGCGACGGAATCGGACGCGGCGGATCGCGGAAGAACTGGACGACGAAGATCACGATCAGCCAGAAGATCCAGGCGAAGCCAAAGCCGCCCATCGCCTGCACGAGGATGGCGACGACGGCCGCGATGGCAATGAACGGCCAGCCTTCGCGGGCAATGATCGGATGAGGATAGTTCATGAACGAGTTCGAGTTTTATTAAAACCGTAGGATAGCAAAAGCCGCCCGGCGCACAGGGGCGTCCGGGCGGCTTTTCTACAAGCAAGAAGCGTGACGCGCGTTCACGCTGCGCGCTTTAGTTCTTCGACTGGTCGACGAGCTTGTTCTTCGCGATCCACGGCATCATTGCGCGCAGCTTCGCGCCGACCGTTTCGATCTGGTGCTCGGCGGTAATACGGCGGCGCGATTGCAGCGTCGGCGCACCGGCGCGGTTCTCGATGATGAAGCTCTTCGCGTACTCGCCGGTCTGGATGTCCTTCAGGACTTCCTTCATCACCTTCTTCGTGTCTTCGGTGATGATGCGCGGACCCGTCACGTACTCGCCGTACTCGGCGTTGTTCGAGATCGAGTAGTTCATGTTCGCGATGCCGCCTTCGTAGATCAGGTCGACGATCAGCTTCAGTTCGTGCAGGCACTCGAAGTACGCCATTTCCGGCGCGTAGCCCGCTTCGACCAGCGTCTCGAAACCGGCCTTGATCAGATCGACCGTGCCGCCGCACAGAACCGCCTGTTCGCCGAACAGATCGGTTTCGGTTTCTTCACGGAAATTCGTCTCGATGATGCCCGCGCGGCCGCCGCCGTTGGCCACCGCGTACGACAGCGCGATATCGCGCGCCGCGCCCGACTTGTCCTGCGCCACCGCGACCAGATGCGGCACGCCGCCGCCCTGCGAGTACGTGCCGCGCACCGTGTGGCCCGGAGCCTTCGGCGCAATCATGATGACGTCGAGATCCGCGCGCGGGATCACCTGGCCGTAGTGCACGTTGAAGCCGTGCGCGAACGCGAGCGCCGCGCCCTGCTTGGCGTTGCCGTGCACTTCGTTCTTGTACACGTCGGCGATCTGCTCGTCGGGCAGCAGCATCATGATGACGTCGGCGCCCTTCACGGCTTCAGCCACTTCCTTGACCTTCAGACCGGCGTTCTCGGCCTTGCTCCACGATGCGCCGTCCTTGCGCAGGCCGACCGTCACGTTCACGCCGCTGTCCTTCAGGTTCAGTGCGTGCGCATGGCCTTGCGAGCCATAGCCGATGATGGTGACTTGCTTGCCCTTGATGAGGGAGAGGTCGGCGTCTTTGTCGTAGAAAACTTTCATGGTGGTTCCTTGAGTCCTGAGTCTGTTCCGCGCTTGGCGGAGGGAAATGAGTCGAATCGCGTGTCTAACTTACACCTTGAGGATGCGCTCGCCGCGGCCGATGCCGGAGCTGCCCGTGCGAACGGTTTCCAGAATCGCCGTGGCGTCGAGCGCCTGAATGAACGCGTCGAGCTTGTCGGAGGCGCCAGTCAGTTCCATCGTGTAGGTCTTTTCGGTCACGTCGATGATGCGGCCGCGGAAGATATCCGCCATGCGCTTCATCTCTTCGCGTTCCTTGCCGACCGCCCTTACCTTGATGAGCATCAGCTCGCGCTCGATGTGGGCGCCCTCTGTCAGGTCGACCACTTTCACCACCTCGATCAGGCGGTTCAGGTGCTTCGTGATCTGTTCGATCACGTCGTCCGAGCCAATCGAGACGATGGTGAGCCGCGACAGCGAACTGTCTTCCGTCGGCGCCACCGTCAGCGTTTCGATGTTATAGCCGCGCGCCGAAAAGAGCCCGACGACGCGCGATAACGCGCCCGGTTCGTTTTCCAGCAGTACGGAGATGATGTGTTTCATGTCTTTTCCCGATGATGTCCAGTTGAAGGCTTCGATGCGAATCCGCGCGCCGCACATGTCTTTTGTGGAGACAGGCACGCGCGAACCCGCGCAGTCGAAACCCGCGTTATAGATCCTCAGACCCGAGCAACATTTCCGTGATGCCCTTGCCTGCCTGCACCATCGGGAATACGTTTTCGGTGGGATCCGTCTGGAAGTCGAGAAACACGGTGCGATCCTTGAGACGCAGCGCTTCCTTCAGCGCCGGCTCGACGTCCGCGGTCTTTTCGACACGAATGCCGACATGGCCATACGCTTCAGCGAGCTTCACGAAGTCGGGCAGCGCGTCCATGTACGAACTGGAGTAACGCTTCTTGTATTCGATCTGCTGCCACTGGCGCACCATGCCGAGATAGCGGTTGTTGAGCGAGATGATCTTGATGGGCGTGTTGTACTGCTTGCACGTCGAGAGCTCCTGAATGCACATCTGAATGGAGCCTTCGCCCGTGATGCAGACCACTTCTTCGTCCGGATAGGCCATCTTCACGCCCATCGCGGCGGGAAGACCGAAGCCCATCGTGCCGAGGCCGCCCGAGTTGATCCAGCGGCGCGGCTTGTTGAACGGATAGAACTGCGCCGCCCACATCTGATGCTGGCCGACGTCCGAACAGACGAACGCGTCGCCGTCGGTCAGCTCCCAGAGCTTCTCGACAACATATTGCGGCTTGATGATCTCGCTCTTGCGGTCGTAGGCCAGGCAGTCCTTCGAGCGCCAGCCTTCGATGTCGTCCCACCACTTCGCGAGCGCCTGCGTGTCCGGACCGTGCTCGGCGTGCTGAAGCTGCTCGATGAGATCCTTGAGCACTTCCTTCACGTCCCCGACGATCGGGATATCCACCTTCACGCGCTTCGAAATGGACGACGGATCGACGTCGATATGGATGATCTTGCGCGGCGACGACGCGAAGTGCTTCGGATCGCCGATCACGCGGTCGTCGAAGCGCGCGCCGATGGCGATCAGCACGTCGCAGTTCTGCATCGCCATGTTGGCTTCGTACGTGCCGTGCATGCCGAGCATGCCGAGGAATTTTTTATCGCTCGCGCGGTAGCCGCCCAGACCCATCAACGTATTGGTGACCGGGTAGCCGAGCAGATCGACGAACTGGTTCAGCTCGCGCGATGCGTCCGCGAGAATGATGCCGCCGCCGGTATAGATATACGGGCGCTTCGCCGACAGCAGCAGTTGCACCGCCTTGCGGATCTGGCCCGAATGGCCCTTCGTGACCGGATTGTACGAACGCAGCGACACGCTCTTGAGCGGCTCGTACTTGCACGGCGCCTTCGAGACGTCCTTCGGAATGTCGATCAGCACCGGACCGGGACGACCCGTGCGGGCGATATAGAACGCTTTCTTGACGGTCGCCGCGAGATCGCGCACGTCCTTCACGAGGAAGTTGTGCTTGACGCACGGACGCGTGATGCCGACGGTATCGCACTCCTGGAACGCGTCGAGGCCGATGGCCGCGGTCGGAACCTGCCCGCTGATGATGACGAGCGGAATGGAGTCCATGTAGGCCGTGGCGATGCCGGTGACGGCGTTCGTCACGCCCGGACCGGAAGTCACGAGACACACGCCGACCTTGCCGGTCGAGCGCGAATAGGCGTCGGCGGCGTGCACGGCGGCCTGCTCGTGGCGCACGAGAATGTGCTGGATCTGGTCCTGCTTGTAGAGCTCGTCGTAGATGTAGAGTACCGAGCCGCCGGGATAGCCCCAAATGAACTCGACGTTCTCGTCGGCCAGCGCGCGCATGAGCACGGTGCCGCCGATGGAGTCGGCTTCTGAAGGGGGAGTCGTATCCGACGTGGAGAATTCCGCGCTAGGCATGTTCATTCATCACCTTTCGAATTTTCGGCAAAAAATTGATCGGGTGCTCTCTGCCGGGCTTGTGGCTCGGGTTCAAGCGGCGCGTCTTAAGTTGACAGGCGTGCTTCTTGGGCTCGCCTCAAATTAGACATTCACTTTATGATGCGAGTCGGAAAATGTAGCCCGAGGCGCGCGACGGGTCAAGCAAAAACTTTCCGAACAGGCTGATAGCGTTTTTGCCCGCACGGGTTTGGGGCGCAGCGAATCCCCCGTTAGAGCCTTCGCCGGCGCGTGAAACCGTCCGCGCGCATGTTGCCATCGGCAACAAAATCGCTCATTTTGTCCGGATGCCGCGAAACTTTGCTAGGATTCGCAGGTTTTCCTCGAACCTCACGATCCCTTTCGACGCAAATTCGTTGCGCCGGGTCCCCAACGGATGGCATCAGACAAGGAACTCGCCGATTTCCTGGCGGGCGTCGAAAGACGCGCGTTCAAGCAAACCGTGTACACCGTTCGCGACGACGACGCGGCGCTCGACATCGTGCAGGAAGCGATGATCAAGCTGGCCGAGAAGTACGGCGACCGGCCGCCTTCCGAGCTTCCGCTTTTGTTCCAGCGTATCCTTCAGAACGCGACGCACGATCACTTCCGTCGCCAGAAGGTGCGCAACACCTGGGTCAGCCTCTTCTCGTCCTTCGGCAACGCGGACGACGACGAATTCGACCCGCTCGAAACCTTCGACTCCGAAGACAGCGCGGTCGGCAGCGAAAGCAGCGAGAACAAACTGGAGCGCGAACAGATCCTCAATCTGATCGACGCGGAAATCCAGAAACTGCCCGCACGTCAACGAGAAGCTTTTCTCATGCGTTACTGGGAAGATATGGATGTCGCCGAGACGGCCGCTGCGATGGGGTGCTCCGAGGGTAGCGTGAAAACGCATTGTTCACGCGCCACGCACACTCTCGCTCAAGCCCTGAAAGCCAAAGGGATCACGCTATGAGTTCCGCTCTAGAAACGAAGGAAAACGAGTTCGCGCTGAAAGTGGTGCGCGCACTCGACGAAAATACGTCGAATATTCCGGCCGCGGCCGTCGATCGGCTCGCCGCGGCGCGCCGGTCTGCTATCGCGCGCAAGAAGCCGGAGAAAGTCGCCGTCGCGGTGTCTGCGCCCGTCTTCACGCCGGCGTTGGCCGGCGCGGGCAGCACGCTCCCGGCGGGGGACGCTGGCGAAGACGCACGCCCGAAGGGCCTGCTCGCGCGGCTCGGCGGGCTGGGCCTCGCGTGGCCGCTGGCGGCGCTTGCCATCGGGCTTGCCGGCATCGCTTACTGGGAAGACCAGCAGCGTAAGGCGGAACTGGCCGATATCGACGCCGCCATGATGAGCGACAGCCTGCCCATCGACGCTTATCTGGATCACGGCTTCAACGCGTATCTCACGCGTAATCACTAATCCTGTCATTAAGCACTGAATACAGCGGGGGAATTTTCGGGTGAGTTACAAGCGCGGTCTCGCGATTGTCTTTGGTTGCGCGATTGCGGGTCTCGTCGCATTTGCCGCGACTTATCCGCGCTTTTACTCGACTTCCGCCGCCACGCCGTCGGCAGCCGCCGCACCCGTCGGCGGCTCGGGCGCGACTGCAGACGCCGGCACTTCGCCGCTCGCCGCGCTGTCGCCCGAGGGTCCGCTCTCCTGGAGTCATCTGAGCGAAGCGCAGCATGTCGCGCTCGCGCCCTTCGCCACGCAATGGGATTCGTTCTCCGACGAGCGCAAGCGCAAGTGGCTCAAGATCGCGTCGCGGTTTCATCGCATGTCGCCTGACGCGCAGAAGCATCTGCAGCAGCGCATGGAAGAATGGGTGCGCCTCACGCCCGACCAGCGCAAGGTCGCGCGGGAAAACTATCAGGTTTCCAAATCGGTGCCGCTCGAGAATCGTGAAAAGGCGTGGGACGCCTATCAGAAACTCTCCGAAGAACAGAAAAAGAAGCTGGCCGCGAGCGAACACGTTCGCCGTCCGACTGTCGTTTCCGCGCCGCCCACGGGCAAGACCGAAGTGAAGGACATTAACCGGCTGGTCGCGGCGCGCGAGCAAGGGCATGTCGGCGGACACGCGGAAGGCGGTTCGGCGTCGGGCGCCGCGCACGCCGCGCCCGGTTCCGCCGTGCCGCTGCAACCGGGCATTCCGAACGCCGCGAGCATCGTGCCGGCCACGCCGATTCCGGTGTCGCCGCAACAGGCGCCCTCGATGTACAACGGTTCGTGAGCGCATGAGCGCGCCCGCGTTGGTCGTCGATGCATCGCTGCGCGCGCCCACGCTGCGCCGCCGCCTCGCGACGATGATCTACGAAGGCGTCATCCTGTTCGGCATCGTGTTCATCGCCGGATATCTTTTCAGCACGCTCACGCAGCAACGCAACGGCCTCACCCATCACAACTGGCTGATGTCGTGGATCGGCATCGTGCTCGCCGCGTATTTCGTGTACTTCTGGACGCACGGCGGCCAGACCCTGCCGATGAAAACCTGGCGCCTCAAGGTCGTCGATGCGCACGGCAAGCCCGTCAAACCCGCTCGCGCGCTTGCGCGTTACGTGCTCGCATGGTTGTGGTTCCTGCCGCCGCTCGCGCTGCATCCGCTTCTCGCGCTCACCGTGCCGCAAACGCTCGGCGTGTTCGCCGCGTGGGTCGCGCTATGGGCCGCCGCCGTGCGGCTCGACCCGGCGCGCCAGTTCCTTCATGACCGCCTCGCCGGTACGCGCATCGTCGCGACTCAGCCCGCCGCCAAGTAATAAGAACTTCTCGTGACTGTCACGGCTCGGTCACAGCCGCATGGCGCAATGCGCATACCGAAACTCGATGCGCGAGCCAATGGCCTTCAACTCGTCCGCCCGTCCGGCATTCGACCCGGCAATCGACCCGCCCTTCGAACCGTCCTCCCCTTTCCGCTTCGTCACGAGCGATCTGCGCGCCGGTCCTTCGCTTCGCTCCGAATCCACTGAATCGTCCGAATCCGCCGCGTCGGGTACACCGGCTTACGTCGATGCGCGCCTCGCCGCTTCACTGCATGACAGCGATTCGGACGAACCCGACGACGCGCCGCAGCGTTATCGCACGATCTGGCTCTCGGACATCCATCTCGGCTCGGGCGGCTGTCAGGCGCCGTATCTGCTGGATTTTCTGCGCCATCACGAGTCGGAGTATCTGTATCTCGTGGGCGACATCATCGACGGATGGCAGCTTCGCAAAGGCTGGTTCTGGCCGCAGGCGCACAACGACGTCGTGCAGAAAATCCTGCGCAAGGCGCGCAAGGGCACGCAGGTCGTCTATATCCCCGGCAATCACGACGAAGCCGCGCGCCAGTTCTGCGATCTCGCGTTCGGCGACATTCACGTGCGCGGCGAAGCGTTCCACACGACGCTCGCGGGCAAGCGCCTGTGGATCGTGCACGGCGATCTCTTCGATGGCGTGATTCAGCACGCAAAGTGGCTCGCCTATCTCGGCGACACCGCCTACACGATGATCCTGCTGCTCAACCGCTGGTTCAACCGCGTGCGCACGAAGCTCGGCTTCAATTACTGGTCGCTGTCGCAGTACCTGAAGCATCAGGTCAAGAACGCGGTCAACTTCATCTCGCAGTTCGAGCGCGTGATGACCGACGAAGCGCGTCGCCGCGGCTGCGACGGCGTCGTGTGCGGACACATCCACAAGGCGGAGATCCGCGACATCGACGGCGTTCTCTACTGCAACGACGGCGACTGGGTCGAGAGCCTGTCGGCGCTCGTCGAGACTTACGACGGCGAGCTGAAGATCGTCTACTGGACCGTCATGCGCGCACCCGAGCGCGCCGTTCGCGCCCGCGCGACGGTCTGAGCACCGCATCGAAGCCAATTCCAACGCAGTACCCCAATGCAGCACCCAACCCTGGGCCGAAGCCGATGAAAATCATGATCGTTACCGACGCATGGGAGCCGCAGGTCAATGGCGTCGTGCGCACGCTCACGCAAACGACGAAGGAACTCAGCGCGCTCGGGCATCGCGTGGAATTGCTCACGCCGCTCGAATTCAAAACGATCCCCTGCCCGACTTATCCTGAGATTCGTCTCTCGCTGCTGCCGGGCCGGCGCGTGGCCGAGCGCATCGACGCCTTCGAACCGGATGCGCTGCACATCGCGACAGAAGGACCGCTCGGGCTCGCCGCGCGCGCCTATGCACGGCGTCACAAACTGCCCTTCACGACCGCGTATCACACCCGCTTTCCCGAGTACGTGAAGGCGCGCTTCGGCATTCCGCTCGCGCTGACGTATCGCTTCCTGCACTGGTTCCACGGGCCCTCGCAGGCGGTGATGGCGCCCACGCCCGTCGTCAAGAGCGATCTGGAGCATTACGGCTTCACCAACGTCGTGCTGTGGACGCGCGGCGTCGATCTCGACATCTTTCATCCGATGGAGTCGAAGGTGCTCAACACCGCGCGGCCAATCTTTTTGTACGTGGGCCGCGTGGCGGTCGAGAAGAACGTCGAGGCGTTTCTCAAGCTCGATCTGCCCGGCTCGAAGTGGGTCGCGGGCGAAGGCCCTGCGCTCGCCGAGCTCAAGTCGCGCTATACCAACGTCAACTATCTCGGCGTTCTGTCGCAGCCGGAACTGGCGAAGGTCTACGCGGCCGCCGATGTGTTCGTGTTCCCGAGCCGCACGGATACCTTCGGCCTCGTGCTGCTCGAAGCGATGGCCTGCGGCACGCCGGTCGCCGCGTATCCGGTGACGGGTCCGATCGACGTACTCGGCGAGAACGGCCCGGGCGCGCTCGACAACGATCTGCGCGAAGCCTGTCTGCAGGCGCTCAAGATCGAACGCGCCGATGCCCGCGCCTGGGCCGAACGCTTCTCGTGGCGCGCGGCGTCGGAGCAGTTCGCGTCGCATTTGCGGCACTTCGGTCCGCGCGCGTCGTCCGAGCAGGCGGCCGCATGACGCGACGCGGCCTCGCGCAGGAACGGGCCGAAGCGAACGCGCGCACGGCGCCGGCCCGCGCGCGCGATCCGTTCGACGACGACCCCGACGACGCCGACGACCCGCCGCTTCCCTCGCGCGAACCGCTGAGCCCCGACGATCTGCCCTTCAATCCGTACAAGGGCAATCGCGGCCTCACGCGCGCGTGGCACGCGATGAAGAACTCGCTCTACGGTTTTCGCGTCGCGATTCGCGAGGAAAGCGCGTTCCGCCAGGAACTGACGCTCGCCGCGATCCTGCTGCCGTGCAGTCTTTTCGTGCCGGTCGCGCCGGTGGAGCGCGCGGCGCTGATCGCATCGGTGCTGCTCGTCTTGATTGTCGAGTTGCTCAATTCGAGCGTCGAGGCGGCGATCGACCGCATCTCGCTCGAACGCCACGAACTCTCGAAACGCGCGAAGGATCTCGGCAGTGCCGCCGTGATGGTCGCGCTCGCCGTCTGTGTCCTCACCTGGGGCCTGATTCTCTGGCCGCTTGCATCGGCGTATCTGGCGCGTATCTTATAAATGACGAGACTGCCTCGCGCGGGCGAGTCCGTGACGCCGAACGACCGGTTTATAATCGTCCGACATTCTCAAAAATAGCAACGGAAGCGGCCGCCGAACGCTCATCCCGAGCCGCCGCGGCCTCGCCCAAGGTCGGACGACATGGAAGCCAAACCACCCCGCCGCACCCGCGAACGGATACTCGAGCTGTCGCTGAAGTTGTTCAACGATATCGGCGAGCCGAACGTCACTACCACGACGATCGCCGAGGAAATGGAAATCAGTCCAGGAAACCTGTACTACCATTTCCGCAATAAAGACGACATCATCAACAGCATCTTCGCGCAGTTCGAGCAGCAGATTCAAAAGCGGCTGCGCTTTCCGGACGACCATCGTCCGACGATCGACGAAATGTGGTCGTACCTGCAGTACATGGCGGATTTCCTCTGGACGTACCGCTTCCTCTATCGCGACCTGAACGACCTGCTCGCGCGCAACCGCACGCTGGAGACGCACTTCAAGCAGATCATCACGCACAAGGTGCACTTCGCGAGCCAGTTGTGCGAGGCGCTCGTCGCCGATCAGGAAATGGTCGCGACGCCCGACGAGATCAAGGTGATCGCCACCAACATGGGCGTGATCGCGACTTACTGGCTCTCGTATCAGTACGTGATGAATCCGCGCAAGTACAACGATCAGGAAGCGATTCGCGCGGAACTGCATCAGGCGAGCCTGCATATCATCTCGATCATGGCGCCGTATCTGCGCGGGCGCTCGCGTCAGCTTTTCGACGACCTCGTATCCGGTAAGCTGCCGAAGCGCGAATATGCCGACTTTCTGCCGCCGCGCGAAGACGCGCAGGCAGGCGCATCGAAGAACGAAACAAAGGACTCTTGAGCATGAAAGCAGTGTGTGTGTATTGCGGCTCCGCGACCGGAGCCCGCCCCATCTATGCCGAGGCGGCCAAGGCGTTCGGCCGCGCGCTGGTCGCGAACGATCTCTCGCTGGTTTATGGCGGCGGCCGCGTCGGCCTGATGGGACTCATCGCCGATGAAGTGCTCGCCGCCGGCGGACGCGCGGTCGGCGTGATTCCCGAATTGCTGCTCGCAAAGGAAGTGGGTCATACCGATCTCACGGAACTGCACGTCGTGCCCGACATGCACGAGCGCAAGAAGAAGATGGCCGATCTCGCCGATGCGTTCGTCGCGATGCCTGGCGGCGTCGGCACCTTCGAGGAGTTTTTCGAGGTCTATACGTGGGCGCAGCTCGGCTATCACCAGAAGCCGGTCGGCCTGCTCGACGTGAACGGCTACTACGATCCGCTCATGACGATGTTGCGTCACACCGTCGAGGAAGGCTTCATGCGCGCGCCGTATCTGGACTACATTCAGGTCGCGGCGCAACCCGACGAAATGATCGCCAAGCTCGCGGCCTATGTGCCGCCCACGCACGACAAGTGGACCGAAAAGCGCGACGCCGTCTGATTTTCATCTTCCCGAGGAAACCCGTTCGATGTCCAAAGTCATCCTGATCACCGGAGGAAGCCGCGGTATCGGCCGCGCAGCGGCCGTGCTCGCGGGCAAGCGCGGCTGGTCCGTCGGCGTGAACTACGCGTCGAACGCGGCGGCCGCCGATGAAACCGTCGCCGCGGTCGTTGCCGCGGGCGGCCACGCGATTGCGATCGAAGGCGATGTCAGCGACGAAAGCGCGCTCATCGCCATGTTCGACGCCACCGAAAAAGCCTTCGGCAAGCTCGATGGCGTCGTGAACAACGCGGGCATCGTCGCGCCCGGCTCGGCGCTCGCGGATATGGACATCGCGCGCATGAAGCGCATCTTCGACATCAACGTGCTCGGCGCGTATCTATGCGCGCGCGAGGCGGCGCGGCGCATGTCGACGTCGCGCGGCGGCCGGGGCGGCTCGCTCGTGAATGTGTCGTCGGCGGCGGCGCGGCTGGGCGGTCCGGGCGAGTATGTCGATTACGCGGGTTCCAAGGGTGCGATCGATACGCTGACCATCGGGCTTTCGAAGGAACTCGGGCGCGAAGGCGTGCGCGTGAATGCGATCCGGCCGGGTCTGATCGAAACCGATATTCATGCGAGCGGCGGCAAACCCGACCGCGCACAAGTGCTCGGCGTGCAGACGCCGATCGGGCGGCCCGGCACGGCGGATGAAGTCGGCGAGACGATCGTGTGGCTGCTGTCGGATGCGTCGTCGTATGTGACGGGGGCGATTCTGGATGTGACGGGCGGACGTTAGGTGCGTTGAACGGCGGGATGCCGACAGCCGGGTTCGGGCGGCTTCCGGATTTCAGCGAAAAAAGGCGTTCCTCGTCCGGCGAAACGACCAAAAAAAGCCACGAATCACGCCGCTCCGCCCTGCTCAGCCGGAGCGAATTCGATGCGATAGCCGCGTGCCCGCAGCGTGTTCACCATCAGCCGTTCTATTGGGTGATTCTCCACCATGGCCTGCGAAAGCTTGTGACATACCGTCGGCGGGTCCGCGCTCACGAGACGCCGCCAACTGCTGTGATGACCAAACAATTGCATGAGGTCCATGCCGTGATGAGGCGCACCGCCGCCTTCCATTGCGAATTGCAGAGCAAGTGCCATCGGCGCGAACCGGATGCCAACGGCTTCGAGCGGCGAGCGCAGTATCAGCGTGAGTTGCACGTCTTCGTTGATATCGCTGTGGGTCCAGTGCAACCTCAGCGGATCGCCCGAGACTTCCGGCGTCGGAAGCTGGACTTTGATGTGCGGATGATCGACAAAAGCACGCAGCAGACGCTGGCTGCGCAAGCTGAATCCGCCGTTCTGAACATGCCAGACCTTATATTCGGGTCGATCCAGGAGTCCGTACCAGGAAAAGCTACGCATGGCCTGACTGCCTTCGGATGTTTCGACCAGAGCCTGATGACATGGCGCACCTATGTAGTCGTACTCGAAGTATTCGTCGCGCCAGTTGGCACCGTCCAGCACCCAGCCGTCGTCCTGCACGATGAGCGCGTAATCGGTTTCGATCACGCGCCAGAGCGCGAACAGGATGAACCAGCTGTATTCGACGTAGGTCAGCGGCGTAATCCGGACGTGAGCGACGCCGGGAGGGAGGTCTGGCGGAGCCTCCGGGCTGCACAACAGGGCGCGCGCACCGGGCATGTTGCGCAGGCTCACGGCGAGCGCCGCGACCGCGCCACGTGTATCGGACAAGCCGGTGACAGAGACGATCGTGACGCGATTGAATCGGTTGTGAGGCATGGTGGGTATTTGCTCGTGTGGCCTTCGCGATCTTTTGCCCGCGTTGGCGGACCGCAGAGGTTACCCAACACCTCGCATCGCGTATAGCGGTTTGATCCAAAATATCGATTGCTCAAAACCCGCCGTGCCGCGCCGGCCACGCCTCTTCCCAGACGCCATCTCGTGCCCGAGAATGCGATTGCGATAGAGAAAGCGCCCGAACCACCCTCCAGCGCCGATTCATAGAAAGTTACAACGCCCGTTTCGTTCTTTAGCTCTCCAAAGAGACGCACTGCCGCCCGCGCGATGTCGAATGCGCCGTAGTATGTGCGCTGCGGACGTTACGCGACTGCCGCAGCCGGCGCAGCTTGCGGCTGCACGAACTCCACGCGGTACCCAATCCGCTGCAAATGCTCCGCGACAGCCATTTCCGTCGTTCCTTCGAAGCGATCCTGCGCAACGGGATATCTGACGACAGGCGGATCGATGCTGACCAGCCGCCGATGTTGTCCGTGATGACCGAAAAGCCGCGCCAGCGTATCCACCCGGTGGAGCGGTCCGGAGTGCTCGATGGAAAATTGCATAGCCAGATCGAGCGGCGCGAATCGCAAGCCTGCCGCCTGAAGCTGCTCGCGCAAAACAACCGTCAATTGCACGTCTTCGTTCGGACCTGCCCCGACCCATTGCATCCGCAAAGGCTCGCCGATTAGGTCGTCGGGCGGGTTGAGTTCCACCTTGATATGACGATGATCGATCAACGCCCGAAGCATTTTCCGGCTGCGCAAGCTGAACCCGCCGTTCAGCACCGGCGTGATCACCTGACCGGGCTGGCCCAGACGCTCATACCAGCTATAGCCCTGCACCCACTGCGCGCCGCCCTCCGACTGAATTCGCGCGATATGCGTCGGTGCGCCGATGTAGTCGTACTCGAAAAAGGAATCGGTCCAGTTGCTGGCATCGAGTACCCAGCCGTCGCTTTGCACCGTCAGTACGTAGTCGGTTTCGATCAGCCGCCACAGCGCGAACATCATGAACCAGCTGTATTCGTGATAGTTGAGCGGCGCGATCCGGCAATGCCGTATGCCTGGCGGGAGGTCCGAAGGAGGATGCGGGCAGCACAGCAGCGCGCGCGCACCGGGCATCTGCCGCAGGCTCAATGCGAGGGCATAGGCTGCGCCTTGCGCATCGGCGAGACCGGTGACCGATACCAACGTAATCCGGTCGAAATGATGTTGAGTCATGCGTACCTTCCTGGGCTTCAGCGAGCGCGCGGTTTCTGTGTTTGCGTTTGTGCTTGCTCGTGCGCGTCGGAACGGCATCATACGGACGACCCGATCGCGCAACAATGACCGGCCGCCGATCTCGAGCGAATTTCGGATTGCAGGAATGTGACGTTCGCAGGACTGCGAACGGGCGAGGCGAAATCAGAGCGCAAGGTTCATGAACCGCCAGGACGGCAACTTTAAAACCCACCGTGCCGCACCAGCCACGCTTCTTCGTCAGACGCCGTCTCGCGCCCGAGAATGCGATTGCGATGCGGAAAGCGCCCGAATCGCTCGATGACTTCCGCGTGCTCCATCGCCGATTCGTAGAACGAAGTGATGCCCGTTTCGTCCCTGAGTCCGGCGAAAAGCCGCACGGACTCGCGCTGGCTCGGCATGGCTTCGTCGTGCTCGAACGGCATATAGGCGAACGCGCGGTGATACGCGCTCGGCAGGCGCAGATCATCGCCGCGCTCGACCATCGAACGCGCGAGGGCCAGCGCGCGTGCGTCGCCCGCGAAAGCGCGCGGCGTATGCCGGAAGCAATTACGCGAAAACTGATCAAGCAGAACGATCAGCGCGAGCGTGCCGAGCGGCGTGCGCTCCCACTCCCGCAAGCCGCCCGCGTGCGCCGTGTCGAGCAACGAAGCGAAGCGTTCCGTCAGCAGCGAATCGAAGGCGCGCTTTTTCCTCCACCAGAGCTTGCGCTCCGTCCCGAACTCGGGCGACCCCGGCGCGCCGAACCAGAGATCGAGGATCTCGTGCGCGCGCGGGTCGATATCGGCGGACACGTTCAGGCCAGTTCGAGCACCAGCCGCCGCGTGCGCGCGCTCTTCTTTTCCAGCTTGGCGATACGCAGGCCGCCGATCTCGCCCGTGTTGCGCACATGCGTGCCGCCGCACGGCTGAAGGTCCACATCGTCGATGCGCAGCAGACGCACGCGGCCGAGACCCATCGGCGGCTTCACGCTCATCGTGCGCACGAGTTCGGGACGCGCGCTCATTTCGTCATCGGTGATCCATTCGGTGCTCACCGCATGCGCGCCGCCGACCAGCTCGCTCAGCCTCGCTTCCACCCGCTCGCGCTCGATCGGCTCGACCGTCGCGAGATCGAGCCGCGCATACTCGCTCGTGATGCTGCAGCCATCCACCGGATACGGCAGCACCGCGCAGATCAGATGGCTCGCCGTGTGCAGCCGCATGTGCCGGTAACGTCGCTCCCAGTCGATCTCCGCGCGCACTTTCGCGCCGATCGCGAGCTTCGCCAGCGCCGCTTCTTGACCGGGCGCGGGAACGTGCACGGCGTCGTCGGGCGTGGCGCCTTCGAATTTCGCCTTGCGCGTGTCGGCAATCGCGATGACCGTGCCATCCGCGAGCGCGAGCGTGCCGGCATCGCCCGCCTGACCGCCGCCCAGCGGATAAAAAACGGTCTGATCGAGGTGAATGCCTTGCTCGTCGATGGCGGTGACGCTCGCCTCGCAGTGCGTCAGATAGGCGTCTTCGCGAAAGAGTGCGCGTGTGCTCATGATTCGTACGTCCTGGTGGATGCGGGGAACGGGCGCTTCGTGGTGCTTGCCAGTCATTGGCGCGCCTTCGAACGAACATGATGCAGCACACCCGCCCCTCTCGAACCGATACAAAACCCAGCGATTCAACCGGGACGGTTGCGCATCCAGTCGGCGGTATCGAAAAAGGACGTGAGCAGGCGTTCGCGCAGCGCGTCGTCGACGCCGATGTCCTCCATCGCCCAGGCCATGCAGCGCAGCCACTGGTCGCGCTCGGCCGATGCGATCGCGAACGGCAGATGCCGCGCCCGCAAACGCGGATGCCCGAAGCGGCTGATGTAATGATCCGGGCCGCCCATCCAGCCGCACAGAAACCAGAACGTCTTGTTGCGGGAATTGTCGAGCGTCGGCGGATGCAGCGCGCGGATGCCCGCGAATTCGGGCTCGAGATCCATCAGGTCGTAGAAACGATCGACGAGCGCGCGCACGCGCTCCTCGCCGCCGATCAGCTCGAAGGCGCTCGGCTGCTGGACTTCATTGTCGGGGGATGGGGAATTGACTTCGCTCATGACTTGAAAGCAACGAAAAGCTACGCATCGCGCAGGGACTGCAATGCCGGGCGCGCCAGCACGCGTCGCAAGCTGAGCCAGCCGCTCAAGCCCGCGCACACGATGCCCGCGACGACGCCCGCCGGCACGAGCCACGGATTGAAATCGATATGAAACTCGAACACGCGCGCGGCCAGCACATAGCCGATGCCCTGCGCGCCCAGCGCCGCCATCAGGCCGGACAGCGCGCCCACGGCGACGAACTCCGCCACCTGCACCGAGCGCACCTGCCTGTGCGACGCGCCCAGCGCGCGCAGCAGCGCCGACTCGCGCACGCGTTCGTCGCGCGTGCCGGCAAGCGCCGCATACAGCACGAGCACGCCCGCCGCGAGCGTGAAAAGGAACAGGAACTGCACCGCGCCGATCACCTGCGCGAGCGTGCGATGAATCTGCGCGAGAATCGGCGCGACATCGATGGCCGTCACGTTCGGATAGCGCGCCACCAGCCCGTCGATCATGCGTTGCCCGCTCTCGGGCAGATGAAAGCTCGTGATGAAAGTGGCCGGCAGATCGGCGAGCGCCTCGGGCGGCATCAGCACGAAAAAGTTGACCTTGAACGAATTCCAGTCGACCTTGCGCACGCTCGTCACGGGCGCCTCGACCGGCATCCCGGCGATGTCGAAACGCAGCGTGTCGCCCAGCTTCACGCGGATCGTCTTCGCGATGCCCTCTTCGATCGACACCTGCGGCTTCGCATCCGTGCCGAACCATGTGCCTTGCGTCACGCGGTTGTCGCCCGGCAGCGCGGTCGTGTACGACAGGTTGAATTCGCGGTCGACGAGGCGCTTCGCGTCGGCGCGGTCGTAGTCGTCCGGATTCACCGCGTGGCCGTTGATCGCGACGAGGCGCGCGCGCACCATCGGCGAGAGCGCGGCGTCGGGCTGGCCGTTCGCGTGCAGATAATCGAGCACGCCCGCGCGCTGGTCCGGCTGGATGTCGATCAGGAACTGGTTCGGCGCGTCGGGCGGCGTGGCGTCGCGCCAGCCCTTGATGAGATCGTTGCGCGTCATGCCGATCAGCAACAGGCACATGAGCCCGATGCCGAGCGCCGTGATCTGCAACGCGCTCGACCCGCTGCGCCGCTCCAGCGACGCAAGCGCGTAGCGCCAGCCGACGCCCGCCGCGCTGCGCTCGCGCCGCACGAAGCGCGCCGCCGCCCAGAGCGCGGCCCGCGCGATCACGCCGAACACGAGCAAGCCCGCCGCGAACCCGCCCGCGACGATGCCGCCCAGCTTCAACTCCCCCGCCGCGACGATCAGCAGCGCCGCGAACAGCAGCACGCCGACGCCGTAAGCCGCATACGCGACGCGCTGCGCATCGCCGAGTTCGCGGCGTATCACGTGAACCGGCGGCACGCGCGTGATCGGCAAGAGCGGCGGCAGCGCGAAGCCGAGCAGCAGCACGAGACCCATCGCGATACCTTGCAGCGCCGGCCAGACGCTCGGCTGCGGCAATTCGACATCGACGAGCGAGCCGAGCCAGCTCAGCAGCACCAGATGACCGCCGAAGCCGAGCGCGACGCCCGCCACACTGCCGATCAGGCCGATCGCGACGAATTCGTTCAGGAACAGCGCGCGCAGCGTGCGCTGACTGACGCCGAGGCAGCGCATCGCCGCGCAGCCGTCCAGATGCCGTCGCGCGAAACGATGCGCGGCCATCGCGATGGCGACCGCGGCAAGCAGCGCCGTCAGCAGCGACACGAGCGTGAGGAAATGGCTCGCGCGATCGATCGTCTGGCGCACTTGCGGCTGGCCGTCCGAGAGCGATTCCAGCCCGACGCCGCGCAGCTTGCCGCCGTCGGTCTTTGCGCGCGCGAACTGCGCGAATTGCTCGACCTGCGCATCGCCGCCCGCGACCAGCAGCCGGTAGGTCACGCGGCTGCCGTAGCCGAGCAAACCCGTCCCCGCGATTTCGTCGGCGCGCATCATGAGGCGCGGCGAGAAGTTGACGAACGAAAAGCCGCGATCCAGCTCGCGCGTGATGACGCCTGCGACCGTGAACGCGCGCGTGCCGACCTTGAGCGTGCCGCCGACTTGGGTTTTGAGCGCGTCGAGCAAGGCGGCATCGACCCAGACGGTGCCGGGCGCGGGGATGCCGTGCGCGGGGGCGTCGGCGGCGTCAATGCCGGGCGCGATACGCAACGCGCCGCGCAACGGATAGCCGGGCGTCACGCCCTTGATCGCCGCGAGTCGCGCAAGCGGCTGCGCGGACGTCGAGCTGATCATGCTGGGGAAAATCGTGGTGCCCGCCGTCTGCAGGCCGAGCGATTTGGCCTCGCTCGCGAACATCGGATCGACGGGATGGTCCGCGCGCACGACGAAATCGGCGGCGATCATCTGGCGCCCGTCGCGCGCGAGGCCCTGGCGCATGCGATCGGCAAGAAAGCCGACGCTCGACAGCGCCGCGACCGCCAGCACGAGCGCGAGCAGAAGCATCGTGAGTTCGCCCGCACGCCAGTCGCGCGCGGTCATGCGCCAGGCCTGGCGCGCCGTCTGCAGGAAATCGAGCCGGACCGTCCGGTGAGTCTGGCCGGCTTTGTGCGTCGCGTTACGCGGAGAGGGATCGTCCTTGGCTGCCGTGCTCAATCGTGCTTGCTCCGCAGCCGGTTCATGCGCGTATAGGTGCCGGGCAGCATGTGTTTAGCCATACGCGACACGCCGCCGTGCACGCCGCGCGCAAGCCGCGGCAACGCCCAGCCTGCGAGCACGAGAAACACCAGCACGAGCACGAGGAACAGCAACGGCACGAACAGCGCAAGCGTGATACCGGCGAGCGCGCCGACATCTTCGGTCGCCGATGCGGCCCAGTTCGACACCGGCTCCGGCGACAGATTGATGAGCGCGCGCGTACCCGCCTTCGCGAAATGCGATGCGCCTGCGAGCGTGCCGCCCGCGAGCGCCGCGATGGTCAGCATGGCGGGATCGGCGTGACCGAGCGAGCCGGCCGCGAGCACCGCGCCCGCCGGAATGCGGATGAACGTGTGGACCGCGTCCCACAGGGAATCGACGGCGGGAATTTTGTCGGCGAGAAATTCGACGATCGCGAGCACCGCCGCGACGCCGATCACCCACGGCGAGCCGAGCACCGCGAGGGCATCCGGCAAGTGAACGAGCCCCATGCGCTGAAACATGCCGGCGATAAAGACGGTGAGGTACAGGCGCAGCCCGCTCGCCCATGAAAGGCCCGCTGCGAGCGAAAGTGACTCAAGCATTGCCGCCTCCTTTTTGCTGCCCAGTGCTGCCTGCCGCCGGCGTGCCCCGCTTTGTCGGGCGTGCTTGTCGGAAGATTTTGCCAGCTTGAAAAAACGGTCTTTCCGGCAGATATCGAAAGAGGCCGCCTACATCCATGACGATACAGCGAAAATTTATGCGGCGTGGCGCTCGACCTGAACGCTGCCGCAAACCGGATGACCTCAGACCATTATATCCACGCAAAACCACGCGGTGCAGCAACGCTCCGGGCGATTGCCGCTCCCGGTGCGCCAACGCACGGCGGGGTGGCGCGGGCGCAACGGATGGGCGAACGGGTGCGCTGTCAGTGCCCCGATGAAAGCTTCAGCCCGACCAGCCCCGCCACGATCAGCACCGCGCTGAACACGCGCGCCGCCGACAGCGCCTCGCCCATGAACACGATGCCGAAGATGAACGCGCCGACCGCGCCGATGCCCGTCCAGACGGCATAGGCCGTACCGAGCGGCAACTGGCGCATGGCCATGGCGAGGAGAACGAAGCTGCCGATTGCCGTGACGAGCGTGAAGATCGACGGCCCCACGCGCGTAAAGCCCTCGGACGATTTGAGACCGGCGGCCCATGCCACTTCGAGCAGACCGGCAATGAACAGAAGAATCCAGGACATCGGGCGACTCCCTTGAAAAGCGGGGCCGTCCCCGATGAAGCGATGCGCATGCGGTCGTCCGCATGGCCATGATTCGAAAGGGAAATTGTATCAAACTGGTGCATTCCTGGCACGCACGGCTTCCCGCCTGCGACGCGACGCCGCGCGGTGCGTGGCCGCTGTCGTCAAAAACGTGTATTAATAGGGCGTATTAATGCAGAAAGTTAATGCAGAAAGCGCCCGCGCGAGGCGCGCCCCTTCGACTGTCCGTTCATCGATCTGAACCAAGAGACCTGAACCAAGGAGCGTTCATGGATGTCGATTCGGTCCTGCTCTCCCGCTTCCAGTTCGCCTGGGTCGTCGCGTTCCATATCCTGCTTCCGGCTTTCACGGTCGGCCTGTCCTGCTTCATCGCCACGCTCGAATTCAACTGGTGGATCACCAAACGCGACGTCTACCGGCGTCTGTCCGCGTTCTGGCTGAAGATTTTCGCGGTGTCGTTCGGCATGGGCGTGGTGTCGGGCATCGTGATGCCGTTCCAGTTCGGCACCAACTGGAGCCGCTTCTCGGACGCCACCGCCAATGTTGTCGGCCCGTTGATGGGCTACGAAGTGCTGACGGCGTTCTTCCTCGAATCGGCCTTTCTCGGCGTGCTGCTGTTCGGGCGCAAGCTCGTGCCGCAATGGGCGCACGTGATGTCGGCGATTTTCGTCGCGGCGGGCACCGTGATCTCGTCGTTCTGGATTCTCGCGGTCAATAGCTGGATGCAGACGCCGCAGGGCCATCGCATGCTGCCCGACGGCCGCTTCGAAGTGGTGAGTTTCTTCGACGTGATCTTCACGCCGTCGTTTCCGTACCGGCTCAGCCACACCGTCAGCGCGTTTCTCGTGACGACGGGCTTCGTGATTCTCGGCATCGGCGCCATGTATCTGCGCGAGCGGCGCGCGCTCGAAGAAAGCCGCGTGATGGTGAAGATGTCGCTGATCTTCCTGATCATCATGGTGCCGATCCAGATGGTGCTCGGCGATGCGCACGGTCTCAACACGCTGAAGCATCAGCCCGCCAAGCTCGCCGCGATGGAAGGCCTGTGGGAATCCGGCACGCGCGTGCCCGCCAATCTCTTCTCGATTCCCGATCAGGAAGCGGAACGCAATCGCTTCGAAATCTCGATTCCGGTACTCGGCAGCCTCTATCTGACCCACGATCCGAACGGCTACGTGCGCGGACTGAAGGACTTTCCGCGCGAGGACCGGCCGAACGTGGCGGTCGTGTTCTTCGCGTTTCACATCATGGTCGGCATCGCGCTGCTGATGCTCGCGCTCGTGTTGTGGGGCATCGTGCTGTTCGCGCGCGGGCGCGTCGAGACGAGCACGCTGTGGCTACGCTTCGCGACCTGGGCGATGCCGCTCGGCTTCATCGCCGTAATCGCCGGCTGGACGACCACCGAAGCGGGCCGCCAGCCGTGGACCGTGTACGGCATTCTGCGCACGAAAGATTCGGTGACGCCCTCGCTCACCGCCGCCGATGTCGGCCTCTCGTGGCTGCTGTATGTGCTCGCGTATCTCGTGATCTTCGGCGCGGGATTTTTTCTGCTGCGGCGGCTGGTGCGGGTCGGGCCGGCGGAAGTGGCGCACGCGCACGAAAAAGATCAACTCGATGCGAAGACACGCGCCGCACGCCCGCTCTCGGCGGTATCGGCGGGCGCGGGCGGCGCATCGCAGACCGTGCGCGACGACAACATCGTGCCGCCCGGCCGCGGACGCACATAGCCGTACCGAAGCGCAACTGAGACGAACGAAACCGGAGAACGCAATGCTCGATCTCGTGCCGTTGTGGGCGGCCATTCTCGCGCTGGCGGTGTTCATGTACGTGCTGCTCGACGGTTTCGATCTGGGCGTCGGGATGATGTTCCTGCTGCGCCGCGACGCCGAATCGCGCAATCTGATGATCAACTCCGTCGCGCCCGTCTGGGACTTCAACGAGACCTGGCTGATTCTCGGCGGCGGCGGGCTGTTCGCGGTGTTTCCGCTCGCGTTCGCGATCATCGTCCCGGCGGTCTACTTCCCGATTCTCTTCATGCTGCTCGGGCTGATCTTTCGCGGCGTCGCGTTCGAGTTCCGCGAAGTGATCGGCGCGCGCAAGTGGCTGTGGGACACCGCGTTCGGCTGCGGCTCGCTCGTCGCGACGTTCTCGCAGGGCATCGTGCTCGGCATGTTCATTCAGGGCTTTCCGATCCAGGGCCGCGTCTATGTCGGCACGAGCTGGAACTGGGTCGCGCCGTTTCCGCTGCTGGTCGGCGTGGGGCTGATCTTCGGCTACGCGCTGCAGGGCACGACCTGGCTCGTGCTCAAGACCGAGGGCGAATTGCAGGAATGGGGCCGCAAGATGGCGCGTTACGCGCTGATCGGCGTGATCGCGTTCATTCTGCTCATCAGTCTGTGGACGCCGCTCAAGGATGCGCGCATCGCGGCGCGCTGGTTCGGCTTCCCGGACAGTTTCGCGTTCGCGCCGGTGCCGGTGCTCACCGCGCTGCTCGCGTGGACGCTCTGGTCGAGTCTTGCCAAGCGCCGCGAAGTGGCGCCGTTTCTGTGCTCGATCGGGCTGTTCTTTCTCGCGTTCACCGGGCTCGTCATCAGCTTGTGGCCGTTTATCGCGCCGCCGTCGGTGACGCTGTGGGATGCGTCGGCGGCGCCGCTATCGCATCAGTTTCTGCTGATCGGCACGATGTTCCTGTTGCCCGTACTCGTCATCTACGTGATCTGGTCGTATTGGGTGTTTCGCGGCAAGGTGCGCGGCGACATGGGCTATCACGCGGAATAAATGTGGAATAAGCGGGGAGTCGCGTCAGAGTTTTTGCCGCGTCGCGAGCGACAGAATGCGCGCCCACTTGTGCGCCTCGCTGCGATCGCGCATCGGCAGATTCCATGCGCCGTGCTTCGGGTCCTGCACGTCGAGCACGACCTGCCATGCGCCTGGTGCGCCGCTCCCGCCGCCCGGCTCCTGCACGCGCGCGCCGCGCAGGTCGGCGAAGATATAGCTGCCGCGCTCGTCGCCGACACGTACATCGCACAGCCGCTTGCCCGCCGCGATCCGCACGCCGCCCCAGTCGGTGCGCAGCTCATGCGTCCAGTCGCCGTTTTCGCCTTTGCGCAGGTTCGGCGCAATCTCGCGACGGCTCGCGAGCCAGCGCATCACGCCCGCCGCGATAGCAAGCGCCACCACGATCGCCGCGCCCACCGCCACGCCCAGACCGAAATGCGCATGCAGCATGTTGAACGACCACACGGCGCCATAAATCAGCAGCGCCAGAAGGACGAATGCGATGACGATGGGCATGGCCGCTCACCCGAGGACGATGACGCGCATCACTGCGTCTTGTGTTTCGCGTTCCAGTCGCGCAGTGCCTGCAGCGTGTTCGCGACGTGCTGGTCCGGCGACAGGCTCGTGTATTCGTAGATCACGCGGCCATCCGGCGCGATCACGTAGGAGACGCGATTGGCCATCGTGCTTTTCATCGGCATGGAGGCGTCGTAGGAGCGGATGATCTTCGAGTCCGCGTCCGCCGCGACCGGGAACTTGCTGCGGCACTCGCTCACCGAAAACTGCTTCAGCGTGTCGATGTTGTCGTGCGACACGCCGATCACCGTCGCCCCTTCGGCCTTGTATTGATCGACCGCTTCGGCGAACTCGTGCGCCTCGATCGTGCAGCCTTTCGTGAACGCCGCCGGATAGAAGTACAGGACGACCGGGCCTTTTTTCAGCGCATCGGCGAGCTTGTAGTCGTACACGTTGCCGCCGAGCGATGCCTGCGCGGTGAAGTCCGGCGCGGCGTCGCCGGGCTTGAGCGTCGCGCCCGCCGCGAGCGGCCAGGCGACGACCGCGCAGCCGATCACGGCGGCGACCGAGACGGCGCAACCGGCCGTGAAGCGGAAAAGCTTGCTCTTCATGCTCGCTCCTTTCGATGATTGCCTGGATGACTTCGTTCGATGCGCAGACGCGCGCGTCAGGCGTCGTCCGCGTTCTGATCCATGCGATGTTCGGCGAACCATGCCGCCGCCTCCACTTGCAGCTTCGCGAGCACGGCGGGCGTGAGGATATCGAGCACCGGCTCGGCGTGGCGGCTTGCGTCGATGGCGGGCGCATCGCCCCGCTCCGCTGCCCGCGCAATGCCGAGCAGCGCACCGAGCGAGCCCTCGCCCGAAAGGATTGCCGCGCGGATTTCCGCCGCCAGATGCAGCTTATCGAGAATTTCGGCCGGCTGCATGTCGAGCACCACATGCACGAGCGAGAAGATGCCCGTCATGAACGCGGCATCCGAGAAGGCTTCGTCCTCGGGACGCAGGGCGGCCGCCGCGAGTTCCAGAAAGCGCGCACGCGTGCCGACGAGTTGCAGCAGCGGGTCCGAACGCCACGGCAACCCGCTGCCGTCTGCATAAAGAAGAAGCTGCGCCCAGCGCATCAGCTGGCGCGTGCCGGTCGCCGCGATCGCCTCGCGCAACGACGACACGCGTCGTCCGCGCGTCTGCGCGCTCGAATTGGCGAGACGCATCAACTGCACGACGATGTCCGGATTGCGCTTCAGCTCCATTTCCAGTTCGCGCATGCCGGGCTCGCCCGCGAGTACCGACATCAGGCGCAGCAGCGAGCCGCGCGCCGGACTTGCGCGCCGCGCAGTCAATACTTGTGGACGCGCGAAGAAATACCCCTGGAAGAAATCGAAGCCGAGCCTTCGGGCCTGCAGAAAATCGTCGCGCGTCTCGATCTTTTCCGCGACCAGCAGCTTGCCGCGACGCTTGAGCGCGGCGGCGAGTTCGGGCAGATGCGCGTGATCCGCCGCGAGGAAATCGACCTTGACGATATCGACCGAGGGAAGCGCCGCGAGCAGCGCCTCGTCGAGTCTGATTACATCGTCGAGTGCGAAGCGGAAGCCCGCGTTGCGCAACTGCGCGCAACGCTTGAAGAGCGCCTCGTCGAACGTGATGTTCTCCAGCAACTCCAGCACGAAACGCTCGGGATGCATGATGTGAACGATGTCGTCGAAGAGCAGTTCGCGGCTCATGTTCACGTAGCCCGGATGCGGGCCGAGCACCGCCGGCACGCCGATCTCTCCCACCGTCCGCGCGACGACATGCGCGGTTGCCTGCACGTCGTCGTGGACGCGGGCGCGGTTGTCGGGGCTGTCGCGAAACAGCAGTTCGTAGGCGACGAGCGCGCCGTCGCCGTCGAGAATCGGCTGACGCCCGACGTAGACGCTCTGTCCGCGTTTCGCGAGCGTCGCGCGCTTCGGGGACGGCTTCGGAGACGGCTTCAAAGACGAATCGGGCATGACGGAAAACGCATGGCTGCGCGCCGCGACGCGGACACGGCCGCCGGCGCTTCTGGGCTTTGCATGAGAGCCGGCGCGGGCGCTCTGGCTTGGGCGCCGGCCGGCAACGGATTGGATTCGATCATGGGGGCGAACGAGTCGAACGGATTCGGGTGATTACACGCGGCGAGGGCCTGCATCGGCCATGGCGGGGAACCGTTTCCACCGGAACGCGCCACTGTAACTGAATTCGCCAGCAGACATCATACGTAACTCCTATCGACAATTCCTCGACATTCTTGAGCGCCGCGCGAGTTGGTGGCGGCTGCATGACCGGTTAAAGAAATCGCTGACAAAGCCGATAACTCGCCTGATAGAGCGTGCCGCGCCCCATGCAACGAAGCGGAAACGAACGAGCGGCAGGTCGCGCACGCGCGGCTTTGCACGCGCCGCCGAGTGCCCGGCCAAGCGGCCGCCGCCAGAACCCAACGAGAACATGCAAGCGAACCGGATCACCGCCTCCCGCCGCGCACCGTGGCGCATCGTGCTCGATGCGCTGTCCCGCGCATGGGGAAGCGCCGCGCGCGAACGCCGCGCACACGCGTCCGGCCCGCATCCCGACGCACACGACGCACACGACGCACCCGCAATGCACGAAGCACACGACGCGCACCCGATCCCGGCCGCGCTCGCCGAAACTCCGGCCGCTACCGCCGCGCCCGCGCCTTCCGGTGCGCCGCAGCCGAAAAGCGGGTTCCGCGCGCCCGCCTCCGAAGCCACGCTCGGCGCGGTCGACTTCCTCGCGCAGCTCGACGATGCGCTGCGCTTTCTGTATGTCTCGGACGCGAGCATCGAGTTCATCGGCTATCACCGCGACTATCTGAGCATGCTGACGCTGCATGACCTCGTCGCATCCGAAGAAGCCGACGAACTGCACGCGCTCGTCGCCCGGGCGCGCGCGAGCGGCAAGCTCGAATCGGCGACGCTCACCGTCGTGAAGTCGCTGACCTATCCGATCTGCGTCGAGTTGCGGCTCATCTCGACCGCCGCGCGCGGCACGCCGGGCTTCGCGCTCGCCGCCTTCGACGTGTCGCACTGGCGCGAGCGCGAAGCGTCGCTCAGCCACGCGATGCATCACGATCCGCTCACCGGCCTCGAAAACCTGGTCGCGCTGAAAGCGGCGATCGCAGCGGCCCAGGCCGAAGCGGAACTCACGCGCTCGCACGCGGGGCTCGTGCTGCTCGACATCGACGACTATCAACGAATCAATCGCGCGCTCGGCTACGACGCCGGCGACGAACTGCTGCGCGAGACCGCGCGCCGCATCCAGCACACGGCGGGACACGGCGAGCGCGTCGCGCGCGTGGCCAGCGACGAATTCGCCGTGCTGCTGCCGCCGGGCACGACGCCGGAACTCGCCGAGAGTCTCGGGCGCCGCATGCTGACCGCGATCGCGCAGCCGTACCGGCATCGCGGTCAGCACACGCATTTGTCGGCGAGCGTGGGCGTCGCGCTGTATCCGGATCAGGCGGGCAAGAACGCGCGCAGCGGCGCGCAGACGAGTCTCTTGCGGATGGCCGATCACGCGCTCGCGCAGGCGAAGGAATCGGGCGGCAACGCGCTCGTCTTCCATACGATCGACGACAACCCCGCCGACGCGGAGCGTCTGAAGCTCGAAGCGGATCTTTATGAGGCCGTGCGCAACGGCGAGTTCTCGCTCTACTTCCAGCCGATCACGAAGATCCGTACGGGCGCCGTGGTCGGCGTGGAAGCGCTGATGCGCTGGAATCATCCCGTGCACGGGCTCGTGCCGCCTTCGACGTTCATTCCGCTCGCGGAGTCGATCGGGCTCATCAACTATCTCGGCAACTGGGTGCTGAAGGCCGCCTGCATGCAGATCACGCAGTGGGACGCGCTCGGCATCCGGCTCGATTACATCGCCGTGAACGTGTCGCCGCAGCAGTTCCGCGACAAACGTTTCACCGCCGCCGTGAAGGAAGCGCTCGCGCTCACGGGCATCGACGCGAGCCGCCTCGTGTTCGAGATCACCGAAAGCCTCCTGATGCACGACCCGGAAGAAGCGACGCGCCTGCTCGAAGCACTGACCTCGATCGGCATTCGCTTCGCCGTCGACGACTTCGGCACCGGCTATTCGAGCCTCGCCTATTTACAACGTTTTCCGCTCTCGAAGCTCAAGATCGACCGCAGCTTTGTCGAGAACCTGATTACGTCCCGAAACAATCGCGCGATCGTGAGCGCGGTGGTCGGGCTCGCGCAATCGCTCGGGCTGGAACTGGTTGCGGAAGGCGTCGAGACGGAAGCGCAGCGGGATTTGCTCGCCGACCTCGGTTGCGATCACATTCAGGGCTGGCTCATCAGCCACGCGCTGCCGTCGGACGAACTGGCGAGATCGTTTCAATCGAATTCGCTCGTGTTGCACGAGACAATATGAGCGGAAACAGGTTCGTGTTCTAATCGAGGAACACGCCGTAACTCCCTAATAACGTGTATCTTTCCATGTTATCGGGCGCTGCACCGGATTTGCTGGACCGCCTCGGGATAGCCGTCGCGTAACAAGCAGGGTTCTTATTTTTAGCAATGGCACGCACCAAGGCCGAACTATTGGACAAGTTGTGGGCGCGCATGAGCGAGCGCGGGGATTTCCCCATGCTCTCTCAGGCGCTGCGCTCGACCGTGTCCGCGATGAGCGATGACGACCTCGACTTCACGGCGCTCGTGCAAGTCGTGCTGTCGGACGTCGGCCTCACGCAGAAGGTGCTGCGCCTCGCCAATTCGGCGATGTACATCGCCTTCGGCGGCAATATCACCACGGTCACGCGCGCGTTGATGGTCCTCGGCATGGATGCAGTCGGCCATCTCGTGGTCGGGCTGAAGATCGTCGATCACTTCCATCAGAGCGCGCCGCGGCGCATCGACGCGAAGCTCGAACTCAATCGCACGCTGCTCTCGGGCGCGGTCGCGCGGCAGATCACCGAGCACTCCGATTTGCGCTCCGCCGAGGAAGCGGTCGTCTGCACGCTGATGCGGCAGATCGGCAAGCTGCTCGTCGCCTTCTATCTCGAACACGAGTGGGATCAGTTGCGGCGCAAGGCGGCGTCGGAAAATATCAGCGACAGCAGCGCGTGCGCGGCGCTGCTCGGCGTGACCTTCGACGAAATCGGCATCGAGGCGGCCGACCGCTGGCGTCTGCCCGAGACCATCCGTCAGGGCATGCGCGCGAGCGATCCGAACGCGCCCGTCGATGAAACCACGCCCAAGCACGTGCGCTGGCTGCAGGCCGTCACCAACTATTCCACCGAAGTCGCCGATGCGCTGACCGCGCAGAACGCGGCCGCCGAGGGACGCGAGTCAACGCTGGTCGGCATCGCCCATCGCTACAGCGGCGCGCTCAACACCGACGCGGAAACGCTTGCGTCGATGAGTCTCTCGCTCGCCGCCGAAGAAGCGAGCGACGGCGTGATCCGCGAGATTTCTGAGCTGCAGGCCAACGCCGACGCCATGGCGCGCGCCAATGTGTCGGCGGAGGCGCGCATCGGCGCGAGCGTCGAGGACTTGCGCTCGCTGCCTTCGAAGAACGCGCTGGCGCCGGCGCTCGCGCTTGCATCGGAGTCGCTGCTCGGCAGCCTGCACTTGTCGCGCACTGTCGTGTTCGTGCGTCAGGCCAACAACGAATTCCACGCGCGTCTGGGCTTGGGCGCCGGTGTCGAGCCGATGTTGCCGCAACTGCGCTTCTCGGCCGAATTCCGCCCAGACGTGTTCCATCTGGCAATTACGAATCCGGTCGGCATCTTTATCGAGAACGCGCACGACGCGCGTATCGACGCACGCTTGCCGCGCTGGTACAAGGAGACGCTCGGCGAGGGACAGGCGTTCGTGCTGCTGCCGGTGAAATCGAACGATTCGACCGTCGCGCTCGTCTACGGCGACTGGACCCATCCGCAGCATGTGCGCAAAATCTCGGCGCCCGAGATGAGCGCGCTCAACGAGCTCACGAAGGAGCTGGCTCGTTTTTTTTCTAGCGCGAACTGGAAGGAAGTCGAGCTCATCTGAGCAGCTTCCTTCCTGCGCG
This sequence comes from Caballeronia insecticola, assembly GCF_000402035.1. Classification (GTDB taxonomy): domain Bacteria; phylum Pseudomonadota; class Gammaproteobacteria; order Burkholderiales; family Burkholderiaceae; genus Caballeronia; species Caballeronia insecticola. The sequence continues at coordinate 1,945,326 of NC_021287.1, forward strand.
CGTCACTCGTCTGCGTCTGCGTCAATTCCCCGCGTCACTTCCCTTATTCGCGCTTCAGAATGGCCACGGCCTGCTCGCCGTAGCGCACGATATAGCCGCCGTGCACGCGCTGCCAGTCGAGCGCTTCCGCCTCGTTCGCAAACCAGTTCTTCTCGAAGTCGTTGAATGCGCCGGCGTCCAGCCGATAACGGTCGATGACCGCGTGCGGCTGTCCGTCGATATCGAGCTTGCACGCGTCCCAGCTTGCGTAGCCGAGTTCGGCGGCGAGCATCGCGAGAAGATGCTTCAGTTGCAGATCGGCGCGAGTCGCGTGCAGGTCGGCGAGCCGTTCGGCGCGCGTGAGCTTCGTCGCGAGCAGGCGGCGCAGCACGGGCATGGACGCGCTCGTGTCGCCGTCGCGGGCGTGACGAAGCAGTCGCCGCGCGTGTTCGCGCAGGAAGTCGCTATTGGAGATGGACGAAGAAATAGGACAGGATATAGACCACATGACGTTGTTCCTTTGTTTGCGCCGTTCTCGCTGCGGCTAAAAAGGTTCGACGTTGCGGTTCGATCCAAAAGTGAAGCAATGCGTGATGCACTGCATGACAGGTGCGTATGACTTTCGCGAGACCGGGCGCCCTGCCGCGCCCGTCCGCGATTCTATCCCGATGTTTTGCGTCAGGCCAACTGGAATTTTCCGACGAGCGACTTGAGCGAGCGCGCCTGATCGTCGAGCGATTGAGCGGCCGCGGCGGCCTCTTCGACGAGCGCGGCGTTCTGCTGCGTGCTCGCGTCCATCTTCGTGACGGCCTCGCCGATCGACTCGATGCCGGTCTTCTGCTCCGCCGACGCCGCCGAAATCTCGCCCATGATGTCGGTCACGCGCCGCACCGCCTGCACGACTTCGCCCATGGTCGCGCCGGCTTGCTGCGCGTAGGTCGAGCCGTCCGACACGCGCGACACCGAGGTATCGATCAGCGTCTTGATCTCCTTCGCCGCCGCCGACGAACGCTGCGCGAGACTGCGCACCTCGCCCGCCACGACCGCGAAGCCGCGCCCTTGTTCGCCCGCGCGCGCCGCCTCGACCGCCGCGTTGAGCGCGAGGATATTGGTCTGGAACGCGATGCCCTCGATCACGCCGATGATGTCGCCGATACTTTTCGCGCTCGCATCGATGCGCTGCATCGTCTCGACGACGCGGCTCACGACCGCGCCGCCCTTCTCCGCGATCTGCGATGCATTCGCCGCGAGCGCGCTCGCCTGCTTCGCGTTGTCGGCGTTCTGGCGCACGGTCGAGGTGAGCTGCTCCATGCTGGTCGCGGTCTTTTCGAGCGCGACGGCCTGCTCTTCGGTACGGCGCGACAGATCGACGTTGCCGGTCGAAATCTCGCTCGATGCCGACGCGATGGCTTCCGCGCTCGCCGCGATATCGCCGACCGTCGCCGACAGGCCCGCCTGCATTTCGGCCAGCGCGTGCAGCATGCTGGCGTCGTCGCGGCGTTTGAGCGTGATCCGGTTGGCGAGATCGCCCGAGGCGATGCGCCGCGCGATGTCCTTCGCGTAGCCCGGCTCGCCGCCGAGTTGCCCGGCGAGACGCCGCACGACCCACTCCGAGATGACGATCGCGAGCACGAACAGCGCGAGCGTGAGCGCCGACACCATCACGAACGACGAATGGAAGATGAACGCCGCCGAATCGATGGTGGCCTTCGCGGCCGCGCCGCGTCGCGCGACGAGATCGTCGACCATCTTTTCGAGCTTGCCGGTTTCGACGAGCAGCGACACGTCCTGCGTGCCGACCTGCCAGTTCATCTGCGAGAGATCGAGCGGCTGCTCCTTCACGAGCTTGACGAAAGTGCGCAGGTTGGCGCTCCACGTCGCGAGCGCGGCGGCGAAGCGCTTCTGCTGCGCGAGCGAGTCTTTATCCGCATGGTCGATGTATTGCGCGAGCTGCGTCTGTTCGCGGCCGATATCCGCGAGCGCCTGCTCGACCTGCGCGCCGAGTTCGTCGCGCTCGCGGGCGGTGGACGCGGTCAGCAGCATCTTCTGGGAACGGCTCGCGCGCAGCAGATAGCCCCGCGTTTCCTCGGCCGCGCGGCTCGCGACATAGCCCTGCGTGTAGATGGATTCGGTCGCGCCGTTCAGGCGGCTGATCTGCGTGAGCGATATCGCGCCGATCACAAGCGTGCCCGCCAGCACGATGCCGAACGCCAGCCTGAGCGATGCCTTGACGGACAGCGCGCGTTTTCCCGTCGTGCGCCCGTGCGCGTCTTGCGCGGCCGAGCCGGCTTCGGCATCCGCCAGAAAGCCCGCGTCTTTTGCGCCGCGTAGCGAAAACAGTTTCATCGATCGATCCCCGAATATGTACTGCGGACTGCGTCCTCGTGCGACGCGCCCGCATCTGGTCCCACCGGTAGTACGGCAGTTTTAGCGGCTTCTTGAGCCGCTTTTATCGAACAAGCGAACAGGCGTTCGCGTGTCGTCCGGCTTTATAACCAGCCAAAAAATCGTTGTGTCAGACGAAACGCACCAGTACGCGGCACAAGGGTGTCCGATTCGCGACAAAGCTTGGCAGGACAACGTAACGCGGACAGCCTAAACTTTCAGAAATTCAGTCCGCGCATAAATCGCCGGGCTGGGAAAACAAAAACCGAGACGACTTCCGCTTTCACCATCCATCGACTATGCAAACGAGCATCGACAAGGGCGCTCTGTCGCCTTCCGGCGCCGCCGCCGGATCTTCCACCGCGACGTCCGCCGGCACCGGCGCACAACGCACCGTCTATTCCGTCCTGGGCGCGATCAGTTTCTCGCATCTGTTGAACGACATGATCCAGTCGCTGATTCTGGCGATCTACCCGATGTTCAAAAGCGAGTTCGCGCTGAGCTTCGGTCAGATCGGCCTGATCACGCTGACGTATCAGGTCACCGCGTCGCTGCTGCAGCCGCTCGTCGGGCTTTATACGGACAAGCATCCGAAGCCTTATTCGCTTCCCGTCGGCATGGGTTTCACGCTGTCGGGGCTGCTGCTGATGTCGGTCGCGGGTAACTTCGGCACGCTGCTGATTGCGGCGGCGCTGGTCGGCTGCGGCTCGTCGGTGTTTCATCCGGAATCGTCACGAGTGGCGCGCATGGCGTCGGGCGGCAAGCACGGTCTCGCGCAGTCGCTGTTTCAGGTGGGCGGCAACGCGGGCTCGTCGCTCGGGCCGCTGCTCGCCGCGCTCGTCGTCATTCCGCACGGCCAGAAGAGCATTGCGTGGTTTTCGGCGGCGGCGCTCGTCGCCATGTTCGTGCTCGCGAACATCGGCCGCTGGTACAAGCGTCATCCGGCGACCAAGAAAGGCCGCGCGCAGGTCGCCCACGCGACGCTCCCGCGCAACAAGGTCATCATGGCGATGAGCGTGCTCGTGCTGCTCGTGTTCTCGAAGTATTTCTACCTCGCGAGCATCACCAGCTATTTCACGTTCTATCTGATCAGCAAGTTCGGGCTGTCGGTGCAGGCCGCGCAGATCCACCTGTTCGTGTTCCTCGCGGCGGTGGCGGCGGGCACGATCATCGGCGGTCCGGTCGGCGACAAGGTCGGGCGCAAGGCGGTGATCTGGGTGTCGATTCTCGGCGTCGCACCGTTCACGCTGCTCATGCCTTACGTGAATCTGTTCTGGACGGGCGTGTTGTCGGTGATCATCGGGCTCGTGCTGGCGTCGGCGTTCTCGGCCATTCTGGTCTATGCGCAGGAACTGATTCCGGGCAAGGTCGGCATGGTCGCAGGCCTGTTCTTCGGCTTCGCGTTCGGCATGGGCGGCGTCGGCGCGGCGGTGCTCGGACAGCTCGCGGATGCCACCAGCATCGATTACGTGTACAAGGTCTGCGCGTTCCTGCCGCTGCTCGGCGTGCTGACGGTGATGTTGCCGAAGACGCATGAAGCGCCCGCGAAGGGCTGAGCGCAGTTCGGGTTCATCGATTCACCGATTCATCGCAAGCGGGCGCGCAGTTCATGACGGACTGCGCGCCCGCTGCGCTTGTGCAGCGCTCAGTTGCCCAGCGCTTCCCGCACCTGCATCAACGCACTCGGGTCCTCGATCGTCGGCAACTCGCCCGGATCGCGCCCTTCTGCCAGTGCCGCAATCGCGCGCCGCAGCAGCTTGCCTGAACGCGTCTTCGGCAGCATTGCGACGAAATGCACGCGCGCCGGCCGCGCGATCGCGCCGAGTTGCGAATCCACCGCGTGACACAGTTCGGCTTCCATGCCTTCGCGCGCGCCCGGCGCATTGATGCGGTCGGCATCGCGCAGCACGACGAACGCCACCGCAGCCTGCCCTTTCACCGCGTCCGCAATGCCGACGACCGCCACTTCCGCCACCGCCGGATGCGCCGACAGCGCCTCCTCGATCTCGCGCGTGCCCAGCCGATGCCCCGCCACGTTGATGACGTCGTCCGTGCGGCCGAGAATCGACACGTAGCCGTCTTCGTCCTGCACGCCCCAGTCGAAGGTCGAATAGACCTGCTGGTTCGGCACGCTCTCCCAGTAAGTGCCGACGAAGCGCTTGTCGTCGCGCCACACGGTCTGCATGCAGCCCGGCGGCAACGGATACGCCAGCGTCACCACGCCCTTTTCGCCCGGCGCGCATTCGTCGCCGGTGGCCTCGTTGCGCAGCTTGAGATTGAAGCCCATCGACGGCACGCCGGGCGAGCCGAGCTTCGACGGCAATTCCTCGATGCCGCGCGGAATCGCGATCATCGGCCAGCCGGTTTCCGTCTGCCAGTAGTTGTCGATGACGGGCTTGCGCAGCGCGCTCTGAATCCACTGCGCGGTCGGCTCGTCGAGCGGCTCGCCCGCCAGAAACAGCGTGCGCAGACTCGACAGATCGTATTTCTCCATCAGCGCCGGGTCCTGCTTCTTGAGCACGCGGATCGCGGTCGGCGCGGTGAACATCAGATTGATCTTGTAGTGCTCGACGAGCTTCCACCAGATGCCGCCGTCGGGCCGGATCGGTGTGCCTTCGTACATCACGGTCGTGAGCCCCGCGATCAGCGGCGCATAGATGATGTAGCTGTGCCCCACGACCCAGCCGATGTCGGATGCCGTGAACATCGTGTCGCCGGGCGCGCCCTGGAAGACGTGCTCCATCGACGCCGCGAGCGCGACCGCATAGCCGCCGACGTCGCGCTGCACGCCTTTCGGGCGGCCGGTGGTCCCGGACGTGTAGAGCACGTAGGAAGGTTCGTTCGATTCGAGCCATTCGCACGGCACGTGGGCATCGAAGAATTGTTCGCGCAGCGGCTCGTACGCAACCAGATAGCTCGCCTGCAGACGCTCAGGCGCCAGTTGCCGGTCGATCAGCAGCACCTGCGGCACCTTGAACTGCGCGCGCGACAACGCTTCATCGACGAGCGGCGTGTAGTCGATCACCTTGCCGCCGCGCGCGCCCGCATCCGCGGTGACGATGAGCGCCGGCTCGGCATCGTCGATGCGCGCCGCGAGATTGGGCGCCGCGAACCCGCCGAACACGACCGAATGCACCGCGCCGATGCGCGCGCACGCGAGCATCGCAAAGAGCGCCTCGGGGATCATCGGCAGATAGATGAGCACGCGGTCGCCCTTCTTCACGTGCAGCGAGCGCATGACGGCGGCCATGCGGTTCACTTCGGCGTGCAGTTCGGCGTAGGTATAACGGCGCTCGATGCCCGTTTCCGTCGACACATAGATGAGCGCGTCCTGCTGCGCGCGCGACGCCAGATGTCGATCGACGGCGTTATGGCACAGATTGGTTTTGCCGCCGACGAACCAGCGCGCAAACGGCGGCCGGCTCGCGTCGAGCACCTGATCGAACGGCGTCTGCCAGTGGATGCGGCGGGCCTGCTCGGCCCAGAACGCTTCGGGCTCCTCGATCGACCGGCGATACGCTTCTCGGTAAGTCGGCATGCGCGTCCTCTGTAAGCGAAGGGTGCGTGGTGCGTGCTCTGACTCTCGTTGCAACTCGGCACGAAAACAGAGCATAGAGCAGCCCGCACACCCCTGCTAGACAGGACCCGCCCTGATCGCCGGGCTCAGGACGTGGTCGATCCTCAGACGGCGCGACTCCTCGACACCGGCGCGGCCGGTTCGCCCGAATGTTTGAGCAGCACCGGCGCGAGTTCGCCAGCCACGCGCAGACTCGATACGACGACCGTGCGCACGCCGCTGCCCTCGGTCGCCCGACGCAAGGCCTCGCGCGTGGTCGCCCGCGCCTCGATGCGCGGTTCGATCACGACGATGCCCCGGCAGTACGCCGCCAGCTGCGTGCGCTGAGCGCGCAACCAGGCGGTGCGAATGCGCGTGTCGTCGGCGGTTTCGCTGTCGTCGTGTTCGGTGACGATGACGAACGGCATGGTGAGCGCGAGCAGCCGGCGCATCTGCGCGCACCACGCGAAGGCGTAGCCCGGCTGCACGGCGCGCCGGCGCAGGCGCACGAGCGGAAAGCGGCTGGCATCGAACAGGCGGGCGTCGAGATCGATGACGGACGATGGAAGCGGCTCGCGCTTCGAAGTGAGATCGGCGGCATTCACAGCGGTGTCGGACTCCAGTGATTCAGCGCGGCGAGGAGATTGGGCCAGCGAGACTGGCGCGGCACGAAACGCTTTTTCGGTTTCGCGGCGCGCGGCGGACGGGCTGCGGACTCGCTCGGCGCTTGCGCGGCGGCGCTACCCCACGCGCGGCGCGTGGTGTCGAGCACCTTCGCGGCGTTGGCCGCAATCGGGCCGTCGCGCCGCGTTTCTCGTACGTCCCTGGACAGGCCGTCGCGCTCTCGCGCCGGGCCCGTGGCAGGGGCAAACACATCATCGATCATATCGGTTCGGACCTCCCTGAGTGGCCGGGGCACGCGCATGACGCGCTGCCGGCCGCGCGCGAATCGCTGCGCTCGGAGTCATTGTATTGAGAATCATTCTCAATAACAAGCTGAATCGATGTCGATGGCGGCGAAAAAAAAGCTCACGTTCCGGCAAGAACGTGAGCTTCATCGGCGACGCGGCGAAACGCCGTCACTGATACTGGAAAGTCACCACGGCCGATGCGTTCGCGGGTCCGGCCGTCACGGTCGCCGCCGTCTGGATATAGGACGCGGTGAATGGCAGGCTAAAGGTCCCGGCGCCCGTGTAGCCCGGGAAGATCGTCGATGCGTTGAACGTGACGGGTATATCGGAAGCATTGGCCATGCGAACGCCAATGCCGGTCGCAGCGCCGGGACCCAGCAATTGCAGCACTCCGTTGGACGCACTGCCGATCATGCCGGAGGTCGGATTGATCGAATAACTCACCACGTTGATGCCCGACTGGCACACCAGCGGCACCGAGAAGCTCACCGTGCTCGACCGGCTTCCGATGCCGGTGAAACTCGTGGTCACGTACTTTCCCATCGGGATCGAAACGTTGCCGGTCGTGCATCCGGGCACCACCACGTTGACGGGCGTCTGGGCAAAGTAGAACAGCGTGTCATACGAACTCCAGTCGGTCACCGGCATCGAGTCCAGCACCTGCGCGGACGAGAGCGTCCACGCGCCGGCGGCGATCGGACCGGTTTTGACATAGCGCGCCCGGACCATGACGCCCTGGCTTTTGGTGTAAGTCAGACCAAAGCTTTTCTTGGCCCCGACGATATACGTGTTGTAGCCACTCAAGGCGATTTCCGGATACGCCGTGTTGTCCAGATACGCGGTGGCGAACAACACCACGCCGAGCCCGCTGACGCCGGTCGGATAGACCGTATAGCTCACGCCATCGATCTGCATGGACTGGCCGCCCGGGATATTGACCGCCGTTTGCTGCGCCAGCGGCGACGACACCGCGGCCGTACACGACAAACCGTTCGTGTTCCCGACATAGCTCGTATAGCCGCCGATCCAGCTACCCGTGGGATAGTCCGGCGGAATAGTCGTGACCGGCGGCGCCGGAATATAAAACGGACCGCTCAATCCGCCGAGGCATGTCACGCCCGCATGTGAAAGCGGCGCGGCCAGTGCGAACAACATCAGCACCAGACAGCGCCGCCATAGCGACACAGCACTCTTTTTGGAAAATCGCATGGAACTCGGCTCGGCAAAATGCTCAACTGCTCAAAGGCGTCATTTTGTCGACGATTCAAACGCGCGAAATGAGACGACTCCCAATAGGCATACTTCTCTGCGAAACATCAACATCGTGGCGATGCGGGGAGCGAAGGCCGCTTGTTATGCCGCTTGTTGAGCATTACGCGGCGCTCAAAAAACGCGCCAGTATGCCGTTCGAGTAGGTCCCGGCCAGTTCCGTGAGAAATGTTCCAAACGATGCGGGCGCGGCGGCATCGGCGGTATCGGAGACGGTGCGCACCACGGCGCACGGCACCGCGTATTCGTAGCAGACCTGCGCGAGCGCGGCGCCTTCCATCTCGACCGCGAGCGCGTCGGGCAATGCGTCGCGGAGCGCCATCACGCCTTCGCTGCTGGCGATAAAACGGTCGCCGCTCACGATCAGTCCGCGATGCACGGCCGGCCGGCTGACACCGAAGCGTCCGGTAAGCGTGCTGCCGTTTTCGTCGATGAAAGTCTGCGCGGCATGCACGAGCGCATTGGACAGCGTGGCGTCGGCGGCGAAATACGCGCGGTCGAGCAGCGGCACTTCGTAGCGCGGAAAAAGCGGTGACGCGTCGAGATCGTGCTGTAACAGCATATCCGCGACGACGATATCGCCCACCCGCACATCCGCGCGCACGCCGCCCGCGACGCCCGTGAAGACGATCGCATCGGTCTCGAAGACGTGGATGAGCGCGCTCGCCGTGGCCGCCGCCGCCACCTTGCCGATGCGCGCGAGCGTGACGACCGCCGCCACGCCGTGCACGCTGCCGACGTAATACTCGCGCCGCCCGAGCGTGACGGTGCGCACGTCGCCCGCCGCCTGCATCTGCGCGATCAGATCGCCCAGTTCCTGCGGCAGCGCCGCCACGATGCCGAGCCGCTTCATTCCACCGCCTGCAGTTTCGCGACCGCGAGCGCGAGCCACTTTTCGCCGTGACGCTTGAAGCGCACTTGCGCGCGGGCGTCGCCGCCGGAACCTTCGAGCGCGGTCACGGTGCCTTCGCCGAACTTGGTGTGGAAGACGGCCTGCCCGACCTTGAAGCCGCCTTCCGCCGCACGCTGTTCGTTGGCAAACGACGGCAACGCAGGCGCCGACACAGCCGGCGCGCCGCGTTCGTGTCCCGGCCGCGCGAACCAGTCGCGGCCCCAGCCGGCGTTATCCGAACGTCCGCCCCAGCGTGCGCCCGGCTCGACCTTCGGCGTGAGCCACTTGAGCGCGCCTTCGGGCAGTTCGTCGAAAAAGCGCGAGCGGATGTTGTAGCGCGTCTGCCCATGCAGCATGCGGCTCTGCGCGAACGACAGATAAAGCCGCTCTTTCGCGCGCGTGATCGCCACGTAGGCGAGTCGCCGCTCTTCTTCCAGTCCGTCCGATTCCTGCGCGCTGTTCTCGTGCGGAAACAAGCCCTCTTCCAGCCCGGTCATGAACACCGCCGTAAATTCGAGCCCTTTCGCGGCGTGCACGGTCATCAGTTGCACGGCATCCTGACCGGCCTGCGCCTGATTGTCGCCGGCCTCGAGCGACGCGTGCGACAGGAAGCCGGCGAGCGGCGTCATCGTGTCGGGATTCTGCGCGGGATCGGTAACGCCCGGCGCATCGAGCACTTCGATTTCGCCATCCTCGCTGACCGCCGCGATTTCCGGCGCGGCCGTCGCGCCGGGGCGCAACGGAATGGAACGCGCGGGCGTATCGAGCCCATAGCCTTCCTCGCTCACGAACGCCGCCGCCGCATTCACCACTTCCTGCAAGTTCTCCAGCCGGTCCTGACCTTCGCGTTCGGTCTCGTAGAACGCGGCGAGACCGCTTGCGCGCACGACGTATTCGACCGTTTCCGGCAGGCTCATCTGCTGCGTTTCGGCGCGCATTTTCGCGATAAGCGTGGCGAACGCGCCGAGGCTCGACCCCGCCTTGCCGGTGACGTAGGGCACGGCGGCGGCCATCGAACAGTTGTAGAGGCGCGCGGCGTCGGCCAGTTGCTCGATCGAGCGCGCGCCGATGCCGCGCGTCGGGAAATTGACGACGCGCGCGAACGCGGTGTCGTCGTTCGGATTGTCGATCAGCCGCAGATATGCGAGCGCGTGCTTCACTTCCTGGCGTTCGAAGAAGCGCAGGCCGCCGTACACGCGATACGGAATGCCCGCGTTCACGAGCGTGTGTTCGATCGTGCGCGACTGCGCGTTGCTGCGATAAAGCACCGCGATCTCGCCGCGGGCATTGCCGGTATGGATGAGCGCCTTGATTTCCTCGACGATCCAGCCCGCTTCCTGCGAATCCGTCGCGGCTTCGTAGACGCGCACCTGTTCGCCGTGACCCGCGTCCGTGCGCAGATTCTTCCCGAGCCGGCGCGCGTTGTTGGCGATCAGATAGTTGGCGGCATCGAGAATATGGCCGTGCGAGCGGTAGTTCTGCTCCAGCTTGATGAGATTGCGCACGCGGAATTCGCGCTCGAAATCGTGCATGTTGCCGACGTTCGCGCCGCGAAACGCGTAGATCGACTGATCGTCGTCGCCGACGGCGAAAATCGCGTTGTGCTCGCCCGCGAGCATCTTGAGCCACGCGTATTGCAGCTTGTTCGTGTCCTGAAACTCGTCGACGAGAATGTTGCGAAAGCGCGCCTGATAATGCGCCCGCAGCGGCGGATTGTGCGCGAGCAGTTCATAACAGCGCAGCAGCAGTTCCGGAAAATCGACGACGCCTTCGCGCTGGCATTGCTGATCGTAGGCCACATAAAGCTCGACGAACTTGCGATTGAAGTCGTCGGTGGCATCGACGTCTTTCGGACGCAGACCCTGTTCCTTCGCGTTGTTGATGAAGTACTGGAGATTTTTCGCCGGATACTTTTCATCGTCGACGTTCAGGCCCTTCATCAGCCGCTTGATGGCCGAAAGCTGGTCCGACGTGTCGAGAATCTGGAAGGTCTGCGGCAGGCCGGCGTCGCGGAAATGCGCGCGCAGCATGCGGTTGCACAGGCCGTGGAAGGTGCCGATCCACATGCCGCGCGTGTCGATGGGCAAGAGCGCGGAAAGCCGCGCCATCATCTCGCGCGCGGCCTTGTTCGTGAAGGTGACGGCGAGCACGGTCGGCGGCGACGCGTAGCCCTGCTGGATCAGCCACGCGATGCGCGTGATGAGCACGCGCGTCTTGCCGCTGCCGGCGCCCGCGAGAATGAGCGCGGACTCGTCGGGCAGCGTCACGGCGGCGAGCTGTTCGGGATTCAGGTTGGCGAGCAATTCGGGCATGGAAAACCAGGACGCGGAGAGAACGAGGCGGGCCGGCCATTATAAGACCGCGCCGATGGCGGCGTCCGGGCGCGACGGATCCGGCACGTCCCGATTCGTCCGGCGTCTCGTCCGGAACCTTATAATTGGAGATTATCCGCATCTTTTTCACGCATTTTTCGGCAGATTCCACAAATGAGCGACAACACGCTTGCGAAGAGCTTCGAGCCTCAAGACATCGAGTCCCAATGGGGCCCGGAATGGGAGAAACGCGGGCTCGCCGCCCCGACTTTCAAGGACGGCGCGAAGAATTTCTCCATCCAGTTGCCGCCGCCGAATGTCACCGGCACGCTGCACATGGGGCACGCGTTCAACCAGACCATCATGGACGGTCTCACGCGCTATCACCGCATGCTCGGCGAAAACACGCTGTGGGTGCCGGGCACGGACCACGCGGGCATCGCGACGCAGATCGTCGTGGAACGCCAGCTCGACGCGCAAGGCGTGTCGCGCCATGACCTCGGCCGCGAGGAATTCTTAAAGCGCGTCTGGGCGTGGAAACAGCAATCCGGCTCGACCATCACGAATCAGGTGCGGCGTCTGGGCGCGTCGATCGACTGGCCGCGCGAATATTTCACGATGGACGACAAAATGTCGGCCGCCGTGCGCGACGTGTTCGTCACGCTCTACAAACAAGGGCTCATCTATCGCGGCAAGCGCCTCGTGAACTGGGACCCGGTGCTCGGCACCGCCGTGTCCGATCTCGAAGTGGTGAGCGAGGAAGAGAACGGCAGCCTGTGGCATATCCAGTATCCGCTGCCGGATGGCTCGGGACATCTCACGGTTGCCACCACGCGCCCGGAAACCATGCTCGGCGACGTCGCGGTAATGGTGCATCCGGACGACGAGCGTTATCAGCATCTCATCGGCAAGACGGTCGTGCTGCCGCTGTGCGATCGCGAGATTCCGGTCATCGCGGATGACTACGTCGATCGCGAATTCGGCACGGGCGTCGTGAAGGTCACGCCCGCGCACGACTTCAACGACTACGCGGTCGGGCAGCGTCACAAGCTGCCGCAGATCGAAATCCTCACGCTCGACGCCAAGATCAACGACAACGCGCCCGAGAAATATCGCGGCATGGACCGCTTCGAAGCGCGAAAAGTGGTCGTGCAGGATCTGGAAGCGCTCGGCCTGCTCGAATCCGTCAAGCCGCACAAGCTGATGGTGCCGCGCGGCGACCGCACGAACGTGGTCATCGAGCCGATGCTCACCGATCAATGGTTCGTCGCGATGAGCAAGGCCGCGCCCGAAGGCACGTTCAATCCGGGCAAGTCGATCACCGAAACCTCGCTCGACGTCGTGCGCAGCGGTCAGATCAAGTTCGTGCCCGAGAACTGGACCACGACTTACTATCAGTGGCTCGAAAACATTCAGGACTGGTGCATCTCGCGTCAGTTGTGGTGGGGCCATCAGATTCCCGCGTGGTACGGCGCGAACGGCGAAATCTTCGTCGCGAAGACGGAAGAAGAAGCACGCGCCGAAGCCGACGCGCAAGGCTATCAAGGCCCGCTCCGTCGCGACGACGACGTGCTCGACACGTGGTTCTCGTCCGCGCTCGTGCCGTTCTCCTCGCTCGGCTGGCCGAACGAGACGAAGGAATTGCAGGCGTTCCTGCCCTCTTCCGTGCTCGTGACGGGCTTCGACATCATCTTCTTCTGGGTCGCCCGGATGGTGATGATGACCACGCATTTCACCGGCAAGGTGCCTTTTCACACCGTCTATGTGCACGGCCTCGTGCGCGACGCCGAAGGCCAGAAGATGTCGAAGAGCAAGGGCAACACGCTCGACCCGATCGATATCGTGGATGGCATCGACCTCGAATCGCTGGTCGCGAAGCGCACCACGGGCCTCATGAATCCAAAGGCCGCCGCGCAGATCGAGAAGAAAACGCGCAAGGAATTCCCCGAGGGCATTCCGTCTTTCGGCACGGACGCGCTGCGCTTCACGATGGCATCGATGGCCACGCTCGGCCGCAACGTGAATTTCGATCTCGCGCGCTGCGAGGGTTATCGCAACTTCTGCAACAAGCTGTGGAACGCCACGCGCTTCGTGCTGATGAACTGCGAAGGCCACGATTGCGGTTTCGCCAATCCCAACGCATGTAAGCCGGGCGATTGCGGCCCGGGCGGCTATACGGACTACTCGCAGGCCGACCGCTGGATCGTGTCGCTCCTGCAGCGCACGGAAGCGGAAGTCGAGAAGGGTTTCGCGGATTATCGTTTCGACAACGTCGCGAGCGCCATTTACAAGTTCGTCTGGGACGAATACTGCGACTGGTATCTGGAACTCGCGAAGGTGCAGATCCAGACCGGCACGCCGGAACAGCAGACCGCAACGCGCCGCACGCTCCTGCGCGTGCTCGAAACCGTGCTGCGCCTCGCGCACCCGATCATTCCGTTCATCACGGAAGCGCTCTGGCAAAAAGTGGCGCCGCTCACCGACGCGTACCCGGCGGGCGCAACCGCGCGCGACGTGTCGATCATGACGCAGCCCTACCCGCGCGCCGAGCCTAAGAAAATCGACGAGGCCGCGGAACAGTGGGCGTCCGAACTGAAAACCGTCATCGATGCATGTCGTAATCTGCGTGGCGAAATGAATCTGTCGCCCGCGGTGAAGGTGCCGTTGCTCGCACACGGCGACGCGGCGCGTCTCACCGCGTTCGCGCCGTACGTCGCCGCGCTCGCGCGTCTGTCCGACGTGAAGATCATCGACGACGAATCCGCCCTCGATAAGGAAGCGCACGGCGCGCCGGTCGCGATCGTCGGCACGAACAAACTCGTGCTGAAGGTCGAGATCGATGTGGCCGCCGAACGCGAGCGCCTCACCAAGGAAGTGGATCGTTTGAACGCCGAAATTACCAAATGTAACGCCAAGCTCGGTAATGAGAGTTTTGTTTCAAAAGCGCCGGCGGCTGTCGTTGAACAGGAGCGGAAAAGACTGGCAGAATATGCCACCACCATCGAGAAGCTTCAGGCCCAGTTATTGCGTCTGCCCGCCTGAATTGGGGTTCGAAACAAATCGGTGCGCCCCAAGTCGTCTCGACGTTCTAAATGATTAAGAGGATCAGGGTTATCACATGCTAAAAGTTACCAAAGCGGTTTTTCCCGTCGCGGGTCTGGGCACGCGGTTTCTTCCCGCGACCAAGGCCAGCCCGAAGGAAATGCTGCCAGTCGTGGACAAGCCGCTGATTCAATACGCGGTCGAGGAAGCGATGGCGGCCGGCATTACCGAGATGATCTTCGTCACCGGGCGCAGCAAGCGCGCCATCGAAGATCACTTCGACAAGTCCTATGAGATCGAAGCGGAACTCGAGGCCCGCGGCAAGCAGAAGCTGCTCGAACTCGTGCGCAGCATCAAGCCGAGTCACGTGGACTGCTTTTATGTGCGTCAGGCCGAGGCGCTCGGGCTCGGTCACGCGGTGCTGTGCGCGGAAAAGCTCGTCGGCGACAACCCGTTCGCCGTGATCCTCGCGGACGACTTGCTGTACGGCAAGCCGCCCGTCATGTCGCAGATGATCGAAGTGTTCGACCACTATCACAGCTCGGTGATCGGCGTCGAAGAGATTCCGGCGGAAGAGTCGAAGTCGTACGGCGTGATCGACGGCAAGGAGTGGGAAGACAACATCTTCAAGCTGTCGGGTATCGTCGAGAAGCCGGAACCGGCCGTTGCGCCGTCGAATCTGGGCGTGGTCGGGCGCTATGTGCTCAAGCCGCGCGTCTTCGATCACATCCGCGCGCTCAAGCCCGGCGCGGGCGGCGAACTGCAACTGACGGACGCGATTCAATCGCTGCTGTCGGACGAGCAAGTGCTCGCGTACAAGTACCACGGCACGCGTTTCGATTGCGGCAGCAAGCTCGGCTATCTGAAGGCGACGGTGGAATTCGCGCTGCGCCATCCGGAAGTGGCCAAGGACTTCGAGGAATATCTGCGCACGCGTTCGCCGGTTCTGGAAGGCTGATGCTTCAGGCTTAAGGCGCCGATTTAAGGCTTGCGATAAAAAAATGCCCGTCACGCTGTGTGACGGGCATTTTGTTTTTGGCGACGGCTTCGCGGCGTTTAACGGCGACGCATCAGGAAGACGAATACCTTGTCCTGCGACGTCGCCTCGACGATCTCATTGCCGGTCTGTCTTGCGAACGCCGCGAAATCGCGTTGCGATCCGGGATCGGTTGCGAGTACCTTCAAAATCTGACCGCTCGTCATATCGGCAAGCGCTTTCTTCGCCCGCAAAATCGGCAACGGGCAGTTGAGCCCGCGCGCGTCGACTTCCTTGTGAACTTCCATCGCGTTTGAACCTTCCGTGTGCCTGGTGGGATTGCGCTTGTGATTACGCTTGTGCGGAAGTTCGATTTTAACGCAGCGTTCACAACTCCACCGCGGCCCCGCTCTCATACGCCCGCCGCAACGCGATCCCGATGCGCGTCGCTTCCCGCGCGTCATCCAGCGTGAGGCCGGTCGGCTTGCCGTCGACGAGCAGCGCCACGAACGCGCGCGCCTCGCGCAAAAACGCGTCTTCGAAACGCTCGAAGAACGTCGGCGTGCACGCGTTGCGCATGCCGTGCGCATCGGCGATCTCGACGCGGTTCGCGCGCGGATTGCGCCCGACCGACAACGCGCCCGCCGTGCCGATCACTTCCGTCTGCGTGTCGTGGCCGTGCGCCATCGTGCGCGATGCGTACAGCACCGCAAGCCGCCCGTCTTCGAACTCGATGGTGCCCACGCCATTGTCGATATCGCCGCACTCGCGCAAACCTTCGTGAATCGCGATGGTGCCGCTCGCATACACGCGCTTCGGGCGCGGATTGCCGAGCAGCCAGCGCGCGAGATCGATGTCGTGCACGCTGCAATCGAGAAAGAGGCCGCCCGAAGTCGGCGCGAATCGCACGAAGAAGCCATCGGGATCGTTCTTGTCGCAGGTCTGCGATCGCACCATGAACGGCCGGCCGATTGCGCCCGCGGCGACACTGTCGAACGCGTCGCGATAACTCGCATCGAAGCGGCGCACGAAACCGATCATCACATGCAGATGCGGATGACGCGCGTGCTCGTCGATCACGGCATCGCATTCGGCGAGATCGAGCGACAGCGGCTTCTCGCAGAAGACATGCTTGCCCGCGCGCAACGCGGCGATGATCTGCCGCGCATGCAGCGAAGTGGGCGTGACGAGCCAGACCGCGTCGACGGACGGGTCCGCGAGCAACGCGTCGTAGTCTGCATGGAGCGCGAGTTCGGGCCAGTGCTGCCGCGCCCAGTCGCGCTCTTCCTGCACGGGGCTGCACGCCGCGACGAGCTTCGCGCCCGGCACGTGCCACGCGAGATTCTCGGCATGACGGCGCCCGAGCCTGCCCAATCCGACGATACCGAAGCGCACCGTGCTCATCAGGCATTCTCCCCTAGACGGACGATGCGCTGCTCGCGCCACGACAGCGTCGCGGCCTCGGCCAGTTCCAGCGCCTTCAAACCGTCCGCGACCGTCGTGCGGACCGGCTTGCCGTGGTTCACCGCGTCGAAGAAATGCGCGATTTCCGCCGCATACGCCGCGCGATAGCGTTCCAGGAAGAACGCCTCGGGCACGTCGTTCGAGACGGCTTTGGTCGAATAGGCCGTGACCTCCGTGGGCCGCACGTTGCCCGCCTGCAGCATGCCCGCGCCGCCGAGCACTTCGAAACGCTGATCGTAGCTGTAGCCCGAGCGACGCGCCGTGTTGATCTGGCACAGACGCCCGCGCTTCGTGCGGATCGTCACCGCGGTCGAATCGATATCGCCCGCCTCGGCAATCGCCGGATCGGACAGGCAACTGCCGGTCGCGTGCAGCGTGTCGGCTTCGTCGTCGAGAATCCAGCGGAAGATGTCGAAATCGTGGATCAGCATGTCCTTGAAGATGCCGCCCGAATGCCTGATGTACTCGACCGGCGGCGCGCCCGGATCGCGGCTCGTCACGACCAGCATTTCCGGCTCGCCGATCTCGCCCGCATCGATGCGCGCCTTCAGCGCGGAGAACGTCGGATCGAAGCGGCGCTGAAACCCGATCATGCAGACGACGCCCGCCTTCGCCACCGCATCCGCGCAGGCGCGCGCCCGGTTCAACGCGAGATCGACGGGCTTCTCGCAGAACACGTGCTTCTTCTGCGCCGCCGATGCAAGGATCAGGTCCGCATGCGTGTCCGTGCTCGAACACACGACCGTCGCGCCGATGGCGGCATCGCCCATCGCGCCGTCGACATCGGCGACCTGGGCGCCGTACAAGGCCGCAAGCGCGGCAGCCGCCTCGCGATTCACATCGACCACGTATTTCAGGCGCACGCCCGGCTGGCGCGCGAGATTGGCCGCGTGAATCTTGCCGATGCGCCCTGCGCCGAACACTGCCACATCAATCGTCATAGCCACCTGTCTCCTTGGATTCTTCGACGTTCAACTCAAGCCGGTACGCGAGCGCGATGAACAACGCCTGGCACAGGCAAATGGTGCTCGTGAGCGAGCGGAACGCGAACGCGCTGCCCTCCTTCACGAACAGACTCGTGCTCGCGTGACGCGCGAGCGGCGAAAGCTGGCTATCGGTGATGACGAGGGTGGCCGCGCCATGATGCTGCGCGGCGCGCACGCAATACTGCGTCTCCTTGCCGTAGGGCGCGAAGCTGATCGCGACCACCACGTCCCCCTTCTTCACGCTGCGGACCTGCTCGCGGATCATGCCGCCGATGCCCGACAGCAGATGCACGCGCTTACGCGTGTGCTGCAACGCATAGACGATGTAGCTCGCCACCGGAAACGAGCGGCGCACGCCGACCACATAGATGTTCTCGGCCTGCGAGAGCATGTCGACGGCGGCTTCGAACTGTTCGTTGTCGAGACCGGCTTCCAGTTCGTCGAGACCCGTGCGGCTCGCCGCGATGAACTCGCGCGCCACCGACACGCCCGACGCTTCGCCCGCCTTCTCGTCGATGAGCTTGCGGATGCGCTGCTGATAGCTCTGCTGCGAGCCGCCGCCGCCCGCGTACGCCTGCCTGAACACCGCCTGCAGATCGGAGAAGCCGGAGAAACCGAAGCGCTGCGCGAAGCGCACGACTGCCGACGCATGCACGCCGCACGCGCTGGCGATGTCGGCGGTGCGATCCATCATCACGCTTGAGCGATGCTGCTCGATGTAGGTCGCAACGCTCTTCAACTGGCGCGGCAGCGAGTCGTATGCGTCGGTGATCCGTTGCATCAACTCATCGACGCTCTGCACTTCGGTGCTGGTTTCATCCATTTCAGGCTCGTTCTGTTGCGCGCTCCGTGACGGGCGCCGTGGAACCGATTATAGGAAGGCCGCAAGAAAATTGGAATGTATTTTCCATTTGCCGAACGCATGAAATTTCTATTGCAGACGGCGGAAAACTGACCTACTCTTGGTCCTGAGCACGGCGCCGAATGTATCGACTCACTCGAACGCGGCGGCGGCTCGCGAAACCATCACATCAAACTACAAACCGAGATAGGTGGAGACAATGACCATTCGTAACGGTCGGGCCGCGCTGCGCGCGCTGGTGGCTGCTACTGCGTTGTGCAGCGCAGCGTTGATCGCGGCGAGTCCCGCACAGGCGGCGCCCGACGCGAAGTTCGTGCTGATCAGCCACGCTCCGGACTCGGATTCGTGGTGGAACACCATCAAGAACGCGATCAAGCAGGCGGATGAGGACTTCAACGTCCAGACCGACTATCGCAATCCGCCGAACGGCGACATCGCGGATATGTCGCGTCTGATCGAGCAGGCCGCCGCGCGCAACTACGATGGCGTCATCACCACCATCGCCGATTTCGACGTGCTGAAGAGCGCGCTCAACAAGGTCACCGCGAAGAAGATTCCGCTCGTGACGATCAACTCCGGCACCGAGGAACAGAGCGCGCAACTCGGCGCGATCATGCATGTCGGCCAGCCGGAGTATGTCGCGGGCAAGGCGGCGGGCGAGAAAGCCAAGGCCGCGGGCGTGAAGTCGTTCCTGTGCGTGAATCACATCGCGACGAACACCGTTTCGTTCGACCGCTGCAAGGGTTTCGCCGATGCGCTCGGCATCGACTACAAGGCCTCGACGATCGATTCGGGACAGGACCCGACCGAGATTCAATCGAAGGTCTCGGCCTATCTGCGCAACCATCCGGACACGGGCGCGATCCTCACGCTCGGACCGACGCCCGCCTCCGCGACGCTCAAGGCCGTGACGCAAATGGGCCTGCAAAACAAGATCTATTTCGTGACCTTCGACTTCTCCGACGACATCGCGAAGGGGATCAAGGACGGCACGATCAAGTTCGCGATCGATCAGCAGCCGTATCTGCAAGGCTATATTCCGGTGGCCGTGCTTGCGATCGTGAAGAAGGAACACACGACCGATCCGGCGAAGATCCGCCAGATTCTTGAGGCGAATCCCAAGTTCAAGGCGCGCCTCGAAACCTACGGACTGCAGCCGTCGTATGGGCCGAAGAACATCCGTTCCGGTCCGGGTTTCATCACCAAAGAAAATCTCGACAAGGTCCAGAAATACGCCGGTCAATATCGTTGATCGCGGCGTGACCTTCTTGGGGCGGCCTGCTTAGTTCAGCCTGCTTAGTGCACCACTGCTTAGTGCAACCTGCTTAGCGCCGCCCGCTTTTATCAATGTTCATTGCGTACTGCTGCGTCCGTTCGCGGACGCGGCGGGAGCGCGCACATCGGTACTGCATCGAATATCGTCATATCGAGTCTCAAGGAGCAATCATGGGCGTAGCCGGCAAGCACTATCCTCCTCACGTGAATCCGCAGCAGGACAACACCGAAACGCCTGACGCGGCCAAACCGTCGGACGAGCGCGTGCGCCAGCAATCGTGGTTCGGTCACTTGCTGAATCGCCCGGAATTCGCGGCAATTTCCGGCACGGTGCTCGTGTTCATCGTGTTCGGTTTCGGCGCGGGCTCGTCGGGCATGTTCAATCTCGACGGCGTGATGAACTGGTCGCAAGTCGCGGCCTATCTCGGCCTGCTCGCGGTGGGCGCATGTCTCTTGATGATCGCGGGCGAATTCGATCTGTCGATCGGCTCGATGATCGGCTTCGCCGGCATGATGGTCGCGCTGCCCTCGGTCTACTTCCACTGGCCGATCTCACTGTCGATTCTCTTCGCGTTCGGCTGCTCGATGCTGCTCGGCGCGCTGAACGGCTATCTCGTGATGCGCACGCGCCTGCCGTCGTTCATCGTCACGCTCGCGTTTCTGTTCATCCTGCGCGGCCTGACGCTCGCGCTGTCGATCATGTTCGCGGACCGCACGATCATCTCCGGCGTCGGCGACCTCGCGCAGAACGATCCGATCACCAACGCGCTGTTTCATGGGGTCGCGTTGCACGGCTTGTTCAACTGGCTCGCGCACATGGGCATCGGCAAGCTGCTCGACAGCGGCGAGCCGCTCGTGCCGGGCATTCCGAAGGTCATCATCTGGTGGTTCGCGCTCGCCGCAGTGGGCGCGTTCGTGCTCGCCAAGACACGCTACGGCAACTGGATTCTCGCGGTCGGCGGCGACGCCACGGCAGCGAAGAACGTCGGCGTGCCGGTCAAGCGCGTAAAGATCTCGCTGTTCGTACTGACCGCGTTCTGCTCGTGTCTCTTCGCCGTGCTGCAAGTGTGCGACATCGGTTCGGCGGCGGCGGATCGCGGCTTGCAGAAAGAGTTCGAAGCGATCATCGCGGCGGTCATCGGCGGCACGCTGCTGACGGGCGGCTACGGCTCGGTAGTCGGCGCATGCTTCGGCGCGCTGATCTTCGGCGTGGTGCAGATCGGCATCACCTATACGAACGTGAGTTCGGACTGGTTCCGCGTGTTCCTTGGCGTGATGCTGCTGATCGCCGTGCTCTTCAACCACTATGTGCGCCGTCGCGTGTCACAGGCTCAATAAGGCAAGCGGAGAACCGACATGAACGACGACAACATCCTCGCACTCGAAAACGTCAGCAAGTTCTTCGGCAAGGTGATCGCGCTGAACGGCGTCACGTTGCGCCTGAAGCGCGGCGAAGTGCATTGCCTTCTGGGCGACAACGGCGCGGGCAAGTCCACGCTCATCAAGACGCTGGCGGGCGTGCATCAGCCCTCTTCCGGCGACTATCTCGTCGATGGCGCGCCCGTGCATTTCGATTCGCCCAAAGAAGCGCTCGATCTCGGCATCGCGACCGTGTATCAGGATCTCGCGCTCGTGCCGCTCTTGTCCGTCGCGCGCAATTTCTTCATGGGCCGCGAGCCGCAGAAGAAACGCTTCGGCCTCTTTAGCGTGATGGACCTCGATCTCGCCGCTGAGACCTCACGCGCCAAGCTCGCGGAAATGGGCATCAACGTGCGCGATCCGCATCAGCCGATCGGCACGATGTCCGGCGGCGAGAAGCAATGTCTCGCGATTGCCCGCGCGATCCACTTCGGCGCACGCGTGCTGATCCTCGACGAACCGACCGCCGCGCTCGGCGTGAAGCAGAGCTTCAACGTGCTCAAGCTGATTCACAAGGCGCGCGAGAAAGGCATCTCGGTGATCTTCATCACGCACAACGTGCATCACGCTTATCCAATCGGCGATTCGTTCACGCTGCTCAATCGCGGCCGCTCGATGGGCACCTTCACGAAGGACAACATCAGCAAGAACGAAGTGCTCGACATGATGGCGGGCGGCGCCGAAATGCAGCAGATGATGAGCGAACTCGAAGGCGCGACGATCTGAGGACTATCCAGCATGACACCATTGACCACCTCTCGTTTTGCCCCGGACCGCACGCGCGATATCGTGTGCCTCGGGCGCCTCGCCGTCGATCTGTACGCGCAGCAAGTCGGCGCGCGGCTCGAAGATGTCTCGACGTTCGCGAAGTATCTCGGCGGATCGTCGGCGAACATCGCGTTCGGCTGCGCGCGTCTCGGGCTCGATTCGTCGATGCTCGCGCGCGTCGGCAACGATCACATGGGCCGTTTTCTCACGGAGACGCTCGCGCGCGAAGGCTGCGACGTGAGCCACGTGCGCATCGATCCCGAACGGCTGACGGCGCTCGTCTTGCTCGGGCTCGAAGACCGCGACACGTTCCCGCTCGTGTTCTATCGCGAGAACTGCGCGGACATGGCTGTCGACGAAAGCGACTTCGACGAAGCGTATATCGCGTCTTCGAAGGCGCTGCTCATTACCGGCACGCACTTCTCCACCGAACAGGTGAACCGCACGAGCCGGCGCGCGCTGGAATACGCGCGGCGCAACGGCGTGCGCACGATACTCGACATCGATTATCGGCCCGTGCTGTGGGGGCTCACCGGCAAGGCGGATGGCGAGACGCGTTTCGTCGCGAACGAAGGCGTCACCGCGCACTTGCAGGGCATTCTGCCGCTGATCGATCTCGTGATCGGCACCGAAGAGGAGTTTCGTATCGCGGGCGGCAAGGAGCATCTCGTCGATGCGCTCGCCATGGTGCGCCGGGTCACGAACGCCACGCTCGTCGTGAAGCGCGGACCGCTCGGCTGCTCGATCATCGAAGGCGCGGTGCCCGCCTCCATCGACGATGCGCCGGTGCACGGCGGCGTCGAAGTGGAGGTGCTCAATGTGCTCGGCGCGGGCGACGCGTTTGCGTCAGGCTTTCTGTCGGGATGGCTGCGCGACGAGCCGCTGGACGCCTGCGCGCGCGCGGCGAATGCATGCGGTGCGCTGGTCGTGTCGCGGCACGGCTGCGCACCCGCGATGCCCACGCCCGCCGAACTCGATTACTTCCTCGCCGCCGCGAAAGAAGATCCCGCGCGCATGCGCCGTCCCGATCTCGATGCGAAGCTCGCACGGCTGCATCGTGTCAGTCCGAATCGAAAGCAATGGCATGAAGTGCTGGGCTTCGCGTTCGATCATCGCAACCAGTTCTTCGATCTCGCGCAGCAGACCGGTGCGAGCGAAGCGCGTATCGCGACGCTGAAGAATCTGTTCGTCGAGGCCGTTGCGCAGACGGAAAAGGAACTCGGGCTCGACGGACGCATCGGCGTGTTGATCGACGATCGCTACGGACAGGATGCGTTGAACGCGGCGACGGGCCGCGGCTGGTGGGTCGGGCGTCCGGTCGAGTTGCCGGGATCGCTGCCGCTTCAGTTCGATCATGGCCGCTCGATTGGCACGACGCTCATCGCGTGGCCGCGCGAACAGGTCGCCAAATGCCTCGTGCAGTATCACCCCGATCATCCGCATGAACTGCGGCTCGAACAGGAAGCGCAATTGCGCGCGCTCTACGATGCCGCGCAGGAAAGCGGCAACGAACTGCTGCTCGAAGTGATCGTGCCGAAGAACGGTCCGCCCGTCGAGGACGACACCGTGTATCGCGCGTTGAAGCGTCTCTACAACCTCGGCATCTATCCGGAATGGTGGAAGCTCGAACCGATGAGCGCGCAGCAATGGCAAGCGATCGACGCGCTGATTGCCGAGCGCGATCCGTATTGCCGCGGCGTCGTGCTGCTGGGATTGTCCGCGGGCGTCGAGCAGTTGCGCGAGGGCTTTCGCGCGGCGGCATCGTCGAAGACATGCAGGGGCTTCACGGTCGGGCGCACGATCTTTCATGAGCCGAGCCAGGCGTGGCTCGCCAACGAGATCGATGACCGCGAACTGATCGCGCGCGTGCGCCGCACGTTCGAAGCGCTGATCGGCGCATGGCGCGACGCGCGTGCATCGCGGGACGCGTCCGCCGATTCCATCCACGCAAGACAGGAGCAGGCCGCATGAACCAGCGTGCAATGCAAACGCAGCCGCAAGCGCAACAACCAGCGCGTGCGGACGCGACCGTCCGGCTCACCGCCGCGCAGGCCATCGTGCGCTATCTCGCGGCGCTGCGCACGGAACACGGCGAGCCGCTGTTCGGCGGCGTGTTCGCGATCTTCGGGCATGGCAATGTCGCGGGCATCGGCGAGGCGCTTTATCGATATCGCGAGGAACTGCCGACGTATCGCGCGCACAACGAGCAGGCGATGGCGCACAGCGCGATCGCGTATGCGAAGGCGCACATGCGGCGCCGCATGATGGCGGTGACGACGTCCATCGGTCCGGGCGCGACCAATCTCGTGACGGCGGCCGCGCTCGCGCATGTGAATCGTCTACCGGTGCTGTTGCTGCCGGGCGATATCTTCGTGTCGCGCGCGCCGGACCCGGTGCTGCAACAAGTCGAGGACGGCCATGACGGCGGCGTCTCCGCGAACGATGCGCTGAAGGCCGTGTCGCGCTACTTCGATCGCATCGTGCATCCCGCGCAGTTGCTGTCCGCGTTGCCGCGCGCGATCCGCGTGCTCACCGATGCGGCGCTGTGCGGCCCCGTCACGCTCGCGCTGCCGCAGGACGTGCAGGCGATGGCCTACGATTACCCCGCTTCGTTCTTCGCGCCCCGCGTCGTCGAGTTTCATGCGCCCGCGCCGGTGCCGCGCGACATCGAACGCGCTGCCGCGACGCTGCGCGAAGCGCGCGAGCCGCTGATCGTCTCGGGCGGCGGCGTGCTTTACGGGCTCGCCACGGACGCGTTGCGCAAGTTCGCGCACAAGCACGGCATTCCCGTGGCCGAGACGCAGGCGGGCAAAGGCGCGCTCGCGTGGGACGATGCGTTGAACGTCGGCGGCATCGGCGTGACGGGCAGCTCGGCGGCCAACGAACTCGCGCATGCAAGCGACGGCGTGCTCGCCGTCGGCACGCGTCTGCAGGACTTCACGACCGGATCGAACACGTTGTTCACGCAGGCGCGGCTCGTCGCGATCAATGCCAATTCGTTCGATGTTTTGAAACAGCACGCCGTCGCCGTCGAAGCGGATGCGCACGCCGCGATCGATGCGTTGTCGGAGGCGCTCGGCGACTGGCGCGCATCGCCGCAATGGACGACGCGCGCACACCGCCTCGCGAACGAATGGCGCGAGACCGTGGCGCACGTGACGAACACCCCCGTCGCCGATGGCGTTTTGCCGCGCGAAGCCGATGTGATCGGGGCAGTGCAGCGTTCGGACGATGCATCGCCGCAGAACGACATCGTCGTATGCGCGGCCGGCACGCTGCCCGCCGACTTGCAGAAGCTCTGGCGCACGAGCGCGCCGGGAGGCTATCACGTCGAATACGGCTACTCGTGCATGGGCTATGAAATTGCTGGCGGACTGGGCGTGAAGCTCGCGCGGCCGGAGCGCGAAGTGATTGTGATCGTCGGCGACGGCAGCTATCTGATGATGAACAGCGAACTCGCGAGTTCCGTCATGCTGGGCGCGAAGCTGATCGTCGTGTTGCTCGACAATCGCGGCTTCGGCTGCATCAATCGGCTGCAACAGGCTTGCGGCGGCGCGCCGTTCAACAATCTCATCGACGATTGCAAACAAGGCGCGCCCGGTGCGCCGCAGATCGATTTCGCGATGCACGCGCGCGCGCTCGGCGCATTGTCGGAGCACGTGGCGAACATCGGCGAATTGCAGGCCGCCATGCAACGCGCACGCGCGGCCGATCGCAGCTACCTTATTTCGATCGACACCGATCCCGCGCGTCCGACCGAAGAAGGCGGATGGTGGTGGGAAGTGGCCGTGCCCGAAGTGTCGGAGCGCGCGGCGGTCGTGGTCGCCCGTGAAGCGTATGAGCGCGCAATCCGGGCGCGTTCCGAAGATTCCAGATAATGCATGAGGATTCGACATGTCCTTGAATGTCCGCATCGGCATCAACCCGTTGTCATGGATGAACGACGATCTGCCCTCGCTCGGCGGGGAGACGCCTCTGTCTACCGCGCTCACCGAAGGCAGGCAGATCGGCTATGAAGGTTTCGAGCTCGGCAACAAGTTTCCGCGCGAACCGCAGGCGCTGAAGACCTTGCTCGCGCAATACGATCTCGCGCTGGTGTCGGGCTGGTATTCCGGCAGGCTCGCGGCACGCAGCGCGGAAGAAGAAATCGAAGCAGTCGGCCCGCATCTCGATCTGCTCGCGCAGAACGGCGCAACCGTGATGGTCTATGGCGAAGTCGCCGATTCGATTCAGGGCGCGCCGCGGCCGCTCTATCAGCGTCCGCGCTTCTTCTCCGATGCGCGCTGGAACGAGTACGCCGAGCGTCTGAACCGCTTCGCCGAATACACGCTCTCGCGCGGCGTGCGCGTCGCCTATCATCATCATATGGGCGCGTATGTCGAAACGCCGGCCGATGTCGATCGCCTGATGGCGCTCACCGGCGATGCAGTCGGCCTGCTGTTCGATGCGGGCCACATCACCTTCGCCGGCGGCGATGCGCTCACCGTGCTCAAGCAACATATCGCGCGCGTGTGCCATGTGCATTGCAAGGACGTGCGCCCGGAGATCGTGAAACTCGCGCGCAATCGCAACTGGAGTTTTCTCGATGCGGTCATCAACGGCGCGTTCACCGTGCCGGGCGATGGCGTCATCGACTATCCGGGCATTGTCGCGTGTCTCGCGCAGCATGATTACAACGGCTGGCTCGTCGTGGAAGCGGAGCAGGATCCGGTGATCGCGCCGAGCTATGCCTACGCCGACAAGGGCTATCGCACATTGCGCGCGCTCGTCGACGGAACCTTTAAGGAGGCGGCATGAGCCTGTTAGTGAAGGCATCGCGCGAAGGCCAGACCATCGCGCGCGTGACACCCGAGTCCGCGTGCTGGAGGCACGTCGGCTTCGCGGCATATCGTCTGAATGCGGGCGATGTCCTGCATGTGTACGACGCGGATCGCGAAAGCTGCATCGTCGTGCTGACGGGCACGGTGAGTGTCGAGGCCGGCGATGAACACTGGCCGTCGATCGGCACGCGCGACAGCGTGTTCGAGGACGCCGCGCCCTATGCGGTCTATGTGCCGCCGAAGCTCGCCGCGATCGTGCGCGCCGAACGCGATGCGGAAATCGGCGTGGCGAGCGCGCCCGCGACGGGCATGTATCCGCCGCGTCTCATCGAGCCGTCGCAAATGAAGCGTTCGACGCGCGGCAAAAGCGCGAATACGCGCTACGTGTGCGACATTCTTCCGCAGACCGAAGCCGCCGAGTCGCTGCTCGTCGTGGAAGTGCGCACGCCGGGCGGCCATGCGTCGAGCTATCCGCCGCACAAGCACGATCAGGACAACGTGCCGGTCGAGAGTTCGCTTGAAGAGACGTATTACCACAGGCTCGATCCGCCGCAGGGCTTCGCGTTTCAGCGCGTCTATACCGATGAGCGCGATCTCGACGAAACCATGGCCGTCGAGAATCACGATGTGGTGATGGTGCCGCGCGGCTATCATCCGGTCGTCGTGCCGTATGGCTACGACAACTATTATCTGAACGTGATGGCGGGCAGCAAGCGCACGTGGCACTTCAAGAACGATCCGAAGCACGAGTGGATCATGGAGCGTGACAACAAGACCTGACGTTTCGCGCTATCCCACGGAGAGCCATTCGCGCATGACGCGCTCGTTGTGTTGAAGCGCCGCGAGCGTGCCATCGAACTGAATCGCGCCGTGTCCCATCACGGCGACGCGCGCTTCGAGCATGCGCGCGATGGTCAGCCGTTCTTCGATCAGCAGCATCGAAACGCCGCGTTCGCGCAGCATCGCGAGACACGCGCCCACTTGCGCGAGCACTTGCGGCGCGAGCCCTTCGCCGGGTTCGTCGATGACAACGAGCGACGGGTCGCCCGCCAGCGTTCGCGCGAGCGCCAACATCTGCTGCTCGCCGCCCGATAGCGCGCCCGCTTTCACCGACGCACGTTCTTCGAGCACGGGAAACAGCCGGTATGCATCGTCGGGCGTGAAGCGCGTGCCTGCGCGCTCGCCGAGCGCGAGGTTCTCGCGCACCGTCAGCGCGGGAAACACGTCGCGCGTTTCGGGCACGTAGCCGATACCCAGCCGCGCAATGCGATACGGCCGCAAGCCGACGAGCTGCACGTCGCCGTAACGCAGATCGCCCGCGCATCGCACGAGGCCCATGATGGCCTTCGCGAGGGTCGAACGCCCCGAGCCGTTGCGGCCGACGAGCGCGACCGCCTCGCCTTCTTCGATGCGCAGATTCACGCCGTGCAGCACTTGCGCGGCGCCGTACCAGGCGCGCAAATCCTCGATATGCAATGGCCCGCTCATGGCGCCACTCCGCCGAGATAGGCTTCCTGCACGGCGCGGTTCGCGCGTATGTATTCGGGTGTGCCGGTGGCGATCACGCGCCCTTGCACGAGCACCGAGATGCGGTCGGCGAGGCCGAACACGGCGTCCATATCGTGCTCGATGACGAGCAGCGTGCGGCCTTCCGTCGTCGCGCGAATCAACGCGAGCGCGCGCGCCGCTTCCGCGCGATTCATGCCGGCGGTGGGTTCGTCGAGCAGGATGAGCGGCGCGTCGGTCGCGAGCGCGATGCCGAGATCGAGCGCGCGCTGCTCCGCATAAGCCAGGCGCGCGGCGGGTTCGTCGGCGCGATCGGCAAGACCGATTGCATCGAGCATCGCGCGGGCGCGTTCGTCGATGTGTCGCGACGGCAGCCATCGATCGATCCAGCGCGACGATGCAGCGCCCAGCGCCGCGCAACGCAGATTGTCGAGCACGGACAGGCCGCCGAACACGCTCGTCGTCTGAAAGCTGCGCGCGAGCGTACGCGATACGCGCTGCGGCGGCTTGCCCGTCACGTCGATGCCGCCCGCGACGATACGCCCTTCGTCCGGCCGCGTGCGTCCCGAGATCAGATCGAAGAGCGTGGACTTGCCCGCGCCGTTCGGACCGATGAGCGCATGCCGCTCGCCCTGCGCGACGTGCAGATCGACGCCGCGCAACACGCGCGTCGCGCCGAAGCGTTTGACGATGCCGTGCAGTTCGAGCGCCGCGTTCATCGCTTAAGCCTCATGCGGCGCGCGAGCCACAGACCGAACGCCGCGCACGGCAGCGCGACGAGCCACGCCGCACGCGGCAACGCGGCCGAATCGCTCTGGCGCGCGTAAAGCGTCTCCACGACGACGACCACCGCGATTCCCCACGCGACGGCACTCAACAAGCCGATACACAGCGTCCGCACATCGCGGCGCAACAGGCCCGCGATGCCGTCCGGCGCAGCGACGACCACCCACATGAAGAAGAGTCCGAGATACATCGGCCATGCGGCGCTCACGTTGGCCACGGCGACGCTGAAGAACGTCAGCAGCACGGCGCCCGCAACCGGCCCGAAGAACGTGCCCGCGCCGCCGATGACCGTCGCGACCAGCACGCTCGTCGAGCGCGCGAGGCTCACGCTTTCCGCCGACACCAGCTCGACGTTGATCAACGCCAATACGCCCGCGATGCCCGCAAAGAACGCCGACACGACGAGCATGCGCAAGCGCACGCCCGCAGGCGCGAAGCCGATCGCCGCCGCGCGCGCGGGATTGTCGCGCACGGCGTTGGCGAGCCGGCACAGCGGCGTGCGCGAGAAGACGAACATCGCGAGCGCGGCCACGACGCACCAGCACGCGATCAACCCATACGCCTCGCGCAACGGCCCGAAGGTCCACGCGAACAACGGCGGCCCGCTTGCGCGATCGATCGTCACGCCGCCCTCGCCGCCGAACCATCCCGGCACGAGCCACACGCACGCAGCGACGAGTTCGCCGATGCCGAGCGTGATCATCGCAAAGGGCGTGCTCGCGCGCTGCGTGGAGATCGCGCCGAAGACGACCGCGACGAGCATTGCGACGCATCCGCCGATCAGCGGCAGAAGCGGCAACGGCACGCCGAAACGATTGAACACGTGCGCGGCGGCGAACGCGCCGAGGCCCGAATATACGGCGTGCCCGAAAGAGAGCAGGCCGGTTTCGCCGAGCAGCAGGTTGTACGAGAGCGCGAAGACGATGAGCGTCGCGGTTTGCGCGAAGTAGGCGAGCAGCCAGGATTGATCGGAGAGCAACGGCGGCAATGCAAGCGCGACGATGAGTGCCAGAAACGACGCGGCGGATTTAAGCATCACGCCCCGCGACAGATCCGCCCGGCCCGCGCATCGGCTCGCCGAACAGCCCGCTTGGGCGCGCGGCCAGCATCGCGACGAGCAGCAGATACGGCAGCACGGGCGCGAGCTGCGTGACGGTCAACGCGGCCCAGGCGTGCGGCAGCGTCACGCCGAACGCAGCAGCGATGCTGCCCGCCGACGCGCTCGCGCTCACCGCGAAGGTCTGCACGCAACCGATCAGAAGCGAAGCAACGAGCGCGCCGTACAGCGATCCGAGCCCGCCGATCACGACGACGACGAACACGATCGGCCCCATTGCATCGGCCATCGCCGGTTCGATCACGGCGAGCGGCGCGCCGATCACGCCGCCCGCCGCGGCGAGCGCGGTGCCGGCGGCGAAGACCGTCGTGAAGACGCGCGGCACATTGTGACCGAGCGTTTCGACGGTGGCGGGATGCGTGAGCGCCGCGCGCACGACGAGCCCCGTCTTCGACGTGCGCAGGAGCAGCCAGAGCGCGCCCAGCATGACGACGGCGAGCGTCATCATGAACACGCGATAGCGCGCGAACGACGCGCCATAGACGGTGAAAAGCGGCCCGTCGAGCACGGGCGGAATCGCGGCGGGCACCGAGCCGAGTCCCCAGACGAGCTTCACGCCCTCGCCGATCACGATGGCCGCGCCGAACGTCAGCAGCAACTCGGCGAGCGCCCCGCGCGCATACACGCGCCGCAACAGCAGGCGCTCGAAGCACGCGCCCGCCGCACCGACGAGCAAGGGCGCCGCGATCAACGCGAACCAGAAGCCGCCGAACGTGGCGAGCGTCTGCCCGACATAGGCGCCGAGCATGTAGAAACTCGCGTGCGCGAAGTTGAGCACGCCGAGCATCGAGAAGATGAGGGTGAGACCGGCGGACAGCATGAACAGCAGCAAGCCGACGCTCACGCCGTTAAGCAGATTCACGCTGAACCACTGGAGCGACACGCGAACTCAGCCGGTAACGAGCGTAACAAGCGGCTTGAGCGCGGCGACGAGCGGCGCGGGCAGCGGCACCGGTCTGCGCGTCACGCGATCCACGTAGACATGCACGAAATGCCCTTGCGCGGCGGCTTCATCGGCGCCTTGCGCGAAGATGGCCACTTCGTAACGCACACTCGTATTGCCGAGCCGTTCGACGCGCAGTCCCGCCTCGATGGGTTCGGGAAACACGACCGGCGCGAAGAAATTGCAACGCGTTTCCACCACGAGGCCGATGGTCTCGCCCTCGCTGAAATCGAGCACACCCGCGCGCAGCAGATACTCGTTCACCACCGTGTCGAAATAGCTGTAATAGACGACGTTGTTGATGTGCCCGTACACGTCGTTGTCCGACCAGCGCGTGCTGATCGCGAGAAAGTGCGCGTAGTCGGCGCGAGTGGTGCGAAGCGGCTTGGTCATCGTCAGAGCGACTCCGTCAGCATGCGTCGATAATCGTCCGCGCTCGGCTCGCGCGGATTCGTCTTCTGGCAATGATCCGCGAGCGCGTCGTAGCCGAGGTGAATGTGAGTCAGGTAGACGATGAAGGCCATGGCCGGGCAACCGGTGGGAAGGGTGCGGCCATGTTAGGAGCCGCGCGGCGCGCGTGTCAATCGGGGTTCAGTGCGGGGGGTTCAGTGCGGGGTTCAGTGCGCGTTTCAACGGGGTCCGCTAAGCGCGCGCACTTCGTCGGTGAAACGCTCGACGGTCTCGCGCTTCGTGTCCCACGCGCACATCAGACGGCAGCCGCCCGAACCGATGAACTGATAGAAACGCCAGCCCTTCGCGCGCAGCGCCGCCGCGACCTGCGCCGGCAGTTCCGCGAACACCGCATTCGATTCGGGCTTGAATAGCAGGCGCACGCCGGGAATATCGGCGAGACGTTCGGCCATCAGTTGCGCCATCGCGTTCGCGTGACGTGCGTTGCGCAGCCAGACGTCGTCGTCGAGCAGACCGAGCCACGGCGCGGAAATGAAGCGCATCTTCGAGGCGAGTTGTCCCGCCTGCTTCAGGCGATACGCGAAATCGGCGGCGAGCGCGCGGTCGAAGAACACGACCGCTTCGCCGACCGGCAAGCCGTTTTTCGTGCCGCCGAAACACAGCACGTCGACGCCCGCGCGCCACGTGATCTCCGACGGATGCACGTTCAGCGTCGCGACCGCGTTGGCGAAGCGCGCGCCGTCCATATGCACTTTCAGATGCCGGCGCTTGGCGATCGCCGCAATCGCGCGAATCTCCTCGACGGTGTAGACCGTGCCGACTTCCGTCGCCTGCGTGAGCGCGACGACCTTGGGCTTCGGATAGTGGATGTCGGCGCGTTTGGTGACGATCTCTTCGATCGCGTCCGGCGTGAGCTTGCCGTTTTCGCCCTTCGCGGTGAGCAGCTTCGAGCCGCCGGAAAAGAACTCGGGGCCGCCGCATTCGTCGGTTTCGATGTGCGCAAGTTCGTGGCAGATCACCGAGTGATACGACTGACACAGCGAGGCGAGCGCCAGCGAATTCGCCGCCGTGCCATTGAACACGAAGAAGACTTCGCAGTCGGTCTGGAACAGGTCGCGGATGCGGTCGCAGACTTGCGCGGTCCACGAATCGTCACCGTATGCGGGCTCGTGGCCGCTCGTGTTGGCCTCGACGAGCGCGGCGAGCGCCTCGGGGCAGATGCCTGCGTAATTGTCGGAAGCGAAGTGCTGGATCGTGTCCGTGGGGGCTGTCATGGGTCGCTGTGAAAGGCCGATTGAACGATGCTCGCGCGAGCAGATAAGCTCGCGCGGCGCACAATCCGGCCATTCTAGCGGCTCGCACCGGCGCGCGTCGTGAACGGCGCCGGTGCCATCGACGCTTACTTCGCGGCCGGCGCGCTCGCGGCGTTGGCTTCCTGCGCCTTCTTGTCCTTCTTGCTGGCTTCGTGATGGCCGATTGCGCAGCCGCCCACCGCGCCCGCCGTGCCGTGCTTGCCCGCGATGTGTCCCGCGACGCCGCCCACCGCCGCGCCTTCGATGCAGCCCTTCGCCTGCGCCGCGCCGGTGGCGGCGAGCATCGCCGTTGCAAGGACAATCGATGCGAATGTGCGATTCATGTTCGTCTCCCGTAGTCGTTGAAAGTAACGGGACCATCGCACGCGGTGTGCCTGACAGGCTGTAATGAAAACGGCCCGGCCGGTTGTCGCCGGTCGGGCCGCTTCGAAGTGCGAGAAGTGCAAGAAGTGCGAGACGTGCTTAAAGCTGCTGCTGCACCCAGCCCGTGACGCCCGCGAGCGCCGCCGGCAGATTCGCCGGTTCCGTGCCGCCCGCCTGCGCCATGTCCGCGCGTCCACCGCCCTTGCCGCCAACCTGCTGCGCGACGAAGTTGACCAGTTCGCCGGCCTTCACCTTCTTCGACGCATCCGCCGTCACGCCCGCGATCAGGCTGACCTTGCCGCCCTCGACCGAGGCCAGCACGATCGCCGCGCTCTTGAGCTTGTCCTTCAGCTTGTCGACGGTTTCGCGCAGCGTCTTGACGTCCGCGCCTTCGAGCTGCGCGGCGAGCACGTGCACGCCGGAAACATCGACGGCCTGCGACACGAGTTCGTCGCCCTGGCTTGACGCGAGTTTCGACTTGAGCGCGCCGAGTTCCTTCTCCAGCGACTTCACGTGCTCCTGAACCTGCGCGATGCGCTGCGTCAGTTCCGCCGGCTGCGCCTTCAGCACGCCCGCCGCCGCGTTGATGCGGGAATCGAGTTCCTGAACGTAGCGCACGGCGTTGTCGCCGGTGATCGCCTCGACGCGGCGAATGCCCGCCGCGACGCCGCCTTCCACCACGATCTTGAAGAAGCCGATGTCGCCGGTACGTTGCACGTGCGTGCCGCCGCAAAGTTCGCGCGAGAAACCGAGATCGAGCACGCGCACGGTGTCGCCGTATTTCTCGCCGAACAGCGCCATGGCGCCGCCCTTCACGGCTTCGTCGTACGGCATCACGCGCACGACGCCCGGCGCGTTCGCGATGATCTCGTTATTTACGATCTGCTCGACGCGGCGAATTTCGTCGTCCGTCATCGGCGCGTTGTGGGCGAAGTCGAAGCGGGTTTTGTCGGCATCGACGAGCGAGCCTTTTTGCTGCACGTGGCCGCCGAGCACTTCGCGCAGCGCCTTGTGCATCAGGTGCGTAGCCGAGTGATTGCGCGCGGTGCGGGCGCGGCGAATGCCGTCGATTTCCGCTTTCACGACATCGCCCACCTTGAGCGTGCCCTGCTCCACCGTGCCGTGATGACCGACGACATCGGCCTGCACCTTTAGGGTATCCGCGACGGCAAAGCGCACGTTCGCGTTCGCGAGCACGCCCTGATCGCCGACCTGACCGCCCGACTCCGCGTAGAACGGCGTGTGATCGAGCACGACGACCGCATCCTGGCCCGGCTGGGCGGCATCGACCTTGGAACCATCGACGTACAGCGCGAGGATTTTCGCGTCGTCGAAAATTTCCTTGTCGTAGCCGTGGAACGTGGATTTCGCGCCCGCGTATTCCAGGCCCGCCGCGATCTTGAACTTGCCCGCCGCGCGCGCCTGGTCGCGCTGGCGCGCCATGGCGTCGTCGAAAGCGGGTTCGTCCACGGTCACGCCGCGCTCGCGGCACACGTCCGCCGTCAGATCGAGCGGGAAGCCGTAGGTGTCGTGCAGCTTGAACGCGAGTTCGCCGTCCAGTTGCTTCACGCCCTTCTTGTCCAGATCGGCGAGTTCGCCTTCGAGAATCGACATGCCGTGCTCGATGGTCTCGAAGAAGCGCTCTTCTTCCTGACGCAGCACGTCTGTCACGCGCTGCTGCGCGTCTTTCAGTTCCGGATAGGCAGCGCCCATTTCCGCGACGAGATCCGGCACCAGCCTGTGGAAGAACGCGCCCTTCTTGCCGAGCTTGTAGCCGTGACGGATCGCGCGGCGCACGATCCGGCGCAGCACGTAGCCGCGGCCTTCGTTGCCGGGAATCACGCCATCGACGATCAGGAACGAGCATGCGCGGATATGGTCGGCGATGACCTTCAGCGAGTTGTTTTCCAGATCGGCGGTATTCGTTTCGCGGCCCGCAGCCTTGATGAGCGTCTGGAACAGATCGATCTCATAGTTGCTGTGGACGTGCTGCAGTACGGCGGCAAGCCGCTCGAGGCCCATGCCGGTGTCGACGCACTGCTTGGGCAGCGGCGTCATGTTGCCCTGGGCGTCGCGATTGAACTGCATGAACACGAGATTCCAGATCTCGATGAAACGGTCGCCGTCTTCTTCAGGAGATCCCGGCGGGCCGCCCCAGATTTCCGGGCCGTGGTCGTAGAACACTTCGGAGCACGGACCGCACGGGCCGGTGTCGGCCATCTGCCAGAAATTGTCCGATGCGTAGCGCGCGCCCTTGTTGTCGCCGATGCGGATGATGCGCTCGACCGGCACGCCGATCTCCTTCGCCCAGATGTCGTGCGCTTCGTCGTCTTCCTGATAGACGGTCACCGTGAGCTTTTCGGCCGGCAGCATGTAAACTTTCGTCAACAGCTCCCAGCAATAGTGGATGGCGTCGCGCTTGAAGTAGTCGCCGAACGAAAAGTTGCCGAGCATCTCGAAGAACGTGTGATGCCGGGCCGTATAGCCGACGTTTTCGAGGTCGTTGTGCTTGCCGCCCGCGCGCACGCTGCGCTGCGCGGTGGTCGCGCGCGAATACGGCCGCGACTCGCTGCCCAGGAACACGTCCTTGAACTGGACCATGCCCGAGTTGGTGAAAAGCAGCGTCGGGTCGTTGCCGGGCACGAGGCTCGACGAACGCACGATCGTGTGGCCCTTCGATTCGAAAAACTTCAGGAATTTCTCGCGTATTTCGGCGGCTTTCATAGCGTACGGGGCGTGTCTTCGGTTTTGGTTTTGCCTGCTGATGCTGCGCGAAGACCCCGGCGACAGGGCTTCCAGTCAGGCGAAGTTAATCTTTGATTATACGGGATTCGTCGCACGACCCGGGCGGGTGTCGCGGCGCCCGACAAGCTCAAAAAAACCACCGTATCGGGCGCTTACTTCGGGAATCGCAGATCCTTCACGAAGTTGAACACGTCGTCGGGGTCCGGCCCCTCCAGCCGACTTCCCGCCTTCTCGGCCTCGTAGCGCAGCGTGACCTTTCTGCCGATCATCGACTTCTTGAGATGACGCACATCGTCTTTATCTGCGACGAACCACGCGTCCTTGCACAGACTGCGGTGAGCCATGTCGCAGAAAGCCTCGATGACCTTTCCATTGGAACTGCGCACGGAGATCTGCACGTTGTCCGTGAACTGGCTCTCTGCCATCACGCCCGTGACCGTCGAAGCCGCGGCGATAACAGGCGTTGCCATCATTACGAGGAAGAACAAACGAAATCTGTTGTGCATATGCGGCGATTGCTCTGCTGTGAAGCGGCGGATCGTATCACTCGCAGAGCAGCCACTATCGCGCACAAGCGCCATGTATGCGAAATTTACGAAATTGATCAATAACCAGGCGAGACACATTCGATGGGAGCCTTGAGCCATATCCGCGTACTGGACCTGACCCGCGTGCTGGCGGGACCGTGGTGCGCGCAGACCCTCGCCGATTTCGGCGCGGACGTCATCAAGATCGAGCGGCCCGAAACCGGCGACGACACCCGCCACTGGGGCCCGCCCTACCTGAAAACGCCCGCCGGCGAAGACACGCACGAGGCCGCGTACTATCTCGCTGCAAACCGCAACAAGCGTTCGGTGACCGTCGATATCGCCACGCCCGAAGGCCAGCAGATCGTGCGCGAGCTTGCCGCGCAAAGCGATGTCGTGCTGGAGAACTACAAGGCCGGGCAACTGAAGAAGTACGGGCTCGACTATGAATCGCTCAAGACGGTGAAACCGGACCTCGTCTATTGCTCGGTCACCGGTTTCGGGCAGACGGGGCCGTACGCGCAGCGCGCAGGCTACGATTTCATCGTGCAGGGCATCGGCGGATTCATGAGCATCACGGGCGAGCGCGACGGCCAGCCCGGCGGCGGCCCGCAGAAGGCAGGCGTGGCGATCGCGGACCTGATGACCGGCATGTACGCGACGATCGGCGTGCTCACGGCGCTCGCGCACCGCGACCGCACGGGCGAAGGGCAATACATCGACATGGCGCTGCTGGACGTGCAGGTCGCGATGCTCGCCAACATGAACACCAATTTCCTCGCGAGCGGCAAGCCGCCGGTGCGCTGGGGCAATGCGCATCCGAACATCGTGCCGTATCAGACGTTCCAGACGAGCGATGGCTGGATCATCGTCGCCGTGGGCAACGACGGGCAGTTCCGCAAGTTCGTCGAAACAGGCGGCCGCCCGGAACTGGCCGACGATCCGCGCTTTGCGGCGAACCCGTCGCGCGTGCGCAACCGCGAGGTCCTCGTGCCGATTCTCGCGGACATGGTGCGCGCGCAGGGCAAGCACGAATGGATCGCGGCGCTCGAAGCCGCGGGCGTGCCGTGCGGACCGATCAACGATCTGGGCGAAGTGTTCGAGGATCCTCAGGTGCTCGCGCGCCGGATGCAGATCGAACTGCCGCATCCGACGGCCGGCGCGGTCAAACTCGTCGCGAGCCCGATCAAGATGAGCGCGACGCCGCCCGAGGCGCGCACGCATCCGCCGCTGCTGGGCGAGCACACATCGAGCGTACTCGCCGACGTGCTCGGCTACGACGAGGCGAAAATCGCCCGGCTGCGTGCGTCGAAGGCGATCTGAGCGCCCCCGCGCGAAATCAGCGGACGCCGGCGCCGATCAGCCCGCCCGCGGCCGCCCCGGCGACCGTGCCGATCGGCCCGCCCGTCACGAGATAGCCGAGCGCGCCGCCCGCCGCCGCACCCACTCCGGCGTGCGCCTGCTGGCGCGACACGTTCGCGCACGCCGCGAGGCTCGACACGAGCGCGGCGGCGGAAATCACCTTGAGCATCGTGATGGCGGTCTTTTTCATGGTGGCTTCCTTGTGTTGTCGTTGTGCTTTTCATTGTGCTTTTCATGCCGATCCGGCCGATCAAACCGGCAGCAACCAGGCAGGCGAGCCGATCATAAAAGTGCGTCCGTGCTCCTTTCAACGCGATTTACGTCCGGTTACGGCGGTTACGATCGGTGCGACGGCGCGCAGCGCGTGTAATGGAACTCGCGAAATGCCGCGCCCGTGTATATCGCGCGACGAAACGTGCGCGGGGCGTGCAAACGTGTCTGCTGCCTGTTGGCAGCGGTTGCGTAAGGTAGAATCGACCCAACATTCGAATCATTCGTACGCGTCTTCCGAGCAAGAACGCTTTCCGAACCGATCACGCGCGCAAGCGCATCCGCTGGCACTCTCTCTCGCATGAACACCGATCGCAACGACGCTCCGGCGCCATCCAATTTCATCCGCAACATCATCGAAGACGACAACCGCTCCGGCAAATGGTCGCAGCGCGTCGAGACGCGCTTCCCGCCCGAGCCGAACGGCTATCTGCATATCGGCCATGCGAAGAGCATCTGCGTGAACTTCGGCCTCGCCGCGGCGTACGGCGGCGTGTGCCATCTGCGCTTCGACGACACGAATCCCGAAAAGGAAAGCGTCGAATACGTCGATTCGATCATCGACGCCGTCGAATGGCTCGGCTTCGACTGGAACAAGGACGGCCAGGAGCACAAGTACTTCGCGAGCGACTACTACGACAAGCTGTACGAGTTCGCCGAGATGCTCATCAAGAAGGGCCAGGCATACGTCGACAGCCAAACCGCCGACGAGATGCGCGCCACCCGCGGCTCGGCCACGGAAGCCGGCATCAACTCGCCGTATCGCGACCGCACGCCGGACGAAAACCTCGACCTCTTCCGCCGCATGAAAGCGGGCGAGTTCCAGGAAGGCGAGCATGTGCTGCGCGCGAAAATCGACATGGCGTCGCCGAATTTCAATATGCGCGACCCGGTGATCTACCGCATCCGCTTCGCGCATCATTACCGCACCGGCGACACGTGGTGCATCTACCCGATGTACGACTACGCGCACTGCGTGTCGGACGCGATCGAGAACATCACGCATTCGCTGTGCACGCTGGAATTCGAAGATCATCGTCCGCTTTACGACTGGTTCCTCGCGCAACTCGCGGACGACGGCGTGTTTCAGCGCCCGCTCCCGCAGCAAATCGAGTTCTCGCGCCTGAACCTCACCTACGCGATCACCAGCAAGCGCAAGCTGCTGCAACTCGTGCAGGAAAACCACGTCGACGGCTGGGACGATCCGCGCATGCCGACCATCGTCGGCGTCAGGCGGCGCGGCTTCACGCCGGAGAGCATCCGCCTGATGGTCGAGCGCGTGGGCGTGACGAAGGTCGATTCGTGGATCGACATGAGCGTGCTCGAAGGCGCCCTGCGCGACGACCTCGACGAGAAAGCGCCGCGCGCCATCGCCGTGCTCGATCCGCTCAAGCTCATCATCGACAACTATCCGGAAGGACAGAGCGAGGAATGCAGCGCGCCGGTGCATCCGCATCATCCGGATCGCGGCGTGCGCACGTTCCCGTTCTCGCGTGAACTGTGGATCGAACGCGAAGATTTCCAGGAAACGCCGCAAAAAGGCTACTTCCGCCTGTTCCCGGGCAACAAGGTGCGCCTGAAGTACGGCTTCATCGTGGAGTGCACGGGCGCGGACAAGGACGAAAACGGCAACGTGACCGCCGTGCATTGCAACTACTTCCCGGACAGCAAGTCGGGCACGGAAGGCGCGAACGCGTACAAGGTGAAGGGCACGATCCATTGGGTGAGCGCGGCGACCGCCTATGCGGCCGAAGTGCGGCTCTACGACCGTCTCTTCAAGGAACCGCAACCCGGCGCGGGCGGCGCGGAGTTTCTGGATGCGCTCAATCCGGATTCGAAGCGCATCGTGAATGCGTATCTCGAACCGAGCGCGCGCGAAGCAAATGCCGAAGACCGCTTCCAGTTCGAGCGTCACGGTTATTTCGTCGCGGACCGTCTGGATTCGCAGCCGGGCAAGCCGGTGTTCAACCGCATCGTCAGCCTGCGCGACAGTTGGGGCAAACCGGCCTGACATCGACATAAAAGGCGCCGCGCGGCCACGCGGCGCCCTCGATGGATCAAGCGCAAGTCGTCGCACGCCGCTTCTCACGAGGACATCATGAAGCTGCCGCATTCCTTCGCGCCCCGCTCGCGTGCGCAACGAAGTGCCGCACTGGGCGCGTTCGGCGCCGTCGCGTCGTGGCTGCTGCTCGCATCGATTGCCGCGCGCGCCGCCACCGCCGGCGAAATCGCCACGGCGCAGGCCGCCGCGGATCAGATGCAGCCGTCCGCCACGCTGCGCAAGATCGCCGAGAATGGCGCGATCGTGCTCGGCACGCGGGAGTCGTCGGTGCCGTTCTCGTACACGGTGAAGCAGCAGCCGCTGGGCTACTCGTACGACATCGCGCTGAAGGTTGTCGACGAAGTCAAGAAGCGGCTCAAGATGCCCAATCTTGCGGTGAAAAACGTGCCGGTCACGTCCGCGAACCGCATTTCCTACGTAGTCAACAATCAGGTCGATCTCGAATGCGGCTCGACCGCGCATGTCGCCGAGCGCGATCCGCTCGTCGCGTTCTCGAACAGCTTCTTTCAGTACGGCATCCGCATGGCCGTGAAGAAGAAATCGGGCATTCGCAATTACAGCGATCTCGCCAACAAGACGGTCGCGACCACGGCGGGCACGTCGGACGAGCACATACTGCGGCAGATGAGCATCGACCAGAAGCTCAACCTGCGCATCATCAGCGCGCGCGATCACGCGGAAGCATTCGCCGCGCTCAAGTCGGATCGCGCGGTCGCGTTCGTCATGGACGACCCGCTGCTCTACGGCAAGATCGCGCAGGAAGGCGCGGCGCGCAACGATTACGCGGTGACGGGCACGTCGCTCGCGAACGAAGCGTACGGCTGCATGATGAGAAAAGGCGATCCGGTGTTCAAGCGCATTGTCGACGACGTGATCGCCAACATGCAGCGCTCGGGCGAGGCGACCAAACTCTACGAGACATGGTTCATGCGCCCCATTCCGCCCGACGGCATCAACCTGCAATTTCCGATGTCGCCCGAAATGAGGGCGCTGTTCGCCAATCCCAACGACCGCACGATCGATTGATCGGTGCGCTCAGAGTGCCTCGTGCAGTTCGGCGAGGGAGAGCGTGGTCTGAAACAGGCGCGCAAGGCTGCGGCTCGCGAACTTGTCCACTTCCGCCGGACTGACCCAGCGGTACGCGTCCATTTCGGGGATCATCGTGCCGTCGCTGTAGCGGGGAAAGTACGATTCGCACACGCAGTTTTCGAGCTGCAGTTCGTCATCCGTCACGCGTACCGCGAACAGATGCAGATCCTTGTCGCGGCGATAAACAAAGCGTCCGAGATCTTTCAGGCGCGCGGCCGCCAGCACGATGCCCGTTTCCTCGACGAGCTCGCGCAACGCCGCCTCGCGCGGGTTCTCGCCCGGATCGGCGGCGCCCTTGGGCACGTCCCAGTGCGTGGTTTCCGTCGCGTGGCACAGCAGCACGTCGCCCTGCGCGTTCAGGATGACCACGCCGCACGACACGGTGCGGCCCGTCATCGATGGCGTTCCCCGTTCATCACTGCTTCTTGAGCTTCCACTTGCCGTCGCTCGCCTTGCACGCTGTCGGCGTCCAGGTTTGCGTCTGGCCCTTCGCGTGCGCGACGAGCATGACCTTGCGGCACTTGACCCCGCCTTCGTCGAAGGTGCTTTGCGGCGTCACCGTGCCGTTGATCGGCACCGAGTTGCCCGCGCCCTTGTTGTCCCAGTCGAGGGATTCGCCGTCCTGCTTCGTATTGAGCGCGATCTGGGCGGCGTTGTTGAGCGCCTGCAGGTCGCGCTGCTTCATGTAGGTGATCGGCGTGTTGTTCAGG
Organism: Caballeronia insecticola; assembly: GCF_000402035.1. Classification (GTDB taxonomy): domain Bacteria; phylum Pseudomonadota; class Gammaproteobacteria; order Burkholderiales; family Burkholderiaceae; genus Caballeronia; species Caballeronia insecticola. Next base: position 1,987,446 of record NC_021287.1, read on the forward strand.
AAGCCCAGATTGGCAGCTTCCGCCTGCGCGCTCGCGACGATGAGCGCGGCCGCTGCCATCGTCAGAAAAGAGGCGCGAGCGTACGCTCGATGTTGGATCGGCATGGGGTGCTCCTCGTTGCGGATGAGTATGGCCACCGGCATCTGTGCACACGCGCACGCGCATATGCAAGCCGGGCGGCAACGGCGATTCAACAAGCTCGTCCCGCCTGAGCGGGCCGCAACGAGGATAGCATGACGCAAGGCTTTCGGCGCCGGCGCGCCCTCACGCGCTTGGCGATGCGTGATCAGTTGGCGACGGACTTCATCTCGTTGATGCCGGTGCCTTTTTGCGCGTCCCGATCCTTCGACGGATCGTAGCCGTCGGTGAGCGTGCCCAGAAACGCGACGACGTCCTTGATTTCGGCCTCGTCGAGCGCGGGCTTGTCGCCCTTCTTGCGGTCGAACGGCGGATCCGTGTTGATGTTGTCCCAGTAGCGCTTCGGCAGATCGTCGAATTTCTGCACGACGCCCTTCTTCGACACCGGATAGAACTTCTCCGGGTTCGTGTCGCGCTCGACGTAGAAGCGCACGACATCGTCGAGCTTGTGATAGATGCCGTTATGGAAGAAGGTCTTGCGCGTCGCGACATTGCGCAGCGACGGCGTGCGGAAGATGCCGCAGAATTCGCTCTCGCCCTTCAGATCGTGCCGCTCGGGGCCGCACGCGCCGAGATCGTGAAAGTTCGGATTCTGATTGATCGGCAGCGCGCGGTTGCGCGGCACGCCGAGCGCGATCAGGCCGAAGTCGCTGAACTGCGGCGGCGAGCCGTCCTTCGCGCGCTGGCTGATATGGCACGACGCGCAGTTGCCCTTGGTCTCGTCGTTGAAGAGTTGCAGGCCATGCATCTCGGCGTCGTTGAGCTTCGCGCGGCCGGCGAGGAATGCATCGAACTTGCTCGTGTACGGATAGAACTTCTGCGGCGTCTGCTCGAAGGCTTCGAGCGATTCGAGCACCGCGGCGAAGGCACGGCCTTCGTCGTCGAACACGGTCGCGCCGAACGCCTTGCGGAAATCGTCCGCATACGGCGATGCCTTCACCGCCGCCGCCACCTTCGCGGGCGTGCTGCCCATTTCGAACGACGACAACAACGGAATGCGCGCCTGGTCCGAGCCGTGATCGACGCGGCCGTCCCATGTCAGGCCGCCGGTCGGACCGGCATCGACGCTCTCGTCGCCTTCGTCGTCGGAATCGTGAAAATGCCGCGTGAACGCCGGCACCGATTGCAGATATTCGAGCGACGGCACGGCGCGAAAGCCGGGCTGATGCATGTCGCTGCCGCCCAACTGCACCGACAGCGCATTGGGCGGCCCGAACGCGTGGCTCGGGCTATGGCACGACGCGCACGCGAGCTTGCCCGAACCCGACAGCGACGGATCGAAAAACAGCTTTTCGCCGAGCGCCGACATCTGCTTCACATGCGCGAAGACCTCGGCGCGCGACTGGCCTTGCGGTGCGCTCTGCGTACCCGGCTTTGTCGTGCTCGCCGCGTGTGAATCGCAGCCGCTTAAAGGCACGATAAACGCTGCAAGCAAAGCCGCGAGCGTCAAAGAACGGGGAACGGACAGCAGACGCATCGAAGACATAAACGGGCGGCATCGGAATTGAAAGATGCCGAAGCGTATGTCGCGCGTGTGTCTTTCATGTGACAAGCCCCGCGCACATCGCATCGCGGCCGCAGCACGCAATTTATTCAGCGAACATTACGCATCCGAAAGCCTTATTACATGGCCGCGTCAAAGTGAATTGCCACACTGCGCACGCCGGCGGGCAAAGGCTTTTCGACGACGCAGCCCGAGTCATGCGCCGGTCCCCAACACAAGAGAGAATCTCAATGAACAAGAAACTCGTTTGCGCGGTGCCGCTCGCGGCGACTGTTGCATTCGGCCTCTACGCATGCGGCGGCGACGACCATCACGACAACGACATCTCTTCTGTGAAGAACGTCGTCGTGATTTATGCGGAAAACCGCAGCTTCGATAACCTGTACGGGCACTTCCCCGGCGCGAACGGCCTGCAGAACGTAACGGCCGCGAATGCGCAACAGCTCGACCGCGACGGCAGCGTGCTCGCGACGCTGCCGAAAATCTGGACCGGCCTGACGGCGACGGGTGTGACGCCCGCGATCACCGAGGCGATGACGGCGAACCTGCCGAACTCGCCGTTCGCGATCGACGATCCCAACGGCTTCAACACGCAGCTCAACGTCACGACGCGCGACCTGTATCACCGCTTCTACGAGAACCAGATGCAGATCGACGGCGGCAAGAACGACAAGTTCGCCGCGTGGGCCGACTCCGGCGGTCTCGTGATGGGTCACTACGACACGCCGCCGGACAAGCTGCCGCTCTACAAGATCGCGCAGCAATACACGCTCGCGGACAACTTCTTCATGAGCGCGTTCGGCGGCTCGTTCCTGAACCACCAATGGCTCGTCTGCGCGTGTACGCCGGTTTATCCGAACGCGAACACGAGCGTCGCGAAGGGCTCGATTTCGGCCGTGAATGCGGACGGCGTCTCGCTCACGGTGGCGTCGAATTCGCCGGCTTCGGCGTTGACGGGCATCCCGAAGTTCGTGAACTCGGGCAATCTCACGCCTGACTTCTACGCCGTCAACACGATGCAGCCGCCGTATCAGCCGAGCGGCAATCCGCCGGCGACAGGCGGCGACGCGACCCTCGCCGATCCGAGCGTGGCCACGACGCTGCCGCCGCAGACGCAGCAGCACATCGGCGACCTGCTGAACAACGCGGGCGTGACGTGGGCGTGGTACGGCGGCTCGTGGGGCGCGGCACTGGCCAACCGTTCGGTCATCAACGGTGCGACCAACGTGGCGCCGGATTTCCAGACGCATCATCAGCCGTTCAACTACTTCGCCGATCTCGCGCCGGGCACGGCCAATCGCGCGCAGCATCTGCTGGACGGCGGCACGAACGGCTCGGAGTTCATCAAGGCGATCGACGCGGGCACGCTGCCGCAAGTCTCGTTCTACAAGCCGCAGGGCAACCTGAACGAGCACGCCGGTTATACGGATGTCGCATCGGGCGATCAGCACATCGCCGACCTGATTTCCCATCTGCAGAACAGCCCGCAGTGGAAGAACATGGTCGTCGTCGTGACTTACGACGAAAACGGCGGCTTCTGGGATCACGTCGCGCCGCCGAAGGGCGACCGCTGGGGTCCGGGCACGCGCATTCCGGCGCTCATCATTTCGCCGTATGCGAAGAAGGGTTTCGTCGATCACACGCAATACGACACCACGTCGATCCTGCGTTTCATCACGAAGCGCTACAACCTGCCGACGCTGCCGGGCTTGGCCTCGCGTGACGCCGGTCTCGTCGCCAACGGCAACAAGGCGATGGGCGATCTGACCAACGCGCTCAACTTCAATCAATAAGCGTCGCGCGTTTCGAAGACGGTGAAATGAGACGGGCCGCGGTTTTCATGCCGCGGCCCGTTTTGCGTTCGGTTTGTACCTAGTTGCGACGACGCTTCACGCGCCCGCGAACAGCGTCGCGAGATCGCTCGTGCGCGCCCCGCTCGCCTGCGCGAGCACGCGCGCTTCGAGTTCGTCCAGATGGGAGCGCATGGTCGCGAGCGCAGTGTCGAGGTCGCCGGCTTCGAGTGCATCGACGAGACGGCCGTGTTCGTCGGATGCGCAGTTCGACAGCTTCGACGGATCGAACAACGCCTTATAAAGCTCCGTCTTCGCGACCAGCTTGGCGAGAAATGCCAGCACCTCCGGCGCGTTTGCCAGCTCCGCGAGCAGCACATGGAAGTGCCCCGCGAGGCGCACGCATTCCTCCACGCTGCCCGCCTTCACCGCACGCTGCTCGGCCTTGATATGCGCGCGCAGGACGCGCTTTGCCTGCGTCGTCAACGCGCCGCACTGTGCCGCGACGATGCCCGCCTCCACCACTTGCCGCGCGCGATAGACCTCGCGAATGTCCGCAACCGTCGGCGACGGCACGAATGCCCCGCGATTGGCCTCCAGCGTGAGCTTGCCTTCCGCCCCGAGGCGCGCCAGCACCTTGCGGATCGTGCCGCGCGTACAGTCGAAGGCGGCGGCGAGTTCACGCTCGACGAGTTGCGCGCCGGGCGCGAGCTTGCCGTGCAGAAGCGCCGAGGTGATCGCCGCGTAGACGCGTTCGTCGGGCGGGATGCCGGTGGTCAGAATGTCCTTGCTTGATGCCATGATGCCTGTCGTGCTTGCGTTGATCCGCATTGTAACGAGTGCATCCGCCGATGAGCCGATACGCCGTGTACGCGGCGGCGCAAATTCGGGTTCGAATTTGGGTTATCACGCCGCGCGTATTTGTGGTTGACCAAAAATTGCTAAAATGGTCAACCAAAAGTGCAAAAACAGGAGGGCCGGAGCGCATGAAAACATCGACATGGATCGTCAACGCACGACTGTTCGGAGGCGCGCCGGTGGATGTGCGCATCGCGGGCACGACCATCGACGCGATTCTGCCGCACGGCGAGCGCCAGCCCGCGCCGGGCGATAGCGTCATCGACGGCGCGCTCGGGCTGCTGCTGCCGGGCTTCGTCGAAGGACACACGCATCTCGACAAAACCACGTGGGGCATGCCGTGGTATCGCAACGCGGTGGGGCCGCGCCTGACCGATCGCATCGAGAACGAGCGGCGCTGGCGCGCGGCAAGCGGTCACGATGCCGCGCAGGCGTCGCGTGCGCTCGCGCTCGCTTTTCTGCGCGCGGGCACGACGCGCCTGCGCACGCACGTCGATATCGATTCCGATGCGGGCCTGCGCCATCTCGAAGGCGTCGCGTCCACACGCGCGGCGCTCGCCGATGTGCTGGATATGCAGATCGTCGCGTTCCCGCAATCGGGCGTCATGAAGCGGCCCGGCACGCGCGAGTTGCTCGACGCCGCGCTCGCCAATGGCACCAACGGCACCAATGGCGCCGATGTGCTCGGCGCGCTCGACCCCGCCGCCATCGACGGCGATCCGGCAGCCTCGCTCGACATCACGTTCGCGCTCGCGACGAAGCACGGCAAGCCCATCGACATTCATCTGCACGAGCCCGGCGAACTCGGCGCGTTCACCTTCGATCTGCTGCTCGATCGCGTCGAGGCGCACGGGTTCGCGGGGCACGTCGTCGTGAGCCACGCGTTCTGTCTCGGCGCGCTGCCGGATGCGCGGCGCGGCGCGCTGCTCGAACGCATCGCGCGGCTGAATGTTGCGTTGCTGACGACCGCGCCCGCATCGGTGAGCGTGCCGCCGTTTCGCGAGGCGCGCGCGGCGGGCGTCACGCTGTTCGGCGGCAACGACGGCATCCGCGATGCATGGACGCCCTTCGGTTCGCCCGACATGCTCGAACGCGCGATGCTCATCGCGATGCGCTACGACCTGCGCCGCGACGACGATCTCGCCACCGCGTTCGACTGCGTGTCGAGCGAAGCCGCGCGCGCCTGCGGTTTCGCGCAGTACGGGCTCGCGCCGGGCATGCGTGCGGACCTCGTGCTCGTCGAGGCGGAAACGGTCGCGCAGGCTGTCGCCATGCGGCCGCCGCGCCGCTTCGTGATGGCGAACGGCACGCCGATCGCCGCGGACTTCACGCGATGAAAGCGCGCGCATCGAAGCTCGTGTGGCTCGCGGTGATCGTCGCGATCGGGCTGAATCTGCGGCCGCTGCTCACGTCGATCAGCCCGCTCATGAGCGTGATCTTGTCCGCGACGGGGCTGTCGTTTCGCGGCGCGTCGTTGCTGACCGGGCTGCCCGTCGTCGCGATGGGCGTGTGCGCGTTCGGCGCGAGCGCGCTGTCGCGGTCGATCGGCGATGCGCGCGGCGTGGCGCTCGGGCTCATGGCGATCGTCGCGGCCTGCGCGGGCCGGCTGTTCGCGGGCGACGCGGCGACGCTCATCGCGAGCGCGGCGGTGGCGGGCACGGGCGTCGCCGTCATTCAGGCGCTGTTGCCGGGCGTCATGAAGACGCGCTTCGCCGCGCGCTTGCCGGTCGCGATGGGCCTCTATTCCGCATCGATCATGGCGGGCGGCGGGCTCGGCGCGAGCGTCACGCCGGGCGTGGCGGCGCGCGCGTCGTGGCAGGCGGGGCTCGCGTTCTGGGCGTTGCCCGCGCTCGTCGCGCTGGCCGTCTGGCTGATGTTGATGCGCGCCGATGCCTTGCCGCACGCGCCGTCCGCACGACGCGCGACGCCCGCGCCGTCGCTGTTCCTCAACCGCCGCGCGTGGTCGCTCGGCATCTTCTTCGGGCTGGTCAATGGCGGCTATACGAGTCTGGTCGCGTGGCTGCCGGCCTACTATCAGCAACTCGGCCGCAGCGTGAGCGACAGCGGCGCGCTGCTCGCGATGCTCACGGTTTTTCAGGCGGCGTCCGCGCTGCTGCTGCCGACGGCGGCGTCGCATTTTGGACGCGACAAGGATCGGCGTCCGTGGCTCGCGCTCGGTCTCGTCGCGCAACTGGGCGGCTTCGCGCTGCTGCTCGGCGCGCCGCTCGCTGCGCCCATCGCGGCGGTCGCGCTGCTCGGCGGCGGCCTGGGCGGCGTATTCGCGCTCACGCTCGTGCTGACGCTCGATCACGCCGACGATCACGCGCTCGCCGCGCGCCTCGTCGCCTTCGTGCAGGGCGTGGGATTTGTCATCGCGGCGGTGGCGCCGGTCGTTGCGGGCATCGTGCGCGACGTGAGCGGCGGCTTTTCGATGTCGTGGATGATGCTCGCTGCGAGCCTCGTCGCGATGATCGCGCTCAATGTCGCGTTCGCCCCGAAAACCTATGCGCGCGCGATGCGTCTGCGCCCCGCCGCGTCGGATGCGCTCAGCGGACCGCGTGGCACGCGAAAAATTCGTCGAGCAGATCGGTCATTTGCCACACGGGACACGGTCGGCGGCAGTGACCGTCGTAGCCGGCTTCCCTGAGCAGCGCGATCGGCTCTTCGGGCAGAAAGCCGCTCATCGCGATGATGAGGCGGCCCGCGTCGTCCTCCTCTTCGCGCAGTTCGCCAACCAGCGCGTAGTTGCCGCAGCCGGCGATGCGCGTGTCGAGGAATAGCACGTGCGGACGCCACTCGCCGATCAGGTTCCGGACCGAGGGCGCATCGACCGCGAGTTGTGCGGGAAAGCCCTTCAGTTCGAACAATGACGCGAGCGATGCACCGAGCACACGCTCCGGCAACGCGAGCAGCACGCGCCGCGCCTCGGGTTGCAGGCGCGCGCGCTTGCGGTTCCAGAGCGAGCATTGGGCCGGGCTGGTTTCGTATGCTCGATTGTTCAAGTCATCCCTCTTCCGACGATACGAACGCGCGCGGGGTCACCGCCGTGGCGCATCGCGCGCCACGATGGAGCACGGACGCACCGCAAACGGGCGGCACGCATGCGTGTACGAGATGGTTAATTTTTCCGATGCGTTGCGGGGCGCGGGATTGCGGGGAGCGGCCGCGCGGGGCGTCGGGGTGTGGTTGGAGGGAGGGGCAGGAAGCGGGCCAGGGGGATGGGAGTGGCGTGAAAGATCGATCGGTCGGGCGATTTTTTTGATTTGGCGTACTGATCGTTGGCTTCCGCCGGTTTGCCTTTTCGACGCAATCCGGCACAGCCTTGGGAAAGGACCGGGATTTACGCGAAAAACATATCTGCCCCGTTCTACACGACTCGAACGTATGAACTACGCATCGTCTGTCGTCTGACTCAGAGCGTTTGTGCAGCGTCTTAATCACCACGCCCAAAGAGCGAGGCCCGCCAAGCACGTGTGCAGCTTGAGCTTACCCGCCCCATGTCTTCAGCCTCTCCCGCCACGCCAGCATCTGCTCTTTGTCATCGGCGGCAACGATACAAGCGAGTTTAGGAATCTTCGTCTCGACTCGTGAACAAGCCAGTTGTTAGCCTACATTCAGACATTCGCAATCAAGCGAATCGTCGTTGAGGAGCACAACATGCAAAAGTTCAAGAAGATTCTGCGCGGCATCGTCATGGCGGCGCTCTTCATTGCCCCGTTGGCTGCATCCACCGGAGCCTCCGCGTCGGTCATAGGCTGGTGGTACAAGTAAGCGATGAGGGCCGTGTCCCAGGGGTGCGGCCCTTAAGCCACCCTGCGTTTCGTCGACTTCTCCCGCCGCGCTCCGTCTCTTCCAAGGCCACTTGCGCCGCATGCCTGCATAGGCACTGGAAAACCTCAGCAATATGAAATTCGTTCAAATAGCTGCATTGTCGATACTCATTATCCTTCTGTCCTCGACCGCTCATTCGGCATCAATCACCGCGGTTCCGAGCAATCTCTCGTTCGATAAAAATTACTATAAGAAATACATTGACGCGAGTGGCATTCCGATCGTCGCCGCTGCCGAGGTCGACGATCAGGCAATCCTCAAGATGCAGTACATCGTGAATACGATGATGAAAAAAGATGCGTCGACCCGACAGGCAATGGTGCGAAATGTTAAAGGCGTTCTCATCATCCCCAAGTCCAAGGGAATGACTACGCTTCCGGAATATGTCAACCTCGACAAAACAAATCCTATTTTGGGTTCCACCTGGAACGAGAGAGCGCAAGGCGTAGGTTGGACACCGGCTCTGCCCTATGTGAGTTGCAGCGAAGCAAACCTGATGCACGCCGGCTACCCGCTCGACAGATACCCTGACGAGTCAATCTGCATTCACGAGTTCGCACATACCGTCTTCGATGCGGGCATTGTCTATCGTGACTCAGGGGCGAGCAGTCGCCTGAGCAGTCTTTTCGCTGCTGCAAAGGCAAACGGTTACCAGCAAGATTCCTACGCGGCTTCGGACCGTAACGAGTATTGGGCTGAGAGCGTCCAGGCCTGGTTCAATGCCGCGACGTGCAGCAACCGGGCGACAACGACGGTCTGTACGATCAACCAACTTTACGATACCGACCGGAATCTTTGGAATGAGATCGGCCATTGGTTCTTCGCACCGTATGAACTGACACAAGCTATGTATCCGTAAAGCATGAATGTGCCTGCACAGTGCCAATACGAGCCGCGCAAAGCAAAAAGCCCAGTCAAATGACCGGGCTTAACTCAACGCGAAGAAACCATCTGGCCCGCCCTACACGACTCGAACGTGTGACCTACGGCTTAGAAGGCCGTTGCTCTATCCAGCTGAGCTAAGGGCGGATGACCGGAGCGCGGCGAATGCAGTTGCAAAACCGCCGATCTGAAGAGACCGCGATTTTACCTCATCCGCCGCGCCGCGCGACCGTGTTCGTCACAGCGGCTGCGGATGCATCATGAACCAGCCGAAGAAGAAAATGCCTGCGATCACGCAATACACGCCGAACGCTGCGAGCTTGCCGTGACCTTCGAAATAGCGCATCAGGAAACGCACGCTCAGATACGCCGCGATGCCCGTCAGCACGCCGCCCAGCACCGCATCGAACAATTGTCCGGGTGCGTGAAACAGCTTCGGCAGTTCGAGCACGCCCGCCGCGAAGATGATCGGCGTGCCGAGCAGAAACGAAAACTCGGCCGCCGCCTCCGCCGTGAGTCCCGCGCCGACGCCCGCGATCATCGTCAGGCCGCTGCGCGAAAAGCCCGGAATCAGCGCGCCGATCTGCGCAAGCCCCACCAGAAACGCCTGCTTGAACGTGAGCTTGTCGGGCGCCTGCATCGCGCGATTCTTTTGCAGGCGATCGCCGAACCACAGCAGCACGCCGTTGACGATCAACGCCGCCGCCACGATCCGCAGATCGTGAAAGAGCGCCTCGAGCCGCTTTTCCAGCAACAAGCCGACGATACCCGTCGGAATCGTGCCGATGATGAGCGCCCACATCATGTGACCGTCGTCGTTACGGCGGCCGCCGAGCGACGCGAAGAAGCCGCGGATCAACGCGATCCAGCGCTCACGGAAATACCAGAGCAGCGCGATGGCGGTGCCAAGATGCAGCGCGACGAGAAACGGCAGCAATTGCGGCGCGTGCTTGTCGATGTGCATGCCGATCAGGCCGGGAACGAGCAAGGTATGGCCAAGACTGCTGACCGGAAAAAGTTCGGTCACGCCCTGGAGCACGCTCAGAAATACGAGAAACCACAGAGTCACGCGTCGGTCCTTTTTAAGGATGGGAAGGACGCGCCGTGAAATTCCTCCCGCGCGTCGCGCAAAGCCGGGCGAGGCGATCGGGGAAGATGAGCCGGGAAGGAAAGAGAGTACGGCGCGCAAACGGGACCGATTATGCCGGTCGCTAAATCGAGCGCCAAGCGTTAACCATTCCCAAATTGCACCGACAGTTAATCGTCGGCTGAACGATTGTTATAGAAAGTTGCAATTGGGCATTTCGAAAGAAATCGCGTGCACATTGCGTGCACGCCCTATAGCGAGCTCAAAGACGGCGAATACCGCTCAGCCCTTCAGCTTGAAGAGAAAAATTGCCGTGCTCGCGCCGAAGAGGCCGAACATCGCGACGCCCATTGCCATCGCCAGATCCATGATCGCTCCTTGTCCGTCTGATTCCTAACATAGGGACGTATAACAACATATCGCATGACTTTTGCTCACTCGCAATTTCCCGCAAAGGGTTTTTCCGTAGAAAATTTCAGGCAGAATTCTCGGGTTGCAAGCCGCGCCAGTCCCGCGCGGCTTCGGTCATTCAACGGAGCGCACGGCCATCATGTCAGCGGAAACAGACGTCATCGAAATCGAGCGCGACGGCGCCGCGATCCTGCTCGCGCCGCACGCGGGCGGCCGGCTCATGACCTGGCGCGTCGGCGGCGAGCCGGTCATCCGCTGGCCCGACGCGCCCGACTGGTCCAATCCCGCAAAAATCCGCGGCGGCAATCCGCTGCTCTTTCCGTTCCTCGGGCGCCATTTTGTCGACGGCGAAATCGGCCGATGGCGCGACCCCGACGGCACCGTGCACGCGCTGCCGACGCACGGCTTCGCGCGCGATCTGCCGTTTTCCTGCACGCGCGACGCCGACGGCCACGGCCTGCGCATGACCCTCGTCGACAGCGACGCCACCCGCGACGGCTATCCGTTCGCGTTTCGCTTCGAGGCGGCCTACCGCATCGTCGATGCGCACACGCTCGAAGTCGAACTCACGACGTCGAATCCGGGCGAGGTCGCGCTGCCCTACTACGCCGGGCATCACTTCTACTTTCATCTGCCGCACGGCCAGCGCGGCGAGAGCAGCGTCGAGCTGCCGCGCACCGAGCGACGTCGCCAGTTGCCCGACGGCTCGATCAGCGAGGCCGAGCCCGGTTTGCCGCGTTATTCGCTGGCGGATAACAGCATCGTCGATACGTTTCATTGCCTCACGCGACAGTCGGACGAGCCGGTGCTGCTGAATTTGCCGGGACTCGGCCGCACCGTCAGCTTCGAACTCCAGCAGCCCGATTCGGTGCCCTGGTACGCAGTCACGACGTGGACCGAATCCGACACGTCCGACTTTTATTGCGTCGAGCCCTGGATCGGTCTGCCCGACGCCATCCACAACGGTCGCGGGCTGCGCTGGCTCGCGCCCGGCAAGACGGAAACGGCGTCGCTCAGGCTCGTCGTCACGCCTGCCGGATAAGGCGCGCGGCGCTCGTTCGGGGCGCCTTTCTGTCCGGGGAAACCCGAGACGGTAAAATTCTGACTTTCGATTGATCCGCCGCGCGGCCAGATGCCTGCTCCGCGTGGCGACGCTTTGCGAGGTCAGGTTTGCATAAAGGAATTCGACGGTTCGTCTGCGCATCGCTTATTGCGGTGCTGGCTGCATGTGGCTCTGGCCCGGTCGCACCGGGCTTCTACCGCGTGGAGCGCGGCGACACCGTAGGTAAGATCGCGCGCGACAACCGCACCACGGTGGCGAATATCAAGCGCTGGAATACGCTCGCGAATCCCGATGCCATCGAGGTCGGGCAAGTGCTGCGCGTCACCCCGCCGGCCGGCAGCGCGACGGCGACGGAATCGTCGGGTGCGGCAAGCGCCGGTTCATCCCGGAGCGATGCCAGCGCGCAAGCCAAGGCCGGGCCGGGCGTGTCGCTCGTCTGGCCGGCGCAGGGCAGCGTGATCCGCAGCTTCGACGGCAAGAACTCGAAGGGCATCGACATCGCCAACGCGGCGGGCACGCCCGTCGTCGCCGCTGCAACCGGCAATGTCGTTTATGCGGGCAATGGCCTGCGCGGCTACGGCAACATGCTGATCGTCAAGCACGACGACGATTATCTGACCGCCTACGCGCACAACCGCGTGCTGCTGGTGAAGGAAGGCCAGACGGTGCAGCAGGGCCAGAAAATCGCCGAAATGGGCGATACCGACAGCGATCGCACAATGCTGCATTTCGAAGTGCGTTACATGGGCCGCTCGGCGGACCCGGCGCGCTATCTGCCGCCGCGCTGAAGCCGGCGGACGTTACAGGGAAGATTGATGAGATTGACGAAGAGGATGAACACGGCCGCGATCGGCGCGGCGCTGGTTCTGGCGGGCTCGCTCGCCGGATGCGCACAGACCACGACGATGACCTACCTGCCCTCCGGCGACACGGGTTTCGCGATCAACTGCAGCGGCAGCGACGCGAGCACGACGTGGGCGGCCTGTTACAAGCAGGCGGGCGAAACCTGTGGGGCTTACGGCTACGACGTGGTGTCGAAGGATGCCGACAACGGCGCGACGGCCGGCGGCTCGGTGGGCGGCATTTTCGGGGCGAACATCAAAAACCGCTCGATGGTGATCCGCTGCAAGCAATGACGCCTGGCGGGCGTCTCCCCGTCTTGTCAGCCGTCTTGCGCGCTCGTCATGTGCGAGTCGCGATGTTTGTCGCCCGGCGCACGCCAGTGGCCGGAGAGCGGATCGATATGCGCCGCAAACGCAATGAGCGATGCAAAAGCAAGCGGCGCGACGGCGGCGAATACCCAGAAAAGATTCATAGCGATACAACTTGAAACAATTTGCTAGATGATATATCCGATGCAAATATTTCGCTCAAATGACTTTTCTGAATTGTGCGACGGGTAACCCTTTCCGATCCCGCTTCGTTTGATACCACACGCTCGCCACATTGCGTGGCGCGCGCGGATTGTCGATCCGTCTACGATTTCACTTCGGCTGCGCCGGCTGCGTCGGCTCGTCGATCATCGATGGCGGGGTCATGTCGGTCGGCACGCCCTTGTAGTCCGGCGGGTCTTGCGGCGGATGCTTCTGAGCGGAAGAATCGGCGCAAGCGGTGAGGCCGAGCGCGAACGCGGCACAGAGGATGGTGAGAACGATACGCGGCATAAAGCTCCCGGTTAGCGTCAAATTCGGACAGACGAATGACAAAGGGGTTACAAGCCGAAACTTGTAACCCCTTCGTGTATGGTGGTCGGAGCGAAAGGATTCGAACCTTCGACCCTCTGATCCCAAATCAGATGCGCTACCAGGCTGCGCTACGCTCCGCCGAGCCGCGAATTGTAGCGTGCCTGATGCGCGCCCGCAACGTCTGATGCGCAGTCATCGACACAGGGATCTCAGGCACACAACTTTCTGTCCGAAGCAGGCGCCCGCGATCCTCGACGGGCCCCCATCACCGGAGACGATCGATGAACCTCATTCTCTGGCGTCACGCCGAAGCGGAAGACCAGGCGTCGAGCGATCTCGCGCGCCAGCTCACGCCGCGCGGACGCAAGCAGGCGCAAGGCATCGCCAAATGGCTGCGCGCGCGCATCGGCGACGACGCCCTCTTTCTCGCCAGTCCCGCCACGCGCACGATCCAGACCGCCGAAGCCTTCGGCGACCGCTATCGCGTAGTCAATGCGCTCGCGCCCGGCAACGGCGCCCAAGCCGTGCTCGATGCCGCCGGCTGGCCGGATGGCATCGGCGAGACGGTGGTTGTGATCGGGCATCAGCCGACGCTCGGGCACGTCGCCGCGCTTTTGATGACCGGCCGCGAATCCGACTGGTCGATCAGGAAGTCGGGCATCTGGTGGTTCCAGACGCGCACGCGCGGCAGCGACGGCCAGACCGTGCTGCGCGCGGTCGTCAATCCCGACTTGCTGTGAGCGCGTTTTTGAAGGCGTAGGCGCGTGTGCAGCGTGATGTCGATTCATCGAAACGTCATTGCGATGCCATGCGAGCGTCATCGCGCATTACTACATTGGCGAGGACTTAGCCACAGCCACGTCCTGTCGAGGAACGCCAATGCAAGAACTGCCGACGCCTTTCCTGCAATCCGGAGCGTCATCGCTCTCGCTCGATTCGCGCCGCCATCTTCCGCGTACGTCCGAAACCGTCGCGGGCCGCGAGCGCCTGCAAGTCTCGTGGGCACGCGACGACGACGCCCTGCGCGACGCCCAGCGCCTGCGCTATCGCGTGTTCTACGAAGAAATGGGCGCGCGTCTGTCCGGCCCCGCCGGGCTCGACGTCGATGCCTTCGATGCCTACTGCGATCACCTCCTCGTGCGCGATCTCGACACGCTGCAAGTGGTCGGCACGTATCGCGTGCTGCCGCCGCATCAGGCCGCGCGTATCGGCCGCCTGTATGCGGAGAGCGAGTTTGACGTGTCGCGCCTCACGCATCTGCGCCCGAAGCTCGTCGAAGTGGGCCGCTCGTGCGTGCATCCCGACTATCGCAACGGCGCGGTGATCATGTCGCTGTGGGGCGGACTCGCGGCCTACATGATGCAAAACGGCTACGAGACGATGCTCGGTTGCGCGAGCGTCGGCATGATCGACGGCGGCCACTACGCGGCGAATCTCTATTGCTCCCTGCCCGCCGATGCGCTCACGGCGCCCGAATACCGCGCGTTCGCGCACACGCCGCTGCCGGTCGAGGAACTGCGCACGGGCGTGATCGCGAGCCCGCCGCCGCTCGTGAAGGGCTATCTGCGTCTCGGTGCGAAGATTTGCGGCGCGCCGGCGTGGGATCCCGACTTCAACACGGCCGATTTCCTCACGCTCTTCCGCCTGAGCGACATCAACGCGCGCTACGCACGTCATTTCATCGGCGACATGCAGAGCCGTTGAGTCGAAGCGGCGCGTCTGCATAAAGACAGGCCCCGTCGCGCGGGGCCTTTGTCATGGTGGCTCTGTGGTGCGATTAGTCCGTATACACCACGCGATACGGCCTGCCGATCTTCTCCCACTCCATCGCTTCCTGCACGAGGCTGTAGTCGGTGAGCGGATTGTTCGTCACCCAGTCGTTGGGCAGGCGCACGTCGAAGCCGCCGTTCGCCGCGCTCACCTCGATACCCGGCAGCCCGACGTCCGTGCGCCTGCGCGACAGCAACGCCGCGAGCCGCAGGCAGAACAAGAGCGTCCAGTCGATGTCGCGCGCCTGCGCCAGCTTGCCGAGCTTGCCGGCGTGTCCGAGCACGAGCGTCGCGAGCCGTGCCTGATCGGTGCGCGAGAAGCCGGGCATGTCGGCGTTGCTGGCGATATACGCGGAGTGCTTGTGATAGGCGCTGTGCGCGATCGACAAGCCGATCTCGTGCAGCGACGCCGCCCACGCGAGGAACATGCGATTCTCTTCGCGCACGTCCTCGTCCGCTTCGCCCAGTTGATCGTAGAAGCTGATCGCCAGCTCGCCGATGCGATCCGCCTGCGCGGCATCGACGCCATAACGGCGCTTGAAGCCCTCCACCGTCACCGTGCGCATGTCCTGATGCTGCGAGCGCCCGAGCAGGTCGTAGAGCACGCCGAGACGCAGGGCGGCGTCGGTGGTGTCCGCGTAATCGATGCCCAGTTCCTCGAACACGCCGAGCATGATCGACAGTCCGCCCGCCAGCACCGGCACGCGGTCGGGCTTGAGCGCGACGAGCTTCAGCCGGTTGATGTTCTCCGCCTTGATGAGCGCGCGCTTGAGCCGCTCCAGCCCGCCGCGCGAAATGCCGTGCGTGATGCCGGGATCGTTGAAATCGTTCGCTTCGATGAGTTCCGCAAGCGCCCGCGCCGTGCCCGACGAGCCGATCGCCTGGTCCCAGCCCGTCTGCTTGTATTCGCGCGAGATGATCTGGATTTCGCGCTTGGCGGCGAGTTCGGCCTGACGCATCGTGTATTCGTCGACGTTGCCGGCGGGGAAAAACTGGCGGCTGTGGCTCACGCAGCCGATATAGAGACTTTCCATGTGGATCGGCGTGTAATGCGAGCCGATGATGAATTCCGTCGAGCCGCCGCCGATATCCACGACGAGCCGTTTGCCCGCGATCGCCGGCACCGAATGCGCCGCGCCCGCGTAAATGAGCCGCGCTTCTTCCCTACCGGCGATGACTTCGATCGGAAAACCGAGCGCCTCTTGCGCTTCGGCGAGGAAATCGGGCGCGTTCTTGGCGACGCGCAAGGTATTGGTGGCGACCGCGCGCACCTGATCGGGATGAAAGTCGCGCAGACGCTCGCCGAAGCGTTTCAGCGCGTCCCAGCCGCGCACCTGCGATGCGCGGTCGAGCATCTTGTCCTTCGACAGCCCTCCGCCGAGCCTGACAGGTTCGCGCAAGGCATCGACCTGATAGATCTGGCTGCCCGCGGGCGTTTCCTCGACCCGGCCGACGATCAGCCGGAAACTGTTCGATCCGAGGTCGACCGCAGCGAGTAGATGGGGATGTGTGACCATCGGAGATCCCGAAATCGTGAAGTGGAGAGGGCTCTGTCACAGCGGCGCTGTTGCAGCGCACGAATTCTATTCTATGCCTTGGCGGCAGGCAGCCGTTCGCCACCGCGCGTTTGCGCTAGCGACGCTATCCGCATTGTGAGTAGAATTTGTGAAAATCGTTCTGTCATAAAAAATACATCATACTGTGAGAGCATCCGAGAGTTCCCTTGCCCATCTGATCGAGACACCTTCGCTACCTCCGATGTCCATCCGCTATCCGCTATTCAATCGCGAACTGGGCATACTAGGTTTCAACGAGCGCGTTCTCGCGCAAGCCGCCGACACGACGGTTCCCTTGTTGGAACGCCTGCGTTTCATCTGCATCACCAGCAGCAATCTCGACGAATTCTTCGAAGTCCGTATGGCGGGCCTGCAGGAGCAGATGCGCGACAACCCCGGCTCGCTGTCGCCGGACGGCATGTCGCTGCAACACGTCTACGATCTCGTCTCCGAACGCGCACAGCGCCTCGTGCGCCAGCAATACGCGATGCTGCACGACATCGTGTTGCCCGCGCTCGAAATGGAAGGCATCTATTTTCACGGCGCGGAAAGCTGGACCGAGCAGCAGACCGCCTGGGCGCGCGATTATTTCCGCAGCGAACTTCTGCCGGTGCTCACGCCGATCGGCCTCGATCCCGCGCACCCTTTTCCGCGCGTGCTCAACAAGAGCCTGAACTTCGTCGTCGAACTGGAAGGCACGGACGCTTTCGGCCGTCAGGCGATGATGGGCATCGTGCAGGCGCCGCGCGCGCTGCCGCGCCTCGTGCGCATGCCCGAGGCGTTGTCGGGTTATCCGCACGGCTTCGTGCTGCTGAGTTCGTTCATGCAGCACTTCGTGAATGATCTGTTTCCGCATCTCGTCGTGCGCGGCTGCAATCAGTTTCGGATCACGCGCAACAGCGAACTCTTCGTCGATGAAGACGAAATCACCAATCTGCGCGTCGCGCTGCAGGGCGAATTGCCGGCGCGGCATCTGGGCAACGCGGTGCGTCTGGAAGTGTCGGCGGAAACGCCGCCGCATCTCGTGCGGCGTCTGCTCGACGAAGGCCAGTTGAGCGAGCGCGATCTGTATCGCGTGAACGGGCCGGTGAATCTCGTGCGCCTCATGCAGTTGCCCGAAATGGTGGACCGCCCGGACCTCAAGTTCGTGCCGCACATTCCGTCCGTGCCGAAGGCGATCGCCAACACGTCGAATCTTTTCGATGCGATCGATCAGGGCGATATCCTGCTGCATCATCCGTACGAAAGTTTTCAGCCGGTGCTCGAACTGCTGCTGCAGGCGGCGAAGGATCCGCAGGTCGTCGCGATCAAACAGACGATCTATCGCACCGGCACCGATTCGCCGCTGATGGACGCGCTCATGCAGGCCGCGCGCAACGGCAAGGAAGTGACGGTGGTCGTCGAATTGCTCGCGCGCTTCGACGAGGAAACGAACATCAACTGGGCGTCGCAGCTCGAAGCCGTGGGCGCGCATGTGGTGTACGGCGTGGTCGGCCACAAGTGCCACGCGAAGATGATGTTGATCGTGCGGCGCGTGTCGCAAGGCGGCAAGCTCGTGCTGAAGCGTTACGCGCATCTCGGCACGGGCAATTATCATCCGCGCACGGCGCGTCTTTATACCGACTTCGGCCTGATGACGTCCGATCAGGAAATGTGCGAGGACGTGCATCATGTCTTCCAGCAGCTGACGGGCATCGGCGGCGAGATTGCGCTGCATCAGCTATGGCAATCGCCGTTCACGCTGCATGCAAAGCTCATCGACGCCATCCGTGCCGAAGCCGAGCATGCGCGCGCGGGACGGCGGGCGCGCATCGTCGCGAAGATGAATGCGTTGCTCGAACCCACGGTGATCGCCGCGCTCTATGAAGCGTCGCATGCGGGCGTGAAGATCGATCTGATCGTGCGCGGCGTGTGTTCGCTCAAGCCCGGCGTGGAGGATCTGTCGGAGAACATCACGGTGCGTTCGATCGTCGGGCGCTTTCTCGAACATCATCGCATCTTCTATTTTTATGCGAACGGACGGGAAGACGTGTTTCTGTCGAGCGCCGACTGGATGGATCGCAACTTCTTCCGCCGCGTGGAAGTGGCCTTCCCGATTCGCGACCGGCGCCTGAAGCGGCGCGTGATCGCCGAAGGCCTGTCGGTGTGTCTCGGCGACAATCAGGCCGCCTGGGTCATGCAAAGCGATGGACACTATCGCAAGCGTCGTCCCGGCAAATCTATTCGCAACTCGCAACTGGGGCTGCTCGCGAAGTTCTGCTCCTGAATCTGCGTGTGCTTTGAAGCGCGCCGCATCACGCGGCGAGCGACTTCCTTATCGCCGTGCGCGATGCGGGAAACTGCACGATGAACGTGCTCCCCCGCCCCACTTCGCTCTTCACGTCGAGTTCCGCATTGTGCCGTTGCAGCACATGCTTGACGATGGCAAGGCCCAGCCCCGTTCCGCCCGTATCGCGCGAGCGGCTGCGATCCACCCGATAGAAGCGCTCGGTCAGCCGCGGAATATGCTCGGCCGGAATGCCCAGGCCGCTGTCGCGCACCGTGAACACCGCGCGATCCTTCACGCGCTGCCATGCCACGTCGATCGCGCCGCCGTCCGGCGTATAGCGCACCGCGTTCGTGACGAGATTGCCGAGCGCGCTCATCACTTCGGTTTCCGCACCCGCGATAGTCAGCGCATCGTCGCTATGAAACGTGATTCGATGCCGCCCGTTCGAGAGATTGTTCGCATCGTCTTCCAGATGGCGGATCACCGCGCGCATGTCGAGCAGTTCGTCGCCGGGCGGACGCATGTCGCCTTCGAGATTGGCGAGCACGAGCAGATCGCGCACGATGTTCTGCATGCGCGAGGCCTGCTGTTCCATCATGTCGAGATAGCGCATGCGGTCGGCTTCGTCGAGCGGCAATTCGCGCATCGTCTCCAGAAAGCCGGAGAGCACCGTGAGCGGCGTCTTCAGTTCATGCGAGACGTTGGCGACGAAATCGCGCCGCATCGAATCCGTGCGCTCGAGTTCGGTGATGTCCTGCGTGAGAATGAGCTTGCGGTTGTCGCCATACGGAAACACCTGCACCGACACCGTGTATTTGCGATTCGTGCCCATGCCGCGCATCACGAGCATCTCTTCGTAATGATGTGCGTTCAGATAGCGGACGAAATCCGGCTGACGCACGAGATGCGTGATGTGCTGCCGCAGGTCGCGCTTGGCATCGAGTCCAAAGTGCTTCTCGGCGATCGCGTTGCACCACTCGATCTGGTCGTGATCGTCGAGCATCGCGACGCCGTTGGGCGACGCCTGAATCGCCTGAATAAAGCGCGCATGTTGTTGCTCGACCTGACGCACCTGCGCGTGCCAGCGCTTGGCGAGCTTGTGCAGGCGGTAATAGATCTCGCCCCAGATGCCGAGCGCGCTCGGCACTTCGCCATAGACCGGCGCGTCGAGCAGACGCCACAGGCGTTGGGTGTGATACGTGACGAAGAAAGCCTGCACGACGAGCATGAGCACCGCGAACGCGAGCGCGACGCGCACGCCGGCAAATGCGCCGATCGCAACGCCGAGCGCGGCGAGCAGCGCGAGGGACACGATGGCACGCGTCCAGATGATGTTCATGTTGGCGGTAAGACTGAGTGTCGTTGATGCGGCGAGCCCGGATTCACGCGCTCTTCGCCAGCCGGTAACCGCTGCCGCGTACCGTTTCGATCATAGCATCGCAGCCCGCGGGCTTGAGCGCGGCACGCAGACGTTTGATGTGCACATCGACCGTACGCTCCTCGACGAACACGTGATCTCCCCACACCTGATCCAGCAATTGCGTGCGGCTATGCACGCGTTCCGGATGCGTCATGAAGAAGTGCAGCAGGCGGAACTCCGTCGGGCCGAGATCGAGCTTGATGTCGTTGCCCGAATGGCTCGCCGCCACGCGATGCGTCGCCGGGTCGAGGCGCAGGCCGTTGATCGCGACCACGTCCTCCGTCAGTTGCGGCGCGCGGCGGCGCAGGACCGCCTTGATGCGCGCCATCAGTTCCTTCGGCGAGAACGGCTTGGTGACGTAGTCGTCCGCGCCGATCTCAAGACCGAGCACCTTGTCCTGCTCGTCGCCGCGAGCGGTGAGCATGATGATCGGAATGTGCTTCGTGCGCTCGTTGTTGCGCAGATCGCGCGCGAACGCGATGCCCGATTTGCCCGGCAGCATCCAGTCGAGCAGCACGAGATCTGGCAACACGTCGCTGATCAGGTTCTGCGCCTGTTCCGCGTTATACGCACGAATGGGGCAATGTCCCGCATGCTGGAGATTCACCGAGATCAGTTCGGAGATCGCGGGTTCGTCTTCGACGACGAGGATACTGCTGGGCATCGGCACCTCTTGACCTTTTGCTTGAAGTGAAACGTTGTGCGGGCGGCGCGGATCAGCTCAACGCTTCGCGCTCGAGCTGGTCGCGCGAGATATGCCGCACGTCCGTGCCCTTGACGATGTAGATGATGAACTCCGCGATGTTCTTCGCATGATCGCCGATGCGCTCCACCGCCTTCGCGATGAACAGATAATCGAGGCCCGCGGAAATGGTGCGCGGGTCTTCCATCATGTACGTGACGAGCTTGCGCACGAAGGCGCGGAATTCGTCGTCGATGGCTTTGTCGTCGCGCACGATCTGCGCGGCGGCCACCGTGTCGAGACGCGCGAAGGCGTCGAGCGCGCGGCGCAGGATCGACACCGCCATCTCGCCCGAGAGCTTGATTTCGGCGATATTCACCGTGCGGCCCGCGCCGTCTTCGTTGATGCGCTTCACGCGCTTGGCGATCTTCTCGGCTTCGTCGCCGGCGCGCTCGAGATTCGTGATGGTCTTCGAAATTGCCATGAGCAGGCGCAGATCGCGCGCAGCCGGCTGACGGCGCGCGATGATGTTGCTGCACTCTTCGTCGATCTCGACTTCCATCATGTTCAGGCGCGTTTCCGCCGCGATCACCTGATCCGCGATACCGATGTCGAATTCGTTCAGCGCCTGCATGGCGTTGATGATCTGCGACTCGACGAGACCACCCATTTCCAGCACTTTCGACGACACCGCGTTGAGGTCGGCGTCGAACTGGCTCGAGAGATGTTTATCGGACATATGTGCTCCTTAAGCCTTGATGTTTGACCCGGCTGCCATCAGCCAAAGCGGCCCGTAATGTAGTCTTCCGTTTCCTTGCGGGCGGGCTTGATGAAGATCTTTTCGGTGTCGCCGAACTCGATCAATTCACCGAGGTACATATAGGCAGTGTAGTCCGAACAACGCGCCGCCTGCTGCATGTTGTGCGTGACGATCACGACCGTGTAGTCGCTCTTCAGTTCGGCGATCAGCTCTTCGATACGGCCCGTCGAAATCGGGTCGAGCGCGGAGCACGGCTCGTCGAGCAACAGCACTTCGGGGCGGATCGCGATGCCGCGCGCGATGCACAGACGCTGCTGCTGACCGCCCGACAGACCGTAGCCGCTCTGCTGCAGCTTGTCCTTCACTTCGGTCCAGAGCGCCGCTTTCGTGAGCGCCCATTCGACGCGGTCGTCCATCTCCGAGCGCGAGAGCTGTTCGAACATCTTCACGCCGAACGCGATGTTGTCGTAGATCGACATCGGGAACGGCGTCGGCTTCTGGAACACCATGCCCACGCGGGCGCGCAGCAGCGAGATGTCTTTCGTCGTGTCGAGCAGATTCGCGCCGTCCATCAGGATTTCGCCTTCGGCGCGCTGCTCCGGATAGAGCGCGTACATCTTGTTGAACGTGCGCAGCAGCGTGGACTTGCCGCATCCCGACGGTCCGATGAAAGCCGTGACCTTCTTCTCGGGAAT
Organism: Caballeronia insecticola; assembly: GCF_000402035.1. GTDB lineage: Bacteria > Pseudomonadota > Gammaproteobacteria > Burkholderiales > Burkholderiaceae > Caballeronia > Caballeronia insecticola. The sequence goes on from NC_021287.1 coordinate 2,009,846, forward strand.
GCGCAGGTTGATGTTCTTCAGCGCGTGATACTTGTTGTAGAAGAAGTTGAGGTTCTTCACCTCGATCTTCGGCTTGATCGAATCCGCCGGCTGCGAGCCGTGCGTCGGGCGCACGCTGCCCGGCGCGGGACCGCGCTCGACCGGCGCCGCTTCGACCTTCGAATTCAGGTGGTTGACACCACTTTCGACCATATTCATGGAATCACTCCGCCCTTATTTCTTCGAGAAGATCGCACGCGCCAGGATATTCAGACCCAGCACGCCGAGCGTAATCAGGAACACACCGGCCCACGCGAGCGATTGCCACTGCGGGAACGGACTCATCGCGAACTTGTAGATCGTCACTGGCAGATTGGCCACCGGCTGATTCATGTCCCACGAGAAAAACTGGTTCGACAGCGCCGTGAACAACAGCGGGGCGGTTTCGCCCGCGATACGCGCGACCGCCAGCAGCACGCCCGTGACGATGCCGCCGATCGACGCCTTGAGCGTGATCGACATCACCATCTTCCACTTCGGCGTGCCGAGCGCGAACGCCGCTTCGCGCAGCGCGTTGGGCACGAGCTTCAGCATGTTCTCGGTCGTGCGGATCACGATCGGAATCTGCAGCAGCGCGAGCGCGATCACGCCCGCCCAGCCCGAGAAGCGCCCGACTTTCGCGACGACCAGCGCATACACGAACAGACCGACGACAATCGACGGCGCCGACAACAGAATGTCGTTGATGAAGCGCGTCACGTTCGCGAGCCAGCGCTTCTGGCCGTATTCGGCGAGATAGACGCCCGCGAGAATGCCGAGCGGCGTGCCGACACACGTGGCGAGCACGACGAGCATCAGACTGCCGACGATCGCGTTGGCGAGACCGCCGCCATCGGTGTTCGGCGGCGGCGTGGATTGCGTGAACAGATCGATCGACAGTCCGCCGATGCCGAGCTTCAACGTCGTGAAAAGAATCCAGACGAGCCACAGAAGGCCGAAGGCCATTGCAGCGAGCGAAAGCGTCAGCGCGACTGCATTGGTGCCGCGGCGGCGGCGCTGCAGCTTGACGCGCGTGGCTTCGACGCGGGCGTCGTCCTGATTGAACGTGGCGGGACGGCTCATTTCCGGCCCTCCCCGCGTTCCATGCGCAAGAGCATCAGCTTCGAGAGCGCGAGCACGAAGAACGTGATCACAAAGAGAATCAGGCCGAGTTCCATGAGCGCCGAGGTATGCAGGCCCGGACTCGCTTCGGCGAATTCGTTGGCGAGCGCCGAGGTAATGCTGTTGCCGGGTGAGAACAGCGACACGTTGTCGAGCAGATTCGTATTACCGATCACGAATGTGACCGCCATCGTCTCGCCGAGCGCGCGGCCCAGGCCCAGCATGACGCCGCCGATCACACCGGCGCGCGTATAGGGCAGCACGATCTTCCACATCACTTCCCAAGTCGTGCAGCCGATGCCGTATGCCGATTCCTTCAGCAGCACCGGCGTGACTTCGAACACGTCGCGCATCACGGAGGCGATATACGGAATGATCATGATCGCGAGAATCACGCCCGCGCACAGAATGCCGATGCCGATCGGCGCGCCCCGGAAGAACATGCCGATGAGGGGCGAGTCGCCGAGCAGATGGCCGAGCGGCTTCTCGAAGTATTGCGCGAAGATCGGCGCGAACACGAGCAGGCCCCACATGCCGTAGACGATCGACGGAATCGCCGCGAGCAGTTCGATCGCGACGCCAAGCGGCCGGCGCAGCCACGCGGGCGACAACTCCGTCAGAAAGAGCGCGATGCCGAAGCTCACCGGCACCGCGATGATGAGCGCGATGAGCGACGTCGCAACCGTGCCGTAGATCGGCACGAGGGCGCCGAAGCTCTCGCTGGGTGGATCCCACTCGGCGCGCCAGAGAAACGAAAGACCGAACTTCTGGATGGTCGGCATCGACGCGATGAGCAGCGAAACGATGATGCCGCCCAGGAGCAGCAGCGTCACGATGGCCGCAAGCCGGGTGATGCCGCCGAAAATGATGTCGCCGAGACGGCTCGGCGCGCGCTGCGTATGCGCCGCCGGCGGTGCCGACGCTAAATTGATGTCCGACATGGGAGCCTTGGTTTCGCTACGTGTCAGACCGCGCGGCAGGCCTTCGGGCCCGGCGCGCGGCTTTCTTTGCTGCTGACTGTCCGCGCGTGAAGCAGCACGCCTCACGCAGCTTAGGACAGTTTCAAACGATGCGTACTGCGCTTACTCCGCGACCGGCTTGCCCGACGCGTCCTTCACCTTCGCCTTCCATTGCGTCTTGATCTCGGCAACGACCGAATCCGGCAGCGTGATGTAGTCGAGATCGTTGGCGGCCTGACTGCCGTTCTTGAACGCCCAGTCGAAGAACTTCAGCGTTTCCGTGCCTTGGGCGGCCTTGTCCTGCGTCGCGTGCAGCAGCACGAAGGTCGCGCCGACGATCGGCCATGCGTTCTGGCCCGACTCGTTCGTGAGGATCTGGTAGAACGACTTCGACCAGTCCGCGCCCGCAGCCGCCGCCTTGAACGTCTCCGTCTTCGGCTCGACGACCGTGCCCGCTGCATTCTTCAGGCCGACGTAGGTCATCTTGTTCTGCTTCGCGTACGCCCATTCCACATAGCCGATCGCGCCCGGCAGACGCTGCACGAATGCCGCGACGCCGTCGTTGCCCTTGCCGCCCGTGCCCGTCGGCCAGTTGACGGTCGAGCCTTCGCCGACCTTCGACTTCCAATCCGGGTTCACCTTCGACAGATAGTTCGTCCAGATGAAGCTCGTGCCCGAGCCGTCGGCGCGGCGCACGACCGCGATGTCCGTATCCGGCAGCTTGACCTTCGGATTGAGCGCGGCGATCGCCGGGTCGTTCCACTTCTTGATCTTGCCGAGGTAGATATCGCCGAGCACCTGGCCCGACAGCGTCACTTCGCCGGCCTTCACGCCCGGCACGTTGATCACCGGCACCACGCCGCCGACCACCGTCGGGAACTGGAACAGGCCGTCCTTCGAGAGTTCGTCATCTTTCAGCGGCGCGTCGGAGCCTGCGAAATCCACCGTCTTCGCGATGATCTGCTTGATGCCGCCCGATGAACCGATGCCTTGATAGTTGACCTTGCCGCCGCCGGTTTTCTGGTAGGCGTCAGCCCATTTGGTATAGATCGGAGCTGCGAAGGTGCTGCCCGCGCCGGTAATATCGGCTGCTTGCGCGGAGATGGCGAACAGAGCGCCAATTACGCCAGCCAGCGCGGTTTGCATCAATTTCATGAGACCTCCAGGGTAGTGAGCGTGTGAGACGACACCGCGAAATATAGGAGGAGTCTGTGACAGTCATATGACATACCGTGAAGCAGACGTGTCATTCTGCTTACGCGCTGAAAGTTTGATCACACGCGCTCGGTCAAGCGCGTCGTGCAAATAAGAAAGCGGGCCGAAGCCCGCTTTAGTCTGGTTTTTAGCGAAATGTGACGGCTTTCAGTAAACGCCTACGAAGTCGCTTCCTTTACCACTTGCGCAATCGTTTCCGCGTGCCGAACCGCGTCTTGCTCCGCCGACGCTTCCACCATCACGCGCAGCACCGGTTCGGTTCCCGACGCGCGAATCAAGACCCGGCCGTGCGATTGGAGGGAACGCTCGGCTTGTTCGATCGCGCGGCGGATGGCGTCGCTGTTCTTCCAATCCGCGCCCGCGTTCATGCGCACGTTGATCAGCTTCTGCGGGAACAGGCTCACGCCGTCGAGCAGCTCGGCGAGCGTCTTGCCGCTGCGCTGGATCGCCGCGAGCACGAGCAAGGCGGATACGATGCCGTCGCCGGTCGAATGACGGTCCAGCGACAGGATGTGGCCCGAACCTTCCGCGCCCAGTTGCCAGCCGTTCTCGCGCAGCTTTTCGAGCACGTAGCGGTCGCCGACGGCCGCGCGCACGAACTGCACGCCCGCTTCCTTCAGCGCGACTTCCACGGCCATGTTGGTCATCAGCGTGCCGACCGCGCCCGGCACCTGGCCGTCGGTCATGATGCGGTCCTTGACCAGCACGTAGAGCAGTTCGTCGCCGTTGTAGAGGCGGCCCGAGGAATCGACGATCAGCAAACGGTCCGCGTCGCCGTCGAGCGCGATGCCGAGATCGGCCTTGTGCTCCAGCACGGCGCGCACGAGCGCATCCGGTGCGGTCGCGCCGACGCCGTCGTTGATGTTGAAGCCGTTCGGCGACACGCCGATCGACACCACTTCCGCGCCCAGTTCGTGGAACACGTGCGGCGCGACGTCATAGCCTGCGCCATGCGCGCAATCGACGACGAGCTTCAGCCCGCGCAAGTCGAAGCTCGCCGGAAAGGTGCTTTTGCAGAACTCGACGTAGCGGCCGCCCGCGTCGTCCAGACGGCGCGCCTTGCCGAGACGCTCGGACGGCGCGCATTCCATCGGCTGCTCGAGTTGCCGCTCGATTTCGAGTTCGACCTCATCGGGCAGCTTGTTGCCGTCGGCGGAGAAAAACTTGATGCCGTTGTCGTTGTACGGATTGTGCGATGCGCTGATCACGACGCCCGCCGACAGGCGCAGCGCGCGCGTCAGGTACGCGACGCCGGGTGTGGGCATCGGGCCTGCCAGCATCACGTCGACGCCCGCCGCCGAAAAGCCCGACTCCAGCGCGGCTTCGAGCATATAGCCCGACACGCGCGTGTCCTTGCCGATCAGCACCGTCGGACGGTTGCCCTTTTTCTGCTGCGCGCGGTCCGCGCCCGCGAGCACCTTGCCCGCGGCATAACCGAGCCTGAGTACGAAGTCCGGCGTGATCGGCGCGACGCCTACGCGTCCCCGAATGCCGTCCGTGCCGAAATATTGACGTGCCATTGTTGAGTGCCCTCCTCGCGGACATGTGGCGCTTGTTATAGGTCCGCGAAATAATATTGACGATTTTTACCGGAGCGTGCGCCTGCGCCGTCATCTTTGCCGAACCGAGCCGACGGTCAATAGTGCCCGCCGAAAGCGGCCTTCTTTGTGGCCTCCCAGACCTTCAGGGCATCGACCGTTTCCGCGACGTCATGCACGCGGATGATCGCTGCGCCCCGCTCTGCCGCGCAGACCGCCGCGGCCACGCTCGCCGCGAGGCGTTCGCCCGCGCCGCGACCGGTGACAGCGCCGAGCATCGATTTGCGCGACATGCCTGCGAGCAGCGGGAGATTGGCGTCGACGGGAAGCGTCGCGCGCAGATGGGCGAGCAACTGGTAATTATGCTCCACCGTCTTTCCGAAGCCATAGCCCGGATCGAGGCTCACACGTTCTTTTGCAATTCCCGCGTGCGCGAGCGATGCGAGCCGCTCGGCGAAAAACGTGCGCACTTCGGCGACCACGTCGTCATAGAACGGTTCGTGGAGTTGCATCGTGCGCGGCTCGCCGAGCATGTGCATCACGCACAGCCCACAATCGCTGTCCTTGACGGCCTCGAGCGCGCCTTCCTGACGCAAGCCCCAGATGTCGTTGATCATGTCCGCGCCCGCGTCGAGCGCGGCGCGCATGACGACGGGCTTGTAGGTATCGACGGAGATCGGCACCTGCACCGTCCGCAGCGCTTCGACGATCGGCACGACGCGCTCGAGCTCTTCGTCGAGCGGAACGGGCGGCGCGCCGGGACGCGTCGATTCGCCGCCGATGTCGATCATGTCGGCGCCGTCGGCGAGCATTTTTTCGGCGCGTGCCAGCGCGGCGTCGCGGGAAAGAAAGCGGCCGCCATCAGAAAACGAGTCCGGCGTGACATTGAGAATGCCCATGACGAGCGGGCGTTCGAATGTCAGCGTGAAGCGGCCGCAGCGAAGCGGCGCGGCTTGGAGAGGAGTTGAGGTCGATGTGGTCAAGCGAGTCGAATGAAGCGAGAGACGGAAACGGGAAGACAGCGTGAACGACGCTTGAGCGTTCGGCCTCCGTTGAAGTTGAAGCCCTGAAAGTGAAAATGGGCCGGCGTGCAATGCACGGCGGCCCATGAACGGAGGCTAAAAACTCAGGCCGTTGCCGGCGCGCTGCCCGGCTTGACCTCGGTGCCGCTGCTGCCGCCCGGCGGCGTGTCGCCCGACGGAGGCGGCAGGTTCTTCGGCGGACGCGGCGGGCGATCAGCCATGATGTCGCTGATCTGGTCTGCGTCGATGGTTTCCCATTCGAGCAGCGCCTTGGTCATTGCTTCGACGCGGACGCGGTTGTCTTCCAGCAGCTTGCGGGCGAGCGCGTACTGCTCGTCCAGGATGCGGCGGATTTCCGCATCGACCTTCTGCTGCGTGGCTTCGGACACCGTCTTCGAGCCGAGCTTGCCGAACATGCCGTCCGGCTCGGTATCGACATACACCATCGTGCCGAGCACGTCCGACATGCCGTAACGCGTCACCATGTCGCGCGCCATCTTGGTTGCACGCTCGAAGTCGTTGGAAGCGCCCGTGGACATCGAGTTCAGGAACACTTCTTCCGCCGCGCGGCCGCCGAACAGAATGGCGATTTCTTCCAGCATCTTGTCGCGATACAGGTTCACGCGATCATGTTCCGGCAACTGCCAGGTGACGCCCAATGCCCAGCCGCGCGGCATGATCGTGACCTTGTGGACCGGATCGGCATGCGGCAGCAGCTTCGCGACCACCGCGTGACCCGACTCGTGGTACGCCGTATTGCGACGCTCTTCCTCGCGCATAACCGCCGACTTGCGCTCCGGACCCATGAAGATCTTGTCCTTCGCGTCTTCGAAATCCTGCATCTCGACGATGCGCTTGCCGCGACGCGCCGCGAACAGCGCAGCTTCGTTCACGAGGTTCGCGAGGTCCGCGCCAGAGAAGCCCGGCGTGCCGCGCGCGATCACCGATGCGTCGACGTCGTTCGAGATCGGCACTTTGCGCAGATGCACCTTCATGATGTGCTCGCGACCGCGGATATCCGGCAGACCGACATACACCTGACGGTCGAAACGGCCCGGACGCAGCAGCGCTTTGTCGAGCACGTCGGAACGGTTGGTCGCCGCGATCACGATGACGCCCGAATTCGCCTCGAAGCCGTCCATCTCGACGAGCATCTGGTTCAGCGTTTGTTCGCGCTCGTCGTTACCACCGCCCATGCCGGCGCCACGATGACGGCCGACCGCGTCGATTTCGTCGATGAACACGATACACGGCGCATGTTTCTTCGCCTGCTCGAACATGTCGCGCACGCGGGCCGCGCCCACGCCGACGAACATTTCCACGAAGTCCGAACCCGAGATGCTGAAAAACGGCACCTTTGCTTCGCCCGCGATGGCGCGTGCGAGCAGCGTCTTACCGGTACCCGGAGGCCCGACCAGCAGCACCCCGCGTGGAATTCGTCCGCCCAGCTTCTGGAATTTCTGCGGATCGCGCAGGAAGTCCACCAGCTCGGACACTTCTTCCTTGGCTTCGTCGCAGCCGGCGACGTCCGTGAAATTGATTGCGTTGTTGTTTTCGTCGATCAGCCGCGCACGCGACTTGCCGAACGAGAACGCCCCGCCTTTGCCGCCCCCCTGCATCTGCCTCATCATGTAGAACCAGAAGCCGATGATCAGGATCGTCGGCCCGAGGTAGTACAGCGCGGAGACGAGCGCATTCGGTTCATCGTCAGCCTTGCCGCTGACCTGAACGCCGTATTTCATCAGATCGCCGACCATCCAGATGTCGCCGGGCGACACGATCTGGTATTTCTGGCCGTCTGCCGGAGTGACCGTCAGATTCCGCCCCTGAACGGTGACATTCTTCACCTTGCCGCTCTTCGCGTCGTCCATGAACTGCGAATAGGACACACCTTCCTGCACGCGGGGCTTATCGAACTGCTTGAACACCGTAAACAGCACCAGTGCGATCACGAGCCACACTGCCGCTTTCGAGAACATATTGTTGTTCAAGGCACCACTCCTCACTCATAGACGGGCGCCTACATAAACCTTGCGGCGCACCGAAGCATTCTAATCCAGACCGCTAACCCCTGCCATAAGGTTTAACTACCGTACATATAGCGGTAGTCACGGCATTCTCGGCATAATCGGCGAAAATATCGCCGAATTACGCCGATTTAATTCAGGCAGGTGCATCAACCCGGATGCTTGAGCCGGCGCCCGAGGATAAATGTCTCCGACGATTTGTCGCGAGACGCCTTGGGCTTGCGCGGCGCCACCACCTTGAACTGCTGTTTGAACTTCTCGACGATCTGGCTGTACCCGCTGCCATGAAAACATTTGACCAGCAGCGCACCGTCCGGTTTCAGATGGTTTTGAGCGAACTCCAGCGCCAGATCGCAGAGATGCTCGATCCGAGCCGCATCCGCGCTCGCCACCCCAGAGAGGTTGGGGGCCATGTCCGAGATTACAAGGTCCACTTGCCGGTCGCCGACGATTTCATCGAGTTTCGCGAGCACGTCGTCCTCGCGGAAGTCGCCCTGAATGAACGTGACGTCCGCGATCGGTTCCATCGGCAGAATATCCAGCGCGATGATCGTGCCGTCGATGCCGCCCTCGCGCTGCGCATCGCGCTTCTGGCTCTGCGCCAGCTTGTTGCGTGCGTACTGACTCCAGCTGCCGGGCGTCGAACCGAGATCGACGATCACTTGTCCCGGCTTAATGAGCTTATCCTGCTCGTCGATCTCCTTGAGCTTGTATGCGGCGCGCGCGCGATAACCCTCGCGCTGCGCCATCTTGACGTAGGGATCGTTGATGTGGTCGTGCAACCACGAATGACTGAAACGGTTTTTTGCCATCGAAACTGAACGGGTTCGGCGCGCGGCCTGCGCGCCCGGTGCGTATTTTGCTGCATCGCGCGATGCTTTTAGCGGATAATACGCGTCTTGTCGGCCGGACCGGTCTTCGGGCGCTTGCGCGCACCGAAACTCCGCATCCGGCCTATTTTGTTTTATGGTGGACGGCAGCGCATTTCCGCGCGCCGGGTTCGCGAAAGCGGCGAACCGATGCAACGTACATCCGGCTCGTGCCATTTGCCGGGCCAAATCGTGTAGCACCTGCAGCCGCCCACATTTTAGTCGAGTCCCTAACTTCTCATGCCAGCTCTCACACTCTCCCCCGCCGAGCGCGCCGATCTGCGCTCCCAGGCCCATGCCCTCAAGCCCGTCGTGCTCGTCGGCGCGGAGGGTCTGACCGATGCCGTGCTCAAGGAGATCGGCGTCCACCTCGAGGCGCATCAGCTCATCAAGATTCGCGTGTTCGGCGATGAACGCGAGACGCGCGTCGGCATCTACGACGAAATCTGCGATCGCCTGAACGCCGCGCCTATCCAGCATATCGGCAAGCTGCTGGTGATCTGGAGGCCCGAAGGCGCCGCGCCGAAAAGCCGCGCCAGCAGCCGCACGCGCAGCACGATGCCGCCGAGCGCGGGCGAAGCCGCCGAGCGTCCGGCCAAAGGACGCGCGCCGCGCATCGTCAAGGCAGTGAAGATCACGCGCGACGCGCCTGCCGTCAAGAAGCCGAGAAAGCAGACGCTGAAGGTGCTGGGCAACGAACGCGTGACGGCCGGCGGCAATGTCAAGCGCGCGAAAAAGCGGCAGACCGGCTCGAAGCGCCAGCATCAGGCGGTGAAATGAACCGGCGGCGCGTGCACTTTTCGAAGAGCGCACGCGCCACCGCAACTTAAAAAGAATTTATCGGCGCGCGCGTTTGGCCGCCATCTTGGCCGACTTGTTCTTCGGCACGATCGCCACGGGCGCAGCGCCCGGCAAACGCCAGATGAGCGCCAGTCCGAACAGGCATTCGATCAGATAGATCGCGCTCGACACGCCATGCAGAATGCCGAACTGCCGCGCATAGGGCGAGTTCGCGAGTTCGGTGCCGGCTTCCTGCGCGGCCATGCGCAGCGAGTTCATGAACGGCTGCAGCGCGAAGTAGCCGAGCAGCACGCACAGCAACATCACTGCGGCGATCCATCGCACGCGCTTGTAATCGGCAATGCCGCTTTTCACGAAGCGATTGCCAATCACGATGAGCACGAGCGCACACACCACGCCTATGATCGCCTCGATCCTGAAAAGCTGCGCCGCAACCGATCCGGCCGAGGTGCGATCTAGCATCGAGAACAGGACCGGCGCGGCAACGAGGCCGAGAGTCAGCAGGCTGCCGACCCAAATCATGGAAATGAGACGAAAGGCGCGGTGCTCCATCAGACGTAGCGCACGGCGATGATTTCGTACTCGCGCGCGCCGCTCGGCGCCTGCACCGACGCGACGTCGCCTTCCGTCTTCGAGATCAGCGCGCGCGCGATCGGCGAGCTGACCGAGATGAGGCCGTGGTCGAGGTCCGCTTCGTCATCGCCGACGATCTGATACGTGACCGTGTCGCCCGATTCGAGGTCTTCCAGTTCGACCGTCGCGCCGAACACGACGCGGCCTTCGGCTTCGACCTGCGTGGGATCGATCACTTGCGCGGCCGCCAGCTTCGACTCGAGTTCGGCGATGCGGCCCTCGATGAAACCCTGCTTTTCCTTTGCGGCATCATATTCCGCGTTTTCGGACAGATCGCCCTGCGCGCGCGCTTCCGCGATCGCATTGATGACAGCGGGACGCTCGACAGCCTTCAGGCGTTGCAATTCGTCGCGCAGCAACTCCGCGCCGCGCTTCGTCAAGGGAATCGTGCTCATAGACAACCCAAAAAACTAAACTCGTCAAAAAAATTACCGCGGTTAAGCGCATCTCCCGACAAAAGGAGACGCCGCTTAACCGCGGCTCGTGATGCTTAGACCGGTAATCGAAGCCTTAGTTTAGGCGAGCATGCAGGCCTTGTAAATCGTAGACTTCCAAATCGCGCAGATAACGCAGGCCTTCGACCGCCGCCCGCGCACCCGACATGGTCGTATAGTACGTGACCTTGTTGGCCTGCGCGCTCATGCGAATGGAACGCGAATCCGCGATCGCCGCGCGCGTTTCGTCGACGGTCGTGAAGACCAGCGCGATCTCGCCGTTCTTGATCATGTCGACGATGTGCGGACGGCCGTCCTTCACCTTGTTCACGACCTTGACGGGCACACCCGCCGCCGAAATGGCCGCGGCGGTGCCCTTGGTCGCGACGATCGGATAGCCGAGTTCGTGCAGCATCTGCGCGACTTCGACGGCCTTCGGCTTGTCGGCGTCCATCACCGTCAACAGCACCGTGCCCGACTCCGGCAGACGCGAGCCCGCCGCGAGTTGCGACTTGAACAGCGCCTCGCCGAACGTGCGACCTACGCCCATCACTTCGCCGGTCGAGCGCATTTCCGGCCCAAGAACCGGATCGACCGCCGGGAACTTGACGAACGGGAACACCGCTTCCTTCACGCTGAAGTAAGGCGGAATCACTTCCTTCGTGACGCCTTGTGCCTTGAGCTTCTGACCGACCATGGCGCGGGCGGCGATCTTCGCGAGCGGCAGGCCGGTTGCCTTCGACACATACGGCACTGTGCGCGATGCGCGCGGGTTCACTTCCAGCACGTAGATGACGTCTTTCTTCGAGCCATCTTCCTGCGGGACTTGCTGGATCGCAAACTGCACGTTCATCAGGCCGATCACGTTCAGCGCCTTCGCCATTGCGGCGGTTTGACGCTTGAGTTCATCCACCGTTTCCTGCGACAGCGAGTACGGCGGCAGCGAGCACGCCGAATCGCCCGAGTGCACGCCCGCCTGTTCGATGTGCTCCATCACGCCGCCGATGAACACGTCGTCGCCATCGGAGATGCAGTCGACATCGCATTCGATTGCATCGTTCAGGAAGCGGTCGAGCAGCACAGGCGAATCGTTCGACACCTTCACGGCCTCGCGCATATAGCGTTCGAGATCGCGCGGCTCGTGGACGATTTCCATCGCGCGGCCACCGAGCACGTACGAAGGACGCACGACCAGCGGATAACCGATTTCTTCGGCGAGCTTCAACGCTTCGTCTTCCGCGCGCGCGGTGCGATTCGGCGGCTGACGCAGGTCGAGGTCCTGCAGCAGTTTCTGGAAGCGCTCGCGGTCTTCGGCGGCATCGATCATGTCCGGCGATGTACCGATGATCGGCACACCGTTCGCCTCGAGATCGAGCGCGAGCTTGAGCGGCGTCTGACCGCCGTATTGCACGATCACGCCGACCGGCTTTTCCAGATCGACGATTTCGAGCACGTCTTCGAGCGTCAGCGATTCGAAGTACAGACGATCCGATGTGTCGTAGTCGGTCGAAACGGTTTCCGGGTTGCAGTTGACCATGATGGTTTCATAGCCGTCCTCGCGCATGGCGAGCGCAGCATGCACGCAGCAATAGTCGAACTCGATGCCCTGCCCGATCCGGTTCGGACCGCCGCCCAGCACCATGATCTTCTTCTTGTCCGTCGGGTTTGCTTCGCACTCTTCTTCATACGTCGAGTACATGTAGGCGGTCTTCGTGGCGAACTCGGCCGCACACGTGTCGACGCGCTTGTAGACCGGACGCACCTTCAGTGCGTGGCGCTTCTTGCGCACGTCGTCCTGCTTCGAACCGGTGAGCTTCGCGAGACGCCGATCCGAGAAACCGCTCTTCTTCAGATACAGCAGTTCGTCGCGCGTCAGGCTTTCGAGCGTGCGGCCTTCCAGCGCCTTTTCCTTCAGGATGATCTGCTCGATCTGCGCGAGGAACCAAGGATCGATCGACGTTTCCTCGAAGATCTCCTGCATCGTGAGGCCGAGACGGAACGCGTCGCCCAGATACCAGATGCGGTCCGGGCCCGGCTCGCCGATCTCGCGGATCACTTCGTCGCGGCTCGTGGTCTTTTCGTCGAGACCGTCGACGCCGACTTCCAGACCGCGCAACGCCTTCTGGAACGATTCCTGGAACGTGCGGCCCATGGCCATGACTTCGCCGACGGACTTCATCTGCGTGGTCAGGCGCGAATCGGCTTCGCGGAATTTCTCGAACGCGAAACGCGGCACCTTTGTCACGACATAGTCGATAGTCGGTTCGAACGATGCAGGCGTCTGGCCGCCGGTGATTTCGTTCTTCAGTTCGTCGAGCGTGTAGCCGCAGGCGAGCTTCGCGGCGACCTTCGCGATTGGGAAGCCCGTCGCCTTCGAGGCCAGCGCGGACGAACGCGACACGCGCGGGTTCATCTCGATCACGACCATGCGGCCGTCATTCGGATTGATCGCGAACTGCACGTTCGAGCCGCCCGTATCGACGCCGATTTCGCGCAGCACCGCGAGCGACGCGTTACGCAGCACCTGATATTCCTTGTCGGTGAGCGTCTGCGCGGGCGCGACGGTGATGGAGTCGCCGGTGTGCACGCCCATCGGGTCGAGGTTCTCGATCGAGCACACGATAATGCAGTTGTCCTTTTTGTCGCGGACCACTTCCATCTCGTACTCTTTCCAGCCGAGCAGCGATTCTTCGATCAGCAATTCGCGCGTAGGCGACAGATCGAGACCGCGACGGCAAATTTCTTCGAACTCTTCCTTGTTGTACGCGATGCCGCCGCCCGAGCCGCCCAGCGTGAACGACGGACGAATCACGGTCGGATAGCCGCCGCTGCCGGTGGCTTCCGCGATCTGCGCCTGCACGGCGAGCGCTTCTTCCATCGAATGCGCGATGCCCGACTTGGCCGAACCGAGGCCGATCTTGGTCATCGCGTCCTTGAACTTCTGGCGGTCTTCCGCCTTGTCGATCGCTTCCGGCGACGCACCGATCAGCTCGACGTTGTACTTTTCCAGCACGCCGTGATGGAACAGGTCGAGCGCGCAATTGAGCGCGGTCTGTCCGCCCATGGTCGGCAGGATCGCATCGGGCCGCTCTTTGGCGATGATGCGCTCGACCACTTCCCACGAAATCGGCTCGATGTAGGTGACGTCGGCCGTATTCGGGTCGGTCATGATCGTCGCCGGATTGCTGTTGACGAGGATGACCTTGTAGCCTTCCTCACGCAGCGCCTTGCATGCTTGCGCGCCCGAATAATCGAACTCGCACGCCTGACCGATGATGATCGGACCCGCGCCGATGATGAGGATGCTTTTGATGTCTGTGCGCTTCGGCATAACTGCTCTCGATGAATATTGTGCGGTGATCTGTTCTGTGCTTTTAAGCGGCGACCTTCTGCGTCTCCATCAGCTTGATGAAGCGGTCGAACAGATACGCGATGTCGTGCGGGCCGGGCGACGCTTCCGGGTGGCCCTGGAAGCAGAACGCCGGCTTGTCGGTCAGCGCGAAGCCCTGCAGCGTGCCGTCGAACAGCGAGACGTGCGTGACCTTCGCGTTGGCGGGCAGCGTGGACGCATCGACCGCGAAGCCGTGGTTCTGCGACGTGATCACCACGCGGCCGTCTTCCATGTCCTTCACCGGATGGTTCGCGCCGTGGTGGCCGGTCTTCATCTTCATGGTCTTCGCGCCGACGGCGAGGCCCATGATCTGATGACCGAGGCAGATGCCGAAGGTCGGAATGCCGCGCGCGATGAACTCACGTGTCGCTGCAATGGCGTAGTCGCACGGTTCCGGATCGCCCGGGCCGTTCGACAGGAAGATGCCGTCCGGATTGAGCGCAAGCGCGTCCGCGGCGGTTGCCTGCGCGGGCAGCACGGTGACGTGGCAGCCGCGCTCGGCCAGCATGCGCAGGATGTTGTACTTGACGCCGTAGTCGAACGCGACCACGCGGAACTTCGGCGCCTCCTGACGGCCGTAGCCGCTGCCAAGACGCCATTCGGTCTGCGTCCACTCGTAGGTTTTCTCGGTCGACACGACCTTCGCGAGGTCCATGCCCGCGAGGCCCGGGAACGAGCGCGCGAGGCCGAGCGCCTTCGACTCGTCGTCGGTGCCGGCGAGAATGCAGCCGTTCTGCGCGCCCTTCTCGCGCAAAATGCGCGTGAGCTTGCGCGTGTCGATGCCCGCGATCGCGACGACGCCTTGCGCCTTCAGATAATCGGAGAGCGACTGCTCGGAACGGAAATTGGATGCGAGCACCGGCAGGTCGCGGATGATGAGACCGGCGGCATGGACTTTGGTGGCTTCGACGTCTTCGGCGTTCACGCCGACGTTGCCGATATGCGGATAGGTCAGCGTGACGATCTGGCGGGCATAGCTCGGATCCGTCAGGATTTCCTGATAGCCGGTGATGGCGGTGTTGAACACCACTTCGCCGATTGTCGAACCGGGCGCGCCGATCGATTGACCACGAAAGACCGTGCCGTCGGCAAGTGCGAGTAGTGCGGGGGAAAATGACGGCAACACGGGAAGCTCCTTGGGGGACACCCTGTTACCGACCTGTCTGTCCGAAATTCAGGCTTGGCTTCCCGTCGCCCGTAAGAACGCGGGTTTCCTTCGCGCAGTGACGGCGGCGGCTCGCGGGGCGCGTCTCGCGCTTCGGACCGGCTCGCTTGCGCGTGGCAAACGGGGTATCTGAACGAGCGATGACGGCATGCGGCGCGCGCTGGCTGGCGCAGCGAACGACGGTGAATGGGAGGTAGGCGCTAGGGTGCGGGTTGAAATGCTCAAACCTTCGAATTATAGCGCGAAAACGCCGTATTCGCCAGATTTGGGAAATCGCCGCTTGCTGCCGACCCGCTCGGCCTTCGCCCATTGCGCCTGTTTTCAGAGGGCAATTAGGACGCCGCGCGCTCCGCTTCGGGGTCGCGCTTGTGCAGCGCGCGGCTCGGCAAGAAGTACCAGATTGCGCTTGCCGCCTGCAACGCGATCAGCCCGAACCACACGGTCAGATGCGCCGCGACCGGATAGCGCCCGCCCTCCGACGGCCAAAGCGAAAGCATCGCGCCGACGCCGACCTGGAAGCCGAAAATCAACAGAAAAATCACGAGCGTGAGCGTGGTGTGCGCGCGCCCGATCATGTGCGGCGGGAAATATTCGGCGGCGACCGCGTAGCTCAGAATGCCCGTGCCGCCGAAGACGCCGTACGCCGCGAGCAGCACGGACGGCGGTAACGGCACGCGTAACACCATCAGCGCCTGGGTTGCCACGAAAAGCACCATGCCGGCGCC
The DNA here is from genome assembly GCF_000402035.1 of Caballeronia insecticola. Taxonomy (GTDB): domain Bacteria; phylum Pseudomonadota; class Gammaproteobacteria; order Burkholderiales; family Burkholderiaceae; genus Caballeronia; species Caballeronia insecticola. The sequence goes on from NC_021287.1 coordinate 2,025,765, forward strand.
GCAAAACGCGTACACCGACACCCCTCGCCGCTCCATGCCGCGTGCCGCCGAGCCGAAGACGATACAGCCGAACATCATCGCGAAGCCGAGTACCGAGACGAGCGCCGCCGCGTGCGCGGGCGCGAGCCCCATCACGTCGAGCAAAAAGGGCCGAATCCAGAGCGACTGCATCGCGAAGAAAACGCCCTGCGACACGACCGAAAACGACGCGATCTTCCAGAACACGCCGCTCTTCAAAATGTGCCAGGTGCCCCGGAACTGTGAGGCGATGTCCGCGCGCCGGTGCGCGTCGGTCTCGGCCTTGGCAGGCGCGAACAGGACGATGGCCGCCGCGATGACGAGCGTGAACACGCCGAGGCCGGCGCAGACCTGACGCCAGGTCGCCACATGCAGCAGCGACGCCAGCGGCGAACCCACCACGACGCCGCCCAGGCCACCGACGGCCATCGTGAAACCATTGACGAGCGGCAGGCGCGCGAGCGCGAAATGCTGCGCCGATGCCTTGAAGGCCGCGCTCAGGCACACGGACACACCCACGCCGATGAGCAGCCGCCCGATCATCAGCCCCGCGAGTCCACGCGATGCACCGAAGGTCCAGATGCCTGCCGCCGCGAAAATCAGCATGCCGGCGGTCACGCGTCGGGGGCCGAAGTGATCGAGCAACACGCCCACCGGAATCTGCGCGACGGCAAAGCCGATGAAATACAGCGACGTCAGCAGACCGAGATCCGCCGCGGACAAACCGAGATCGTGCGTGATGAGCGGCGCGAAGCCGAGATTGACGCCGCGAAAGACGTACGAGACGAAGTAACCGGCGGCGAACAGGAAAAAGACGCGGAGACGAACGGAGGACGGCATGCGGGACGGACGCTTCTTCGATGCTTCTGGAACGCCAGTTTAACGGGGTCGCCAGATGAAAACGCCGTCACCTTGGTGACGGCGCGGGATAACGCTGCGGCGAAACGCCTTCGCCCTATTTCTTCTTGCTGGACTTCTTGGCGGCTGCCGGCGCCGCAGTCCTGGGCGCTGCGGCAGACTTGCCGGCGTGGGAGGCCGACACCTTCGTGACTTTCCCCGATGCATGCGCCGAGGCCTTGCCGCCGTGCGACGACTTCGACTCCGGCACGTGCGTGCCGATCCTCGACACGCCGCCCGACGAGCGGCTCGACGCCGACACCGTTTCCACCCGCACCGGACCCGGTTCAGCCGGCACCGCACGACCGTACGGCACGTGCAGCACGACCACCTGCCCCGGCATGAACATGTCGCCGCGCGTGCGGTTCCACGAACGCACCTGCGCCACCGACAAGTTATAGCGGTCTGCGAGCGTCGTGACGGACTGCTTGCGGCGCACGCGAATCACGAGGCGGCGCGTGTCGGGCACGTCGCGCTCGACGGCGAGCATCGCGTTGGCGGCGACGTCCGCGCTGATGTCTTCGTCGTCGTCATCCGTACGCGGCACGACGATGGTCGAGCCCGGCTTCAGACGCATGCCCGCCGGAATGCGGTTGACCGACATCAGCGTGTCCGCGTCGACACCGATTTTCTCGGCGATCGCAGCCGGCCGCGCGCGCTCCGTAACGGTATAGGTCGTCCACGACGACAGCGCGCCCGTGTACGACGTCAGATTGCGCTGGAACGAAGCGGCGTTGTCGAACGGCAGCAAGATCTGCGGATTGGTTGCGCCGAGAATCACCGGTTTCGCAAACGACGGATTCAGCGAGCGGAATTCCTCGACGCTCATGCCGGCGAGCTTCGCGGCCATGGTCACGTCGATATCGCGCGCGGTGGTGACCGTCACGAAATACGGGTGGTTCGGGATCTCCGGCAGCGTGAGCCCGTACATCTGCGGGTTGCCGATGATGTTCTTCACCGCCTGCAGCTTCGGCACATAGTTGCGCGTCTCGTTGGGCATGCGCAGGCTTTCGTAGTCGGTCGGCAGCCCCGCCGCCTCGTTGCGCGCGATCGCGCGCTGCACGTTGCCTTCGCCCCAGTTGTATGCAGCGAGCGCGAGATGCCAGTCGCCGAACATGTCGTGCAGGCGCGAGAGGTAGTCGAGCGCGGCGCTCGTCGAGGCGAGCACGTCGCGGCGCTCGTCCTGCCACATGTTCTGCTTGAGGTTGTAGTCGCGCCCAGTGCCCGGCACGAACTGCCACATGCCCGCGGCCTTCGCGACGGACAGCGCCTGCGGATTGAACGCCGACTCGATGAACGGCAGGAGCGCCAGTTCGGTCGGCATATGGCGCTGCTCCAGCTCCTCGACGATGTGATACAGATATTTCTGTGAACGCGTCGTCATGCGCTCGACGTAATCCGGGCGCTGCGCGTACCAGTTGACCTGCATGTCGACGAGATCGCTCTGCAGATCGGGAATCTGGTAGCCGGCGCGGATGCGCGTCCAGAGGTCGGCCGAGCCCACCAATGAGGTGACGGGCGTCTTGTCGACGTTGATGGTTTCCTTGGCTGCTGCAGTGCGGCGAATGGTGTCTGCGACCTTTTGCTGCTGTTGCTGCGAGGCGGTGGAAGTGATGGGTAAAGTCGGATCGGACGCTGTGGGTCCCTGGCTCGCGCATGCGGCTAGCATCAGGACGGACAGCGCACTAAGTGTTAGTCGCATGGAACGTCTCGGGCTTCCAAAAGATATGTTTGGAATTTGCAGCCGATGGTACGGAACCGTACTTAAGACGTCAATAAGAATGCACGTAAAACCCCTGCAAAATCCGTCATCTAACAGCGTTTTCAATGAATCGGATTAAGTTGGCCCCAAAAATTTTCGGTTAGCGGAACTTATCCTTCCAGCCGCGCATCATCCGAAACGCTTCCAGCCGGTCAGAAACCGGCGTGCCGAACTGCGATGAAAGCGTCGCCTGAATGGCCGGAACGTCTGCGCGCAGAAACGGATTCACCGCTTTTTCATGCGCGATGGTGGTCGGCAGCGTGGGCTTGCCGGCGGCGCGCAAGGCCTGCGCGTCGTCGCTCCAGCGCAGCAAGGCAGCGTTGTCCGGCTCGCACGCGCGCGCAAAGCGGATGTTCGAGAGCGTGTATTCGTGCGCGCAATGAACCTGCGTGTTCTCGGGCAAGGCTGCGAGCGCGTCGAGCGAACTGAGCATTTGTTGCGGCGTGCCTTCGAATAGACGGCCGCAGCCGCTCGCGAACAGGGTGTCGCCGCAAAAGAGATGCGGCGCGCCGTGCGGGCCAGAATCCTGAAAATAGGCGATGTGACCGGCCGTATGGCCAGGCACGTCGATCACGGACAGCGTCATTGCCGGATGGCCGATGCGCACCGTATCGCCGCCCGACACGCGCTCGGTCAAATGCTCGATACGCTCGCCAGCCGGGCCGTAGACGGGAATCCCACCCTCTGCCGTTCGGCTATCGAGCAGTGCTTTCACGCCGCCGACATGGTCGTGATGATGGTGCGTGAGTAAAATAGCGGTCAGCCGCCAACCACGCTTCGCGAGATAGGCTTCGACAGGCGCGGCGTCGCCCGGGTCGACCACGACGGCATCGCGCGAGTCCGACACGAGCCAGATGTAGTTGTCTTCGAACGCCGGAACCGGCACGTATTCCAGCGTGTCCCGAGCAGGCGAATTCTTCGTTAGCGAATCCATAGCGATCATCTATGCGGCAACCCGAACATGTCTGACCGAGCAATTATAGACTGGCCCACCTGGACGAGCTCCGCGCCCGGACGCTACGTGCTCGACTGGGAACAGGCGCAGCTCGATCACGTGGTGTCCGACATCTTCGGCTATCACGCGCTTCAGCTCGGCATGCCGCAACTGGACGCGCTGCGCGAGAATCGCATGACCGGCCGCGCGCTTGTGCTGGACGCCGAAAGCGCGTCGAGCGCGCCCTACACGCCGCCGCGTGCGCTGATGCCGGGCGTGAGCGCGCTGCCGGCCGCCAGCGCGCCGGACGGCCGCAGCACCGTGTGGTGCGACCTGCTCGACCTGCCGTTCGAGGCGCAGAGCGTCGATCTGCTCGTGCTGCCGCATACGCTGGAATTCTCGCCCGATCCACACCGCCTGCTGCGCGAAGCCGAACGCGTATTGTTGCCCGAGGGTCAGCTGATCATTCTCGGCTTCAATTCGCTGAGCCTGTGGGGCGCGCGGCAATCGCTCGGCAAAGTGGCGGGACGGCCGTTCGTGCCGTCGGCGCACGAGATGATCGCGTTCACGCGCATCAAGGACTGGATCAAGCTGCTCGGCTTCGACCTCGAGCGCGGGCGCTTCGGCTGCTATCGTCCGCCGCTCGTCACGGATAAATGGCTGCAACGCTATCAATTCATGGAAGCCGCCGGCGACCGCTGGTGGCCCATCTTCGGCGCGGCGTACATGATCACGGCGGTGAAGCGCGTGCGCGGCATGCGCCTCATCGGTCCCCGCAAGCTGAAAAAGACCGCGCTCGCGCCTGGCCTCGCGCCAGTCGCCGCTCCGCATACGCGCAACGAGACCCGCAACGAGCATTGATGACTCAAGAATCCGCATCGAACAAGATAATCGACATCTATACGGACGGCGCCTGCAAAGGCAATCCCGGTCCGGGCGGCTGGGGCGCCCTGCTGCGTTTCGGCTCGCTGGAAAAGGAGCTGTTCGGCGGGGAAGCCGCGACCACGAACAACCGCATGGAACTGATGGCCGTCATTTCGGCGCTCGAGGCGTTGAAACGCCCGTGCCACGCCGTGATCCACACCGATTCGCAATATGTGCAGAAAGGCATCAGCGAATGGATCCACGGCTGGAAGAAGAAAAACTGGATGACGGCCGCGAAGACGCCCGTCAAGAACGCCGACCTGTGGAAACGCCTCGACGATCTCGTGTCGCGGCATCAGGTCGAATGGCGCTGGGTCAAGGGCCACTCGGGCCACCCGGAAAACGAACGCGCCGATGCGCTCGCCAATCGCGGCGTGACCTCGCTCGCCGATAGTTGATCGTTGATCGTTAAATCGCAGCACAGACTCAAGAAATCACATGCGCCAACTGATACTGGACACTGAAACCACCGGCCTAAACGCGAAGACGGGCGACCGGATCATCGAAATCGGCTGCGTCGAGCTGATCAATCGCCGGCTTACCGGCAACAACCTGCATATCTATGTGAACCCGGAACGCGACAGCGATCCCGGCGCGCTCGCAGTGCACGGACTCACCACCGAGTTTCTGAGCGACAAACCCACGTTCGCGGAGGTCGCTGCACAACTGCGCGATTTCATCGCGGGGGCTGAGTTGATCATCCATAACGCGCCCTTCGACGTCGGCTTTCTCGACATGGAGTTCTCGCTGCTCGGCTTGCCGAAGGTGAAGGAAGTGTGCGGCGGCGTGATCGACTCGCTCGCGCAGGCCAAGCAGATGTTCCCCGGCAAGCGCAATTCGCTCGATGCCTTGTGCGATCGCTTCGGCATCAGCAACGCGCATCGCACGCTGCACGGCGCGTTGCTCGACTCGGAGTTGCTCGCTGAAGTCTATCTCGCGATGACGCGCGGCCAGGAAAGCCTCGTCATCGACATGCTCGGCGATCAGCCCACCGAAGGGGCAACGGCCACGCCGCGCGCCGCCTTCGACGACCTCGATCTGCCGGTGATCGCCGCAAGCGCAGACGAACGCTCGGCGCACGAAGCAGTGCTCAACGATCTCGATCGCGCGCTCAAGGGAACGAGCGTGTGGCGCACAGAACCGGCGCCAGCCGAAGGCGAGCCAGTGCCCGCATGAGTCCCCGCATGAATTTTGCAAATTTGCGTTATGAAGCTCTTTACGAAACGCGAAACGCCTGACATAATCTCGTCTCTCTTCGGGTGGTTAGCTCAGCGGTAGAGCACTGCCTTCACACGGCAGGGGTCACTGGTTCGATCCCAGTACTACCCACCAGAATTCTGGTGCTGGTAACACCAAGTCACCGAAGATCAAAAGGCCCGAGTCTCACGACCCGGGCCTTTTTCATTTTGCGCTGCAAGTCTGCGCGCAATCGCCTACGAAGCCCACACGCCCCGCGCCATTCCGCTTGCGGCGATCACCATCACTATCACGAGTCCTGCTTCGAGATCGCTCATCCACGCGAAGCGGCGCGCCCGCGTGAGATCGATCGCCCCGCCCTGCGCAAGCGCGATGCGCCATCGGATCAGCGCGAGCATCGGCGACACTTCGATCAGCAGAATCACGACGAGCGCCGTCATCTTCAGATGAAACAACGGTTCGTGCAGATAGTACGCGCCGCCCTTTTCGAAGCCGCCGAACGCGCGCGTCACGCCCGTCACGATCAGCACGATCGCGGTGATGCCCCAGACCGAATCGGAGCGGAACACGTCGCGCAGGCGCAGCTCGTTCGCCTGAATCGACTGCGTGGCGTCCAGCCGGCGCAACGCACGCGCGCGCGCCAGCACCGAGCCGAGCGCGAAACCGAAAGCGAGTAGATGAAGCGCGGCCAGCAACCAACGTATCAGCATCCTTTCCCCCGGAGCGACAAGAAAGACGTGTAGGGCCAGGACAGCCCGGCGGCCGCGAATGAAAACAGCGCGTGCGTCAGATCTGACGCAGTGTCGTGTCGAGCGCGCGAGCGGCGTTGCGATCGCTCTCGTTTGCGAGCGGCGCGCGAAACACCGTCTTGCGATTGTGCCCCGCGGCGGCCGGAGAATCCCACAACAATTCGACCTTCGGAGCGCGCGCGAAGATGCCGCGCCGGACCTCGCCGCTTGCGCGCACGGACGGCGCGGCCGGCTCCATGGCGGGCGCGAGCATGTGAGTCGACGGCGCGGCGCTCTCCGGCGGCGTGGGCCATTTCATCGACAGTTCGCGCGCATCGTATTGACCGAGCTTGCGGCTTTCGGCCCAGACGACCGCGGTGCGCGTGACGGGATCGAGCGAGATCGCATAGCGGCCGATCGAAAACCGCCGCGCCGCGACATTGGTACGCCAGAGCGCACGCGGCCGGCAAATCCACATGACGACCGCATACAGCGCCGGGCCGACCAGCAGCCAGCCGTTGGTCTCGGCGAGCGCGTGCACGAAGGGCCGCCAGCCGGAACTCCAGACGAACGCGCCGACGGAAAACATCGCGAAACCGAAAGCGAACAGCGCGAGAAAGCGCAACGCCTGCCGCAGCCATTGCGGCAGCGGATGCAGCGGACGCTCGACGCGCGCCTTCGCGCCCGGCAGCACGATCAGCAAAAAGATCAGCACGACGTTCAGACACGCCCACGGCGACGACGTCATCGCGCGCAGCGAGGACAGATAGCCCATCTGCGACATCGAGAACGCCCACCGCGCCGCGAGCACCAGCCCGATGGCCCGCAATGCGAACACGGTGCCGGCGCCGGGGGCCGGAATCGCGCTGATTTGCTTGGGTCTCGCCAAAAGAAACTCCTATCCACTTACGATGCATGCCGCTCCGCTCACAGCGAAGCCCGGTCATTATAGGGAGAATACGGATGTCGTCAGAGGTTTCACAAGCGTAGCGCGGTCTGCCGCTCCAAAGGCGAAGCCATGTGTGCTATTACGACAACGCCCCGCGGGCCTTGAGGCGCGCGGGGCGTGGTTTTGCGTTCATGCCGCGCGTGGCGGCAAGACTTACTCAGCTTGCGTTGACTTCACGCAGAACGGTGCGGCGCTTCTGGCGCAGCAGTTCTTCGTACACGCTGACGTAATTGCGGGCCATCACTTTCGAGGAGAAACGCGCTTCGAACGCGCCGCGCACCTTTGCGCGCGACAGCGTGTCGAGCCGCTTCACGGCAGCGATCGCGCTGAGTTCGTCTTCCACGACGAAGCCCGACACGCCGTTTTCGATCACTTCCGGCACCGAACCGCGATTGAACGCGATCACCGGCGTGCCGCAGGCCATTGCTTCGATCATCACGAGACCGAAGGGCTCCGGCCAGTCGATCGGGAACAGCAGCGCATGCGCGTTGCCGAGGAATTCGGTCTTTTCGGCTTCGCTGATTTCGCCGATGTACTCGACGTGCGGCAGCGCGAACAGCGGCTTGATCTCTTCTTCGTAGTACGCGCGGTCGGCCTTGTCGAGCTTCGCTGCGATCTTGATCTTCATGCCCGCGGCCTGCGCAATGCGGATCGCGCGATCGACGCGCTTTTCCGGCGAGATGCGGCCGAGGAACGCCAGATAGCCGGGTTCCACGTTCGGGATCGGCTTGAGCAGGTTTTCCGGCAGGCCGTGATAGACCGTCGACAGCCAGTTCGCCTGCGGCAGGGGCTGGCGCTGGTTGTCCGAAATCGAGATGACCGGCACGTCGTTGAACGTGCTGAAGATCGGCTGCAATTCGGGCAGGTCGAGACGGCCGTGCATCGTCGTCAGGAACGGCACCGGCTGGCGGGCGAACAGCGAGAACGGGTAGTAATCGATATGGAAATGCAGCACGTCGAATTCGTCGGCGCGGCGGCGGACTTCTTCGAGCAGAAGCATGTGCGGCGCCATCGTGTCGCGGATGGTCGGGTCGAGGCGCAACGCCTGCGGCCAGAAAGCTTCGAGCTTCGCGGACGTCTGCGAATCACCGCTCGCGAAGAGCGTGACATCGTGTCCGGCTTCCACGAGTGCCTCAGTCAGATAAGACACCACGCGCTCCGTGCCGCCATACAGCTTCGGCGGAACGGCTTCGTGGAGGGGCGCGATTTGAGCGATTCGCATGTTCGTGAAACTCCTAATGAAAGGTCAGGCTAAAACTTCAGTCGTGTTGACGTCGGGAGCGAATCGCTCGGCTCGGGCGAAGCTTTCCGCGGCACTTGTGGCCGCGGCGCAATGGCTGCTGCTCGAGGAAAAAAGCGGGGTCGCTGTTTACCGGGTTCCGCGCGGTGTTTTGGACAAAGCAAAAGTGGATCCACATCTCAAAAACGCCGCGCGCCTGCAATTAACGCATGTGTGCCAAGGCGGTTGACCGGAACTTGCAAAAACCTGTCGATTGCCTAGGGAGAAACCCGGAGAGAATTATGGAGCTTTTTACAGAGACGCGCGGGCAGTCATTTCAACTTATTTACCTTGTTACACGCGGGAAACACTTTGCAAACCCCTGTTTATTAACGTTGTTCTACATTGGAGCACGGGTTCCGGCGATGCTCGGGCGGCAGCATGCACCGCCGCTTGTCCGGCGCCCCGTGAATTCGAATCTGCGGGCGTTCCGGCTGATTTCAGGCGCGGCGCGTGCTTTTGTCTCCGCGTTTGTGTCGCGATTGCGGTGCGGCCGTGTTGTTCAGCGGCTTCGTCGAAAGGTTATTCGGGCGCAAAAGGCGTGCAATGTGCTTACAATGCGCGCCCATGCCGTAACGCCCGCCGGACCGCCTGCGCGGCGCCGGAGAAGCCTTCCGACGAATTCGCCGGCGCACGCGCAACCGGAAATCCGAAGCGCGTTGCATGTCATGACGATGTTCGGACGGCCACACGCGCCGAGCTTCATATGCCCGAAGACGCCATGCCCCTCCGCGATACTGGCTACAATTCAGTGATGGAGACGGCGCAGCGTCGCTTGTTTGACGTCGGTCGCGCCGGATCGGGCGACGTAACACATGCTGGCGGCGGACCGCCGGCGGCAGTGCCCGAAGGCGCACCCCGCTCAACTGCTCTACGACCAAAAAAGACCATTGGACCAACTCACCGTCTCCCAGCGTAACGCGTACAACGCGAAGCTCGCGAGCTACGCGCATCGCCCGCTCGCGTTCCTGATGCGCTTCATCCGCCGGCATCCCATCGCGCACGGCATCGTGCTGTTCAGCGTGTTTGCGGCGGTCGGCTGCGCCCTCGCCTCGCAGTACGCGATCAAACATCTGATCGACGTGCTCGGACAAGGCCGCGGGCATCCCGGTCCGCTATGGGGCGCCTTCATGATCCTGGTCGGGCTGATCGCCGCCGACAACCTGCTGTGGCGGGTCGGCGGCTGGGTCGGCGCGCATGTGTTCGTGATCGTCACCGGCGACTTGCGCAAGGACCTGTTCTCGTATCTGTCCGGCCACTCGCCGACGTACTTCTCCGAAAAGCAGCCCGGCATGCTCGCGAGCCGCATCACGGCGACATCGAACGCGATCTACACCGCCGAAAACGTGATGGCCTGGAACGTCCTGCCGCCGTGCATCGCGGTGTTGGGCGCGATCGTCATGATCGTCTCCGTCAATCCGCTGATGGCCGCCGGCCTGATGACCGCATCCGTGGTTCTGGCGCTGATCCTGTACCGGCTCGCCAAGCGCGGCTCGGCGCGGCATCACAATTTCGCGTCGAAGGCGGCGTCGGTGGATGGCGAACTCGTCGACGTAATCGGCAACATGGCGCTCGTGCGCGCGTTCGGCATGACCTTCCGCGAGCAGAAGCGCTTCGGCTCGACCGTCAAGGCGGAAATGGTCGCGCGCCAGCAGAGCCTGCTCTACCTCGAAAAGCTGCGTCTGTTCCACGCGGTCGTGACGGCGATCCTGTCCGCCGGCCTGCTCGGCTGGGCGCTGTGGCTGTGGTCGCAAGGCCGGGCGACGTCCGGCGACATCGTGCTCGTGAGTTCCCTCGGCTTCACGATCCTGCACGGCACGCGCGATCTGGCCGTGGCACTCGTCGACGTGACGCAGCACGTCGCGCGTCTTTCCGAAGCCGTGCAGACGCTGCTCGAACCGCACGGCATGCCGGACCGGTCGGATGCAACCGAACTCGTGCCGCAAGGCGGGCGCGTCGTGTTCGACAATGTCACATTCGCGTATCCGCGCCGCCGTCCGATTCTCGACAACTTCAATCTGCATATCGAACCGGGCCAGCGCGTCGGGCTGATCGGCAAGTCGGGCGCGGGCAAGTCGACCGTGCTCGCGCTTCTGCAACGCTTCTACGAGACGCAGAAAGGCAGCATCAAGATCGACGGGCAGGATATCGGCGCGATCACGCAGGACAGTCTGCGCCACGCAATCGCCCTCGTGCCGCAGGACATTTCGCTGTTCCACCGCACGGTGTTCGAGAACATCGCCTATGGCCGCCCCGAGGCGAGCCGCGAGGAAGTGCTCGCCGCCGCCCGCGAGGCGCGCTGCACGGACTTCATCGAGGCGATGCCGGAAGGTTTCGATACGATCGTCGGCGACCGTGGCGTGAAGCTCTCCGGCGGCCAGCGTCAGCGTATTGCGATCGCGCGCGCGATTCTCAAGAACGCGCCGATCCTGCTGCTCGACGAAGCCACGTCCGCGCTCGACAGCGCGTCTGAGGAAGCGATCCAGCAGGCGCTCGACCGGCTGATGGTCGGCCGTACGGTGGTCGCGATTGCGCACCGTTTGTCGACGCTGCAAAACTTCGACCGCATCATCGTGATGAGCGCGGGCAAGGTCATCGACGACGGCTCGCCGCAGGAGTTGCGCGAGCGTCCGGGCCTGTATCGCGAATTGCTGTCGAAGCAGCACGGCAAACTGCCGTCGATCGTCGCGACGCCGCACAAGCAGCCGGCCTGATCCGGCTCTCGCGCAAAAAAACCGCGTTTCCTGTTCGGGAAACGCGGTTTTTTTCGTTCAGCGAAAACTCAAGGCAACTTCAGATCGCGCAGGAAATTGTCGCGCCACACGGAGACGTTGTTGTCGCGCAGCTGCTGCATCATCTCGTCGTAGCGCGCCCGGCGCTCGGCCAGCGGCATCGTGAGCGCGGCGGCGAGCGCGTCCGCCATGCCGTCGATATCGAGCGGATTGACGATCAGCGCCGCCGTCAGCTCGCGCGCCGCGCCCGCGAACTGCGACAGCACAAGCACGCCGGGGTCCTCGGGATCCTGCGCCGACACGTATTCCTTCGCCACCAGATTCATGCCGTCGCGCAAGGGCGTGACGAGGCCCACGTGCGCCTCGCGGAACAGCGCGGCCAGCACCGGCCGGTCATATTGCCGATGGATATAGCGAATCGGCGTCCAGTCGAGCTCGGCGTAACGGCCGTTGATACGGCCCGACTCCGCTTCCAGTTGCAGGCGGATGTCGCGATAGGCATCGACGTCCGAGCGCGTCGGCGGCGCGATCTGCAGAAACGACACGTTGTTGCGCTGATGCGAATCGTGCTCGATCAGCCGCTCGAACGCGCGAAAACGCTCGACGAGCCCCTTCGAATAATCGAGGCGGTCCACGCTCATCACAAGTTTGCGTTCGTGCAACGTCGCCTTGACGATCTGCACGTCGCGTCCGCTCTCGCCGTCTTTTGCCAGCGCGGCGATTTCATCGGGATATACGCCGATCGGATAAGCCGCCGCGCGCAGCGTCTGCCCGAACGCGCGAATCCCGGCCGGCCTGGTTCCGTCGCGCTGCACCGTGCCGCCCGCTTCCGTCTCGATGTAATCGCAGAAGGCACGCAGATCGGGCTCGGTCTGGAAGCCGAGCAGATCGAACGCGCACAGCGCTTCCATCAACTCGCGATGACGCGGCACGCTCAGCAGAATTTGCGACGCCGGAAACGGAATGTGCAGAAAGAAGCCGATGCGGTTCTTCACGCCCTGCGCGCGCAGCGCCTGCGCGAACGGAATCAGATGGTAGTCGTGCACCCAGATGACGTCGTCGGGCTTGAGCAGCGGCGCGAGCTGCGCGGCGAGCCAGCGATTCACGCGGCAATAGCCGTCGTATTCGTGGCGATCGAACTCGATCAGATCCGGGCGATAGTGGAACGCCGGCCACAATGTTGCGTTGGAGAAGCCGCGATAGTACTGGTCGTAGTCGCGCCGCACGAGGCCGATGGTCGCGAACGTCACCGGGCCGTGCTCTTCCAGCTTGATACCCTCGGGCACGGACGACAGCACGTCCCCGCTCCAGCCGAACCACATGCCACCGGTTTCCCGGAGCGCATCGTAGACGCCGACTGCAAGACCGCCCGCCGCGGGTCCGCCTTCGGAAATCGGCGCGACGCGGTTCGAAACGATGATCAGCCGGCTCACGCGTGCTTCCCCGCGGTGCCCGAGATGACCTGCAGCCAGTCGAGCAACAATTCGACCGATTCGATGCGCGCACGCGCCACGGTATCGCCCGGGCCGACTTTCACCGACAGCCCGTCGAATTCGTTGACGACAGCGAAGCCTTTTTCGTCGGTGAGATCGTCGCCGATAAACACCGGCTTGCGGCCCGTGAACGGCGGTTCGGCGAGATACGCGCGCACCGCGCGGCCCTTGTCGACGTCCTTCGGCTTGATCTCGTAGACCATCTTGCCGGGCTGCAGCACGTAGGCGTCGGCATATTGCTGCACGAGACGGGTTGTCGCGGCGCGCGCGGCCGGCTCGCGGTCGGCGGCGTTGCGATAGTGCAGCGCGAGCGCCGCGCCCTTGATCTCCAGCAGCATGCCGGGATTCGCCGCGACCACTTTCTCAAGCTCGTGCTCCATGCGCAGCAGCCGTTCGTCGTTGAAGCCGACGCGCTGCACGTCGCCGTTGGAATCGCGCCGCTCCGCGCCGTGCATGCCCGCGACGGGCAGATCGGGCATCTGCAGAAACGAATCGATATTGTCGATGCCGCGCCCCGACACCACCGCGACCGCACCGTTGGTCGCGCGCCTGAGCGCCGCCAGGATATCGGGCACCGAGCGCGGCACGAAGATGCCGTCGGGCGTGGAGGCGAGTTCGACGAGCGTGCCGTCGAAATCGAAGAAAAAGGCGGTCTCGGCAAGAGACAGGGAATCGGGAAGAATTTGCATCGATCTTTGGCCTGTAGTTTGCCTGCGCATTTGCCTGCGCGTTTGCCTGCGCGTTTGTTTGCGACGGTGCGAGTGCGGCTGCAACGGGCATCGCATGCATGCGCGAAGTTTGCGCATCTTACCGCGCGGGAGCTTTCGGTTAAGAAAGCTCCGAGCTTACAAGCGCGTCCGCGCGCGCTTTCAGTGCGCTTGAACTCGCCCGCAACCATGCGGCAAATCGTCTCAAAAATAGGCCGATTTCACTCCATAGCGCGATGATGCGCTGGCCATCGCGCCAAAGACGTGTATTTTTCGGCCTACACCGTGACTGAATCATCCTGCAACGTACTTTCCGATGCACGCTTCGTTCCTCGTCTTTTTCGCTGCGCAGACGCGCCTGCGACGCTTTCTAGCCCTCCTCGCGTGCCTCTCGCTCGTCGCGCTCGCCGCGTGTTCGAAGCCCGCGCAACCGTGGCATCTGACCGATGTAACCGGCCATTTGCCCGATCTCGACTTCTCGCTCGTCGACGATGGCGGCGCGCCCGTCACCGGCCAGTCCTTCGCGGGCCGCACGACGCTCGTCTACTTCGGCTACACCCATTGCCCGGATGTCTGCCCGGAAACCATGGCGCGGCTCATGCAGGTGCTGCAACGCGTGGGGCCGGATGCGGACCGCACGCGCATCGTGTTCGTGTCCGTCGATCCCGCGCGCGACACGCCCGCGCTGCTGCGTTCGTACGTGCGCGCCTTCGATGACCGGCACGCCGTCGGCCTGACGGGCAGCGAGCGCGCGATCGAAAGCGTCGCGCAACGTTATCGCGTCGCGTATCAGATGGAGAAACGCGACCCGGACGGCAGCTACGAAGTGACGCACAGTTCCGCCGTCTATATCTTCGATGCCGACGGCCACGCGCGCCTGCTCGCCACCGATCAAGATTCCATCGACGCCATCGCGAGCGATCTGACACGAGTGATTCACGCGAAGGGCGCCTGATCATGACCACACTCTTCTACTGGCTCGATCCGTGGGAGCCGTCGCCGACGGTCGTGATCGCGGTGCTCGTCGCGGCCGTTCTATTCGCGCGCGGCGCGCGGCATGCGCGTGTGTCGATATCGCGGCGCATCGCGTTCTGGATCGGTTTGACGGGGCTCTATGTCGCGCTGCATACGCGGCTCGATTATTTCTTCGAGCACGAGTTCTTCATGCATCGCCTGCAGCATCTGGTGCTGCATCATCTCGGACCGTTTTTGATCGCGTGGTCGTATCCGGGCGCCGCACTGCGCGCGGGCGTGCCGTTCGCGTGGCGGCAACGATGGCTGCGTCCGGCCGCGAAAACGCGTCTTGCGCGTGCGATCTTCGGCATCGTCTTCAATCCGGTGGTCGCGGTCGCGCTGTTCGTCGGGTTGATCTACTTCTGGCTGCTCTCGCCGATCCACTTCAAGGCGATGCTCGACTACCGGCTTTATCGCGTGATGAACTGGAGCATGGCGATCGACGGCCTGCTCTTCTGGTGGCTCGTGCTCGATCCGCGTCCGGCGCCGCCCGCGCGCCTCGCGCCCGGCAGACGGATTCTCGTCGTCATCGCCGCGATTCCGCCGCAGATTTTGCTCGGCGCGTACATCTTCTTTACGCCGCACGAGCTTTATCCGATCTATTCGATTTGCGGCCGCGCGTTCACATGGATCACGCCGATGCGCGATCAGCAGATCGGCGGCCTGCTGCTCTGGATTCCCGGCTCGATGATGAGCGTGATCGGCGCGCTGATCGCGCTGCGTCACTGGCTGCGGCTGTCGGCGAGATCGCGCCTGCGGGACGAACGCCGGGTCGAGCGCGGCGTGCCCGCGCGGCTCAGCGGAAAGAAGGCGACGGCATCATGATTCGAAGCCGGGACGGCGCATCCACACGTGAGGAATGCCGTCCTCGTCATGCTCGCCTGACGACGGCACGAAGCCGAACGCGCCGTAAAAGCGCTGCAGATGCGCCTGTGCGTGCAGGCTGATCGGCTGATCGGGCCATTGCTTCAGGATGTGTTCGAGGGCGCGTTCGAGCATCGCATTGCCGAGTTTGAGGCCGCGAAACTTGGCCGTCGTCAGCACGCGGCCAATGCGCACGTCTTTCTCGTTGTCGTCCGGAAATCCCGGCAACAGCACGCGCAGATAGCCCGCGAGCGCGGGCCGCTTCTCGCCTTCGCCATAGGCAAAAAGATGCCAGGCGTCGATATCGAGGCCGTCGATGTCGCCATAGACGCAGTTCTGCTCGACGACGAACACGGCGCTGCGGGCCGAGAGCATGTCATAGACTTCGGCGGTGGTGAGGTCGTCGAAGGACTTCCAGCGCCATTCGAGTTGGGAGAGTCGGTCGGTCATGGGATTCGGATGCAGGGTGTGACACAGATTATGCCGTGCGGCGCAGGCGCACGAAAATCGGTGATGCACCGACGCCCGAAAAAGAAAAAGCCCTGACGAATCAGGGCTTTCGAGTTGGAGGCGCGGACCGGAGTCGAACCGGTCTAAACGGCTTTGCAGGCCGCTGCATAACCGCTTTGCTACCGCGCCGTAAGCAGTTCTGTGCTGCCGGTCAGCATGCCGGCCAGTTCACCAAACAATCTACCAAACAAAAAGGGAAGCTTGGCTTCCCCTTTGACTGGAGCGGGAGACGAGTCTCGAACTCGCGACCTCAACCTTGGCAAGGTTGCGCTCTACCAACTGAGCTACTCCCGCAATGTCCTGCAACGTTACTGCTGTCAGTTTCCGATGTTCGTTGCGCTTGCTGCGCCGGGAACCCCGAAAACTTCAAAATCTGGAGCGGGAGACGAGTCTCGAACTCGCGACCTCAACCTTGGCAAGGTTGCGCTCTACCAACTGAGCTACTCCCGCATTGACTTCTTTTACTCATCTGCTGCGTCGCTTGCGTCGCGCCGTGCATCAGAGAAACGAGATTATGTAGAAGCCAAAGAGGCCTGTCAACTGTTTTGCGAGAGGATTTTTCTGATTCGACGCAATTTTCGCGTTGGCTCGTTCGACCGCCCTGCCGTGCGTCACAGCATGCCGCCCCGCTCGCGAATTTGCGGCCACGCGAGCTTCATGTAGTAGAGCATCGACCAGACGGTGAGGAACGCGGCGACCACGATGAGCCACAGGCCCCACACGCGCGTGTCGATGATCCACGGCGTGCCCGCGAGCTTGAGCGGCCCGTAGAACAGCAGCATCGGAATGGCGACCATCTGGCAGACGGTCTTGAACTTGCCGAGCTGATTCACCGCGACGCTCTTCGATGCGCCGATCTGCGCCATCCACTCGCGCAGCGCGGAAATGGTGATTTCGCGCCCGACGATCACGAGCGCGATCACTGCATTCAGGCGCCCCAGTTGCACAAGCACGAGCAGCGCGGCGGTGACCATCAGCTTGTCGGCGACGGGATCGAGGAAAGCGCCGAACGCGGAAGTCTGATCGAGCTTGCGCGCGAGAAAGCCGTCGAACCAATCGGTGAGTGCGGCGAGCACGAAGGTGAGCATGCCGAGCAGGTTGCGGTGCTCCGGGCTCATCATCACGTCCGGCAGATAAAAGACGCCCACGACGAGCGGGATCAGCACGATTCGCAGCCACGTCAGGAAGATCGGTAGATTGAACGGCATGGGCGACACGCGAGTGAGGGACACGTAAGGGAGCCGCCATTGTGCCGCGTCGACCCCGCGCTCACAAGGCGGCGGCCGGACGCGGCGCGCGCCGAAGCGTTCGCCGCGGCTCAATGCAACTGACGATAGATCTGCTGTGCAAGCGCAAGCGATATGCCTTCGACGCTTGCCAGATCCTCGACGCTCGCTGCCTGCACGCCGCGCAATCCGCCGAAGCGCGAGAGCAGACGCTGGCGCCGTTTCGCACCGACGCCTTCCAGTTCCTCCAGCCGCGACGTCTGGCGGGCCTTCGCCCGCTTCGCGCGCATGCCGGTGATGGCGAAGCGGTGCGCTTCGTCGCGAATCTGCGCGACCAGCATCAGCGCCGCGCTCTCCTTGCCGAGTTCGAGCGCGGTTCTCCCGTCCGCGAAAACGAGCGTCTCCAGACCGACCTTGCGCCCTTCTCCTTTCGCGACGCCCACCAGCATGCCGTGATCGAGCCCGAGTTCGGAAAACACTTGCCGCGCGATCTCGACCTGTCCCTTGCCGCCGTCGATCAGCACGATGTTCGGCAGCGTGCCGCCCGCCGCGACCGGTTCGGCGGCATCGGGCGTGACGTTGGGGTCGGCGGCGTCCTCGGGCTGGAGTGTCGCGGCTTCGTCGTTGGCGTTCGCGGCGGCCTGCGCGACCATCTTCTCGTAGCGGCGCGTGAGGACCTGGCGCATCGCGGCGTAGTCGTCGCCGGGCGTGATGCCGGTGATGTTGTAGCGCCGATATTCGCCCGACTGCATCTTGTGATGGTGATACACGACGCACGACGCCTGGGTCGCCTCGCCCATCGTATGGCTGATGTCGAAGCACTCGATGCGCAGTTGCGCGAGATCGTCCATCTCCATGCCGAGCGTGTCCGCGAGCGAGCGCGTGCGGGCCTGCTGCGAGCCCTGCTCCGAGAGCAGCCGCGCGAGCGCGAGCTTGGCGTTCTGCTCGGCCATCGAGAGCCACACGCGCTTCTGGCCCTGCGGCTGGCGCAGCAGCGTGACCTTGTGCCCGGCCTGCTCGATCAGCAGATCGACGAGCTGGCGGCTCGACGGCGCATGGCTCACGACCAGCACCGGCGGCACGCGATTGCCGATGTAATGCTGCGCCATGAACGCTTCGAGCACTTCGGATTCGAGCGTGCCTTCGCGGGTTTCTTGTTCGGCTTCTTGTGCGAGTTCTGGAGCGCCGTCCGGGCTGCCTTCCGGTTCGGCATCCTCCTGCACCGCGGGCACGACTGCTTCGGCTCCGTCTTCGGGCGGCGAAACATCGTCGGCAACGTCGGGCAGATCGTCTTCGTCACCGAGCGCCATCGCGGCTTCGACGTGCGCCGGGAAATATGCCTTGTCGCCGAGATGCCGGCCGCCGCGCACCATCGCGAGATTCACGCACACCTTGCCGCCGAGCGCGACGACAGCGAGGATATCGACATCGCTCTCGCCGCCCACTTCGATCGCCTGCTGATGCAGCACGGTCGAGAGCGAACTCATCTGGTTGCGCACCGCCGCCGCCTGCTCGAACTTGAGCTCGCCGGCGAACGCATGCATTTTCTGCTCGAGCTCCTTCATGACTTCGCCCTGACGGCCGAGCAGAAAGCGCGACGCGTTCGCCACGTCGCGCGCGTAATCTTCCTCGTTGATCAGGCCGGTACACGGCGCCGTGCAGCGGCCGATCTGATGCAGCAGGCACGGCCGCGTGCGGTTGCTGAACACGGAGTCTTCGCAAGTGCGCAACTGGAACACGCGCTGCAGGATCTGGATGCTCTCGCGCACCGCCCATGCGCTCGGGAACGGTCCGAAATACTGGTTCTTCTTGTCGACGGCGCCGCGGTAGTACGCCATGCGCGGAAACTTGTGGCCGGTCAGCTTGAGAAACGGATACGACTTGTCGTCGCGAAAAAGGATGTTGTAGCGCGGCGTGAGCGCCTTGATCAGATTGTTTTCGAGCAGCAGCGCTTCGGCTTCCGAGCGCGTGACGGTCGTCTCGATCTTGCGGATGCGCGTGACCATCATCGCGATACGCGGCGAATGCAGCGTCTTCGTGAAGTAGCTCGACACGCGCTTCTTCAGATTGCGCGCCTTGCCTACGTAAAGTACGTTGCCGTCGCGGTCGTAATAGCGGTACACGCCGGGCAGATGCGGCAGTTGCGCAAGCGTCTTTTTCGGGTCGAAATCCTCGGGATTCGCCGGAGAATTCGCGGCTGAATTCGAATCGTGAGCGGGTTCGTGTGCGGCGGAATCAGTCATGCAGCAAAGGTCGCGGGTCTCTCGAAATGCGCGTCAGGCGCGGCGCCGGCGTTCGCGGAGAGGCGCGGGCGACGCCGGAGCGGCGGACGGTGTCTTAGAATCGCCAGTTTAGAACATTACGCCGCGCGCCAACGTCCCATGTCCACGCCCCCCGTCACGCCGGAACTCGCCTGCGACATCTTTTGCGCGGTCGTCGACAACTTCGGCGACATCGGCGTCTGCTGGCGCCTCGCGCGGCAGTTGCGCGCCGAGCATGGTTGGCGCGTACGTCTGTTCGTCGACGATCTGAAGGTTTTCCACGCGCTCTGCCCCGAAGTCGATGCCGCGCTCGCGCGTCAGGAAGCGTCGGGCGTCGTGATCGAGCACTGGCGCGAGCCCGCCCACGCGGGCGACACGCTACAGATCGCGGACGTCGTGATCGAAGCGTTCGCGTGCGAGTTGCCGCACGCGTATATCGCCGCGATGGCGCGGCGCGCGTCCAGGCCCGTGTGGATCAACCTCGAATATCTGAGCGGCGAAGACTGGATCGCCGATTTTCACTTGCGGCCGTCGCCGCATCCGCGTTATCCGCTCGACAAGACCTTCTTCTTCCCCGGACTCGGTGCGGGCACCGGCGGCGTGCTGAAAGAACGCGATCTCGACGCGCGGCGCGCACGCTTCGATGCGGCGTCGTGGTGGCGCGAGCGTGTCGGCATCGAGCGGCCGGGCGACGGAACGACGGTCGTGTCGCTCTTCGCCTACGAAAATCCGGCCGTCGACAGCCTGCTCGAACAATGGCGCGACGGCGACGGGCCCGTCGTTCTGCTGGTTCCGGAAGGCCGCATTTCCGGGGCGCTGGCGCGCTTTTTCGGCTTGCCGAAGTTCACGGCGGGCATGTCGGCGCGCGCCGGCGCGTTGCAGGCCTGCGCGCTCGGCTTTGTCGAGCAGCCGCGCTTCGACGAATTGTTGTGGGCCGCCGACATCAACTTCGTGCGCGGCGAGGATTCCTTCGTGCGCGCGCAATGGGCGGCGAAACCGTTCGTCTGGCACATCTACCCGCAAGCCGACGATGCCCACATGCCCAAGCTCGACGCCGCGCTCGCCCACTACGCGCGCGAACTCGATGCGCCCGCCCAGCAGGCGATCGCGCGTTTCTGGCATGCCTGGAACGGCGCAGGCACGCCCGACTGGGCCGATTTCTGGCGCCATCGCTCAACGCTGGACGCGCGGGCGACGCGCTGGGCCGCGGAACTGGCGGACATCGGCGATCTGGCCGGCAATCTGGTGGCGCACGTTACGGCACGCATGGCCGCGCCATGACTTCCGCGCCGCGCCCGCCCGCGCCATTCGACTGGCCAAATAGGCAAAAACTCAGTTAAAATAAGCGGTTATCCGAGGAATCCCTCGTGAGCAAGGACACTGGCACGGCGGCCGCCGCAAATAAACGTGTTGCGAACGTGCCGCGAACGCAGGGCTGAAGCGCCGCCCAAGCACCGCCGCCGTCCGACCAATTACTTTCAGGCATTCAAGCCACATCCTTTCGTACAGGACCTAGTTTTATGAAGACCGCACAAGAACTCCGCGTCGGCAACGTCGTCATGATCGGCAGCGATGCCATGGTCGTTCAGCGCGCCGAATACAACAAGTCGGGCCGCAACTCCGCGGTCGTGAAGATGAAGTTCAAGAACCTGCTGACGGCAGCGGGCATGGAAACCGTGTACAAGGCGGACGACAAGTTCGACGTCGTCGTGCTCGACCGCAAGGAAGTCACGTACTCGTACTTCGCCGACCCGATGTACGTGTTCATGGACGCCGACTACAACCAGTTCGAAGTCGAAGCCGAAATGATGGGCGATGCGCTCAACTACCTCGAAGACGGCATGGCTTGCGAAGTCGTGTTCTACAACGAGAAGGCCATTTCGGTCGAACTGCCGACCACGCTGGTTCGCGAGATCATCTACACGGAACCGGCCGTCAAGGGCGACACGTCGTCGGGCAAGGTGCTCAAGACCGCCAAGCTGAACACCGGTTTCGAACTGCAAGTGCCGCTTTTCTGCAACATCGGCGACAAGATCGAAATCGACACCCGCACGAACGAATATCGCAGCCGCGCGTAAGCCTTACGCCGCTGAAACCGGAGTCGTGTAGATGGCGTGAATGTCATCTACGCGACCCGCGAGCTTCGCCAACAAAGCGCCCTCCACGGGCGCTTTTTCTTTTGCATGAATTTTTTGACAAATTCAGGCAAACTTTACCGGTCGCACCCTGATTAATCCGGTGGCCGTCCGACCAAGAAACCGGCCAACAGCGCACGCAATCCGCTTACATCGGAAAAATTAACTGCGTGGCACGTTTCCTGCTCGAATGCGCGGATAAGGATTTCAGGATCGACATGCGAAACGCGCCTTACATCGAAAGCCGCTGGTTGATCGTCGCGGCGCTCGCGTTGCCGGCGTTTGCGCTCACGGCCGGCTGCCAGTCGACACCCTCGGCAACGGCGCCCGCGCCCGGCCAACTGGCGAATGACGATGCATCGCTCGCCGCTCGCGTGAAGGCCGCGCTCGTCGCGGATCCGGGGCTGAGATCCTTGCCGGTGAGCGTCGCGACCTATCGCGGCGTCGTGCAGTTGTCGGGATATGTGGATTCGGAGATGCAGATTCAGAAGGCGCTCGCCGTCACGCATGGCGTACCCGGCGTGCAATCCGTGAGCAACGATCTGCACCTCAGGCCGAAATGACCGAATGACGTACTCGCAACAGAACAGATAACAAACGAATAACGCAGGACGAAAAACCGCAGCGGGTGGCGCACCGAACGCCGGATCGAGACGCCGTCCCCGCCCACGACACGCCCGAGCGCTCACGCGACGTGACGCAACGGCGCATTACAGTCCACTTTGATACGTTGGTCCGCCATGCCACACGCACTAATTGTCGAAGACGATCCCAATAGCCTCTCCGGCCTGTCCGCGATCCTGACGGCAGACGGCTTTTCCGTCGATACCGCGACGACGCTCGCCGAGGCGCGCTCGGCCCTCACGCGCTTCATCCCCGATGTCGTGCTGATCGACCTGAATCTGCCCGATGGCAGCGGGCTCGATCTGCTGCCGAGTCTGCCCTCGCAACCGCCGGACGGCGCGCTGCCCGTGATCGTGATGACCGGCAACGCGACGGTCGAGAGCGCGATCGAAGGCCTGCGCCACGGCATCTGGGACTATCTGCTCAAGCCGGTCAACATACCGCGCCTGCGCAGCCTGCTCGCGCGCATTCCGCGTCCGTACGAACTGACCGAAGAGGTGCAGGCGCTGCGCTCGACACTGCGCGAACTCGGCTATTTCGGCGACATGATCGGCCGCAGCGCGGCGATGCAGCACGTCTACGATCTGATCGAACATACCGCGCCCACGGAAGCTGCTGTGCTGATCTGCGGCGACCCGGGCACGGGCAAGAAGATCGCCGCGCGTACGATCCATCAGTTGAGCCGCCGTCGCAAGGGCCCGTTCGTCACCTTCGACTGCTCGGCCCAGCGCAACGCCAGCGACGGCACGCCGCGCTCGATGGAAAGCGTCCTCTTCGGCCACGAGCGCAACGCGTTCGCGGGCGCGGAAAATCGCGAGCCGGGCCTGCTCGAACAGGCGGGCGGCGGCACGCTGTTTCTCGATCAGATCGATTCGCTGCCGTCCGCGCAGCAGGAAGCGCTGCTGCGCGCGCTCGATTCGCAGACTTTCATGCGGGTCGGCGGCAGCAATCGCATCATGACGGACTTCCGTCTGATCGCCGCGTCCCGCACGCCGGTGCGCGAAGCGGTCGCGAGCGGCGCGATGCGTGAAGACCTGTTCCAGCGGCTGTCTGCGTCGTCAATCATGCTGCCGCCGCTGCGCGAACGCGACGACGACATCGCGCTGATCGCGGAGACGCTCGTCGATGAACTGAACCGCGAGAATCACATCGCCGGGATCACGAGCGGCTCGCCGAAGCGCATCAGTCCGGCGTTCATCCGCGAATGCTTCGCGACCGACTGGCCGGGCAACGTGCGCGAGATTCGCGAGCGCGTGCGGCGCGCGTATCACGCTTCGGGCGAGACGATCGAAACGCTGCGCGTGGACGAGCCCGGCGGTCTCGGCGGACGCGGCCTGAACGGCAGCAGCGTGCAGGTGACGGTCGGCACGGCGCTCGCGGACGTCGAAGACATGCTGATTCGCGCGACGCTCGAAGCGGTCGGCGGCACGCGTCATCGCGCGGCGACGCTGCTCGGCATCAGCCCGAAGACGCTCTACAACAAGCTGCAGCGCATGAAGCTGGAATCGTCCTGAGCCGTTTCGATGCCGCCAAAAGAAACGCCACGGTTTGCAGCCGTGGCGTTTTTGTTTCGACTCGGCTGATTCAACTTAGCCGAGCGTTTCCTTGACCAGCGCGCGCGCCGCCAGATAATCCGGATGCGCCTGCAGCTTGCTCCAGCGCAGCGCCTTGCCGCGCGGACGCATCTGCGCGATGCGCTGCGTGGACGCCTTCGGCGGCGTATAGCGCAGTTGCTCCAGCACGCGGCCCGCCTCTTCCGGCTGATTGCAGATCAGCACCATGTCGCAGCCCGCGGTGAGCGCGGCCGTCGCGGCTTCGGTGAGCGTGCCGCCGGCGCGCGCCGCTTCCATCGACAGATCGTCGCTGAAGATCGCGCCGTTGAAGCCGAGCCGGCCGCGCAGAATGTCCTGCAGCCAGATGCGCGAGAAGCCCGCGGGCTTGTCGTCGACTTGCGTGTAGATGACGTGCGCCGGAATCACCGACGAAAGCGACATGCCGAGCCAGTCGTACGGACGCACATCGGCGGCAAGGATTTCCTCGAGCGGGCGATCGTCGGTCGGCAATGCGACGTGCGAATCGGCCTCGGCAAAACCATGACCCGGAAAGTGCTTGCCGCAGTTCGCCATGCCGGCGAGCGCGAGACCGTGATTCAGGCTTTTCGCGAGCATCGCGACGACGCGCGGATCGCCGTGCAGCGCGCGATCGCCGATGACTTTCGACTGTCCGTAGTTCAGATCGAGCACCGGCGTAAAGCTCATGTCGATGCCGCACGCGCGCAGTTCCGCCGCGAGCACGTAGCCGAACGCGGTCGCGGCGCGGGTCGCGGCGAGCACGTCGCGGTCCCACAGCGCGCCGAGCTTGCCCGGCGCGGGCAGCACGGTGAAGCCGTCGGTGCGGAAGCGCTGCACGCGCCCGCCTTCGTGATCGACGGCGATCAGGATGTCGTCACGCACCGCGCGGATCGCGTCGGTCAGCGCGACGAGTTGCGCGCGGTCCTGAAAATGCCGTGCGAAAAGAATGATGCCGCCGGTCATCGGGTGCGAAATGCGCTCGATATCCGCGTCGTTGAGCGTCGTGCCCGCTACATCGAGCATGATGGGGCCGGGAGTGCGTTTCATCGGGTTCAATTGGCTTTTTATGCGGGTTGGACTGAAGTCGGATCGGATCAGACCGGATCGGGCACTTCCGCGATCACGAAAGACACCGCGTAGTCGCGTTCGTCGCTGACCGTGACTTGCGCGGTGATCCCGCGTTGCGCGAGCCATTCGGCCAGTTCGCCGGATGCCGCGATCATGGGCTTGCCGCTCGGCTCGTTGAGTGTTTGCAGCGCGCGCCAGGTCATCGGCCAGCGCATGCCGAGGCCGATCGCTTTCGAAAACGCTTCCTTGGCGGAGAAGCGCGTGGCAAGAAACGCGAGGCCGCGCACTTCCGAGCGCGCGCGACGCGCATGATAGATGCGCAACTCGTCCGGGCCGAGCACCTTTTCGGCGAAGCGGCCGTGGGTGCGCTCCATCACCGCCGCGACGCGGCTCACCTGTACGACGTCCGTGCCGATTCCGTAGATGGCCATGATGTCGACGCTCAGCGCGCGTGGCTGGCGGCGAGCCGCGACGCGACCATGATCGCCTTCATCTCGCGCACGGCGTTGTCCCAGCCGGCGAAGATCGAATGCGCGACGATCGCGTGCCCGATATTCAGTTCGACGATCCCCGGCAGCGCCGCGATCGCCTGCACGTTGGTGTAGTGCAGGCCGTGCCCCGCGTTGACCTTGAGCCCGAGCGCGTTGCCGAAATCGACGCTCGCCGCGACGCGTTCGAACTCGCTGCGCTGACGGGCTCCGTCGTGCGCCTCGGCGTAGCTTCCGGTATGCAGTTCGATGACCGGCGCGCCCGCTTCGTGCGCGGCGCGAATCTGCGTCTCGTCCGGATCGATGAACAGCGACACGCGCGCGCCCGCGTCGGCGAGTTGCCGGCACGCGGCCTTCACCGCTTCGAATTGTCCGGCGACGTCGAGGCCGCCTTCCGTCGTCAGTTCCTCGCGCTTCTCCGGCACGAGGCAGACATCATGCGGGCGGATTTCGCATGCGATATCGAGCATCTCGCGCGTGACCGCGCATTCGAGATTCATGCGAGTTTTGAGCAGCGGACGCAGCGTGCGCACATCAGCATCGACAATATGGCGGCGATCTTCGCGCAGATGCAGCGTGATGGCGTCGGCGCCCGCGTCCTCGGCGGCGAGCGCCGCGCGGATCGGATCGGGATAGGACGTGCCGCGCGCATTGCGCAGCGTGGCGACGTGATCGATGTTGACGCCCAGATCGATCACGCTCGCAGGCGACGAAAGAAAGAAGCTCATAGTTTTTGCAGGTCGATCAGTATCTGACGGGTGGCGAGCGGCGTGCCGCCCAGGTAATGATTCAGCAGAAAGCGCATCAGCGTCTTGCTTTGCGCGGCGCTCTGCGGGTTCGTGTAATCGTCGCGTTCCATGTCGATGAGCGTCTGCCCCGCGATCACCGGCCACGGCGCGGGCAGATCGTCGGAGGCTGCGCGCACGCCGCGATCCGGGTCGAAGACATAGCGGCCCTCGGGCGCGACCGGCTCGCGCGTGACGGTGCGCACGAGATTCATCGCGTAACCGGTTTCGCGCAACAGGACGCGCTCGAACGAACGCAGCACCTGCACGGCGGGTTCGTCGTGCGCGAGGCGCGAAAGCGTCAGAACGTAGTGATTGAAGAGCGCCGGATGCGCGTCTTCGCGCGCGCAAAACTTCACGAGCAGTTCGTTGACGTAGAAGCCGCAAAGCAGCGCGTCGCCCGCGAGCGGCAGCATGCCGCCGACCCACTCGGCGGTCGTCAGCGTGCGGACTTCGCCCTTGCCGGACCACGACAGGCCCAGCGGCTGAAACGTCTGCAGCACGCCGCGCAGCGCGGAATGCGGACGCTTTGCGCCCTTCGCGACGAGCGCGACGCGGCCGTGATCGCGCGAGAACACATCGATGATGAGACTCGTCTCGCGATACGGATAGCTATGCAGCACGAAACCCGGCTGCTCGGCGACGCGAAAGTCGGAACGCGGCGCCGCGCGCGGTTTCTTCGGCGCGCTGTCTGCGCCATCCGAGCTATCGGCGACGGACGGCGCCGCGCGAGTGCGCTTCCTGGCGACGCGCGCCGCCGGGCGCTCGCTCGCGTCGAAGTCGTCGTCGGGACGATCGTCGGCGGGCGGCATCATCCACGCGTCGTTGGTGCCGTCGTCCATGGGTGCGGTGTCCGCGTCACTCGTAGCCGTATGCGCGCAGGCCCGCTTCGTTGTCGGCCCAGCCGCTCTTCACCTTGATGAAGGTTTCGAGATACACGGGACCGTCGAAGAGCTTTTCCATGTCGAGGCGCGCGTCCGTGCTGATCTGCTTCAGCTTCGCGCCCTTCTGGCCGATGATCATCGCCTTGTGGCCGTCGCGATCAACGAGAATCGTCGCGAAAACGCGGCGCAGGCGCCCTTCGGTCTCGAACTTGTCGATCAGCACCGTGCTCGTGTACGGCAGCTCGTCGCCGGTCCAGCGGAACACTTTCTCACGCAGGATTTCGGCCGCGAGGAATCGCTCGCTGCGATCGGTCAGGTCGTCTTCGCCGTAGATCGGCTCGCCTTCGGGCAGATACGGCTTCACGACCGACATCAGCCGCTTGATGTCCTCCGGATGCTTGGCCGACAGCGGCACGATCTCGCGAAACTCGCGCAACGCGGCCATCTGCTGCATGAACGGGAAAAGCGAATCCTTGTCGCCCACGCGATCGAGCTTGTTGGCGATAAGCAGCGTCGGCGTGCCGGCGGGAATCAGGTCGAGCACGCGCTGGTCGTCCGGGCCGAAGCGGCCTGCTTCGATGACGAACAGAATTGCATCGACGGACGTGAGCGTGGATGTCACCGCGCGGTTCAGCGAGCGATTGAGCGCGCCGCTGTGGCGCGTCTGGAAGCCGGGCGTATCGACGAAGATGTACTGCGCGTCGTCGACCGTATTGATGCCGGTGATGCGGTGGCGCGTGGTCTGCGCCTTGCGCGACGTGATGCTCACCTTCTGGCCGACGAGCGCGTTCATCAGCGTCGACTTGCCGACGTTCGGGCGGCCGACGATCGCGACCATGCCGCAGCGGAAACCGGAGGAAGTAGGAGCGTTCATAAATGTGTGCGGCGAGGTTTCGTTGGGCGCGGCTGCGCCGAATGCGCGATAGCGCGCGTCAATGACCGGCGTCGGCGGCGCGCGCGACACGGCTTGCCGGTGCATCCGCGCTTGCGCTTCCGCGGGCTTCGGCGGCGTCGGGGTCGCGATCATCGGCGGGGTTGCGGTCGTCGGCGGACGCCGGCTTGTCTGCCGCGGCGGCGGTCGCGGATTCACTCTTCGCCGCTTTCTCCGGCTTGTGGATCACATGACGCTCGGCCTTCTCGCTCGCCGCGTATGCGCCGGCGGACGGTTCCACGTGCGTCGCGCGGATCACCGCAAGCGGCGTGGCGGCCGGGCGCTCGTCGGCATCGTGCTGCGCGCCGTGCGGTGCATGATGACGCTCGCGCCGGTCGGGCGAACGCAGATCGAGCGCAGCCTGAATGCCGGTGACGCCGGGCACGAATTCGGCTTCGGCCAGCTTCGCGGCGCGCGCGCCCTTGCGCTTCGGCTTCACGCCAAGCGTGGGTGCCGCGGCCACGACTTCGTCGAGCGCCTTTTTGGCGGCAGCCTGTTCGGCCGCGCGGCGGCTCGCGCCGGAACCGGACACCTTGATGTCGAGCTTCGGCACCGTGCATTCAACTTCGAATTGCTGATTGTGCGCGGCGCCGTGAGTCGCGACGACGGTATAGGTCGGCAGCGCGATCTTGTGGCCTTGCAGATATTCCTGGAGCAGCGTCTTGGCGTCCTTGCCGATGGTGCGCGGATCGATATGGTCCAGCACCGGCGTATAAAGCCGCTTGATGACGGTGTGCGCGGCGTCGAAACCGCCGTCGAGGAAGATGGCGCCGAAAATGGCTTCGAGCGTGTCCGCGAGAATCGACGGGCGGCGAAAACCGCCGCTGCGCAATTCGCCTTCGCCCAGACGCAGGCATTCGGACACGTTGAGCGCCTGCGCGATTTCGTAAAGCGACTGCTGTTTGACCAGATTGGCGCGCACGCGCGACAGGTCGCCTTCGTCGAGTTTGCTGAATCGTTGGAACAAAAGCGCCGCCACCACGCAATTTAGAACGGAATCGCCGAGAAATTCGAGCCGTTCATTGTGCGTGGCGCTGTGACTGCGGTGGGTCATCGCCTGGCGCAGCAATTCCGCATTGCGAAATTCATACCGCAGCCGGCTTTCCAACGGAGAAGATGGCATGGAGAGAGTATAACGCGGGCGCGCGGGCGGACGATTCCGCCAGCCATCGCCGGAAAACGCGTGGCCAGACGGCGTTAGCCGCGCTTTTTCACGCCGTTTCGAAGCTTCGCTGCAGCCGTCGCGAACGCCGGGTGCCGTCGAGCGGCGCGCCGGCGTCCGTGCCCGTCACTGGAACGAGCCGATCCGCTTCAGGTTGCTGAAGTTCATCCAGATGAAGAACGCACGACCCACGATGTTCTGATCCGGCACGAAGCCCCAGTAGCGGCTGTCGGCACTGTTGTCGCGGTTGTCGCCCATCATGAAGTAGTTGCCCGGCGGCACCTTGCACGTGACGCCCTGCGCGTTGTAGTTGCAGTTGTCGCGGAAGGGGAAGTCGTCCGCGCCGACGACGAACGGCGGCACCTGCGGATTGTTCAGGATCGCGTTCTTGCGGCCGTCGAGGTCTTCTTCGAACTGCTTCGCGTAGCCGATGCGCTCGTCGTCGAAATAGTCGGGCAGCGGGGTTTCCGGCACCGGCTTGCCGTTGATCGTGAGCTTCTTGTCTTCGTAAGCGACCGTGTCGCCCGGCAGGCCGATCACGCGCTTGATGTAGTCGACCGACTCGTCCTTCGGATAACGGAACACGACCACGTCGCCGCGTTGCAGCGGGCGGCCTTGCGTCATCTTCGTGTTGATGATCGGCAGGCGCAGACCGTACTCGTACTTGTTGACGAGGATGAAGTCGCCGACGAGCAGTGTCGGCACCATCGAGCCGGACGGAATCTTGAACGGCTCGATGATAAACGAGCGCACCACGAACACCGCGAGGATCACCGGAAAGAAGCTCGCCGTGTATTCGAGCCACCACGGCTGGCGCAATTTGTCGTCACGCAGGCGGGCGCGCGTTTGCGCGGCGTTTTCATCGGCGAAACGCTCGCCCACGCGTTCCTGCTGGCGGTCGAACTCGGCCGCGGCGGCATCGGCGGCGCGGCGCCGTTGCGGCAGAAAGACCAGCTTGTCGAGCACCCATGCAATTCCCGTCAGAACGACGAGGATCAAGAGAATCAGTGCAAAATTCATCAATCGATTCCGGTTGTTATCGTTGTTTGCCGTGCTGCGGCGCCGGCGTGGCGAACGAGGAAAACGTCATTCGTCCACACGCAGGATCGCGAGGAAAGCCTCTTGCGGGATCTCGACCGTGCCGACCTGCTTCATGCGCTTCTTGCCCGCCTTCTGCTTCTCCAGCAGCTTCTTCTTGCGCGAGATGTCGCCGCCGTAGCACTTCGCCAGCACGTTCTTGCGCAGCGCCTTGATATTCTCGCGCGCGATGATGTTCGAGCCGATGGTCGCCTGAATGGCCACGTCGTACATCTGGCGCGGGATGAGTTCACGCATCTTCGACGCCACTTCGCGGCCGCGATGCTGGCTCTGCGAACGGTGCACGATGACCGACAGCGCATCGACCTTGTCGCCGTTGATGAGCATGTCTACCTTGACCACGTCGGCCGCGCGATATTCCTTGAACTCGTAGTCCATCGACGCATAGCCGCGCGAGGTGGACTTCAGGCGGTCGAAGAAGTCGAGCACGATTTCCGCCATCGGGATTTCGTACGTGAGCTGCACCTGACGGCCGTGATACTGCATGTTGATCTGCGAGCCGCGCTTGTTGGTGCACAGCGTGATGACCGAGCCGACATATTCCTGCGGCATGTACAGGTTCACGGTGACGATCGGTTCGCGCACTTCCTCGATCTTCGACGGCTCCGGCATCTTCGCCGGATTCTCGACGGAAATGGTCGTGCCGTCGCGCTGGACGACTTCGTAGATCACCGTGGGTGCCGTGGTGATCAGGTCCATGTCGAACTCGCGCTCGAGCCGCTCCTGCACGATTTCCATGTGCAAGAGGCCGAGGAAGCCGCAGCGGAAGCCGAAGCCAAGCGCCTGCGACACTTCCGGCTCGTATTGCAGCGATGCGTCGTTGAGCTTCAGCTTTTCGAGCGATTCGCGCAGCGCGTCGTACTGGTTCGCCTCGACCGGATAGAGCCCCGCGAACACCTGCGGCTTCACTTCCTTGAAGCCGGGCAGCGGCGCTTCGGCGGGACGGTTCGCGAGCGTGACGGTGTCGCCCACCTTGGCGGCCGTCAGTTCCTTGATGCCCGCGATCACGAAGCCCACCTGCCCCGCCGACAACTGCGAGAGATTGGTGGACTTCGGCGCGAAAACGCCGAGATGCTCGACCGGATACTGCGCGCCGGTCGCCATCATCTTGATCTTGTCTTTCGGCTTCAACGTGCCGTTGACGATGCGCACGAGCATCACGACGCCAACGTAGTTGTCGAACCACGAGTCGATGATGAGCGCCTGCAGCGGCGCGTCCGTATTGCCCTTGGGCGGCGGCACCTTGGCGATCAGCGATTCGAGCACGTCCTCGACGCCGAGACCGGTCTTCGCGCTGCAATGCACGGCGTCGGCTGCGTCGATGCCGATCACGTCCTCGATTTCGCTGATCGCGTTCTCGGGGTTCGCGGCCGGCAAGTCGATCTTGTTCAGCACCGGCACGACTTCGACGCCCAGTTCGATGGCCGTGTAGCAGTTCGCGACGGTCTGAGCCTCGACGCCCTGACTCGCATCGACGACGAGCAGCGCACCCTCGCACGCGGAGAGCGAACGGCTGACCTCGTAGGAGAAGTCGACGTGCCCGGGGGTATCGATCAGATTGAGGTTGTAGACCTGGCCGTCGCGCGCCTTGTACGTCAGCGCCGCGGTCTGCGCCTTGATCGTGATGCCGCGCTCGCGCTCGAGGTCCATCGAATCGAGCACCTGCGCTTCCATCTCACGATCGGACAGTCCGCCGCACAACTGGATGATGCGGTCAGCGAGCGTGGATTTGCCGTGGTCGATGTGCGCAATGATCGAAAAGTTACGAATATGATTCATTCAGTGCCGATCAAGCGAAAAAGGCGCGCCCTCACCAACGCGGAGCACGCCTTAGAAAATTGGGGAAAACTTCAGCATTTTAGCCGAAAACCGTTTCGGCCCGGCGCTTTTCGCCTTTCGGTGGCGAAAGCGATGAAAGCGGCGAATCACGCGCTCCGCGCGTCGAGCGCCGCCTGAACCGCGCGCGCGTCGAGCCGGTAGCGGCAAAGCTCGACGCCGTCCAGCGCCAACACCGGCACGAGTTCGTTGTAACGCGCCTCGAGCGCCGGATCTTCGTCGATGTCCACCCAGTCGATCGCGAGGCCGTGGCGCGCGGCGAGCGGGGCCAGTTCGGCGCGCATGTCCTCGCACAAATGGCACCAGGCGCGCCCGTAAAGGATGAAAGCCGCGCCCGGCGTGGAGTTCATCGCGCGAGCCTGCCTACTTCTGCGCCGGCACGCGCGGGCGCAGCGGCACGAACTGCGTGTTGTCGCCGCGACGCACGAGAATCGGCACCATTTTGCTGGCGTCGAGATTCTGCGCGACCGCTTCGAACTGCTTCGCGCTCGTGATGTCCGTATCGCCGACGCGCAGGATGATGTCGCCCTTCTGGAAGCCCGCGCGCGCCGCCGGACCCTCGACCGCGTCCACCTGCACGCCGCTCGTGAGTTTCAGCGACTTGCGCTGCTCGGCCGGGATATCGCTCACCGCGAGCCCGAGCGAATTGCTCGCGCGTTCCTTCGGCTGCGGCGTCTTCTTCTGCTCGGCCTTCGCGACCTTGTCCGGCTGCATCTCGGCCACGACAATCGGCAGTTCGCGCGTCTGGCCTTTACGCCACACGGTGATCGTGGCTTTGGTGCCGGGCTTCGTGTCGCCGACCATGCGCGGCAGATCCGTCGCGGTTTCGACGTTCTGGCCGTTGAACTTCATGATGATGTCGCCCGGCTGCACGCCCGCCTTGTCCGCCGGACCGCCCGACTCGACGCTCGACACGAGCGCGCCCTGCGCCTTCGGCAATCCGAGCGAATCCGCGACGTCTTTCGTCACTTCGCCGATCGCCACCGCGATGCGCCCGCGCACGACCTTGCCCGAGGTCTTCAGCTGATCGGCCACGCGCATTGCTTCGTCGATCGGAATCGCGAACGAGATGCCCATGAAGCCGCCCGTGCGGCTGTAGATCTGCGAATTGATGCCGATCACCTCGCCCGCCATGTTGATGAGCGGCCCGCCCGAGTTGCCCGGGTTCACGGCCACATCGGTCTGGATGAACGGCAGGTAGTCGCCCGTATCGCGCCCCTTCGCGCTGACGATGCCCGCGGTCACGGTGTTGTCGAGGCCGAACGGCGAACCGATCGCGAGCACCCATTCGCCGACGCGCACCTTGTTCGAATCGCCGATGGTGATTGCCGGCAGATTCGTCGCGCTGATCTTGACCACGGCCACGTCCGTGCGCTCGTCGACGCCGACGAGCCGCGCCTTGAATTCGCGCTTGTCGGTGAGCGTGACGTAGATGGTGTCGGCATCGTCGACGACGTGCGCGTTGGTCATCACGTAGCCGTCCGTCGACAGGATGAAGCCCGAGCCGACGCCACTGCTTTGTTCCGAATTGTCCTGGTTGTCGTCAGGCGCGTTGCGGCTGCCGCCCTTGCCCTGATCGCCGCCGCTGCCGCCGTTGTTGCCTCCACCACCGCCGCCGCCGCGCGGCGAACCGGGCTGGCCGGGCATCGGAATGCCGAAGAAGCGGCGGAAGAACTCGGACATGTCGCCGTCATCGAGACCGGGCGGCACGCCGCGCAGTTCAGTGCCGGACCCGACGCGCGAAGTCGTGCGAATGTTCACAACCGACGGCCCCACTTTGTCGACGAGCGTCGTAAAGTCCGGCAGGTTCACCGTGGGCACCGCTGACGCACTCTGCGAGACGAACGGCAGGCACACGGCGAGCGCCGCGGCCGCGATGAACTTGCGCAGCGAGTAGTTGCTCATAGGTTGGAGGCCGGGATCTGGATTACTTGGAAGGCTTGTATTCTATGGCAGAAGCAAATTGCTGCAATGTAGCTTGCGGCACTTCGCCCAACAAGGTAATCCAGAAATCCCCGCGCCGCTTCACAAGCACGTGTGTTGCGCCGCTGTTGCCCGCGCCTTCCTTGCGCGTATTCTTTTCGACCGGCTCGACGAACACGGAGATGGTCGCGAGGCCGTCCGAAAACACCGCCTGATCGACCGGAATCGGCGGCTGGCCCGGCTGGCTCGACGCCATCGGACGGCGTAACTCGCGAATCTTGCGAAAGCCCGCGATATTCGGCGTCAGCTGCCAGCCCTGCGCTTCCATGTCCACCGCCTGCACGGGCGGGCGCACGATGGTCCAGCCCGACGTACTGCGGATGCCGTTCGCGATCGGCGTTTTGTCGACCGGCCCGCCAATGCGCACCTGCGAGAACGACAGCTGTTCGAGCACCTGGCCGTCGGGATCGAGCGTCTGCGCGCGCAGCAGCAGGCCGGTTTTTGCGTCGGCCCACAGCTTGTAGGCGAAGCGGTAGGAATCTTTTGGATCGAGTTCGAGCACCTGGCTGTCCAGACCCGCGACGCGGTCGCTGCCCAGAAGCTTGGGTTCGTAGACAGACAGCACCTGATCGCCGCTCGCGGCGAGCAGCGCCGGGAACGAGTCCCGGTTTTGCCGATGCTCGACGACCAGCAAGTGCCGCTCGGGGACGAACGTGAACATGTCGTCGTCGTGGCGCAGCATCTTGCGCGGCGCGCCGTCGAGACTTTCCAGGGATTCGTATTCGCCATCGCCGCGTGTGGCGACATGCGTGATGCGCGACGACTGAACGGTCGCGCCGCGCTGGTAGACGAACGTACCCTCGTAATTCTGCTGCTGGGCCGCCTCGTGGATGCGGTTGAGCAGGCTGACAGCCGATTTGCGAGTGGCGGCGGGATCGTCCGTCTGGGCAAAACTGCCCGATGCCGCCGTCAACAACGCGGCTGCGCACAGCATCAACGCCGGCAGCCGCCCCCAATAGTTCGTTTTAGTCAACCGCGCACTCACATCAAATTATTGACTCGGCGAGGTAGCCGCCGCGCGAATCAAGGGCATGGAACCGGGCATCGCAGGCTGCTGCGAGAACTGCTGATGCGCGACGAGATACTGGTCGAGATCGGCGTCGCGGATGATGTTCGCCTCGACGACAGGCGCACGCACCGTCACCGCCGGCACCGACGCGAGCGCCACGCGCTGCACGGAATCCGCCGGTGCGACGCTCGCCACCTGCGCGCCGCCGTGGCTGTCCACGCCTTGCAATTGCGGCACGACGATCCACGTCAGGGTCGCGGCCGCCGCGGCCACCGCAAACGCGGGCACGACGCGACGACGCAACATGCCGCCACGCGCCTTCGCGGGCGGCGCCGCGGGCGCGAGCACATGCGCCTCGGCCTCGAAGCGCGCCGAGAATGCGGTCATGAAGGCGCTGCTGCGCGCCGGGCTGACCGCGAGATCGTCGGAACGCAGTGCGTCGCCGATCAGGTGATAGGCCGACCACGCCGCTCGCTCGTCGCTTTTCAGTTCCGCGAGAAACTGGCTGATATTTCCAATCTCGTCGAGCGACTCACCGTCGACGAATGCCGACATGCGTTCGCCGCGCGAACCTGTTTGCGTCTGATTCTGCATCGAGACCGACCCCATGATGCTCCCCATCGTGACCACACCCCGTAGTGACACCAACTAACCCAGATATCGCGTCCCTGTCCCGTGGATTGCCGCCGCTTACCAGCGTTTGCCTTCGGGAGTGTCCAACAACGGACGCAATTTTGCCGCAATGGCTTCGCGAGCACGAAAAATTCTCGATCTGACGGTGCCGATGGGGCAATTCATCATTTCGGCGATTTCTTCGTAGCTCAAACCTTCAATTTCCCGGAGCGTGATGGCGGTGCGCAGTTCTTCCGGCAACAGCGCCATCGCAGCATTGACCGTTTGTGCGATCTGCTTGCTCATCAACATCGATTCGGGCGTGTTGATATCCCTTAGTTGGTCCGCGTCGGAGAAAGTTTCCGCTTCTTCCGCATCGGCTTCGGTAGAAGTGGGCGCGCGCCGTCCCTGCGTTGCAAGGTAATTCTTTGCCGTGTTGACCGCAATCCGGTAGAGCCATGTATAGAACGCCGATTCGCCCCGAAATTGCGGCAGCGCGCGGTAAGCCTTGATGAAGGCGTCCTGGGCGACGTCTTCAACCTCGGCGGGGTCGCGCACGAGGCGCGAGATCAGTCGAATGATCTTGCGGTGGTATTTGGCGACCAGCAGTTCGAACGCGGCCTTGTCACCCTTTTGGACACGCTCGACCAGCAATTGGTCGATTTCTTTTTCGCTCACCTGGGAAATCCGTTTCGCTTTGGGGAGTTGCGCGGACGGCTATTGTAGCGTTCTCGCCTGTAAGGTCACTGGAACGCTCATGAGCCGTTACAGTCGTTACAGGTGCGAGGCGGCCGCGCGACGGGCCTGAACGGACAATTGGCGGAAGGTGTCGGCGTCCACGGCATCGGCCGGGACCAGCAGCATTTCACGCCGTCCGCGCGCACCGGCGAGCGTCAGTGCGAGCAGCCGCCCGCTCCATTGCGCGTAACCGGCGACACGCGCATGCCGCGCCTCGCCGGAGCGACTCCAGAGCGTGAGGCCGTCTGCATGCAGGGTGATTGCCGACGGCTGCGCACGCAGCCAGCGATACGACGCGAGCCCGAGCGCCGCCAGCG
Source organism: Caballeronia insecticola (assembly GCF_000402035.1). GTDB lineage: Bacteria > Pseudomonadota > Gammaproteobacteria > Burkholderiales > Burkholderiaceae > Caballeronia > Caballeronia insecticola. Next base: position 2,062,501 of record NC_021287.1, read on the forward strand.
TCGCGGCACAGGCGAGCGTTGCGTGCCCGGCGTGCTCCGTGTGCGCGAACACGCACTGGAACACCGATGCGCCCGCCACGCCCGTGAAGCCGATCAGCGCGCTGGCCAAGAAACGCGACGGCCGCAGCGGGACGCCCGGTGTCGAGCCGGTTTCCCGCTGCGGCCGATTCACAGATCGATTTACAGACCGATTTACAGACCGACTCACATACGCGCCCGCCATGTCGTTCCCCGTGATGACGAGCGCGCCGTGCTCAGTGACGCTTGAAGACGAGCGAGCCGTTCGTGCCGCCGAAGCCGAACGAGTTCTTCACCGCGACGTCGATCTTCATTTCCCGCGCCGTGTTCGCGCAGTAGTCCAGGTTGCACTTCGGATCCTGGTTGAAGATGTTGATGGTCGGCGGCGACACCTGATTGTGGATCGCCAGCACGGTGAACACCGACTCGAGGCCGCCCGCGCCGCCCAGAAGGTGGCCGGTCATCGACTTCGTGGAGTTCACAACGACCTTCTTCGCGTGATCGCCGAGCGCGCGCGTGATACCGATGGTCTCCGCGATATCGCCGAGCGGCGTCGAGGTGCCGTGCGCGTTGACGTAGTTCACTTCGTCGGCGTTGACGCGGGCGTTCTTCATCGCGTTGACCATGGCGCGGCGGCCGCCGTCGCCGTCTTCGGGCGGTGCGGTCATGTGGTAAGCGTCGCCGCTCATGCCGTAGCCGAGCACTTCGGCGTAGATCTTCGCGCCGCGCTTCTTCGCATGCTCGTACTCTTCGAGCACCATCACGCCCGCGCCTTCGCCGAGCACGAAACCGTCACGGTCCGTGTCCCAGGGACGGCTTGCCGTCGCCGGGTCGTCGTTGCGTTGCGACAGCGCACGCGCCGCCGCGAAACCGCCGATGCCGAGCGGCGAAACGGTCGCTTCCGCGCCGCCCGCGATCATCACGTCCGCGTCGCCGTATTCGATCAGACGCGACGCCTCGCCGATGCAATGCAGGCCGGTCGTACAGGCCGTCACCATCGAGAGGTTCGGACCCTTGAAGCCGAAGCGAATCGACAAATGGCCCGAGATCATGTTGATGATCGAGGCCGGCACGAAGAACGGCGAGATGCGGCGCGGGCCGCGATTGAGCAGTTCCGTTTGCGTGATTTCGATCATCGGCAGCCCGCCGATGCCCGAGCCCACCACGACGCCCACGCGCTCCGCGTTGTCCTCGGTGATTTCCAGGCCGCTGTCCTGCATGGCCTGCACGCCCGCCGCGAAGCCGTAATGGATGAACGTATCCATATGGCGCGCTTCTTTCGCGGGCATGTACTCCTCGATGTTGAAGCCCTTCACTTCACCCGCGAAACGCGTGGAGAAATTGGTGGCGTCGAACTTCGTGATATTGGCGATGCCCGACTTGCCCGCGACCAGATTCGCCCAGCCGTCGGCAACGGTATTGCCGACAGGCGAAACGAGCCCAAGGCCTGTAACAACAACTCGACGACGGCTCACGGTAACCCCTTATCCATAGAATGACGAAAAACAAAAGCCACAGCGGCCACAGGAAACCGCCCTGTGTGCCCTGTGGCTGTGATATCGGTCAGCAACACGGTTTCAGCAGCGACGAACATCGAACTCTGGGAGCGATGAGCCGCTGGCGCGTCCGGCCTTACGCCTTGACGTTCGCGCGAGCGTAGTCGATCGCTTGCTGAACCGTGGTGATCTTTTCGGCCTCTTCATCGGGAATTTCCATGCCGAATTCGTCTTCCAGCGCCATCACGAGTTCGACCGTATCGAGCGAGTCAGCGCCCAGATCGTTCACGAACGACGCTTCGTTCTTGATTTCGGCTTCCGCCACGCCCAGTTGTTCGGCGACGATCTTCTTCACGCGCTGTTCGATGTTGTCCATGCAGCCCTCCGAGGGAAAAAAAGTTCGAAAATACGAGTGCGCGCATTTTATCAGGTTTGGACCCGCAAAATACGGCGCGTCAGTTCCATGCTCCGCTGTCCGGTGCGCTTCATCAAGAGGGCTGCCGGGGCGTTGCATCGATTCCTTACTGCCGCGCTCGGGAGCGGTGCGCCATGCTTCGCGAGCATTTTGCGCGCCCGTCCGGCGCGGATATTAAGCGAAAATCGGCGAAATGCCTATTACATGTACATGCCGCCGTTCACGTGCAGCGTCGTGCCGGTGATGTAACCGGCAAACGGCGATGCAAGGAACGCCACAGCATGCGCGATATCCTCGGGCGCGCCCAGTCGGCCAAGTGGTATCTGTGCAGTGAGCGCGGTGCGCTGCTCTTCCGGCAGAACCTTGGTCATGTCCGTGTCGATGAAGCCCGGCGCGATGCAGTTCACCGTAATGCCGCGGCTGCCGATCTCGCGTGCGAGCGCGCGCGTCATGCCCGCCACGCCGGCCTTCGCCGCCGCGTAGTTCGCCTGGCCGGGATTGCCCGAGCTGCCCACCACCGACGTGATGTTGATGATGCGCCCGCCGCGCGCCTTCATCATCGGGCGCAGCACGGCCCGCGACAGGCGGAATACCGCGCGCAGGTTGGTGTCGATGACGGCGTCGAATTCGTCGTCCTTCATGCGCATGGCGAGCTGGTCTTTCGTGATGCCCGCGTTGTTCACGAGCACGTTCAGGCCGCCGAACTCCTTTACCGTCGCCTCGATGAACGCGTCGGCCGCGGCCGCGTCGTTCACGTTCAGGACCGCGCCGCGGCTCTTGCCGCTGACCGCCTGAAGCGCTTCGGTGATGCCGGCCGCGCCGCTTTCGCTGGTCGCCGTGCCGATGACGGTTGCGCCCTGCTTCGCGAGCTCCAGCGCGATCGCGCGCCCGATTCCGCGCGATGCGCCCGTGACGATGGCTACTTGATTTTCCAGATTCATGGGTGGCTCCTCAACCGGCGATCAGTTTGCGCGTTTCTTCGAGCGAGGCCGGATCGAAGATCGAACCGCCGACGAGATTGCCGTCGATGCGCTTGGTCAGTCCCGCGAGCACCTTGCCCGGACCGCACTCGATGACGTGCGTGACGCCGTCTTTCGCCATCGCCTGCACGCATTCGACCCAGCGCACCGGACCGGCGGCCTGACGCACGAGCGCGTCCTTGATCGCGGCCGGATCGGAGACGACGGCGACATCGACGTTATTGATCAGCGGAATTTTCGGCGCGTGGATCTCGACCTTTGCGAGATAGTCGCGCAGCTTGTCCGACGCCGGCTTGAGCAGCGACGAATGGAACGGCGCCGACACCGGCAGCGGCAATGCGCGCTTGGCGCCGCGCGCCTTGGCCACTTCGCACGCCTTTTCGACGGCGGCCTTCGCGCCGGCGATCACGACTTGCGCGGGCGCGTTGAAATTCACCGCCTCGACGACCCCCGCCGACGATGCTTCCGCGCAGACCGCGCGCACGGTGTCGTCGTCGAGACCGAGGATCGCGGCCATGCCGCCTTCACCCACCGGCACGGCCGTTTGCATTGCCTGCGCGCGAAAACGCACGAGCGGCACGGCGTCCGCGAACGCCAGCGCGCCCGCCGCGACGAGGGCCGTGTATTCGCCGAGGCTGTGACCCGCGACGATCGCGGGCGCAAGACCGGTTTCCTGTTCCCACACGCGGTAGATCGCGTAAGCGGCCGTCAGCATGACGGGCTGCGTGTTCGTGGTCAGGTTCAGCTCTTCCGCGGGGCCTTCGGCGATCAGCTTGCCGAGATCCTGGCCGAGCGCGTCGGAGGCTTGCTGGACGGTCTCGCGCACGATGGCGTGATCGGCGAATGCGTTGAGCATGCCGATCGACTGCGAGCCCTGTCCGGGGAAAACGAACGCAAATTTCATATCGTCCTCGTTGACTGGAATGATCCGCGATGTCGCCGCAGACTGCACGCGTGGCGCGCGCTCAGACGGCGCGCGGCGAGCGGCGCGGCGACGGGATCAGTTGCGAATGAGTAGAGGGAATCGATAAACGATCAGTAGCGGATGACCGACGCGCCCCACGTGAAGCCGCCGCCCACACCTTCGATCAGCAGATGGTCGCCGCGCTTGATGCGGCCGTCGCGCACCGCGACGTCGAGCGCAAGCGGAATCGACGCCGCCGACGTATTGCCGTGCTCGCCCACCGTCACGACCATGCGCTCGGCCGGCAAATGCAGCTTGCGCGCCGTGCTCTGCATGATGCGGATATTGGCCTGATGGGGGATCAGCCAGTCGATGTCGTCCGGCGTGAGCCGCGCCTTGTCGAGCGCTTCGAGCGCGACCTTTTCCAGCACGTTGACCGCCAGCTTGAAGACGGCCTGGCCGTCCATGTGCAGAAACGCGCTGCCTTCGATCACGCCGCCGTTCACATTGCCCGGCGTGCACAAGATATCCGAATGGCTGCCGTCCGCGTGCAGCGCGCTCGACAGCACGCCCGGTTCTTCCGAGGCCTGCAGGATGACTGCGCCCGCGCCGTCGCCGAACAGCACGCAGGTCGTGCGGTCCTTGAAATCGAGGATGCGCGAGAAGGTTTCCGCGCCGATGACGAGCGCCGTGCGGTTCATGCCGCTGCGAATGAAACTGTCCGCCGTGGCGATGCCGTATGCGAAACCGGAGCACACCGCCTGCACGTCGAACGCGGCGCCGTTGTTCTTGATGCCGAGCTTGTTCTGCAGCAGGCAGGCCGTGCTCGGGAACACGAAGTCCGGCGTGGAAGTCGCGACGATGATGAGATCGATCGATTGCGGATCGATGCCCGCGGCCTCGATCGCCCGTTGCGATGCGACGAGCGCGAGATCGCTCGTGGTCTGATTGGCCGCCGCGAAGTGGCGCGCGTGAATGCCGGTGCGGGCGACGATCCATTCGTCGCTCGTCTCGACGCCCTGCTTCGCGAGACGGTCTGCCAATTCCTGATTCGTGACGCGCTCGTCAGGCAGGTAGCTGCCGGTGCCCAGCACGCGAGAGTAAAGATTGGTTTGAGCCATTATGCCTTCGAATGTAGCGCAGTACCGGACGCGTCCGGCGGGGTCGGCGGTGAGTTTGGCTGCGGAGCCGCTTGATTGTCCGCAACGGTGCCTGGCGTGCTTTCGCTGTTCGTAGCCGCCGATGCATCGGGCGCGGGCGCCGTGGCATCGGGTTTGCGCGCGGAAGGCGCATTCTCTTCCATCGCGCGCACCAGGCGCTCGAGCACGCCATTTTTGACGGCATCATACCCGCGTTTGATAGCCCACTCAAACCCGAAGGCCTCGGCCGAACCGTGACTCTTGATGACGAGCCCACGCAAGCCCAGCAAGGCTGCGCCGTTATATTGCGCGGGATCGACGCGTTTCTTGAAACGCTTTAAAACAGGAAGCGCAACGAGCGCCATCAGCTTGGAGGCGAGCGAACGGCTGAACTCTTCCTTGATGATGTCGGCGAGCATTTTCGCGAGACCTTCGGAGGTCTTGAGCGCGACATTGCCGACGAAACCGTCGCACACGACGACATCCGTCGTGCCCTTGTAGATGTCGTTGCCTTCCACGTTGCCGTAGAAATTGAGCGTGCTCGCGCGCAGGAGTTCGCCCGCGCGTTTGATCGTTTCGTTGCCCTTGATGACTTCTTCGCCGATATTGAGCAGGCCGATGGTGGGCCGCTCGCGGCCTTCGATCGCCGATACGAGCGCGTGGCCCATCTCGGCGAACTGCAGCAGATGCTCGGGTTCGCAATCGACATTGGCGCCGAGATCGAGCACGGTGGTATAGCCCTTCTGGCTCGGCATGGCGAACGCGATGGCCGGGCGTTCGATGCCGGCGAGCGTCTTCAGCACATAGCGGGACACCGCCATGAGCGCGCCGGTGTTGCCGGCGGAAATGCAGGTCTGCGCCTCGCCTTCCTTCACGAGGTTGAGCGCCACGCGCATCGACGAATCTTTCTTTTTGCGCAGCGCAACTTCAACCGGGTCGTCCATCGCGACGACTTCGCTCGCGGGCACGACCGTCAGGCGAGGCTCGTCGGTGGCTTTCGCCTTCTTGAGCTGGGCGCGGATGGCCTGCTCGATGCCGACGAGCATCAGATGCGCGTCGGGATGCGAGCGCACGAAATTGACGGCAGCGGGAACGGTCACGGCCGGACCGTGGTCGCCCCCCATGCAGTCGATGGTGATCTTTACAGTCATGGAACGCGACGAATTTCGGGCACAAAAAAGCGGCAGTGAAATGCCGCCTTCTCGTCGTACCGGGAAAGTGTCAAGAGCGAGTTGCGCCTGCGAGCCCGCAAAACGGTTTCAGCGGGCGCACCGGGCGTCGAGGAACGCTTAGTCGTTCTTCGTCTTGATGACTTTCTTGCCACGATAGTAGCCGTTCGGGCTTACGTGGTGACGCAGATGCACTTCACCCGTGCTCGGTTCGACGGCCAGCGGCGCTGCGCCGAGGAAGTCGTGGGAACGGTGCATGCCGCGCTTCGACGGCGACTTCTTGTTTTGCTGAACTGCCATGATTACTCCAGAAAAATTTTGCGAATTCTAACACAGCCCGACCCGCCGACAGCCCTCGGCCGTTCGGCCATCGGGTGCGCGCATCGCGCTACAAGGTCTATCCCCGCGCGAGCGGAAGAATTTTTCGAGCCTTTCGGCCCACCGCCTGAAGCGGAAAATCACGTGCTACACAACCTTCTCGGTGCTGCTTGCCCGGTACTTGCCCGGCGCGTGCCGCTCAGTGCTTCTGGTCGGAGCCGCCCTGTTTGAGCTTCCCCAGCACGGCAAACGGATTCGGCTTGGCTGCCTCATCCTGGGCACCGGCTTCGTCCGGCTCGTCGTCCGCGCTGCCCTGAAGCAGGCTTTCGTGCGCCTCGGGACACACGTTGTGCTTGGGCACGAGCGGCAAGGACAACAACAACTCCTCTTCGATCAAGTCGACGAGATCGAACTGGCGTGAGCCTACGATCACTTCGACTTCATCGTCGTCGAGCGGAAATTCGTCCGCTTCTGCCTCGGTCGCCACGATCCGGTAGGTCGCGTCGACATCGAGATGCTGCGAATACACTGCCAGGCAGCGCTGGCAGATGAGCCACACCGAGCCGTGCACCGCGAGGCGCAGATACGGCTGCGGCGCCTCCGTGCCATCGTCCTGCAGTTCCGGCTGGGTCGAGCCCTCGGCCTGCCAGGTGAACACGGTGTCGCGGTCTGGCGCTTCCGACGGCACTTCGGCTAACATGCGCGGCATCTGCGAGACGCGCAGCGCGCCGGCTGCCTGCCTGCCACTCTTGGCGAATTCGTAAATGTCGAGCGCGCGCAGATCGGCGGGGCTCACAGGTTTGCCAGGATTCTGAGTCATGTGCGCTCCTGCTCGGGCCTTGCTGGGTTAGTGCTTCCGGTGAGCGCTCAGTATGCACCGCGATGCTGCCTGAACGCCACACCCGGCGCGGCTTTCGCCGGGTTCATCGGTGTTGATCCCGATACAAGATCAACGTTATGGACCAAACTAAGGTCATATGTCCGCCGACGCACGTACCGATGAAAAGCCCAAAATCATATCGGCTTTATTCTTTCGAGTCAAATACTTAAGGGCGCGTCCGCGTACCGTCGTTTTTTCATCCATTTCCTGCTGAAATCGCTTTATGTCCGAGGCTCCCAACCCGCCGCCGCGCCTGATTCTGGCGTCCAGTTCACCCTATCGACGCGAATTGCTCGAACGCCTGCGCGTACCGTTCGACGTCGTCACGCCCGCTATCGACGAAACGCCGCTCGCCAGCGAAACGCCCGAAGCGACGGCCGTGCGGCTGTCGATCGCCAAGGCGCGGGCCGCAGCGGCGCGCATCGCGGACAGCGCGCCATTGCTCGTCATCGGTTCGGATCAGGTCGCGACCTTCGACGGCCGGCAGATCGGCAAGCCCGGCACGCACGAAAACGCCATCGCGCAATTGCAGGCGATGCGCGGGCGCAGCGTCGACTTTCACAGCGCGCTGTGCCTGTTCGACAACCGCACGGACACCGTGCAATCCGCCGATATCGTCACCCGCGTGCGTTTTCGCAACTATTCGGACGCGCAGATCGAGTTTTATTTGCGCGCGGAAACGCCCTACGACTGCGCCGGCAGCGCGAAATCCGAAGGCCTCGGCATCGCGCTTCTGGAGGCGATCGAAGCCGACGATCCCACGGCGCTCATCGGCCTGCCGCTGATCGCGCTCTCCGGCATGCTCGAAAAAGCCGGTTTTCCGATTCTGGGGGCAGCATGAGCGGCGTTCTGTATCTGATTCCGAACACGCTCGGCGACGGCGACGCCGATGCACTCGCGCAAGTTCTGCCCGAACCGGTGCGCGCGCAGGCGGCCGCGCTCGGCTATTACATCGGCGAGAACGCGAAGACGACGCGCGCCTTCCTGAAGAAAGTGGGCACGGAGCGGCCGATTCAGGAAATCGAGGTGCGCGAGCTCAACGTCAACACACCGCCGGGCGAGATCGAGAAGCTGCTCGCGCCGATTCTCGCCGGCGCCGATGCCGGTCTTGTGTCGGAAGCGGGCTGCCCTGCCGTCGCGGATCCGGGCGCCCTGCTCGTGCGGCGGGCGCACGAACGCGGCGTGAAAGTGGTGCCGTTCGTCGGGCCGAGTTCGATTTTGCTCGCGCTGATGGCGTCGGGCATGAACGGCCAGAGCTTTGCCTTCAACGGCTATCTGCCCGTCGATGCCGCCGAGCGCGGCAAGCGGCTGCGCGAACTGGAGCAACTGTCGCGCAAAGCCAATCAGACGCAGATTTTCATCGAGACGCCCTATCGCAACCGCGCGATGCTCGACACGCTCGTCGCGACCTGCGCACCGTCGACGTTGATTTGCGTCGCCGTCGATCTGACGCTGCCGGGCGAAACCATCGTCACGCGGACGGCGGCGGACTGGAAGAAAAAGGCCGCGCCTGAGTTGCACAAGCGTCCGGCCATTTTTCTGCTGCTCGCGTCGTAGTTGTTCCGCGACCGATTCAGCGCAGTTGAGGCTTGCCGCCGAGCGTGAGCGCGCGCATGGCGGCATCGCCCACGGACGCACCGAAACGCCGCACCACGCGCTCGCTGATGCTTTCCTTCTGCGTGTAATCGACGATTTCCGGCTGCTTGATGATCTCGCGCGCGACATAGGTTGCGTCGCCGAAATCGTCGGCGAGACCGAGTTCAACGCTTTTGGCGCCCGTCCAGAACGCGCCGGAGAACAGGTCCGGATCGTCTTTGAGGCGTTTTCCGCGTCCCTGCTTCACGGCATCGATGAACTGCGTGTGGATCTGATCGAGCATGTCCTGCGCGTGCGCGACCATTTGCGGCGTTTCGGGCGAGAACGGATCGAACGCGCCCTTGTTCGAACCCGACGTGTGCATGCGACGCTGGACGCCGAGCTTGTCCATCAGGCCGGTGAAGCCGAAACCGTCCATCAGCACGCCGATCGAGCCGACGATGCTCGCCTTGTTGACGTAGATCTTGTCCGCCGCCGCCGCAACGTAATAACCGCCCGACGCACACATATCGTCGACGACAACGTACAACGGCGTCTTCGGATATTTCGCGCGCAGCCGCCGGATTTCGCCGTTGATGATGCCCGCCTGCACCGGACTGCCGCCCGGACTGTTGATGCGCAGGATCACGCCCGCAGTGTTTTCATCTTCGAACGCGCTCTGCAACGCGCCGTCGATGTTGTCGGCGCTCGCGTCGCCGTTCGCGGAGATTTCGCCTTGCAAGTCGACGAGCGCCGTGTGCTTGCCCGCCTTCGCAACGCGATCGCCGGTGAAATCGAACACGCCCCACGCGATCAGCGCGATCACCGCGAGGAACACGAAGCGGAAGAAAATGCGCCAGCGACGCGCGGCGCGCTGTTCGCGGATAGCGGCCAGCGCGATGCGTTCGAGCGCCTCGCGCTCCCAGTTTTCATTGCCGCGCGTGGGCGGAAGGTTGTCGGACATGCGTGGTCTGGTAGTTGAGAAGAATCAGGCCGAGAGAAATCAGGCGGGGCGCAGCGCGTCATCGGGCAGCCAGAAGACCGCGCGGCCGTCAGGCGTGTCGCGCTCCTCGACCGTCACCGCCCGCAAGCGCGCGCCGCGGCACGGGCCGCCCACGCATTTGCCGGTGTCAGGCTCGTAGATCGCCCCGTGCGTCGCGCACATCAAGTATAGGCCCGAGCTTTCGAAGAACTGGCCCTCGACCCAGTCGAGTTCCATCGGCACGTGCGCGCAGCGGTTCAGGTAGCCGCGCGGCTGGCCGTCGTAGCGCACGAAGAACACGACTGCGTCGCCGCTCGCATCGGTTGCCGCCATGCGGATGCCCGCCCCGCCGTCGATCAGTTCATCGGCCGCGCACACGCGCACCGCGTCGCGCTCGGGCATCGCCGCGGGCTCGCTCATGCGTGCTCCCGCAGCCAGCCGGCGAGCGATGCGACGCTGTCCGCGCAAAACTGCGGCTTGAGCACCGCGAGCGAATCCGCCGGATGCGCGCCGTAGCCCACGCCCACGCCCGCCGCGCCGGCGTTGATCGCCATCTGCAGGTCGTGGGTCGTGTCGCCGATCATCACCGTGCGCGCCAGATCCTGACCGAGTTCGCGCGTGAGTTCGTGGAGCATCGCGGGATGCGGCTTCGAGAATGTTTCGTCGGCGCAGCGCGTGCCGTCGAATACGCTCGTCAGACGCGACTGATCCAGCGCGCGATTGAGCCCGACGCGGCTCTTGCCCGTCGCCACCGCGAGAAAATAGCCCTCGTCGCGCAGTTCCTGCAGCAGTTCGCGCACGCCGGCGAACAATTCGGTCTGCTGGCCCATCGTCAGGAAATGGAAACGGTAGCGTTCGGCCAGGCGCGGGTAATCGGACGGATCGAGCGTCGGCGCGCAGATTTGCAGCGCGTCCTTCAACCCCAGGCCGATCACGTAGCTCGCGGATTCGTCCGCCGGAACCGGCAGCCCGAGGTCGCGGCACGAGGCCTGGATGCTGCGCGTGATGTGCACGGTCGAATCCATCAGCGTGCCGTCCCAGTCGAAAACGATCAGATCGAATTGCTTCCGCGCCATTTATTCTGTCTCTCGATTTTTGAGTTGCTCGATGAACCGCTTGCATTCGACGGGCAACGGCGCTTCGAGTTGCAACGGCTCGCCGGTGGCCGGATGCGTGATCTTGAGCCGGTACGCATGCAGGAACATGCGTTTGAGCGACGGTTTCGCGCTCGGACGCGCCAGATCCTTGTTCAGCGAGAAATCGCCGTATTTGGCGTCGCCGGCGATCGGCAGGCCGATGCTCGCCATGTGCACGCGAATCTGGTGCGTGCGGCCGGTTTTGAGCTCCGCCTCGACCCACGCGTAGTCGTCCCAGCGCTCGATCAGATTGAACACCGTATGCGACGGCAGCCCGTTTTCCTGGATGCGCACGCGCCGCTCGCCGTCCCCCGCCACATATTTATGCAACGGCGCCTTCACGACGCGCCGGCGGCCCCAGTCGCTCTGCCAGTCGCCATAGCCGACGGCGTAATAACGCTTGTCGATGCGGTTTTCGCGAATCTGTTCGTGCAGATTGACGAGCGCGGCGCGCTTTTTCGCGAGCATCAGCACGCCCGACGTCTCCCGATCGAGCCGATGCACCAGTTCGAGGAATTTCGCGTGCGGCCGCGCATTGCGCAATTGTTCGATCACGCCGAACGCCACGCCGCTGCCGCCGTGCACCGCGACACCCGACGGCTTGTCGATGACGATCAGGTGGTCGTCTTCGAAGAGAATCGGAAATTCGGCGGCCGGCGCGTTCGACGACACCGGCGCTTCGTCATGTTGCGCGGTGCGGATCGGCGGCACGCGCACGAGATCGCCCTGCACGAGCCGATACGCGGCGTCGATGCGGCCCTTGTTCACGCGCACTTCGCCGCTGCGCAGAATCCGGTAAATATGACTTTTGGGCACGCCTTTGCAGACGCGCAGTAGAAAATTGTCGATGCGCTGGCCAGCGGCGGTTTCATCGACTTCAATCATCGATACTTGTTCGCTCGCGACCTGTTTATGGGATGTTTTGCCTAACTCATTCATTCTGAATATAATTTGCGAGCAGTCTGAAAAGGTCGAAGCTTCGGATCAAGCTTGGCCGTGATTTATCAGACTGTACAGGTGCAGGCGATAAACCATTATTTTACTTGCGCCCAGGTCCGGTTGCTCACCCGGAAAATCGAGCAACGAGTTGCACGCACGGCGATATCACCGGCAAGGACGGAGCCCACAGGCGCGTTCGGTCGAGTCGATCGCCGGTCGGTAACGGATTTTTGGTCAAAAAGAATTTTATCGGCGAGAAGCGATGGCGCCCGGCGAAAAAGCCGGCTGCCAGCCCGGATTGTCCCTGCCAGCGCGCGGGAGAATCAGGCAAATCGCGGCTCGCCGGTTTTGCGAACAACTAACGGCGAAAGTCGCTGCTGCGCTGATTCCGGCGAAGCGCGACCACGCCGCAAAGAGGCGAGACACCTGGCCGCCAGCCGACGGGAGCAATCCAGCCCGCGGCGGCGCCGGCGCGGCATGGCCGCCATGAGGATCGGTTACGAAGCATCGCGCCGGTTTGCGCGAGACCGCTCTTTTTTCGGCCACCGTTGGGAGGAAACAGGCTCTGTTGCAAGAGCGCGGGTCGGTTCGGCGCGTCTATTTCGAGACGCCGGGGCCGCTGCGCCGCCGTCCATCCTCGCCACGCGCCGCGCGGCTCCCCGGCGCCTCGCCGTTGCTTCGCATGCGCCCCACGGCGCGGCAGCCCCTGCGGCCGCCGCAGCCTGCTTTCGGCAATTCTCCCGCCAGAAGTCCTGCTCCAGCGTGCTTTGTGACAACACACAAAAAGCGTGGCACGCCACCTTCCCGCTTCGCGCGCGTGACGTATCCGGTCACCGACGCCGATTCGCCTGACGAGGGAAAGCGCAGCCGCTCTGGAGCCGTTTCATGAAACGCATGCTGTTTAACGCGACGCAGCAAGAAGAACTGCGCGTCGCCATCGTCGATGGGCAGAAGCTCATCGACATCGACATCGAAACCGCCGGGCGCGAACAGCGCAAGGGCAACATTTACAAGGGAGTCATCACCCGCATCGAGCCGTCGCTCGAAGCCTGCTTCGTGAACTACGGCGAGGACCGCCACGGCTTTCTGCCGTTCAAGGAAGTGGCCCGCCAGTATTTCCGCGACGGCGTCGAGATGCGCTCCGCGCGCATTCAGGACGCGCTGCGCGAAGGCCAGGAACTGATCGTTCAGGTCGAAAAGGAAGAGCGCGGCAACAAGGGCGCGGCCCTCACCACGTTCATTTCGCTGGCCGGACGCTATCTCGTCCTGATGCCGAACAACCCGCGCGGCGGCGGCGTGTCGCGCCGGATCGAAGGCGACGAGCGGCAGGAACTGCGCGAAACCATGGCGCAGCTCGAATTGCCGGAAGGCATGAGCATCATCGCGCGCACGGCGGGCATCGGCCGTTCGGCCGAAGAACTCCAGTGGGACCTGAACTACCTGATGCAACTGTGGCGCGCGATCGAAGCCGCGTCGCAGAACGGCGTCGGCGGCCAGCCGATGCTGATCTATCTCGAATCGAGCCTCGTCATCCGCGCGATTCGCGACTATTTCCAGCCGGATATCGGCGAAATTCTCATCGACACGACCGAAATCCATGATCAGGCACGCGCCTTCATGGATATCGTGATGCCCGACAACCTGCAAAAGGTGAAGCGCTATCACGACGACGTGCCCCTCTTCTCGCGCTTCCAGATCGAGCATCAGATCGAAACGGCGTACTCGCGCACGGTGCCGCTGCCGTCCGGCGGCGCGATCGTGATCGATCACACCGAGGCGCTCGTCGCCATCGACGTAAACTCGGCGCGCGCGACCAAGGGCGCGGATATCGAGGAAACCGCCACGCGCACCAACCTCGAAGCCGCCGATGAAGTCGCGCGCCAGTTGCGTCTGCGCGATCTGGGCGGCCTGATCGTGATCGATTTCATCGACATGGAATCGGCCAAGAGCCAGCGCGAAGTCGAACAACGCCTGAAAGATGCGCTCAAGCACGACCGTGCGCGCGTACAAATGGGCAAGATTTCGCGCTTCGGTTTGATGGAACTGTCGCGTCAGCGGCTGCGTCCGGCGCTCTCCGAAGGCAGCCACGTGACCTGCCCGCGCTGTAACGGCACGGGCCATATTCGCGATACCGAATCGTCCGCGCTGCAAGTGCTGCGGATCATTCAGGAAGAAGCGATGAAGGAAAACACCGCGGCGATCCACTGCCAGGTGCCGGTCGAAGTCACGGCCTTCCTGCTGAACGAAAAGCGCTCGGAAATCAACAAGATCGAGTCGCGCTTCAAGGTCAACGTCGTCCTGATTCCGAACAAGCATCTGGAGACGCCGCATTACAAGCTCGAGCGCCTGCGTCACGACGATGCACGCCTCGACGAGCCGCGCGCGTCGTGGAAGATGGCCGTCGAAGCGGCGAGCGAGCTGGAATCGGAAACCGGCTACAGCAAGCGCGCCGAGGAAGTGAAGCCGAAGCAGGAAGCCGCGGTCAAGGGCATTACGCCCGAGAAGCCCGCGCCGAGCGCGCCGGTCAAGCCCGCGCCTGTCGCGACTCCGGTTGCTCCGGCGCCGGTGGCCGCGAGCGGCGGGTTCATCGCGTGGATCAAGAATCTGTTCGGCATTCAGCCCGAAGCCAAACCGGCCCCTGCTCCCGTCGAGGCGCAACCGGCAACGCGCACGCAGCGTGAACGCGGCGAACGCACCGGTGCCGGTGGCGGCGACCGCAACCGTAACCGCCGCAGCGGCGGCGCCGGACGCGACGGCGCGGCAGCAGCGGCAGGCACCACGGCCAGCGGCAGCGGCGCGGGTCGTCAGGGCGCGCGTCGCGAAGATCGCGAAGCGCGTGGCGGCCGGGAAGGACGTGAAGGTCGCGAGGGACGTGAAGGCCGCGAGCTGCGCGAAGTCCGCGAGCCCCGCGAACCGCGTGAAGCTCGTGAACCGCGCGAGGCCCGCGAGCCGCGTGAACCGCGTGAAACCCGCGAGCGCAACGCAGAACGCGCTGCGCGTCCGGAAGCGGGCGACCGGCCGGAGCGCCGTGAGCGTCCCGAGCGCGGCGAGCGTGCCGAACGCGGCGAGCGTCCGGAACGTGCTGAACGTGCTGAACGAGCGGAACGGACCGAGCGAGGCGAGCGCGGCGAACGTCGCAAGCCGCAATCGGAGACTGCCGTCGAGGCGCTGACGCAGGGTGAAACCGTGGCATCGGAAATCGTCGAAACGACGCAAGTCGACTTCGACGTCACGCAGCAAGCAGGCACCGATGCGGCCAACGCCGAGCAGGCTGCCGCCGCCGCGCGTGAAGGCGAAGAACGCCGCCGTCGCCGTCGTGGCCGTCGTGGTGGCCGCCGCGAGCGCGAAGAGGATGGCATGACGGTGAATCACGCCGCCGATGTCGCCGAAGCGGAAGGTGCAGCGGAAAGCATGTCGGCGCAAGCCGGCGTGTTCGATGCGGAAGCCGCGCAGGAAGCAGGGGCGCGTCGCGAAACGCGTCCGGCCGCGCCGCAGGTGGTCGAGGAGCGGGTCGAGCAAGTTGCTTCCGAGCAATTTGTCGCTGCCGCAGCTCAACCGACCGAAGTCCGTACGCCGGAACCGGCGCCCGCCGCAGCCGAAGAAGCACCGGTTGCCAAGGCCGTCGAAGCCGAGCCGTTCGAACTGAAGGCGCAATCGCCCGAAACCGCGACGCCGGATCTCTTCGCCAAGCCGGTTCCGGCGCCCGCGATCGAGAATCCGTTCGGTCCGTCGCCGAAGACCGAAACGAAGGTGAGCGATCCGTTCGCGCCCGTCGTGACGGAAGCCGCGAAGCCGGTGCAGGCGTCCGAGCCGGTCGAAGCTGCCCGCGTTCCGGCCGAGCGCGAAGCGGTTGCCGCATCTGTCGAAGCGGCCGAAGCCGCCGAGCCGGTGAAGACCGCCGCGCTCGCATCGACGCCCGAGGCAAGCATCGTCGAACCGGTGAAGCAGGTCGAAAGCGTCGCCACGCAAGCGCCCGCAGCAGTTGTTGCGGAACCGGTGAAGGCGGCCGCTGTAGCGCCGTCGGCGCCCGCGACCGCCACGCCGATCGCCGTCGAACCGCTTCAGCCGATGCTCGAGCGCGCCGGCCTCGTCTGGGTGAACACGGACGAGACCAAGCTGCGCGAGGCCAACGTTGCCGCAGCGCGCGAAGCGGCACCGGCACGCGTGCCGCGCGAGCGCAAGTCGCTCCCGCCGGCCGACTTGACGCCGATGCAGCAAGTGGAAACAGGCAAGAGCATCCACTGAGCGCGTCGCACCGGCACGGACTCCGGTCCGTGAACGGCTGAGGCTTAGAAAACGCCATCGACTTACGTCGATGGCGTTTTTTTTGCGCGCTTTCATACGCAAATGCGGGAAAACCGGGACGACGCATCGACGCGGCCCCGCGCCTCCGATCGCCCGGTTCCGCTAAAATGAACCCGTCGTCAAATTATTCGAACGAGGCCCGAGCGGCCCAGTCTCTGCGAGTCAATATGTCCCGACGCATCATTCCCGTGGCCGACATCAGCGCGATTCCGGATTTCTCCGGCGCGGCGTCGTTGCCGTCCGGAACGCTCGTGGATACGCTCGCGCGCCCGCTGCGCGATTTGCGCATCTCGGTGACGGATCGTTGCAATTTCCGCTGCGTGTACTGCATGCCGCGTGAAGTGTTCGACAAGGACTATCAGTTTTTGCCGCACGCCGCCCTGCTCTCATTCGAGGAAATCGAGCGGCTTGCACGCGTGTTCGTCGCGCATGGCGTGGAGAAAATTCGCCTGACCGGCGGCGAGCCGCTGTTGCGCAAAAACATCGAATATCTGATCGAGCGGCTCGCACTCTTGCGCACGCCCGCGGGCCGGCCGCTCGATGTCACGCTCACCACCAACGGCTCGCTGCTCGCGCGCAAGGCACGGGCGCTCAAGGACGCCGGTCTGTCGCGCGTCACGGTCAGTCTGGACGCGCTGGACGATGCGCTCTTTCGCCGTATGAACGACGCCGATTTCGCCGTCGGCGACGTGCTCGAAGGAATCGACGCCGCGCAGGCTGTCGGACTTGCGCCGCTCAAGGTGAACATGGTCGTCAAGCGCGGCACGAACGACCAGGAAATCGTGCCGATGGCGCGCCACTTCAAAGGCAGCGGCGCGATTCTGCGCTTCATCGAATATATGGACGTCGGCGCGTCGAACGGCTGGAACATGAGCGAAGTGCTGCCGTCGGCGCAAGTGGTGGAGCACATCGACGCGCATTTCCCGCTCGCGCCGCTCGAAGCGCACACGGCCGCCGAGACGGCGCAGCGCTGGGGCTATCGCGACGGCGGCGGCGAAATCGGCGTGATTTCGAGCGTCACGCGCGCGTTTTGCGGTTCGTGCACGCGCGCGCGCCTGTCGACGGAAGGCAAGCTCTATCTGTGTCTCTTCGCGGTGGCCGGGCACGATCTGCGCAGCCTGATCCGCGCCGGCGCCAGCGACGACGATGTCGCGACCGCCCTCGCCCGCATCTGGGAAGCGCGCGGCGACCGCTATTCGCAGTTGCGCGGCAGCGCATCGGCGCAGGCGCGTGAGGACGGGCCCCGCGTCGAGATGTCGTACATCGGCGGCTGACGCAAGCGGCTCGCGCGTGCAGACCGCTTCTACCACTCACTTGACGTCTGACATCACGGCGCTTCTGCTCGCGGGCGGGCGCGGCTCGCGCATGGGCGGCGTCGACAAAGGCATGCACTCGTTCCGCGGCGAGCCGCTCGCGCTGCACGCGATGCGGCGTCTCGCGCCTCAGGCGGCCGCCATGCTGATCAGCGCCAATCGTTCGATTCAAGACTATGAGCGTCTGAGCGCGGCATTCGGCGGCCGCGTCGTCGTGGATTCGCGCGCGGATTATCCCGGGCCGCTCGCCGGCATCGTCGCCGGCCTGCGCGCCGCGACCACCGAGTTCGTGCTGGTCGCCCCCTGCGATGCCCCTTTCGTCGACGAGCATCTCGGCGCCGCGTTGATGCGCGCACTGGACGACAAGCACGTCGACATCGCGTATGCGGCCACCGTCGAAGCATCCGGCGAAGTGCTCGTGCATCCGGTATTCGCGCTCGTGCGCGCATCGCTCGCCGATGACCTCGACGCCTGGCTGGACGCCGGCGAGCGCAAGGTTCGCGCGTGGTACGCGCGCCACACGGCGGCGGAAGTGCAATTTCACGATGTACGCGCGTTTTACAATATCAACGATTTGCAACAGCTGGCCGATTTGGAACGCCGCTAGACCAGCGCGTTCGACCATCTCACGGCGCGGGGCCGCTTCATCGCCCATCCAGCGCGCGATCCACTCCGATTCATGACCACGTCCAAGGATTTTTCCGCTTGCGTCGCTCAGTACGATCCGAATGCGCTGCCTGTCGAGGCGGCGCAGGAAATCGTGCGCCAGTGGGCAATGCCGCGCGCGTCCAACGCACAGACGGAACGCGTGAGCCTGCACGATGCGCTCGGCCGCGTGCTCGCTGAAGACGTGATCTCGCCCATCGACGTGCCCGCCTTCGATAACTCCGCCATGGACGGCTACGCGTTCTCCGGCGCGGCGCTCGCACGCAGCAGCGGCAGCGACACGATCGATCTCGCCGTCGCGGGCACGGCGTTCGCCGGCCGCCCGTTCGCGGCCACGCCGGGCGCCGCCGAATGCGTGCGCATCATGACGGGCGCGCTGATGCCCGCCGGTTGCGACACGGTGATTCCGCAGGAACACGTCACGCGCGCGGGCGACACGATCCGCTTCGCCGCCGCGAAAATCCGCGCGGGACAAAACCGCCGTCTGTCCGGCGAAGATCTCGCGAAGGGCAAGCCCGCGTTGCTCGCCGGGCGCATCGTGCGCGCGTCCGATCTCGGTTTGCTCGCGTCGCTCGGCATTGCCGACGTGTCGGTACACAAGCGTCTCGTCGTGGCCTTCTTTTCGACGGGCGACGAGTTGCGTTCAGTCGGCGAAACATTGAGTCCGGGCAGCGTCTACGACAGCAACCGCTACACCCTCTTCGCGATGCTCAAACGTCTGGGCGTCGAGACGATCGATCTCGGCGTCGTGCGCGACGACCGTGCATCGCTCGAAAAGGCGCTGCGCGAGGCGACTGCACGCGCGGATGTCGTGATCAGTTCGGGCGGCGTGTCGGTCGGCGACGCCGATTTCACGCGCGAGCTGATGAGTTCGCTTGGCGACATCGCGTTCTGGAAAATCGCGATGCGCCCCGGCCGGCCGCTCGCGTTCGGCCGCCTGTGGTCGGGCGCGCGTCCGGGCGCGGGCAAACCGGCGCTGTTCTTCGGATTGCCGGGCAACCCGGTCGCCGTGATGGCGACCTTCTACTTCATCGTGCGCGAGGCATTGCTCGCGATGTCGGGCGCGGCGCACCAGCCGCTCACGGTCATCCGCGCGCGCGCTGCCGAGCCGATCAAAAAACGCGCGGGCCGCACCGAGTTCCAGCGCGGCATCGCCACGCGCGAGGCCGACGGCCGCTGGAGCGTCGTCACGACCGGTTCGCAGGGATCCGGCGTGCTCAGTTCGATGAGCGAAGCGAACTGCTTCATCGTGCTGGAACACGCGCGCGGCGAGATCGACGCCGGCGAAGACGTCGAGATCGTGCCCTTCGACGGCCTGATCTGACGGACGCTCGATGCGGTGCCGCCGAAACATACATTCCTACATAGATAGACGGGGCTTCCTTCCATGAAAAAACAGATCACATTCATCGCACCAGGACAGACCGCCAAGGCGCTGATCCTCGTGTATCTGACCTTCAGCGTGCCGATCGTGCTGCTCGGCGTGGTCGTCGCGTTCGTGCGCTACGGCTCGGTGGAAGTGAGCACGGTCACGAGCGCGCTGTTGCTCAACGCAATTCTCGGCTTCATCCTGCTGTGGATCGCGTGCCACGCGTACAACTGGGTGGCGTCGCGTTTCGGCGGCATCGAGATCGTGTTGTCCGACGCGCCGGAGGAAGCATGAACGATACGGCACGCACATCAGCGGTTGCCACGATCCGCGCGGCCACGCCCGCGGACATCCCTGCGATCTTCGCGCTGATGTACGAACTCGCCGAGTTCGAGAAGCTCACGCATTTGTTCATCGCCACGGAAGAAGGCGTGCACGACGCGCTCTTCGGCGCACGCCCGGCTGCCGAAGCGCTGGTCGCCGAGCGGGACGGCGAGATCGTGAGTTACGCGCTGTTCTTCCAGAACTTCTCGACTTTCCTCGGCAAACGCGGTCTTTATCTGGAAGACCTCTATGTCCGTCCTTCGATGCGCGGCAGCGGCCTCGGCACGCTGATGCTCAAGAAGCTCGCCGCGCTCGCGGTCGAGCGCCAGTGCGGCCGCTTCGAATGGTCGGTGCTCGACTGGAATCAGAACGCCATCGACTTCTACGAAAAGATGGGCGCGACCGTGCTGCCCGACTGGCGCATCGTGCGCGTGACCGGCGAGCCGCTCGAACGCCTCGCCGGCTGACGCTGGCTGAATCAGATCAGATGTCGTCGTCGCTTTCGGGCGATGACGCGCTGCCCAGCAATCCCGTCGCCTGTTCTCCCGGCAGCGCCTCGACATCGCGCAGGCGCCGGTCCATCTGCCGCGTGCGGGTCTGCGCCGCTTCGATCGAACGCGTGACGGTTTCGAGTTGCGACTTCGTTCTCGCCAACACCTCACCGAATTTACCGAACTCGGTCTTCACCGCGCCGAGCACCTGCCACACTTCGCTCGAACGTTTTTCGATAGCGAGCGTGCGGAAGCCCATCTGCAGGCTGTTGAGCAACGCGGTCAGCGTGGTGGGCCCCGCGATGCTCACGCGAAATTCCCGCTGCAACGAATCGCTCAGGCCCGGGCGGCGCAGCACTTCCGCATAGAGCCCTTCGGTCGGCAGGAACAGCAGCGCGAAGTCCGTAGTGTGCGGCGGCGCGACGTACTTCTGCGCGATCGATTTCGCCTCCGCACGCAAGCGTCCTTCGAGCGCGCGGGATGCGTCCTCGACCGCCGCCGGATCGGCACGCTCCTGTGCATCGATCAGACGCTCGTAGTCTTCACGCGGAAACTTCGCGTCGATGGGCAACCAGACCGGCGTGGCCGCATCGCCCGGCGCACCGGGTGCGTCGTGCCGGCCGGGCAGCTTGATGGCGAACTCCACGCGCTCGTTGCTCTTCGGAATGGTCGCGACGTTCTTCGCGTATTGATCGGGCGTGAGCAGCTGTTCGAGCAGCGATTCCAGTTGCACTTCGCCCCAGATGCCGCGCGTCTTGACGTTGGTCAGCACCTTCTTCAGATCGCCGACGCCCGCCGCGAGCGTCTGCATCTCGCCGAGCCCGCGATGCACTTGCTCCAGCCGGTCCGACACGAGCTTGAACGACTCGCCGAGTCGCTGTTCGAGCGTCGCGTGCAGTTTCTCGTCGACGGTGCGGCGCATTTCGTCGAGCTTCGTTGCGTTGTTCGCCTCGATGTCCTTCAGCCGCGCTTCGAGCGTCGCGCGCACTTCGCCGAGACGCCGCTCGTTCGCCTCCGACAGTTGCGAAAGATGCAGCGACACGGAATCGGCGAAACGCTTCAGCGCGTTGCCCTGATCCTCGCGCGCCTGCTGACTCTGTTGCGCGAGCTGCTGCGCGAGCGCGTCGAACTGCGCGTTCTGCACGCTCGACGTGCTCGCGAGTTGCGTCGCCAGCGTCTGGTGGAACTGCGTGAATCCGCTCTGCGATTCCATGCGCGATACGCGCGCGCTCTCCGCGATATCGCCGCGCAGGCCGCGTTCGAGCCGCTCCTGCGCGCGCGAGTGCGCCTCGCCCATATCAATGACGCGGTCCGTGAGCGCCTCGAATTCCGCGTAGATGTCCGCGTTCGAGCCGCGCCGCATCGACATGACGAGCGCAACGAGCGCCACCACCAGCGCGACCGCCAGCACGGCGACCGCGCCTAACAGCAAATCCGTCATTTCTTCAGCACATCCGGGTTGATGGGGTTCGGCGGATTTCCGGCGCGCGGCCCTTCGCCCAGCCCGGCGATGAGATTGTCGGCCGCGAGATTGGCCATTGCGCGGCGCGTGCTTTCGGTTGCGCTCGCGATGTGCGGCGTCAACACGACGTTGTTGAGCGCGAGGAAATCCCGGTTGAAGTTCGGCTCGCCCTCGAATACGTCGATGCCCGCGGCTGCAATGCGCTTCTCGCGCAACGCGACGATCAATGCCGCGTCATCGACGATACCGCCGCGCGCAATATTGGTAAGCGTCGCGCTCGGCTTCATCAGCGCGAGTTCGGCCGCGCCGATCGTGTGATGGCTTTCCTTCGAGTACGGCACGACGAGCACGACGTGATCCGCGCGCTTGAGCAGATCTTCCTTCGACGCATATTCGGCATTGAGTTCGGTCTCGATCTCCGGCGCCACGCGCGAGCGGTTGTGATACATCACGCGCATGCCGAAACCGGCCGCCCGGCGCGCGAGCGCCTGACCGATGCGTCCCATGCCGATCACGCCGAGCGTCGAGCCGTACACGTCCGTACCCAGGAACGAATCGAACGACCACTTCTGCCACTTGCCCGCGCGCAGATAGTGCTCGGACTCGGTGACGCGGCGCGCCGCCGCCATCATCAGCGCCCAGCCGAAATCGGCGGTGGTTTCGTTCAGAACGTTCGGAGTATTGGTGCCGAGCACCTTGTGCGCATCGAACGCGTGCATGTCGAAGTTGTTGTAGCCGACCGCCATGTTCGCCACGACCTTCAGGTTCGGCGCGCCTGCCAGTTCCTTCTCGCCGACCCACTCGCCCGCGGTGAACGCGCCATCCCGGTCGGCGAGACGCCGCGCGAACTCGTCTTGCGAGAGCACGTCGCCCAGGTTTGCGTCGACATCGAAATACTGTTTCAGGCGTTCGATCACATCGGGAAAGGTGGGACGCGCGACAAGTACCTTCTTCATCGAATGCTCCTAAAAAAATAGCCAGCCCAGAACGGCGAAAAGCGGCAGCAAGACGATGCCCGACCACGCCATATAGCCGAAGAACCCCGGCATGCGCATGCCGCGCGATTCGGCGATCGCCTTCACCATGAAATTCGGCGCGTTGCCGATATACGTGTTCGCGCCCATGAACACTGCGCCCGCGGAGATGGCGGCGAGCGTCGTGGCGTCGGTGGTCATCAGCGTGCGGGCGTCGCCGCCCGCGAGATTGAAGAACACGAGATAGGTCGGCGCGTTGTCGAGGAACGAGGAAAGCAGGCCCGTTGCCCAGAAATAGGCGAGATCAACCGGCTTGCCGTGCGCATCGGACACCGCGTGGACGATGCCGGCAAACGCACCCGCCTCGCCCGCGCGCAAGATGGTGATGACCGGCGCGATAGTCACGAAGATTGCCGCGAAGAGTTTCGCGACTTCCTCGATGGGCGCCCAGTCGAACGCGTTGCCCGCGCGCGCGCTTTTAGGCGTGAGCGCGAGCGACGCAAGCAGCACCGCAACGAGCAGGACATCGCGCACGAGATTCTGCAACTGCACCTGCGTGCCGAACACATCGAACGCGATGCCCGGCTTCCAGAGGCCGCTCATCAGCACGAGCGCGATGATCGCCCCGAGCAGCGCGAAGTTGATCTTGCCGTCGATGCCGAGCGGGGGCGTGTCCGGCGTCGGATCGAGAAAGGGGCGCTTTGCGTCGTGCCTGCGCCAGTAGTAACTGTCGAGCATATAGAAGAGCGCAAGCAGCACGACGCAGACGAAGAGCATCGGCCAGGCGAGATGCACGGTGGTCCAGAAAAAGCCGACGCCGTTCAGAAAGCCCAGGAACAACGGAGGATCGCCGAGCGGCGTAAGCGAGCCGCCCGCGTTCGCGACGAGAAAAATAAAGAACACGACGACATGCACGGCGTGCTTGCGATTGTCGTTGGCGCGCAGCAGCGGACGGATCAGCAGCATGGCCGCGCCCGTCGTGCCCATGATGCTCGCGAGCCCGGCGCCGAGCGCGAGGATGCCGGTATTGAGGCGCGCCGAGCCGTGCAGATTGCCGCGCACGCAGATACCGCCCGCGACCGTGAAGAGCGCCGCCAGCAGAATGATGAACGGCACGTATTCTTCGAGCATCGCGTGAATCAGTACGCCGCCCGCCGTGGCGGCGCCGAAGGCGAACGCGAACGGCACGAGGAACGCGAGCGCCCACGCGGCCGCGATCTTGCCGAAATGGTGATGCCAGAGCCTCGGTGCGACGAGCGGAAAAACGGCGATGGACAGCAGCACGCCGGCAAACGGAATGCCCCACGCGGCGGAAAGCTTCGTGCCGTCGAGGGTCGCCGCCACGGCCGGCGCATTCACCAGCGCCAGCGCGGCGAACACGGCGCCGGAAACGATACGGCGCATCGGCCTCAGGCTCCGCGCACGACGATCACATGCACGCGATACGGTCCGTGCGCCCCGAGCACGATGGTCTGCTCGATGTCACCGGTACGCGACGGCCCCGACACGAAGTTGACCGCGCGCGGCAGTTCGCCCCGTTCCGCGCGCATGAGCGCGAACGCGTCTTCGTGCGCGGCGACGATGCGCGACGCCGGCACGATCGCGATATGCGTCTGCGGCAAGAGCGCGCCGGATGCGGGCGTGTCGGCGCCGGACAACAACACGAGCGAACCGGTTTCGGCCGTGGCGCAAAAGCACCCCGTGATGCCGACGAGATCAGCGTCAGCCGGCTTGCGCAGCGCGGCCGCGATGCCCGCCTCGGCCCACGGAAGATCACCGAGCGCGGGCCACGCGACGACCTCGACCGGCAGATTCAGCGACCGGAGATAGCGCGCGGTTTCGGCGGGCGCATGCGCGAGCGCGTCGACTTCGGCGACGGTGGTAGACAGACGCTCCGCTTCAAGCGTGAAGCGCGCGATGAGTTCGTCACGCGTTTGCGGCAGCGGCGGACGCGGCCCTGCCGGATGGCGCTCCACATACTCTTGCGCCGCCGCGCGTTCGGCATCCGTCGGTGCGCCATGACGGCCTTGCGCGCTGCGAATGCGCGCGAGAATAGTGCGGCGCGCGGCCGATGTATCCATGGTGCCGTCCTCGTGAATGCGTGGGTATATGCGCCGCGCGTCGATCAACGGCGCGAGCAAATTATAGCGAGCGAGGTTCGCGCACGAACCTCGGCCGGACGGCATAAGCCGCGTGCACGAAGCCGCGACGAATCAGATCTCGCCCACGGGCTGCTCGATACCGAACACCTGACGCAGATACGCCAGATACGCGCGGTCGTCGCACATGTTCTTGCCGGGAGAATCCGAGAGTTTCGCGACCGGCTGCCCGTTACAGCGGACCATCTTGATGACGATCTGCAGCGGTTGATAGCCGAGATCGTTGGTGAGATTCGTGCCGACGCCGAATGCCAGCTGACAGCGCCCGCGGAAACGTTCGTAGAGTTGCAGCACGCGGGGCACGTCGAGCGCGTCGGAAAAGACGAGGATCTTGGTGCGCGGATCGCAGCGGTTTTCCTCGTAATGCCGGATGAGGCGCTCGCCCCAGTCGAACGGGTCGCCGGAATCGTGGCGCGCGCCGTCGAACAGCTTGCAGAAGTACATGTCGAAGTCGCGCAGGAACGCCTTCATGCCGTAGACGTCCGACAGTGCGATGCCCAGATCGCCGCGATATTCCTTCGCCCACATTTCGAAGCCGAAGATTTGCGAGTCGCGCAGGCGGGGACCCAGCGCCTGACATGCCTGAAGGTACTCGTGCGCCATCGTGCCGAGCGGCCGCAAGCCGTGCTTCATCGCGTAATAGACGTTGCTCGTGCCGGCGAACTGCGCGCCGAGCCGCTCCTTGAGCGTCAGCACGACTTCCTCGTGCCACTGCCCCGAGAAGCGCCGGCGCGTGCCGTAATCGGCGATCTTGCAGTCGGAATATTCAGGCGGCGTGGCGAGCAGGCTGATCTTGTCGCGCAGGCGTTCGCGGCCGATTTCGTACTCCGGCTTGCGCTGCGTGTTGCGGAAATAGACCTCGTTGACGATCGCGAGCACCGGAATTTCGAACAGGATCGTATGCAGCCACGGCCCGACGATCTCGATATCGATCTCGCCGTTGTTCTTGGGCGAAGGCGCAATCCGGATGGATTTCTCGTTCAGGTGAAACAGATCGAGGAAATCGATGAAATCGCTCTTGATGAAGCGCATGCGCCGGAGGTAATCCAGTTCCTCTTCCTTGAAGCGCAGATTGCAGAGCTGGCGGACTTCGTCGCGGATTTCGTCAATGTACGGAACGAGGTCGACGTTCGGCGTGCGGCACCGGAAGCGATATTCGACATGCGCCGCGGGGAAATGATGCAGCACGACCTGCATCATCGTGAATTT
Source organism: Caballeronia insecticola (assembly GCF_000402035.1). Lineage (GTDB taxonomy): Bacteria > Pseudomonadota > Gammaproteobacteria > Burkholderiales > Burkholderiaceae > Caballeronia > Caballeronia insecticola. The sequence goes on from NC_021287.1 coordinate 2,088,724, forward strand.
GTAGAGATCGGTATCGAGCAGCGAATTGATGATCATGGTTGTGACTGGAACTTCCACGCGAATGGACGGCGCGCCGGGTCGAGCCCGCGTGTCGCTGGGTCTTCAGGACCATGTTACCCGAATGTTCCCGCCCGCATTTCGCATGACCCGCTCTTTCGGAAACTATGCATACATAAATCACGAATCGATATAAAGCGGGCCGTTCGGCGCTCGTGCCCGTTTTTCTCATTACGTTACAATACGCGTTTCAGCAAGCGCACCTCCCGGCCCATGCAGCCGCCCAGGGCGCCGCCCCCACGAATTCCGCATGCAGGAGCCTGAATGACTCACGTTGTGACCGAAAGCTGCATCAAGTGCAAGTTCACTGACTGCGTGGACGTGTGCCCGGTGGATTGCTTCCGCGAAGGTCCCAACTTTCTCGCGATCGATCCGGACGAGTGCATCGACTGCGCCGTGTGCGTGGCCGAATGCCCGGTCAACGCGATCTACGCCGAAGAAGACGTACCCGGGGATCAACAGCATTTCACCGAACTGAACGCCGATCTCGCGCGCAACTGGCCGAGCATCACCAAGACCAAGGCCCCGCTGCCCGAGTCGGACGAGTTCAAGGACGTGAAGGACAAGCTCAATCTGCTGGAGCGTTGATATTCGCGGGATTGAGCCGCTGCCACGGTTTTTTCAACGCAAAAAAGTGTGTTAAATGACTCTTCTGCGTTGACACGCTAACAACGGCTCCCTATAATTCCGCTTCTCTGCTGTAGATGTTCCCCGATAGCTCAGTTGGTAGAGCGCCGGACTGTTAATCCGTAGGTCCCTGGTTCGAGCCCAGGTCGGGGAGCCAAAGTCTTCAGCAAGACGGTTTCAAAGAACCCAGCAACCGGCTGGGTTTTTTATCACAGTTGTAGATGTGCAAGTTGTTCCCCGATAGCTCAGTTGGTAGAGCGCCGGACTGTTAATCCGTAGGTCCCTGGTTCGAGCCCAGGTCGGGGAGCCAAAAGCTTCCACGCAAAGCCCAGTCGTCTGACTGGGCTTTTTGCATTTGCGCCGCTCAATCGCGAGTGCGTCGAAGCAAAGCCTCTAATTTCCCCCGCTTCCTCTCCATAAAAACGTAGAAAACCTTTCATTTAGCCTACCTGACGCACATTAGGCGTTAATTCTGCAAGTGCTTCGTGCAAAAGTGGTTTCTCGTACAGAAGCAGGTATTGCGAGGAATTACCGTTGAGCCTCGGTTTTCACGGACGAGCGTCGGCGCTGACTAATTAGGTTACCTAACCAACATTACTCGATAGGCGCTGTTCCGCGGATAACCGGATAAACACAATACGGGGAGCAACTCATGGGGTTCAGGCAAGGCATCACACTCGCGGATCGCATCGAGCAGGTCGGCTCGGCGTCGAGCGGATTCGATTATCTGCGCATCGGGCTGGCGATCGGCGTCGTGTGCTGGCACAGCATCGTCACGACGCAAGGTTTCGGCTACGAACAGCCGCTCTGGGACAGCTGGCGCATGCTGATCGGCGGTCTTCTGCCGATGTTCTTCGCGCTCTCCGGCTTTCTCGTCAGCGGCAGTCTCGTGCGCACGAAGAGCATCGGCCGGTTTCTTTCGCTGCGCGCGATTCGCCTCTACCCTGCGCTCGCCGTGGAAGTGCTGCTGTCGGCGCTGATCCTCGGGCCCCTGCTCACGAAGCTGCCGCTCTCCGAATACTTCTCCCGGCACGAGTTCTGGGCGTATTTCCACAACATCATCGGCTATATCACGTTCCCGCTGCCGGGCCTGTTCGACGACAACCCGTTCCCCTCGATCACCAACGTCTCCCTGTGGACGATTCCGTTCGAACTCGAGTGCTACATCTGCCTGACGGTGTTCGCGCTGATCGGGCTCAAGCGCCGGTTTCTGCTGCTGCTCGCCGTCTGCGTGATGATGGTGTGCGCCACCTACATGCTCGCGCACCGCCCGAACGCCATCCAGTTCGACACGCCGCCCGGACGGCTGCTCGTCGGATGCTTTCTCGGCGGCGTGCTCGCGTATCTCTACCGCGATCGCATTCCGTTCAGCGGCGGCCTGTTCGCGCTCGCCCTCGCGCTGCATTTCCTCCTCACGCGCCATGCGTGGACGGCGTATCTCTCGATCTTTCCGACGGCATACGTGACGGCCTGGCTCGGCCTGCTCAATCCGCCGAAGCGCACGTTCCTGTTGCGCGGCGACTATTCATACGGGCTGTATCTCTTCGCGTTCCCGATCCAGCAGGCTTATGCGCAACTGTTTCCGCAGCATCGCGTGATCTGGCTGGCGACGCTGTGCGCGCTTGCCGCCGGCCTCGCCTATGCCGCGTTCTCGTGGCACTGCGTCGAGAAGCCGATTCTGAAGCGCAAGAACGAGATCATCGCGACGGCCGGGCGCATGCTCCGCCCTGTTGCCCGCGCGCTGTCGTTCGCCTGGCCCGCGATGTCCCGCCAATCCGCGCGCGGTAACGAAGCGAATATCGCCGTGGGTGAAACCTCGCGTTCCTGATCAAGCCGGCATCGCCGCCGTCCAGGCAGATTTTGTATAACTTCGGATTGAGCGCAAAGGAGGAAAAACATGACCGCACCGGCGGGCTGACTCGCGCGTTCAAGTATCTCTATTCGATCCGGCTCGTCGGCAAGCGGCTCAAGGCGTGGAACCGGACCGTGAACTACGTCGTCAAGTGGCTGTTCGGGGGTATCGTCGCGGCGCTGTTCTGGAAGCACTGAAGGCGCGCGGCTTCACGCAAGCCACACGACCGTCAGCGAGCGCACGCCCTGCGCGCCGCGAATCAGCACGCCTTCGATATCCGCCGTCGCCGACGGGCCGGTCACAAGCACCGCATAGCGCGCCGCCGCGAAGTCGGGCCGCCGATAAACCTGCTGCAAGCCTTCGACGAGTTGCGCCGGATCGAGCAGCACGACGAGATGCTGCGCGAGATAGCCGATCGAATTCACGACGTACTCGCGCTCGCTGAACCACACCGAACCGGTTTCCGCGACGCCGAAGCGCCCGCGCACGATGCCGACATCGACGTCCTGAAGCGACGCCGGCACGGTATCGGGCGACAGCGCGCGCGTGCCGTCGATGCCCGGCACCGCCGAGGCGATCACCTTCGCCTCCGGAAACCGCGACGCGATGAACGCGTTCGCGTCGGCGAGGCTCGCCGCCTCGACGCAGCTTCCGCCCATCGCGGTGAGCGCCGCGCTGAAGCGCCCCTTCAGGTCGCCTTCGCCTTCCGGCGCGGCGAAAATCGGCACGTCGGGGCGCGGCCGCGACGCGGGTTGCGCCGCGCGGATCTTCGATAGAAACGCTTCGCGAGTCGTCATTTGGCGGCCTTCCGGTTTTTCTTGTACCACTCGTGAAATGTTTCGGCGGGCGCTTCGGGCAGATCGCGCTGGCGTCCCCAGATGTTGAGCGGGTTGTAGAGCACGAAGTTGGGCAGGCGCTTGAGCGCGCCGCCGAGCGAGGCCACCGTCGCGCGATACAGCGTCGGACTCGCGAGCAGGCGCCCCGCCATCTTCAGCACTTCCTGCTTCACGAACGGCACTTCGTGCTTCTCCGCGATCACCGCGCGCCACTTGTAGATCTGCTCGTGGATGTTCACCTTCACCGGACACACGTTGGTGCAACTGCCGTTCATCGTGGAGGCGAACGGCAGCGCGCTGTAGCGCTTCAGATCGTAAGTCGGATTGATGATCGCGCCGATCGGCCCGGAATACGTACCGCCATACGACAAGCCGCCGCTGCGCCGATACACCGGACACGTATTCATGCACGCGCCGCAGCGGATGCACTTGAGCGAGTACCAGAAGTCGTCCATGCCGAGACGCTCGGAGCGGCCGTTGTCGACCAGAATGTAGTGCATCTCCGTGCCCGGCCGCGGCGCGCGAAAGTGCGACGTGTACTGCGTGATCGGCGAGCCGAGCGCGCTGCGCGACAGCATGCGCACGAACACGCCGAGATCGGCAATGGTCGGAATCAGCTTCTCGATGCCGATCGACGCAATATGCAGCGGCGGCACGTTCGCCGACAAATCCGCGTTGCCCTCGTTCGTGCAGACGACCACCGTGCCCGTCTCCGCCACCGCGAAGTTGCAGCCGGTCATGCCCGCCGTCTTCTCGCGCACGAAATACGGCCGCGTGTTCATGCGCTGGCTTTCGGCGAGATAGTGGATGTCGCTGTTGGCGGGATCGGTGCCGATCGTGCGGCCGAACAGCTCGGCCACGTCCGCGCGCAGCTTGTGCACGGCCGGCACGACCATGTGGCTCGGATCCTGATGATCGAGCTGCTGGATGCGCTCGCCGAGATCGGTTTCCATCACCGTGATGCCGCGCGGCTCCAGATAGTCGCGCATGTAGCACTCGTCGGTGAGCATCGACTTGCTCTTGACGAGCGATGTCATGCCGCGCTCGCTCATCAGCTGGTAGACGAGTTCGTTGTGCTCCTGCGCATCGGCGGCGAAGTGCACGACGACGCCGTTTTTCGCGGCCTGATCCGCGAATTGCGCGATGTAGTCCGCGAGGTTCGACAGCGTATGTTCCTTGATGCCCGACGCGAGATCGCGCAGCGTCTCCCACTCGGGAATGCCGTGCGCCTGCGCGTCGCGTTTCATGCGCAAGTCCCACAGACGCTTGTCGTGAAAGGCGACGTGATCCGGCTTCTGCAGAAACGCGCCGGCGGCTTTCGCGTGATCGATACGAACGGTTTTGCTCATCCCTGCGCTCCGTTCAGAACCTGCGCAATGTGGATGAACTTCGCATCGAGTTTCAGCCGTTCGGCGCAGCCCTGCTGATGCATCAGGCACGACATGTCGCCCGACACGATGTACTCCGCGCCCGCGCCGACATGATCGCGCACCTTGTCCTGCCCCATGCGCACGGAGACGGCTTCTTCGGTAACGGAAAACGTGCCGCCGAAGCCGCAGCATTCATCGGGACGCGCCGGCGCGACGAACTCGATGCCCTTCACGCGTTCGAGCAACGCGCGCGGCTTCGAGAAAGGCGTGGCCGCGACTTCCGAATTCGATGTCTCGCGCAGATGCCGCACCGCGCTGCAACTGTTATGCAGCCCGACCCGATGCGGAAACTCGGCCCACGGAAATTCGCGCACATCGAGCACGTCGTGCAGGAATTCGACCAGCTCGTAGGTATTGCGGCGCACCTTCTGCACGGCGCTGGTCTGCTCGATCGCGGTGAAATGCTCGCGCACATGATGCGTGCAACTCGCCGATGGCCCGACCACATAATCGTAATCGGCGAAATTGCGCACGAACACGCGCTCGGCGCCGGCGGCGTCCTTGTGCGCGCCGCTGTTGGCCATGGGCTGGCCGCAGCACGTCTGGTCCTGCGGATAGTCGACATCGAGCCCCAGACGCTCGAGCAATTCGAGCGTGGCGATGCCGACCTGCGGATAGAAGGCGTCGATGAAACAGGGAACGAACAGGGCAACTTTCATGAGGTCCGATTGCGGGAATGTCGCGGGGATGAACGGGCTTTTTGGTAAGCTTGGTCTGACCAAGACTTTAAAGAGATGGCTCTTTCGTGTCAAACTGGTCTTGTCGGACCCGACACGCCTTTGCCTTAGCCACTTCTGAACGATGACCTTCCAGCCTGTCCAATCGCATTCCTACGCCCGCGTGCGCATCTCGGATGTCGTGTCCGGACAAATCCGCGAACTGATTTCGACCGGCACGCTGTTGCCCGGCCAGCGGCTCCCCGCCGAGCGTGATCTGGCCGAGCAGCTGAACGTATCGCGTCCGTCGTTGCGTGAGGCGCTGATCCGGCTGGAATCGGACGGCTTCATTCGCGCGGCCGGGCGCGGCGGCTTCGTCGTGTCGGATGTGACGGCGCCGCTCGTGTCGCATCCGCTCGCGGCGCTCCTCGAACAGCAGCCGAACGCAAGCGCCGATGTACTGGAACTCCGTCACGGCCTGGAGACGCTGTCGACCGCCTACGCCGCCGAGCGCGCCACGCAGGCCGATCTCGCGCGCATCGCGGCGGCGTTCGAGGCGTTGCAGGCGGCCGTCGCCGAGAAAAGCACGCGCATCGCGGAAAAGGATGCGGCGTTTCATCTGGCAATTGCCGACGCGACCCACAACGTCGCGCTGACGCACGTGATGCACGGCCTCAACGAACTGGTTCGCGAATCGATGCTCACGTCGCACCGTCTCGTCGATTACGACGACGATGTCGAAGCGAACCTGCTCGCGCAGCATCGCGCGATCTTCGATGCCATCGTCGCGCGCGATCCGTCGCGGGCGCGGGAATGCGCGGGCGCGCATCTGGATTACGTGCGCACGCTGTATCGCGAGCGTCCGGCACGCGCGGGCCGCGCGACGCACCCGGCCAATGGCGCGACAAATACGTAATGTATCCGTAAGCTTCGATAGGACAAGACCTACACAGCTTTCGGACGCACACGGCTAACGCCCGGCCGCCCTCTTCGCGATACTGAAACCGTCGAACACACACACGCGAAGGGAGGATGACATGCCTTATCTACTCGGATGGCTGCTCGGTGTACCGGTCGTGGTGCTGGTGATCCTGTACCTGATCTTTCACTGATCTTTCACAGACCAAAGCGCAGCACAATGCGTCAAAAAGAGCCGAGGGCGTCGATACAATACGACGCCCTTTCTCTTTTCCGAAGGATGACGATGAAACGCTCCGTCCTTGCATCGGCTGCATCGCTCGCGACTCTGCTGGTCACTCTTTGCGGCGCGACGCACGCGCACGCGGAGGAAATCGCCAGCGTCAACACCAACTTCCGCTTTACCGGCTCGGATCGCGTCTCCGTCGAGGCCTACGACGATCCGCTTGTGCAGGGCGTGACCTGCTATGTGTCGCGGGCGCGCACGGGCGGCGTGAAAGGCACGCTCGGCATCGCGGAAGATCCGTCGGAGGCGTCGATCGCGTGCCGGCAGGTCGCGCCGATCAAGTTTGCCGGGCCGCTCAAGCAGAAAACCGACGTATTCTCGGCGGGCATGTCGTTCATCTTCAAGACGCTGCATGTGGTTCGTATCGTCGATGCGAAGCGCAATACGCTCGTCTATCTGACGTATAGCGACCGCATCGCGACCGGCAGTCCGAAGAACAGCGTGACGGCGGTGCCCGTGCCCGAAGGCACGACCATACCGGTCAAGTGAGATGAAAGCGTCCGTTCCAGCGGCCGACAAAGTTGTAAACTGACCGATTCCGCTCTCCGCTCGACTTGCGCACCATGACCGCCGCCCATTTCCGCGATGCTGCACGCTACTGGCGCTCGCCGCTCGTGCCCGACGCGGACATGGTCACCGCGGAGTACTACGACCACGAGTTCACGCCGCACTGGCACGACGCCTACACGGTGCCGGTGATCGAAGCGGGCGCGGAGTGCTTCGACTATCGCGGCGCGCATCACATAGCCGAAGCGGGCTCGGTGCCGGTGATCAATCCCGGCGAAGTGCATACGGGCGCGCGCGCCGTCGATGCGGGCTGGCGTTATCGCGTGTTCTATCTGCCGGTGCCGTTCGTCGAAAATGTTGCGTGGGAGATGGCCGGACGGCCGGCGGCGTCGCCGTGGTTTCCCGACGACATCATCCGTGACGCCGATCTGGCGCGGCGGCTCGTTATCGCGCATCGTCTGCTGGAGGGCGGCGCCGATCCGCTTGCGGCTGAAACGGCGCTCGTCGATGCCGTGACTACATTGATCGGCCGCCATGCGCTGGAACGGGTCGACATCGAACCGCTCGCCGCCGATGCGCACCGCGTCGCCACGATGAAATCCCGCCTCGCCGACGATCTGCTCGAACCGCTGACGCTCGCCGAACTGGCGCAGACGGTCGGCCTCTCGACCTTCCACGCCGCACGCCTCTTCACGCGCGAAACCGGACTCGCGCCGCACGCGTGGCGCAACCAGATGCGCATCGTGCGGGCGCTGCCGGCGTTGCGCGCGGGCGCATCCGTTACCGCCGTCGCGGCGGCGAGCGGCTTCACCGACCAGAGCCATTTCACGCGCCATTTCAAGCGCGCGTTTGGCGTGCCGCCGGGGCGTTGGCGCTGAGCGGCCTGAACGCATAAAGACAAAGCGCAAGAACGTACAAGCGTCCGAAGCAGCGTTTTACGTATCCTCGCTTACCCAGGAGGACATCTTGAAAGCAACACCCGTTCAGCCATCCGGCGCCGCACTGCGCGAATTCGCCGCCGGCGCGCGCGACACCATCCCGATGATGGTCGGCGCGGCGCCCTTCGGCGTGATCTTCGGCACGCTCGTCACCGCAAGTCCGCTCTCGCTTTGGCACGGCCAGTTCATGTCGCTCGCGGTTTTCGCGGGCTCGGCGCAGTTCATCGCGGTCGGGTTGATCGCGTCGCAGGCGAGTTTCGCCGTCATCTGGGCGACGACGCTCGTCGTCAATCTGCGTCACGTGCTCTACTCGGCAACGCTCGCGCCCTATGTCGCGCATCTGCCGCGACGCTGGCGCTGGACGCTCGCGGGCTTCCTGACCGACGAAGTGTTCGCCGTCGCCTACGCGCATTATCAGAAGCGTCCGCCGGGCGAAACCGGTCCGCACTATTTCTTCGGCTCGTGTCTGTCGATGTATCTGAACTGGCAGATGTGGACGCTCATCGGCCTGCTGTTCGGCGCGGCGTTCCCGGGCCTCAAGTCGCTCGGACTCGACTTCGCGATGGTCGCCACGTTCATCGCGATCATCGTGCCGCAACTCGTCGCGCTGCGGTTCGTCGCGGCGGCGCTCGCATCGGGCGTGCTGTCGTTCGCCTGGCAGGGCTGGCCGTACAAGCTCGGGCTGCTCGCCGCGGTGCTCGTGGGCGTCGTCGTGGGCATGGTGCTCACGCTGATCGAAAACCGGCCGCAGGCAAAGAACCGCCTGAAGAATCCAAAGGAACGCACGCAATGAACGCCGCAACGTCCAACTATGTGCTGCTGATCGTCGGCATGGCCGTGGTCACGTATGCGATCCGCGCCGCCGTGTTCGTGCTGGGCGAGCGTCTGCCGTTTCCGCCTGTCGTGCGTACTGCACTGTCATTCGTGCCGGTGACGGTGCTCACCGCGATCATCGTGCCGATGACCGTCTCCCCGCACGGCGGCGGCGCCGAAATCACCTGGCGTAATCCGCAACTGGTCGCGGCCGTGGTCGCGATCATCGTGTGCGTGGTGACGAAGCGGCCGCTCGTGACGATCGCGGTGTCGCTCGCCGTGTTCTTCCTGTGGCAGTTCGCCGTGTTGCGCTAAACGTTTTCGCGCGGGCGATTATTAAACGGCTTTCAAAAAGCCTCGAAAAACCCTCAAGTTCCCGGATATCCCGCCGATATCAGAAACGAATGGACTCCGCCCGAGAAGCGGCGCCGACAGCATTTCCCGCCTTGGACAGCCGAGCGCGGAACCGGGAACCGACATGCCTCAAATCACCCTTTCGCTTCGCGACGAAACGATCGCTTCGCTGCAACGCGACTTCGACGCGTTTCTTCGTCTGTCGCTGAAGCTCGATCCGCAATTCGTCACGCCTTCGTTCGAAGACTTCCTGCGCGCGAAGCTGCTCGACAATCCGATGCCGCTCACCGAGCAGGCCGTGCAGCGCATGCTCACGCACGGCCAGTACGCGTGGGCCAAGCGCGCGCTCGACAAGGAGTTTCCGGATGTCGTCGAAATCCTGATTCGTCAGGCGGCCGAGCACGGTTTCGCGTTCGCGATCCGCGCCGACTGGACGGCCGAGGATCTCGTGAAGGCGTCGCGCGAGTGGGCGACGGCTATCGTCACCGAAGCGAACGGCGACGTGTCGCAAGTGGACATGCTCGCGTCGCAGATCAAGTCAGCGGCGGCGGACATCCGCGAAGTGGAAGAGAAAATGCAGACGCCCGCGTGGCGGCTCGCCGATTCGCTGCGTCAGCGCGTGTACGAAGGCAAGATTGCGGTGGAAACGAGCGTCGGTTCGACGGCGCGCGAGAAGCTCGGCGAGTTGCGCGGCCTGCTCCGGCTCGGCATTTTCTATGGCTCGATTCAGAAGCAGGAAGCCCAGCAGGTGCTGGAATATCTGCGCTCGCTGCGGCCGGAGTTGTTCATCGAAGAGCCGTACGATGGCTTCACGCGCTTCGCCGGCTGGCTGCGCAGCATTTTCTCGCCGTCGCCGCGCACGCCGCGCGCCTCGCGGGCGCCGCGCTGAGCGCGTTATTCCCACATTCGGCGACGCGCGTTACTCCCACATACCCTTCAGGCGCGCCGCGATATCGAGCTTCGCTTTCGCGGCCGCCGCCAGCCCCTCCGCCGTCGGTGCGACAGGCGCGACCACCGGCGGCCACGCGGTGGCCTCGAAGTGCTGCATCAGATGCTGCGGGATGAAGCGCGTGCGCTGCGCCCACACGTGACGGTCGCCGAGATGCGTCTGGTTGTGCACGTAGAAACGCTGCGGCGTAACGACGTGTAAGTCTTCCTTCGCACGCGTCATCGCGACATAGAGCAGGCGGCGCTCTTCGTCGATTTCCTCGTCGCTGCCCGTGCCGAGATCGGACGGAATGCAGCCGTCGACGCCGTTCAGCACGAACACGTTGCGCCACTCCTGGCCCTTCGCCGAATGGATGGTCGAGAGAATCAGATAGTCCTCGTCGAGCATCGGTACGCCGGATTCGTCGCTGGTCGCGTCGGGCGGATCGAGCGTGAGTTCGGTCAGGAAGCGCTCGCGCGTCGGATACGTCGACGCGATGCTTTCCATTTGCAGCACGTCGCCGATACGAATGGCCGCGTCCTCGTGATTGCGCTCCAGATGCGGCTCGTACCAGCGGCGGATCATCTCGAATTCGGCGGGCCAGCCGGACTCGCGCCCGCACAGTTTCGCCATTAGCGCGACGAAGCGCGGCCAGTCTTCGCTCGCGCGCGCGGGCGCCTGAAACTGCGCGATCGCGCGGCGGGCTTCGTCTTGCGCGACGCTATCCAGCAAGCGCCCGGCGATTGCCGGCCCGATGCCCGGCAGCAATTGCGCGACACGAAATCCCGCGACGCGATCGCGCGGATTTTCGGCCCAGCGCAACACCGCGAGCACGTCCTTTACGTGGACGGAATCCAGAAACTTCAGCCCGCCGAACTTCACGAACGGAATGTTGCGGCGCGTAAGTTCGATTTCGAGCGTCGCGCTGTGATGCGCGGCGCGAAACAGCACCGCCTGCGCCTTGAGCTTCATGCCCGCCTCGCGCGCTTCCAGCACCTGTTCGACGATATAGCGCGCCTGATCCGCCTCGTCCGCCACGCTGACGACGCGCGGCTTCTGTGCCGATGCCTTGTCGGTCCAGAGATTCTTCGTGTAACGCTCGGTCGCGAGCCCGATTACCGCGTTCGACGCCTCCAGAATCGGCAGCGTCGAGCGATAGTTGCGATCGAGCGTGACGGTCGCGGCGGGCGGCTCGAAATGCCCCGGAAAGTCGAGAATATTGCGCACCGTCGCGCCGCGAAATGAATAGATGGACTGCGCATCGTCGCCGACGACGGTGAGGCCGCGCCCGTCCGGTTTCATCGCGAGCAGAATGGACGCCTGCAGGCGATTAGTGTCCTGATATTCGTCGACGAGCACGTGATCGAAGCGGCTCGCGAGATCGGCGGCGACCGACGGCTCCGCCGCGAGATGCGACCAGTACAGCAGCAGGTCGTCGTAGTCGAGCACGCTTTGCGTCTGCTTGGCGCTCACATACGCGGCGAACAGGCGCTTGAGATCCGCTTCCCACTCGCGGCACCACGGAAACGACTGATCGAGCACCTGAACGAGCGACGCGCCCGTGTTCACGACCCGCGAATAGATCGCGAAGCAGGTCGATTTGGCGGGAAAGCGTTTCTCCTTGCCCGATAAACCGAGTTCATGCCGCACGAGGTTCATGAGATCGGCGGAATCTTCGCGGTCGTTGATCGTGAACGACGGCGCGAGGCCGACGAGATCGGCGTAATCGCGCAACAGCCGGGCGCCGACGCTGTGAAACGTACCCGACCACGTCAGACCCTGCGCGATTGCACTGCGCGTGCCGAGCGCGTTGGCGGCGATACGCGTCACGCGCCGAGTCATTTCGAGCGCCGCGCGGCGCGAGAACGTGAGCAACAGGATGCGATGCGGATCGGCGCCCTTCACCAGCAAATGCGCGACGCGATGCGCGAGCGTGTTGGTCTTGCCCGAGCCCGCGCCCGCGATGACGAGCAGTGGTCCGCCGCAGCGGCCGGGTTCATCGACGCCGAATTCCACCGCCCGGCGCTGCGCCTCGTTCAACCTCGCGAGATAGTCGGCGACCTGTTTCGCGGTGGTCTCGGAAGCGGCGTCGGCGGTGTCGGGAGCGGTGAGCACGGGAAGGAAGCGGCGGGAAAAGAGTGACGCACACTGTATATCCATACAACCCGCGCGTGCAAGTCCTTGGCTCGATTACGGTTTTGGCCCCAAATGCGAACGAGCCCGGTTCATGCGAACCGGGCTCGGTTTGTCACGGGAAAAGCGCGGCTGCGCTTATTGCGCCTTCTTCGCGTTCTTCAGTTTCGCGTCGGCGGCGGCTTCGTTGGCTTCGGACTGCGCCTCGGTCTTCTTCTTGTCGGCCTTGGCCTGCGCGACGGCCGCGTCCTTATTAGCCTCGTCCTGCTTCTTCGCGGCCTTCTGGTCGGCGTGGGTCGGCGCGTCGCTCGTCGTCTGCGCGATCGATGCCGCGCTCATGCTCGCGAACGTCCCCGCGACCAGCGCGGCCAGCAATGCATTCATCTTTCGATTCATGATGTCCTCCCTTCGCGTCTTGCTTTGCAGACGCTTATCAATGCGGCGAGACCGCCGTCGGGCGGCCGCGCAGTTTCATCGGGCTTAGTGTTGCAGGCCCGTGTCCTTCGGCGTGCTCGGTTCGGTCGCGTTCAATTCGGCCTTCGCGGCGTCCTTGTCGGCCTTGCGATTGATCTTCGCGTTCTTCACTTCTTCTTTGTATTGCGCCTTGGCCTGCTGGTTCTGCGCCTTCATCTCGGCCTTCGATGCCTTCTTCGACGCGCGGTATTCCGCGTTCGCCTCCGCGTTCGCGTTACGGCGCTGCACGAGCGGATCGGTCGGCGCGGGCGCCACCAGGTTCTGCGGCGGCGGCGTCATCGGCTGCTGGGCTTGCGGGGCCATCGGCGCGGCACTGCCCGGCGCCATCTGCATCGTCTGCGGTTGCATCGGCTGCGGCTGCGCGGTTTGCGCATAAACGCCCGATGCGGCAAGCGTGGCGATGGCGGAGCCGATCAACAGAATTCGAGCCTTTGTCATGGAGCTAGTCCTCTCTTTAGTTGGCGTCGGCGGGCGCTGAAACGGCGATGAGCGAGCGCGCCACGCGACTTTTGTCGTTCATAAAAGATGACCGAAGCTGCATCGATCAAAAAGTCGGACCAGCCGGCGATCGGGTGAGTTCGCGAAAACCAGTCATTGTTACCGAAGGTTTCATCTGGCTACAAATGCCCACACGTTCCCTTGCGATCCGATTACCGGCGTCCGTCATACGATTAGCATGGCGCATGCCCGGCACGCGCACGCCGGTGGTTTATGATTGACGTCTTCCTGCCTCACTCATCGATTTTCCCGTCCGTCATGCCGCCACTTCAATTCACCCTCACGGGCGACTTCGTCGAACTTCACAATCTGCTCAAGCTGATGGGCCTCGCGGACAGCGGCGGCGCCGCGAAGGCACGCGTCGCCATGGGCGATGTCACCGTCGACGGAAAAGTGGAACTGCGCAAGACGTGCAAGATTCGCGCGGGTCAGAAGGTCCAGCTCGACGGCCAGATCATTCGCGTGCGCGCGCCGGAATGACGCGCTGCGGCTTGACGGAGCGCCGCATCGGCCACGCCGGGCGAGTTCCGAAAAGCCGGGGATAGCGGGCGCGTCATCGACAGGTTGCACGCAAGGCAATAAGCTAGTCGTCTTTCGTTCCGGTTTCAGCGCCGGGAATTTGCGCGGATTCGACGCGGTATTGGCTTTTGTCCCCGCCCGCCGCCTTCGATCCGTTTAATACGCCTTCAATCATGCAACCCCAAATCACGCGCGCCGCCCGCGCGCATCAAGGACCGCCCAGCCTGTCGCGTCACGCTATCGACACCGCGCGGCTCGCTGCGCCGCTCGCCATCGCGCAGCTTTCGCAAATGGCGATGGGCGTCACCGACACCATCCTGCTCGGCTCGCTCGGCCCCGACGCGCTCGCCGCGGGCGGCCTCGGCGCGAATCTCTTTTTCGTCGTGGTGACTTTGCTGCAGGGCGTGCTGACGTCGGTGTCCGTGTCGGTCGCGCACGCGCGCGGCGCGAACGCGGACGAACGCGTGCCGGGCATCTACTGGACCGGGCTCGTGCTCTCCGTGCTGCTCGCCGTGCCCGCATTCGTGCTGCTGAGCTACGCCGAGCCGATCCTGCTCGCGTTCCACGAACCGGCGACGCTCGCGAAGAACGTCGGCGAATATTGCGCGGTGCTGCGCTGGGGGACGCCCGGAAGTCTGATCGGCGTCGGCATGATGCGCGCGTTTCTGCCCGCGATCGGCGCGGCGCGCCGGCTTCTGTGGGTGTCGATCGGCGGCGTGTTCGTCAACGGCTTTCTCAACTACGGCCTGATTCACGGCGCCTGGGGCCTGCCGCGCGAAGGCTTCCTCGGCTCGGCCGCGGCGACCGCCATCACGGTCTGGGGCATCGCGATCGCGCTCGTTTTGCTGCTGCATCTGCGCCCGCGCTACCGCCATTTCGTGAGCCGCGCGCGCCCGCGCCTGCCGCTGATGGGCGAGCTTTTCGGCATCGGCTGGCCGGTCGCGATCACCTACGGCGTCGAATCGACACTCTTTCTCGCCACCGGCATGATGGTCGGCCTGCTCGGCGAAGGGCCGCTCGCCGCGCATCAGATCGCGCTCAATGTGGCGTCCGTCGCGTTCATGGTGCCGCTCGCGATCGGCCAGGCGGCCAACGTGCGCGTCGGCTACTGGGTCGGCGCGGGTGTGCCGCTCGCCGCGCGCCATGCGGGCTTCGTCGCGCTGGCGCTGGGCGTCGGCTTCATGGTGTGCTCGGGGCTCGTGCTGATCACCGTGCCGCGCGCGATCGTCGGGCTGTATCTGCATCTCGACGATCCCGCCAACGCGCACACCGTCGCGCTCGCGGCGTCGCTGCTCGGCGTGGCGGCGGTGTTCCAGATCGTCGACGGCATGCAGACGGTCGGCTCCGGCTGCCTGCGCGGTCTCCGTGACACACGCATACCGATGCTCGCCGCCGCGTTCGGCTACTGGGGCGTCGGCTTTCCGACCGCCTATGTGCTCGCGTTTCACTTCGAACTGGGTCCGAAAGGCCTGTGGTGGGGACTCGCGGCGGGCCTGGCGAGCGTCGCCGTGCTGATGACGCTGCGGTTTCATCGCATCAGCCGGAAGTTCATCGAGACCGGCGTCGCGCCCGTGCCCGAAGACGCCGCTGCGGCAAGTGCGGCGCCGCACGGCCACGCTTGAAAACACGCGGGATAAGCACCGCAGCCGCGCACCGATATACATAGCAGGAATGCTTGGTTGGCCCGCTCGACGCGCATTGCTACGATGAACTCGTCTCCTCCTTGAGACATCTGTGACAGGGGTTGTCAGCCCGCTCTCAGCCAGCGGGCTTTTTTTCGTCCATGCGCTTCGTGTTTTGCTCTGTCGATGGCGCTCGTGCGGCGTAAAACACGCCCCCGCTCCGATTTCCCATAGAATAATTTCGAGATACGGCCCGAGAACGCTCCTTGCTTCATCGTGCCGACAATGCGAAATCAAGAGGAATCGAAGTGTCGGAAAGCCGGGGAAAGCTGGAAGCTGGACAAGATGGCGTAGATCGCGAAGACATCAAACAGCGGGTCACGCCCAATCGAAAACTCGGCGCCATCGTGCGCCACGCGGCCGCTGCCGTCGCGTTGACGATGCTCGCCGCCTGCGCGACGCGTCCGCCCGCGACGGCCTTCGATCGCCCGGTGAGCCACGCGCTGCCCGCGAGCGGGCCGACGCCGCTCGCCACCGCCCTCGCGCCGCTCGAACAGGCGCATCCGGATCAGTCAGCCGTGCGGCTGCTGCCCACCGGCACCGACGCGCTGCAGGCCCGCATCGCGCTGGCCCGCGCGGCGACCAAGACGCTCGACATGCAGTACTACATCGCCGAGGAAGACAACACCGGCAAGCTCCTGCTCGGCGCCGCGCTCTATGCGGCGGATCGCGGCGTGCGCGTGCGCATGCTCGTCGACGATCTGAACTTCAAGGACATCGACCGGATCATGGCGGCGCTCAACTCGCACGACAACATCGAGATCCGCGTCTTCAACCCGTTCGGCAGCGCGCAGCGCAGTTTCTCCGAGCGCACGCAGAACGTCTTCACGAACCTCGGCCACTTCACGCGCCGCATGCACAACAAGGCGATGATCGCGGATAACCAGATCGTGATCGTCGGCGGGCGCAATCTCGGCGACGAATACTTCAGCGCGAGCCCGACGCTGCAATTCCGCGATCTCGACGTGTTCGCCGCCGGCCCGGTCGCGCAGAAAGTGTCCGCGAGTTTCGACGACTACTGGAACAGCTCGCTCGCCTATCCGCTGCGCGCGCTCAACAAGCAGAAGTTCGATCCGTCCGAACTCGACAAAACCCGCGACGACCTGCGCGCTCACTGGCGCGCGCAGGCCGAGCCGCTGAACGCGAAGCCGCTCAACGCGACGCCGCTCGCGCAGCAGATCGCGCGCGAGCAAATGGGCCTCGTCTGGGCGCCGACCGAATTCTGGGTCGACTCGCCGGGGAAGATCGAACATCCGAGCGACGACTATAAAAGCCCGCCGATGGAGCGACTGCGCAGCCTGCTGACCGACGCGCAGCGCGAATTCCTGATCCTCTCGCCCTACTTCGTGCCGCACGATACCGGCGTGCAGGCGCTCGCGGAACTCACGCGCCGCCGCGTGCGCGTCGCGGTGCTGACCAACTCGCTCGCCGCGACCGATGCCGTCGCGGTGCAGGCGGGCTATGCGCCGTATCGCATTCCGCTGTTGCAGAACGGCGTCGAATTGTACGAATTCAAGCCGATTCAGATCGAAGGCGAAGGCAGTCCGAGCGCGGGCCTCTTCGGCTCGCAGTCGCGGGCGAGCCTGCATGCGAAGGCTTATGTCATCGATCGGAGTATTCTCGTGATCGGCTCGATGAATCTCGATCCGCGCTCGGCGAAACTCAATACCGAACTCGCGCTCGTGATCCATGACAAACGCATCGCCGAGGAAGCCGCGCAACTGTTTGAGCGCAGCACGTCGCCGCAGGTCAGCTGGCAGGTGCATCTGGCGAGCGCGGCGGTCATGGAAGAACTCCGGCGCACGGGGTCGCCGCAATCAGGCCTCGTCTGGACGACCGAGCGCGACGGCAGCCTCGTCACCTACAATTTCGATCCCGAGGCGGGTTTTTATCGCAACGCGATGACGGGCCTCTTCATGCTGCTGCCTGTCGACAAGCAGCTCTGAACTCACCGGAAGCACATACTTCGCGAGGAGCTTGACGCCATGACACACGACGCGCAAGGCGACGTACGGATGGAAAAAGACACGTTCGGCGAGATTGCCGTGCCGAACGGCAAGCTATGGGGCGCGCAGACCCAGCGCTCGCTGCAGAACTTCAAGATTTCGACGGAAAAGCAGTCGCCCGAGTTGATCACCGCGCTCGCGATCATCAAGCACGCCGCCGCCGAAGTGAACGAAGGGCTCAAGGTGCTCGACGCGAAGAAGGCGCGCGCGATCATGGAGGCGGCGCAGGAGATCATCGACGGCAAGCATCCCGACGAATTTCCGCTCGCCGTGTGGCAGACCGGCTCCGGCACGCAGACCAACATGAACCTCAACGAGGTGATCGCCAATCGCGCGAGCGAGATCCTGGGCGGACCGCGCGGCGAGGAGCGTCTCGTGCATCCGAACGACGACGTGAATCGCGGCCAGTCGTCGAACGACGTGTTTCCGACGGCGATGCACGTCGCGGTGGCGTATGGCATCGTCAAGCATCTCGTGCCGTCGCTGAAGACGTTGCGCGAGACGCTGCATCAGAAGGCGCGCGCGTTCGACAAGATCGTGAAGATCGGCCGCACGCACTTGCAGGATGCGACGCCGCTCACGCTCGGCCAGGAATTTTCGGGCTATGTCGCGCAGATCGATCAGGGCATTCGCCACGTGGAGGCGTCGCTGCCGCATCTGTATCAGCTCGCGCAGGGCGGCACGGCGGTCGGCACGGGACTGAACGCGCATCCGGAATTCGCGGTGAAGGTCGCGCAGGCGATCGGCAAGCTCACCGGGCTGCCCTTCGAGACCGCGCCGAACAAGTTCGAGGTGATGGCCGCGGCCGATGCGCTCGTCGCCGCTCACGGCGCGCTGAAAACGGTCGCCGCGAGCCTGATGAAGATCGCCAACGACATCCGCTGGCTCGCGAGCGGTCCGCGCTGCGGGCTCGGCGAACTGTCGATTCCGGAGAACGAACCCGGCAGCTCGATCATGCCGGGCAAGGTGAACCCGACTCAGTCCGAAGCCGTCACGATGCTCTGCTGCCAGGTGTTCGGCAATGATGTCGCGGTGAATTTCGGCGGCGCGAGCGGCAACTTCGAGCTGAATGTGTTCCGGCCGATGATCGCGCATAACGTGCTGCAATCGATTCGCCTGCTCGCCGACGGCGCGCAGAGCTTCAACGACAACTGCGCGGTGGGCATCGAGCCGAACGAGAAGCGCATCGACAGTCTGCTGAACGAATCGCTGATGCTCGTGACGGCGCTCAATCCGCACATCGGCTACGACAAGGCCGCGAAGATCGCCAAGAAGGCGCACAAGGAAGGCACGACGCTCAAGGCGTCCGCGCTCGCGCTCGGCTTCGTGACCGAGCAGCAGTTCGACGACTGGGTCAAGCCGGGGGATATGGTCGGGAAGTAGGCGCGCGACGCCTCGTTTGACGCGGCGGGTTCACACCTTGCCCGCCGCGACCTCTTCCGGCTTCAGCTCGACGATCGCGTCGAGCGCGTCCTTCACGTCCATCGCGTAACGGGCGAGACGTTTCTCTTCTTCCGTTTCCGGCACGAAGGACGGCACGGGCGTTGGCTGCCCTTTTTCATCGACGGCGACGAAAACCATCAGGCAATCGGTCGTCTGCTGCAACTCGCCGACTTTCGGGTCGCCCGCGTGCACGGAAATATGGATGTGCATGCTGGTGCGCCCGGTCGAGACCACGCGCGCGCGCAACTCCACGAGATTGCCGACGAGAATCGGCCGTCGAAAACGGATATTGCCGACGCTCACCGTCACCGCGTAACGTCCGGACCACATCGCCGCACACGCGTAGGCGGTTTCGTCGATCCATTTCATCAGCGCGCCGCCATGCACTTTGCCGCCGAAGTTCACCGAAGTCGGCTCGGCGAGAAAGCGGAAAATGGTTTCGGCGCGGCTTTTCGGCACCGCGGGAATGGGGGATGAAGTCGGCGTGTTCATGGGGGCGTCCGGCGGTTGTTCGTCTCTTTGCGGAAATGCGCCGAGAGATAGCGGATTATAGGGTCCGCAATATTCAATCGTGGACAGTAATGCCCCGGTCGATGGTGCCGTACATGGTGATGCTGCCGCCCCCGCCCGCCGATGACGCTCCGCCCGCACCGCCCGCACAACCCGCGCACAGCACCAGCACGCCGAGCAAGCCTGAAACAATGAGTCTGGACATACGAATTTCTCCTGCCGTATCGAACTGCAAGCGTCCATCATAGCGCCGGCGTTGTGCATCGACATTTCGGCGTGCGGTGAAACATCGGTTGCCGGGCCGCGTTAAAGTGGGCAGACCGACTACTTCGCCCGATACGGACATCGCCATGAATTCCGCACTCGCCGACGCCGATTCCCGCTCCCGCCACTTTCCCGGGCTGTCGCGCATCGGCGCGCTGATCGCCGATCCGGGCCGCGCCGCCATGCTCTGGTCGCTGATGGACGGCACCGCGCGCCCCGCCGGCGAACTGACGATGATCGCGGGGCTATCGCCGTCGGCGGCGAGCGGCCATCTCGCGCGCCTGACCGAGGGCGGGCTGCTCGCGCTCGAAGTGAGCGGCCGGCACCGCTACTACCGCATCGCGACCGCCGATATCGCCGCGGCTATCGAGGCGCTCGCCAATCTCGCGCGGGCGAGTGCGCCGCAACGCGCGCCCGAGCGGCCGCCGTCCGCGGTGCCGGTGGAGATGCGTTTCGCGCGCACCTGCTACGACCATCTGGCGGGCGAACTGGCGGTGCGGATTTTCGAGCGGATGATCGCGCGCAACTGGCTCGCCGCCGACGACGAGCGCGAGCAGGCCCACGGTCCCGCCGCGCTCGACGCAACGCCCGAAGGCGCGCGGGCGTTCGCCGAGCTGGGCATCGACCTGAAGGCGCAGCGTGCGCGGCGGCGGCGTTTCGCGTGTACGTGCATCGACTGGAGCGAGCGCCGGCCGCATCTCGGCGGCGCGCTGGGCGCGGCGTTTCTCGAGGCGTGCGAGTCGCGCGGCTGGATCGAGCACACGGCGCAGCGGCGCGTGCTGCGCGTGACGCCGTCGGGACACCGGCATTTCGACGGCTTTCTGGCGGCGCAATGAGCGGGCAATGAGCGGGCAATGAACCGGCGATAAAGCTTTGTTACGCGCACCTGCGCGCCGTTACAAACCGCATCGTACGGATACAGGCGCGGGCGATACATTGATCCGGTAGGCTGCGCGGGCTGACAGCGTCCAGATGGCGCACCGCGCGGCCGCCGGAGAATACGATGAAAATCAGAACGATCGCCGCCGCCACGCTGTGCGCGTGCGCAGTTTTTTCGACATCGGGGCCGGGAGCGCTTGCTCAAACCGCGCCGCCCGCAGTGGCCGCGCAGACAGATCAGGGCGATCCGCCCGGACGCATCGCGCGTCTGAACTACATGGCGGGCACTGTCACGACCGAGCCCGCCGGCGCATCCGACTGGTCGTACGCGCAGATCAACCGCCCGCTCACGACGGGCGACCAACTCTGGAACGACGAAAACGCGCGCTCGGAGCTGCACATCGGCTCTACGGCGGTGCGGCTCGGCTCATCGACGGCGCTTTCGGTCCTCGCCCTCGACGACGCCACCGCGCAACTCAAGATCGCCCAGGGCACGCTGTCGACGCGCGTGCGCGACATGCCGCCCGGCTCGACCTACGAGATCGATACGCCGAACCTGGCGCTCGCCGTGACGACGCCCGGCGACGTACGCGTGGACGTCGCGCCCGATGGCCGCGCGACCACCGTGACAGTGCGCAGCGGCGGCGCCACCGCGTATGGCGACGGCGCGGCGGTGCAACTCGCGGGCGGCCAGCAGGTCACGTTCGAAGGCACGAATCTCCAGCAGGCATCGGCGAACGCGGCGCCCGCGCCGGACGCATTCGATCAATGGAGCGCGGGCCGCGACGCGAACGAGGATCGCTCGATATCGGCGCGATACGTGTCGCGCGACATTCCCGGCTACCAGGACCTCGATGCCAACGGCACGTGGCGCACGGATCCGTCATACGGAGCGGTCTGGGTGCCGAATGCGGTATCCGCCGACTGGGCGCCGTATCGCGCAGGACACTGGGCGTGGCAGGCGCCGTGGGGCTGGACCTGGATCGACGATGCGCCCTGGGGCTTCGCGCCGTATCACTACGGACGCTGGGCGTATGTCGGAACGCAGTGGGCGTGGGTGCCCGGTCCGATGGCTGCTGGAGCGCCGCCCGCTTATGCGCCTGCGCTGGTCGGCTTCGTCGGGGATGGCGGTAGCGGCGTCGACTGGAACGTCGCACTGACGGTGGGCGGCGTCGCGGCGGCGGGGCTCGCGTGGTTTCCGCTCGCGCCGGGGGAAGCCTGGCATCCGCATCGCGACGGATGGAGTCCGCGTTACTACGAGCGCGTGAACCGCTCGGTGTACGTGCATAACACGTTCATCAACTATCGCGCGCCGCGCGGGCTCACCGCCCTGCCCGCCAATGCGTTCGTGCATGGCCAGCCGGTCGGACGCAGGCCGTATGCGGTCGATCCGTCGCGCTGGCGCAATCCGCGCTTCTTTGCAGGCGCGCCGGGCATTGCGCCGACACGCGACAGCTTCGCGCCCGGTGCGCGGCGCGCGGATTACCGGCCGCCGCAGGGCGGCTTCGCGCGCCCGGTCGTGGCGACGCGCGCGCCGGTCGCACCGCCGGCTTTTCATGACCGCTTCGCGCAGCAAGGGGGCGGCCACGGAGCCGGAGCGCCACGGGTCGATAATGTGCGTCTCGTCGCAACCCACGGGCCGGCGCGCGCAGTGATCGCGGGCGGCGCGGGCAATGGTCCCGGTGGACCGAATCGCCTTGATGGTCGCAATGCACCGCATGCGCCGACGCCAGGCTCGCCTCAGCGCCCGGCATTCGCGGCGGCGCCCGGCGTCGCGCAGCCGATGCAGGCAGCGCAACCGCATGGCAACAATGTCCCGCGTCCGCCGCAGCAAGCGCAGTTCGGCGGCGATCCGCGCTTCTCGCACGGCGATGCATCGCATGGGCGAGCCGTTCCGAACGATACGCACGGCAGGCCGTCGCAGCAGGTTCAGGTTCAGGCTTTCCAGCATGGAGCCCCGCCCACGCAAGCGGCGCCGCAGCAACAGCAACGGCCGCCGGACGCGTACCACGCGTACCATCAGGCGCACGCCGAATCGCCGCACGCGCAGATGATGCCCGCCCAACAGCCGCGTCACGAGATGCCGCAGCAGCGTCCGCAAGAGCGTCCGCAACAGGAAGCGCAACGGCCGCAGTTCCATCAGGAGCCACAACGTCAGCCGATGCATCAGGAAGCGCGTCAGGCGCCGCCGCAGATGCAGCACCAGGAGCCACGTCAGGCGCAACAAGCGCACCAAGCGCAACCGCATCAGCCACCGCAACAAGCCCAACAGCCGCAACAACAACGCGGCGGCAACGGCAACGACCATCGCGGTTGAAACCCCGCGCCACAAACGAAAACGCGCGGCCCGAGAGCCGCGCGTTTTCACATCGATGAAACGAAGCCGGGACTTACACCGCCATCGGCGCGGTGAGCGCCTCGTGGTGCTTGTACCCTTCCAGCGCGAAATCCGACGGCTCGATCTTCTCGAGCCACTCCGGCTCGTAGCGCTTCGTGACCGCGTAATCCGGCACGCGGTCCGAAATGATCAGTTGCGGCGACGCATACGGCTCGCGCTTCAACTGCTCCTTCAGCATGTCGAGCTGATTCTCGTAGATGTGCGCATCGCCGATAAAGTAGGTGAACCAGCGCGGCGTGAAACCCGTCAGGCGGCCGACGAGATGCAGCAGCGCCGCGCCTTCGGTCAGGTTGAACGGCGTGCCGAGCCCGACATCGTTGCTGCGAATGTACAGACACAGCGAAATTTCGCGCGTCACCGCATTCGGGATGAACTGATACAACAGATGGCACGCGGGCAGCGCGATTTCGTCGAGCTTCGCCGGATTCCACGCATGAAACAGGATGCGCCGGTCGGTCGGACGCTCGATGATCGTGTCGAGACACTGCCGCAACTGGTCGATGGCCTTGTACAGCAGCACCTGCTCGCGCCCGTTCTCGACGAAGCTCGTGACAAGCTGATAGCCGCGATTGGTCGCGTCGGCGATCTGATCGCCCGCGGCGGCATCGACGAGCTTGTAGGCGGGCCACTTGCGCCACTGCACGCCGTAGACATCGCCGAGATCGTCCGGCCCCTGGCGATACGGATTCTCGAGCCACTGCGGGTTTTCGTTCGCGTTCGCGTCCCAGACCTTGCAGCCGAGCGCGCGAAAATCCGCCGCGCTTTTCGACGCCCGCAGAAAGCCCACCAGTTCGCCGATCGCCGACTTGAACGCGAGCTTCTTGGTCGTCACGGCGGGAAAGCCCTGCTGCAGATCGAAGCGCAGCATTGCGCCGGGCATGCTGATCGTGCGGATGCCCGTGCGGTTTTCCTGCCATGTGCCGGTATCGAGGATCGTCTGGACGAGCTCGAGATACTGTTTCATTCGATGTTCCTTGGGGTGTACCGCGCGCCGTCACGAACGGAAGGCCTAAAGAGAGATTTTACCAAGCGCGGGGTATGCGCGCTCTAATGCGCCAACGCGCCAATACGAAAACGGGCGCCCGAAAGCGCCCGTCCGATGAGCCGAAAATTCGATCAGCCGCGCGTCGCGTGCTCCGGCGGCACATCGACTTCGATATGCCGCATGCCGTGCGCCGACAGCAGCCGGTACAACGTCACGCGCGAGATGCCGAGTTCGTGGGCCGCATCGCCGAGACGCCCGCGATGCCGCAGCAGCGCCAGTTCGATCGCCTGCCGCTCGGCCGCCTCGCGCGCCTGCGCCAGCGACACCGGCGCCACTTCCACGTATTCGCCCAGTTCGAGATCGCGCGCCGTGATCTGACGCCCTTCCGACATCACGATCGCGCGCCGCACGCGGTTGATCAGCTCGCGCACGTTGCCCGGCCAGCCATAGTTGTGGATCGCCGCGATCGCGTCCGGCGAGAAGCCGCGCAGACGCCGGCTCGCGTCCTTCTTGAAGCGGTCGAGCATATGCTTCGCGAGCAGCTCGATGTCCTTGCCGCGCGCGCGCAGCGGCGGCTCGTCGATCTGCAGCACGCACAGACGGTGATACAAGTCGGCGCGGAAACGCCCTTCGATCATCGCGGTCTGCATGTCGACGTGCGTCGCCGAAATGATGCGCACGTCCACCGGCGTCGAGCCGTGACCGCCCAGGCGCTCGACCTTGCGTTCCTGCAGGAAACGCAGCAGGCTCGCCTGGCTTTCGAGCGGCAGATCGCCGATTTCATCGAGGAACAGCGTGCCGCCGTTGGCCGCTTCCACGCGGCCGATCTTGCGCTGATTCGCGCCCGTGAACGCGCCGCGCTCGTAGCCGAAAAGCTCGGATTGCAGCAGATGCGCGGGAATTGCGCCGCAGTTGATCGCCACGAAAGGCTGATCGCGGCGCGCCGAACGTTCGTGGATGGCGACCGCCGTGAGTTCCTTGCCCGTGCCCGATTCGCCGGAGATGAACACCGGCGCGTCGGTCATGGCGACTTTGCGGATCGAGCGGAACAGCGCGAGCATGGCGTCGCACGAGCCGACCATTTCGCCCTCGGCGCGGCCTTCGCTGCGCGCGTCGTTCGACGCGGCGTCGTGCAGCGCGACCATGCCATACGCGTGACCGACGGAATCGACAATGCGGTCGTTCGACGTTGGCAGCGTCACGTAATCAAAGCAATAGTCGCGAATCAGGCGCCGCACGGCGGCGTCTTCGAGTTGTCCCGCCACCGTGGCCGCGACCCAGCCGACGTTGGTCATCGTCAGCGACGATTCAAATGCCGCCAGTTCATGCGATTCGAATTGGCTCGACAAATCGAGCAGCCCGCCCGTTGCCAGATCGCTGCGCAAAGCTTTGCGCGTGTCGCGCGCGCTCGCGACGATTTCGATGTGCCAGCCGCGCTCCTCGAATCGCGCGCACAGCGTCTCGCTTGGATCGCGAGTTACGTATATGAGTTGCCGCCGAGCGACGTCCATTATTCAGATCCTTTGTTCAACGTTCGTTGAAAAGGTCGCGTAGTTCAGGCTCTCGCTACATCGCTGACTTCTTTGCCCTCACGCATTTGCCGTTACGGTTGGCAGTGGGACTTGTATTCAAAACGACGCCCCCGAAACACACGGAGCGAAACACCCCGCACCCTTCCACGAAACCCTTTATGTCTGATTCTGTGCCGTTTTTGAGAGACTACTATAACCCAGAAACACCGAAAACAAATATCGTCACAAGCGCCGGATTAGCTACAAAACCTTGATAGGACGGGCTTGGCAAGAATTTCTCACGTAATTATTAAAAACTTTCCGCACGTTTTGATAAGACAAAATCTTATACCGGTTTTGTGAGAACTTCAGGTTTTTCTGCCGCGATGTTTCAGCGTTGAAACGTTTTCGGCTGATTTGCAAAGCCTGCTTCTTGCGCATTTTTCGCCACTCTTTGCGCCGCAACGGATCGCGGTTCATGGCATGTATTTCGCTAAATTCAGGCATGCCGGAAGGTAAGAACTACCGTTTGCCGAACGAACGTTCAATTTCTACGATTATTTCATTCCGCGATAATCGTTATACCGGCGAGCCGATTACTTTATTCCCGATTAGTGCAGATGCGGGAATAGTTACCTTGGATTATGTCGTCAAGATGGCACTCGATAGTTCATTCAGACGCGGCGAAGTATCCGAAACGCAACAAGACGGTGAAGACACGGACGAATTCATGCGCGCGCGGGCTCCCGCGATACGCACGACCGGTTCCGGCATCAGCGTGACGCTATGGGACGAGGTCGAACCCTGCGTTCCCCGCACGACGACACCGCTCGCCGACGACTCGCCGGAGACGTGACCCGACGCGGGCCGGACATGGCTCGCGCAGGTGTGTCGGTTAGAATCGAGACCCCGGCGGCGCCTGCGCGCACGCCCGTCCTTCGAATTCAACCCTTCACATGACGACGCTGACTCTGATCGTCGCCCGCGCGCGCAATGGCGTGATCGGACGCGATAACCAACTGCCCTGGCGCCTGCCCGAAGACCTCGCGTTCTTCAAGCGCACGACAATGGGCGCGCCCATCGTCATGGGACGCAAGACGCACGAATCGATCGGCCGGCCGCTGCCGGGGCGGCGCAATATCGTCGTCTCGCGAGACGCCACGCGGCGCTACGAAGGCTGCGACGTGGTGACGAGCCTCGACGCGGCGCTCGCGCTCGAACCAGCGAACGAAGCATTTCTGATCGGCGGCGCGCAGTTGTATCGCGACGCCATCGCGCGCGCGGACAAGATGATCGTCACCGAGATCGACGCCGATTTCGACGGCGACACGCACTTTCCCGCGCCCGATCCCGCGCACTGGCGCGAAGTGTCGCGCGAGCCGCATCGCGCGGCGGCGCCGAACACGTTCGACTTCGCGTTCGTGACGTACGAGCGCATCGGCGCGTCGGAATAAAAAAAGCCCCGGTGCTCCGGGGCTTTGTCGCTTTTGGCGGGTTCGACTCACTGTCCCGCTATGGTCATCCGCTCGATCAATACCGAGCCGATTTCCTTCGTGCCGCGCACGACGGTATCCGCGCCGATCGCCTCGATATGGCGGAACATCTCCTGCAACGTGCTCGCCACCGTGATTTCCTCGACAGCGTGCTGGATCTTGCCGTTCTCGACCCAGAAGCCCGACGCGCCGCGCGAGTAATCGCCCGTCACGTAGTTCACGCCCTGTCCCATCAGTTCAGTCAGCAGCAGGCCGGTGCCGAGTTTCTTGAGCATTGCCTCGAAGTCGTCTTCGGGCTTCGTGTGCGTGCTTTTCATCGTCAGATTGTGCGAGCCGCCCGCGTTGCCGGTCGTCTTCATGCCGAGCTTGCGCGCCGAATACGTCGACAGGAAATAGCCCTGCACGACGCCGTCCTCGACCACGTTGCGCCGCTGCGTGCGCACGCCTTCCTCGTCGAACGGCGCGCTGCCCATGCCGCCCTTCACGTGCGGATCCTCGACGATCTGAATATGCGGCGCGAACACCGGCTTGCCGAGGCTGTCGACGAGAAAAGTGGTCTTGCGATACAGCGCGCCGCCGCTCACCGACTGCACGAACGCACCGAGGATGCCCGCCGCGAGCGGCGCCTCGAAGAGCACGCGGCATTTGCGCGTGTCGAGGCTCCGGGCGTTCAGGCGCGCGAGCGCGCGTTCCGCGGCGTAGCGGCCGACCGCTTCCGGCGCGGCGAGACGGGTGGCGTCGCGCTTCGAGGTGTACCAGTCGTCGCGCTGCATGTCGCGGCCGCTCGCCGCGATCGGCGCACACGCGATGTAATGCCGCGAATACGGATAGCCCGCAATGAAGCCACGCGACGTGGCGAGCACGAACTGCGAATGCTGCGCCGACACGCTCGCGCCTTCCGAGTTGGTCACGCGCTTGTCGACGGCGAACGCCGCCGCCTCGGCGCGACTCGCGATGTCGGCGGCCTCTTCGGCGTCGATGTCCCACGGATGATAGAGATCGAGATCCTGCGGCGCCTTTTCCAGCAGTTCCTCTTCGGCGAGCCCGGCCGCGCTGTCTTCGGCCGTGAAGCGCGCGATGTTGTACGCGGCGGCGACCGTGTCGCGCAACGCGTCGCGCGTGAAGTCGGCGGTGCTCGCGTTGCCGCGCTTCTGGCCGATGAACACCGTCACGCCGACCATCTTGTCGCGATTGTGCTCGATCGTCTCGACTTCGCCGCGCCGCACGCTCACCGAGAGGCCGTCGCCTTCGGAGATTTCGGTGGCGGCATCGCTCGCGCCGAGTTCCCTGGCGTACCGCAGGATGTCGGAAGCGATCTCCTTCAGCTCGTCCTGCGTATGCGGGAAATAGCGTTGCTTGACGTCCATGTCTGCTGCCATGTTGAGGTGCCTTTGGAAGTCGGGCGGCGCGCGCCCGCACATGTCGTGGTTGCTTCGGGAGTCCCGGCCCGAACCGCTCGCCGTGTGAGCGTCGATCAAGCCGGGAACGGCGTATCTCGCGATCATAGCAAGGACCGCGTTGATTCACCCGCCAAGCTTTGCTGCCGGCACAAGGCCGCGCGCGGCGCCAAGCTACAATGTCGGGATGAACCGTAAAACCCGCATTCAACCGATCGATGCCGGCCGCGACGACGAGCGCGAAGCCGACGAAAACGGCTACGACCGTCCGAGCAAATCCCAGCTGAAGCGCGATATGCACGCGCTGCAGGAGCTGGGCGAGGCCCTCATCGCGCTGCCCAAAGATGCGCTCAAGCGCATGCCGATGCCCGAGAATCTCGGCGACGCCGTGCGCGCGGCGCGCCGCATCACCGATCACGAAGGCAAGCGCCGCCAGGTGCAGTACGTCGGCAAGGTCATGCGCTCGCTGACCGAAGACGAAGTCGGCGCGCTGCGCACGGCGCTCGACACGCAGCGCGGCGTGAACAAGTCCGAAACCGCGCGCCTGCACTGGATCGAGCGCACGCGCGAACAACTGCTCGCCGACGACGCCGCGCTCACCGAATTCATCCGCAAGCATCCGGGCGTCGATCCGCAGGAAGGCCGCACGCTGATCCGCAATGCGCGCCGCGAGCGCGAGCAACAGAAGCCGCCGCGCTATTTCCGCGAGTTGTTCCAGTGGATCAAGAACGCGGCGGGCGCATCCGACGACGAAGACACTGACGATTACGACGAGAATGGCCGTGACGAAACCGACGCGTAATCATCCGGACGAACTGATCGTCGGGCTGGTGTCGATCAGCGATCGCGCCTCGCAGGGCGTCTATGAAGACAAGGGCGTGCCGTCGCTGCAGGAATGGCTGGGCGTTGCGCTCGCTACGCCCTGGCGCGCCGAGACGCGCCTGATTCAGGACGACGCCGCGACCATTTCCGCGACGCTCGTCGATCTCGTCGACACGCACGGCTGCGATCTCGTCCTGACGACGGGCGGCACCGGCCCCGCGCGCCGCGACGTGACGCCCGAAGCGACGCTCGCCGTCGCCACCCGGCCGATGCCCGGCTTCGGTGAGCAAATGCGCCAGATCAGCCTGAATTTCGTGCCGACCGCGATTTTGTCGCGCCAGGTCGCGGTGATCCGGGAAACGGCGGATCACGCCGCGCTGATCATCAACCTGCCAGGACAGCCGAAGTCGATCCGCGAAACGCTCGAAGGGTTGAAAGACGCGGACGGCAAGACGAAGGTGCCCGGCATTTTCGCGGCGGTGCCGTATTGCATCGACCTGATCGGCGGGCCGTATATCGAAACGCGGGCCGAAACGGTCGCCGCGTTCCGGCCGAAAAGCGCGATCCGTCCGCCGAAGAATTAAGCCGCGCCGGCAGCAGGCGCCGACGGAATCAGGAAGTGTTCGCGGTAGTACTTGAGTTCGTCGATCGATTCGTGGATGTCGGCCAGCGCCGTGTGCATCGCGCGCTTCTGGAAGCCCTTGTAGATTGCCGGCTGCCAGCGGCGGCACAGTTCCTTCAGGGTGCTGACATCGAGATTGCGGTAATGGAAGAAGGTCTCCAGTTCCGGCATCCAGCGCGCCATGAAGCGGCGGTCCTGACAGATCGAGTTGCCGCACATCGGCGATTTGCCGGGCGGCACGTACTGACCGAGAAAGTCGCGAATCTGGCGCGTTGCCTCGGCTTCGTCCACCGTCGACGCCTTGACGCGCTCGATCAGTCCCGAGCGGCCGTGCGTGTTGCGGTTCCACTCGTCCATGAGGCCGAGCGTTTCGTCTGATTGATGGATCGCCAGCACCGGCCCTTCCACCATCTTGTCGAGCGTCGAGTTCGTTACGACCACCGCGATCTCGATAATGCGATCGTTGTCGGGTTCGAGACCGGTCATCTCCATGTCGAGCCAGACGAGGTTCATGTCGCTGCGCACGAGCGCGTTTTCCGCGGCGTCGTTTGCTGCGGAGCTGGCGGGTTCAGGGGCGGCGGGAGTGTCGGTCATGAAAGCGGCCTGAGAGAAAGTGACACCGTACGCGGCTGCCATCGATTGGGTTTGATCGATGCGCGTGGGCACGGCCAAGAACCTATAATTCTCGCATAGTTCAATCGGATTCCCGGATGACCCACCTCACACTCGCATTCTCGACGATCTTCGTCGTCGCCCTGGTCGCGATGGTCTCGACCAAGCTCTGGCTCGCGTCGCGCCAGATCCGCTACGTCGCCGCGCATCGCAACGGCGTGCCGGCGCAATTTTCCGGCACGATCCCGCTCGCCGCCCATCAGCGCGCCGCGGACTACACCGTCGAGCGCACGCGCCTCACGATGATCGAAGTCGTGACGAGCGCGGTCGTGCTGGTCGCGCTGACCTTGCTCGGCGGCGTCCAGGCGCTCGATCTCGCCATTTCGGACTGGCTCGGGCGCGGCTATCTCGGGCAGATCGCGCTGGTGGCGTCGGTCGTCGCGATCACGAGCGTCATCGACCTGCCGTTCGACTACATCCGGCATTTTGTGATCGAGGAGAAGTTCGGCTTCAATCGCATGTCGAAGAAGCTGTTTTTCGTCGATCTGGTGAAAGGCACCGTGATCGCCGTCGTGATCGGCGCGCCGCTTCTGCTGCTCACCGTCTGGCTCATGGACCGCGCCGGCACCTTCTGGTGGCTCTGGACGTGGATGGTCTGGGTCGCGTTCCAGTTGCTCGCGATGATCATCTATCCGACTTTCATCGCCCCGCTCTTCAACAAGTTCGAGCCGCTCAAGGACGAAGCGCTCGTCGCGCGCATCACGAGTCTCATGTCGCGCACGGGCTTCGCGGCCAAGGGCCTGTTCGTGATGGACGGCAGCCGCCGCTCCGCGCACGGCAACGCGTACTTCACGGGTTTCGGCGCGGCCAAGCGCATCGTTTTCTTCGACACCTTGCTCGCGCGCCTGTCGGGCAGCGAAATCGAGGCCGTCCTCGCCCACGAACTCGGCCACTTCAAGCGCCGCCACGTGCTCAAGCTGATGATCGTGATGTTCGGCATCAGCCTCGCGATGCTCGCGCTGCTCGGCTGGCTCGTGCAGACAACCTGGTTCTACGAAGGCCTGGGCGTGCGGCCGTCGCTCATCGGCAGCAATAACGGGCTTGCGCTCGTGCTCTTCATGCTGGTGCTGCCGGTATTCATGTTTTTCATCACGCCGCTCGGCAGCCTCACGTCGCGCAAAAACGAATTCGAAGCCGATGCCTTCGCCGCGAGCCAGACCGATCCGAAAGATCTCGTGAACGCGCTCGTGAAACTCTACGAAGACAACGCGTCGACGCTCACGCCCGATCCGATCTACACCGCGTTTTATTACTCGCATCCGCCCGCTTCGCAGCGCATCGACCGTCTGATGCAGCACGCCGCATGACGCGCGGCGCACCGCGAGGCGGCCGCGTATCGGCCAGCGAGCGCCTGACAGGCACGGTGATCGCCGCCCACGGCCGGCACTATCTCGTCATGCCGGAACACGATGCTCCGATGCTCCAGTGCTTCCCGCGCGGCAAGAAAAGCGAAGTGGCTGTCGGCGATCGCGTGTTCTACGAGCAGTCGTCGGCGGATCAGGGGGTGATCGTCGAGATCGGCGAGCGGCGCAATCTGCTGTATCGCTCGGATCAGTTCAAGTCGAAGCTCTTCGCCGCGAACCTCGATCAGTTGCTGATCGTGCTCGCGACCGAACCGCACTTCAGCGAAGACCTGCTCGGGCGCGCATTGATCGCGGCGGAGGCGCACGGGCTGGAATCGCTCATCGTGCTGAACAAGATCGACGTGGAGAGCGCGCTTGCGCTCGCGCGCGAACGTCTCGCGCCGTATCGCGAACTCGGCTATACGGTGATCGAGCTGTCCGCGAAAATGGCGCCGGGCGATGTCCATCCGCAACTCGACGCGCGCCTGAAAGACCGCTCGACGATCCTGCTCGGCCAGTCCGGCATGGGCAAATCGACGCTGGTGAATCTGCTCGTGCCGGATGCGGACGCCGCCACGCGCGAGATTTCATCGGCGCTCAACAG
The DNA here is from genome assembly GCF_000402035.1 of Caballeronia insecticola. GTDB lineage: Bacteria > Pseudomonadota > Gammaproteobacteria > Burkholderiales > Burkholderiaceae > Caballeronia > Caballeronia insecticola. The sequence continues at coordinate 2,121,181 of NC_021287.1, forward strand.
CGGCCGTCACACGACCACCTTCACGCGCCTCTACTACCTGCCCGGCGGCGGCTCGCTGATCGACTCGCCGGGCTTTCAGGAATTCGGGCTGCACCATCTGAGCGAAGGCCAGCTCGAGCGCGCCTTCGCCGATTTCCGGCCGTATCTCGGACATTGCCGCTTCTACAACTGCCATCATCTGCAGGAGCCCGGTTGCGCGGTGCTCGAAGCGGTCGACGGCGGCAAGATCAGGCCCGAGCGTCACGCGCTCTACGCGCAACTCGTGCACGAAGCCAGCCAGATCGTTCGATGAAACGGCTCACGCGCGCGCCCAACCTGATCACGGCGCAGCACTGGGTGAACGTGCTGGCGACGGCGGGCGTGCCGTGCGAGTTGCACAACCGCTATCTGAACGGCGCGATGGGCGAGATTCCGGCGGATCAGTGCGCGCCGGAAATCTGGATCGTCGACGAGCGCGACGAAAGCCTGGCCTTGCGCCTGCTGGAACGCGCGCGAAAAGGGCCGGACGCGAACGCCCGGCCCTGGAAGTGCAAGCAGTGCGGCGAGTGGCTGGAGCCGCAATTCACCGTCTGCTGGCAGTGTCAGACGGCGCGTGATCCGCTCGATGGTTGACTAGGCCAGCCACACGGCGATGGTCAGCATCAGCAGAAGCAGCATCCACAGAATCACCGCACGCCACACGAGCCCGACCGCCGATTGCAGCGTGCGCGGCGTGCAGTCGTCGCCGACGGGCAGCGGGCTCGCTTCGCCGACCGCGAGCGCTTCAACCGACAGCGGCTCGGCCAGCGGTCCGGCAAGACGCGCACCCAGCGCGCCGCTGCCCGCGGCGAGCAGAACGCCTTCGTTGGCGTCCGGCCATTGGCGCGCGTGATTGCGCCACGCGTAGATCGCATCCTCGAAATTACCGACGATCGCAAAGCCGAGCGCCGTGAGACGCGCCGGCACCCAGTCGATGACGAAAAACGCGCGCTGCGCAAACGACGAGAACTCGGCGGTGCGTTCCGGATCCGGCTTCGACCACGCGCGCGCCAGATACTCGGCGATGCGATACAGCACCGCGCCCGCCGGACCGATCGGAATCAGGAACCAGAAGAACACGCCGAACACATGCCGGTGCGACGCGACCACGGCATGAACCAGCGTATGACGCACGATTTCGCTGACGGGCATATCGACGGTATCGAGGCCGGTCCATTCATGCAGGACCTCGCGCGCGCGGGGCACGTCGTCGTTGTTGAGCGCGAGATGGATGTCGGTGAAATAGTGGCTGAACTGCCGGAAACCGAGCGTGAAATAAACGATGACAACGTTCCACAGGAACGCCAGCGCGAAGTTGATCCGGTAGAGCACGTAATAGACGAGCCCGACGACGAGCGTCCACGGCAGCACCACGACCAGCCACGCGACGATGCCGTGCTTCTGCTTGCCGGCATCGAAACCGTGCGCGGTGGATTCCGCGTGATAGTGAAGCAGCGCCGAAATTGGATTGTGCGGCGATAACGCGCGCATCTGCTCAATGACGAGGGCCAGCAATACAGAGAAAAAAGTCATGCGAAGCGCCGAAACAGTCGGTTTAGTTCGAGTTTCGCGTAACGATAGCACAGCGCCTGTTGCGTTTAGCGCGCCAGAGAATTGCGCGTGCCGACGCCCGCGTGCGGACTTTTCGCGCCGCGAGCCTCAAGCAGCGAGGAAGCGGTAGAAATTGCGCAACATACCGGCCGTTGCGCCCCAAATGAAATAAGGAGCCCTTCCTTCACCCGGCGTGTAGGGCATGGCAAAAAAACGACGCTCGCCGCCTTCCCAGCGAAACACGCGCACTTCGTGGTTGGCCGAATCCATCAGCCAGGCAAGCGGCACCTCGAAGATATCGGCCACTTCGCGCGTGTCGGCCTTGAGCGAAAACGGCGGATAGACGAGCGCGACCACCGGCGTCACGCGAAATCCGGTGCCGGTCAGATACTCGGGCATCGCGCCGATAACTTCACAATGCGCGGCGTCGAGCCCGACTTCCTCGCGCGCTTCGCGCAGCGCGGTGGCGGCGGCGTCGGCGTCCTCGGGTTCCCAACGTCCGCCGGGAAAGCTGATCTGTCCCGCATGATCCGACAGATGATCGGCACGCTGCGTGAGCAGCACGGTCAGGCCGCCCTCGCGCACGACGAGCGGCACGAGCACGGCCGCGACGCGCGGATCGCCGCCGATCGCCTTGATGCGCTGCTCGGGCGCTTCCTGCGTCCATTCGAGCGTCTGCCCGAAGCGCGCGCGCAGTCCTTCGGGCGTGAGCCGCGCGGGCGGGATAGGTGGCAGCGATGCACCCGTGGAGAGCACGGGCATGCGTTCGGGTTCGAGAATGCGCGGGGTCGAGGTCTTGCCGGTGGACACGGGTAGGCAGCGTGGATGTCGAAGATACGATTTGAACACACCAAAGAAAAAAGCACCCGCAAGGGGTGCTTTTTCCGGTGCGACGCTGCGTTGGAATTTACTCCGCTGCGGCTGCGCGATCCTTCGTGAACAGCTTTTCTTTGATTCGAGCCGACTTGCCCGAACGCTCGCGCAGGTAGTAAAGCTTCGCGCGGCGAACGTCACCACGGCGCTTCACGACGATGCTCGCGAGCAGCGGCGAGTAAGTCTGAAACGTACGCTCGACGCCTTCGCCCGACGAAATCTTGCGGACGATGAAGTTCGAGTTCAGGCCACGGTTACGCTTGGCGATGACGACGCCTTCGTAAGCCTGAACACGCTTACGCGTACCTTCGACGACGTTCACGTTGACGATGACGGTATCGCCCGGCGCGAAGTCGGGGATGGTCTTCTCGCCCAGAACGCGTGCGATCTCTTCCTTCTCGAGTTGCTCAATCAGATTCATTACTGACTCCTTGTGCCATCTTGCCGGAGTTGCGTGCCTCGAATGTCGTTGAGGCCCCGGTAGAGGATGGGTTTGCTTCAGGCGCCGAGGTTCAGACGGCGCCCCCATTGTCCCGCTTGTCGGCTCGAAACCTATGCGGGTTTCGACGCTTCCTTCGCGAGTTCTGCGAGCCATGCCTCGTCGGCACGGCTCAACATCTTGTTCTTGCGCGCCCGGCCGATCAGGTCGGGCCGCTTGGCGAACGTGTTGCGCAAGGCTTCGCGCCTGCGCCACGCGTCGATTTCCTTGTGATGGCCGCCGAGCAGCACATCGGGAACGCGCACGCCTTCGTATTCTTCCGGCCGCGTGTAGTGCGGACAATCGAGCAATATGTCGACGAAACTGTCCTGCACCGCCGACTGCGCGTCATTCAGCACGCCGGGCAACTGGCGGACCACTGCATCCATCAGCGCCATGGCCGGCAGTTCTCCGCCGGACAGCACGAAGTCGCCGAGGCTCACTTCTTCGTCTACTTCGCGGTCGAGCAGGCGTTGATCGATCGCTTCGTAACGGCCGCACAGCAGCACGAGACCGGGTTCCTGCACGAAACGCATCACGCGCTCGTGGTCCAGCTTCGCACCTTGCGGCGACATCATCACGACGCGCGTCGATGCGATACCCTGCTCGCGCTGCGCCGCCTTCGCCGCGTGAATGGCGTCTTCCAGCGGACGCGCCAGCATCACCATGCCGGGGCCGCCGCCGTACGGGCGATCATCGACGGTGCGATAGTTGTCGGTCGTGAAATCGCGCGGATTCCACGTACGCAAACCGAAGCGCTCCTGCTTCACCGCCCGGCTGGTGATGCCCCAGTCGGTCAGTGCGCGGAACATCTCGGGAAAGAGCGTTACGACATCGAACTGCATCGCTCTCTCCGTATCTTACACATCGAATTAATAATCGGCGTCCCAGTCGACGACGATACGCTTCGCCGCCCGGTCCACCGTTTTCACGTACACGCCGACGAACGGAATCAGCCGCTCGCCGGTTTCGGGCTTGCCATCCTTATCCGTGCCGGGATACTCGATCCGCAGGATGGAATGGGCGCCGTTGTCGATCAGATCGGCGACGCGGCCCAGCGCCACGCCCGCCTCGTTCTCGACGTCCAGGCCGATCAGATCGACCCAGTAAAATTCGTCTTCGCTGTCGAGCTTCGGGAAATCGCCACGCGCGACATACACCGCATGACCCTTCAGCGCGGCCGCCGTGTCGCGATCCTCGCAGCCGGCCAGGCGCGCGACGATGGTATCGGCATGCACCTTCGACTGCAGGCAGCGCGCGGACTTGCGTTCGCGGCCTTTCACGAGCCACCAGCGTTTCGCGCTCAGCAGTGCGTCGCCGCCCTGCTTGCCGTTCGCGTGCGGCACGATCTTGACCCAGCCCTTGAGCCCGTAGGCATCGGCAATGAAGCCGACTTCGACGGCGTCGTCCGGCACGGAGTCGACCGGCTCGATCGAGCTTTCGGGTTCGCTACGTGCCGAAGGACTTCCCGAAACGTCGACCGCCACGCGGCGCGCGCCCGGCTTGCGGACGAATGCGCCGAACGTGGCGGAACCTTCATCTTGCCCCGGCTTCGTTCGGTCGACCTTCTCCGCGACGGTTTCCGGCTTGCCGCCGGATTCGGAATCACGCGTAGACATCGGCGAACCTTTTGGGCAGGTTTCGAGCGTTTATGACAGCGACGTTTGCTACAGCGTCTGCCAAGCGCGCTTAAGCAACCGGTTGGGCTTGCTGAGCTTGCTTGACCAGGCGCTCGACGGTCGGCGACAGTTGCGCGCCAACGCCTTGCCAGTACGTCAGGCGATCCTGAGCGATACGCAGCGATTCGCCCTTCGTGGCGACCGGGTTGTAGAAGCCCACGCGCTCGATGAAGCGGCCATCACGGCGGCTACGCGAGTCGGTTGCAACGATGTTGTAGAACGGGCGCTTTTTCGAGCCGCCACGAGCCAAGCGGATGATGACCATGCTGAAATCCTTGAAAACCGGGGTTCGGAACAACGAGAACAGGCAATTATAGCTGGATTCCGGAACACGAACAAACACTTAACGTATTTTTTCTCGGCGCGCGTTCGGTTTGGGCGGATTTTTGCGGGCGAGATCGACCGGATCGCGATCCGTGCGGCAACGTGCCGATGGTGATGCCCCGGCGCGTCGGCGTAAAATGGCAGACCGGCGTCGGTTCACATGGCGCGCCTGCCTTCATTCCACCACGCATTCGCTGATGACCACTTCGTCCGTCGCCACGCAATCCGGCCCGCAGCCAGCCGGCAAACACGTTCCGCCGTATTTCCGCTCGAAGACGCTCACCGCGGCGCTCGCGTTCCTGTTCGGCTATATCGGCCTGCATCGCTTCTATTTGTATGGATTGCGCGACAAGTACGGCTGGGCGCATATCGTCGGCATCGTGCTCGGTGCGTTCGGCTATCTGCTGCTCAAGGAAACCGAGCGCGCCTCCATGCTCGGCTGGGTACTCGCGTTCCCGGGCGCCGTCTCGCTGCTCGCGGCTTTTCTGTCGGCCATCGTCTGTGGGCTGCGCCCCGACGCCAAATGGGACGCGCAATTCAACGCCCACACCGGCCGCAGCAGCCGCTCGGGCTGGACCGTGATCTTCGTCGTGATTTTTTCGTTGCTGATCGGCGCGTTTCTGCTGATGACCGGTCTCGCCCTCACCTTCCAGACGTACTTCGAAAGTCAGGTCGAAGCAGCCAAAACGATCTCTCAATAACGCTCCGAAAGCTCAGAACAAGTCGAGTTGCGGATTCGCCGGCGGAGCTACCGCCGGCTTGGCCGGCCGCTGAAATTCCGACATATCGAGGATGCCGCGCTGCCGCGCATTCAGGCCGAGACGTTTGGTCGCCTGACGGAAACGCTGTTTGAGCATGTCGGCCCACAAGCCTTCGCCTTTCATCCGCGTGGCGAAGTTCGAGTCGTAGTCCTTGCCGCCGCGCATGTCGCGCACGCGGCTCATCACGCGGTCCGCGCGATCCGGAAAATGCGCGGCGAGCCAGTCCTTGAAAAGCGGCGCCACTTCCCACGGCAGACGCAGCACGATATAGCTCGCGCTCGATGCGCCCGCCTCGGCGCACGCCTCCAGCACGCGCTCCATATCCTGCTCGGTGACGAACGGAATCACCGGCGCGATGCTCACGCCCACCGGAATGCCCGCCTCCGCGAGCGTGCGGATGGTGCGCAGACGGCGCGACGGCGTCGCGGCGCGCGGTTCGAGCGTGCGCGCGATGTCCGCATCGAGCGTGGTGACGGTGATAGCCGCCATGAACTGGCCGCGCTCGGCCATGGGCGCGAGCAGGTCGATGTCGCGCTCGATCAGCGAATTCTTGGTGATTGCCGCGAACGGCTGGCCGCAGTCGTGCATGACCTGAATCACGCGCCGCGTGATCTGAAGATCGCGTTCGACGGGTTGATACGCGTCCGTATTGACGCCGAGCGCGATCGGTTCGGGCTCGTAATTCGCCTTCGCCAATTCACGCGCCAGCAGTTCGGGCGCGTTGATCTTCGCGTAGATGCGGCTTTCGAAATCCAGTCCCGGCGAAAGACCGAGATAGCTGTGCGTCGGCCTCGCGAAGCAATAGATGCAGCCATGTTCGCAGCCGCGGTACGGATTGAGCGACACGGAAAACGGGATGTCCGGCGAGCTGTTGCGCGTCAGGATGCTTTTGGCGCGCTCCTCGAAAATCTGCGTGCGCAACGGCGTCGAGGTTTCGCATTCGCCTTCATCTTGCCCGGCCGTGTGCTGCCAGCCGTCGTCGACGCGCTCGCGCTCGTCCTTCTCGTACCGCCCCTGCAGGTTCGACACGGCGCCGCGCCCTTTCAGCGGCGCGGGTGGCGCAACGGGATACTCACGATCAGGCGATGACATTGCGAAAAAATCCGGCAATCGATACTGTATAAATATACAGTATCACGCCGCCATCGCAAGGGGGAATCACACGTCGACGAAAATCCTCAGCGTCTCCTTGATCTCCTCCATCACCACGTAACTCTTCGACTGAACGGCGCCCGGCAACTGCAACAGGATGTCGCCGAGCAGCTTCCGGTAGTCGGCCATCTCGCCGATGCGCGCCTTGATCAGATAGTCGAAATCGCCGGAAACGAGGTGGCACTCGAGCACTTCCGGGATCTTCTGCACTTCGCGCCGGAACTGCTCGAACATGTTGCCGCTCTTGTGATCGAGCGTGATCTCGACGAACACGAGCAGCGCCGCGCCCAGTTCGGTCGGGTTCACGCGCGCGTAGTAACCGGTGATGACGCCATCGCGTTCCATGCGTTTCACCCGCTCGATACAAGGCGTCACCGACAATCCGACGCGCTCGGCCAGGTCCTTCATCGCGATTCGGCCGTCCTCCTGAAGGATGTTCAGGATCTTGTGATCGAGCTTGTCGAGCGCGCGGACCGGATTTCGCTGTGTTCGCATTGGTTTTTCCCGAAAATCCATCAAATACGATAACTAAAACTGCCTAAACATCCATAGTATAGGCGATAACACTATATGCACTTCCATTCACCGGCTCGATCGACTTTTCGAGATCAGCTCAGGTGAAACAACGCGGAAGTTGCTCGAATTTTCGATGGAGATCACATGCGAATCGTCATTTTGGGAAGCGGTGTCGTCGGTGTCACGAGCGCGTACTACCTTGCTCGCGCCGGTCACGATGTCACGGTCATCGACCGCGAAGCCGGACCCGCGCTCGAGACGAGTTTCGCCAACGCAGGGCAAATTTCGCCGGGCTATGCGTCGCCGTGGGCCGCGCCGGGCGTGCCGCTCAAGGCCGTGAAGTGGATGTTCGAAAAGCACGCGCCGCTCGCCATCCGTCTCGACGGCACGATGAATCAGTTGCAATGGATGTGGCAAATGCTGCGCAACTGCACGCAGGATCGCTATACGGTCAACAAGGGCCGCATGGTGCGCCTGGCCGAATACAGCCGCGACTGCCTGCAAGCCTTGCGCGCCGACACCGGCATCAGCTATGAAGGCCGCACGGGCGGCACGCTGCAACTGTTCCGCACGCAACAGCAATTCGACGGTGCCGGCAAGGACATCGCCGTGCTGAAGGATGCAAACGTGCCGTTCGAACTACTGACGGCCGACGAACTGAAGAAGGCCGAGCCCGCGCTCGCCGCCGTGTCGCACAAGCTGACGGGCGGTCTGCGCCTGCCGAACGACGAAACCGGCGACTGCCAGATGTTCACCACGCGCCTCGCCGCCATGGCCGAAGCGCTGGGCGTCAAGTTCCGCTACAACATGTCGATCGATGCGCTCGCCGTCGCGAACGGCCGCATCGCGGGCGTGCAGTGCGGCAAGGAGTTCGTGCAGGCGGATTCGTATGTCGTCGCGCTCGGTTCGTATTCGCCGAAGCTGCTCGGCGACCTCGTCAAGATTCCGGTGTATCCGCTGAAGGGCTATTCGATCACCGCGCCGATCGTCGATGCCAAGCGCGCGCCCGTCTCCACCGTGCTCGACGAAACGTACAAGATCGCGATCACGCGCTTCGACGATCGCATTCGCGTGGGCGGCATGGCGGAAATCGTCGGCTACGACAAGACGCTCAAGCAAGCGCGTCGCGAAACGCTCGAAATGTGCGTGAACGACCTGTTCCCCGGCGGCGGCGACACCGCAAGCGCCACCTTCTGGACCGGCCTGCGCCCGATGACGCCGGACGGCACGCCGATCGTCGGCCGCACGCCGGTGCCGAATCTGTTCCTCAACACGGGCCACGGCACGCTCGGCTGGACGATGTCGTGCGGCTCGGGCCAGTTGCTCGCCGATCTGATGTCGGGCAAGCAGCCCGCGATCCGCGCGGACGATCTATCCGTGCATCGCTATTTCGGCGAGACGGGCGTGAAAACGCGTCCGGGATACGCGAACGCGTGATTACCGCTGTCGCATGAAAACAAAGGCGCCTCAAGGCGCCTTTGTCGTTTTTAGAACTGATCTTCGGCAAGCGCAAGCACGCCTTGCTCACCGTTCGCGCTGACGATCGACGCCTCGATGCCCGGCGCCTGCGACAGGATATGTTCCGCGAAGAACTGCGCCGTCGCGATCTTGGCCGAATGGAAGCGCTCGTCTTCCGCGCGACGGGCGTGGGAGATCAGCATCGCGCGCGCCATCTGCCAGCCGGACAGCACGATGCCCGCGAGCCGCAGATACGGCACGCTGCCCGCGAACACTGCGTTCGGATCGCTCCTGAACTTCGCGACGACGAACTCGACCGAGCGCGCCAGCGACAGGCTCGCCGCGCTCAGATGACGATGCATCGACTTGAACGGCTGGCCCTCGGTATCCGCGAGCGTCGCGATGGTCTGATCGATCTGCGCGAGCAGCGCCTGCGCCGTCGCGCCGCCATCGCGCACCGTCTTGCGGCCGATGAGGTCGTTCGCCTGAATCGCCGTCGTGCCTTCGTAGATCGGCAGGATGCGGGCGTCGCGATAATACTGCGCCGCGCCCGTTTCCTCGATGAAGCCCATGCCGCCGTGCACCTGCACGCCGAGGCTCGCGACATCGACGGACATTTCCGTGCCGAAGCCCTTCACGATCGGCACGAGATATTCGTAGATCGCCTGATGGCTCTTGCGCGTGTCCGCGTCGGGGTGAGCGTGCGCGAGATCGCTGTGCGCCGCCGCAACGTACGCGAGCGCGCGCACGCCTTCGGTGTAGGCGCGCATCGTCGCGAGCATGCGCCGCACGTCGGGATGATGGATGATCGTGACCGGCTCCTTCGCGCTGCCGTCGACGGGACGGCTCTGCACGCGATCCTTCGCATATGCGACCGCCTGTTGATACGCGCGCTCCGCCACCGCGACGCCCTGCATGCCGACCGCGAAACGCGCCGCGTTCATCATGATGAACATGTATTCGAGCCCGCGATTCTCCTCGCCGATCAGATAGCCCGTCGCGCCGCCGTGATCGCCGTATTGCAGCACGGCGGTCGGGCTCGCCTTGATGCCGAGCTTGTGCTCGATCGACACGCAATGTACGTCGTTGCGCGCGCCGAGCGAGCCGTCGTCGCCGACGAGAAACTTCGGCACGAGAAACAGCGAAATGCCCTTCACGCCTTCGGGCGCATCGGGCGTGCGCGCGAGCACCAGATGGACGATGTTCTTCGCCATGTCGTGCTCGCCGTAGGTGATGAAAATCTTCGTGCCGAACAGCTTGAACGTGCCGTCGCCCTGCGGCTCGGCGCGCGTGCGCACGAGCGCGAGATCGGAGCCGGCCTGCGGCTCGGTGAGGTTCATCGTGCCGGTCCATTCGCCGGAGATGAACTTCGGCAGATAGCGGGCTTTCAGGGCGTCGCTGCCCGCAGTGAGCAGCGCTTCGATTGCGCCGTCCGTCAACAGCGGACACAGCGCGAACGACAGATTCGCCGAATTGAGCATTTCGATGCACGGCGTCGCGACGAGCTTGGGCAAGCCCTGCCCGCCGAAGTCCGCCGGATGCACGACGCCTTGCCAGCCGCCTTCGGCGAACTGACGGAACGCGTCCTTGAAGCCGGGCGTCGTGGTGACTTCGCCGTTCGCCCACGTGCTCGGCGTGCGGTCGCCCGCCACATTCAGCGGCGCGATGACTTCGCCGCAAAAACGCGCCGCTTCCTCGACGACGGCCTGCGCCGTGTCGAAGCCCGCGTCTTCGTGACCGGGCAACGCGGCGATGCGCTCGAGATCGGCCAGCTCCTTCATCACGAACAGCATCTCTTTGACCGGGGCGTGATAGCTCATTGTCTTGTCTCCTCTCACATCAGATGGCCGAAAAAAAGGGCGCAACGTTCGTCGCGCCCTTCTTCTTGTTATGGCGAGTGCGATTGACCCGGCGCGGCTTTAGCCGAGCTCTTTCACGAGTTCCGGCACGACCGAGAACAGATCGCCGACGAGACCGTAGTCCGCCACGCTGAAGATCGGCGCTTCGGCGTCCTTGTTGATCGCAACGATGACCTTGCTGTCCTTCATGCCGGCCAGATGCTGGATCGCGCCCGAGATGCCGACCGCCACATACAGTTGCGGCGCGACGATCTTGCCGGTCTGCCCGACCTGGAAGTCGTTCGGCACGTAGCCCGCATCCACCGCCGCACGCGATGCGCCGAGCGCCGCGCCGAGCTTGTCGGCGAGCGGCTCCAGCGTCTTCGTATAGTTTTCGCCGCTGCCGAGCCCACGTCCGCCCGACACGATGATGCTCGCGCTCGTCAGTTCCGGACGATCGAGCTTCGTGACTTCACGGCTCACGAACTGCGAGATGCCTGCGTCCGCCGCGGCTTCGATCTTCTCGATCGATGCGCTGCCGCCTTGCGCCGCAACCGGATCGAAGCCGGTCGAACGCACGGTGATGACCTTGATCGCATCGCTCGATTGCACCGTCGCGATTGCGTTGCCCGCGTAAATCGGGCGCTCGAAAGTATCGGCGCTGTCGACGGCGGTGATGTCGCTGATCTGCGCGACATCCAGATGCGCGGCGATACGCGGCGCGATGTTCTTGCCGTAAGCGGTTGCCGGCGCGAGGATGTGCGAATAGTCCTTCGCGACGTTCAGCACCGTCGCTTCGACGTTTTCAGCGAGGCCTTCGGCGAGCTGCGGCGCATCGGCCAGCAGCACTTTCGACACGCCCGCGATTTTCGCCGCCGCATCCGCCGCGCCTTGCGCGTTCGAACCCGCGACCAGCACGTGCACGTCGCCGCCGATCTTCGCCGCCGCCGCCACCGTATTCAACGTCGATGCCTTGATCGACGCATTGTCGTGTTCCGCAATTACCAGAATCGTCATTTTCTCGCGTCTCCTTTACAGCACCTTGGCTTCGGTCTTGAGCTTCTCGACCAGCGTCTTCACGTCCGGCACCGTGATACCGGCGCTGCGCTTGGGCGGCTCGACGACCTTCAGCGTCTTCAGGCGCGGCGCGACATCGACGCCCAGATCGGCGGGCGTCACGGTTGTCAGCGGCTTTTTCTTCGCCTTCATGATGTTCGGCAGCGTCACATAGCGCGGCTCGTTCAGGCGCAGATCGGTCGTGACCACGGCCGGCAGTTTCAGCGACAGCGTTTCCGCGCCGCCATCGACTTCGCGCGACACGGTGGCACGGCCATCCGCGACCACGACCTTCGATGCGAACGTAGCCTGCGGCAGACCCGCCAGCGCGGCGAGCATCTGGCCGGTCTGGTTCGAGTCGTCGTCGATGGCTTGCTTGCCGAGAATCACGAGTTCAGGCTTTTCCTGATCGACCAGCGCCTTGAGAATTTTCGCGACGGCGAGCGGCTGCAAATCGTCTGCGGATTCGACGAGAATCGCGCGATCCGCGCCGATAGCCAGCGCCGTGCGCAGCGTTTCCTGACATTGCGTCACGCCGCACGACACGGCGATCACTTCGGTGGCGACTCCCGCTTCCCTCAGACGCACCGCCTCTTCCACGGCGATTTCGTCGAACGGGTTCATCGACATCTTCACGTTGGCGATATCGACGCCCGTGTTGTCCGACTTCACCCGGACCTTCACGTTGTAGTCGACCACGCGCTTGACTGGCACCAGAATTTTCATGCACACGCTCCAAAGTTACGATTACGTCAACCCAGCGTCATTATACGAGCGACGCGTCAGCTAGCCCCGCACCAATCGGGTAGGTCGGGTCGTCGTGCAATAGGTATTGGCCTAATTTAATCGAACGATCGTTCTATTTATATCCACGAAAACCCGAATCCAGCCACGGCGGGCATTTTTCGGGTCCGATCACCACGCGGTGATCACCGCTCCCGCGTATTTGCCTTCGACGAACTGCTTCACTTCCGGCGAGTGATACGCCGCGACCAGCTTGGCGACCCACGGCTTGTCCTTGTCGGCGGCGCGGATCGCGATGATGTTCACGTACGGTCCATGCGGATCCTCGATCGCGATCGCGTCCGACTTCGGCTTCAGGCCCGCTTCCATCGCGAAATTGGTGTTGATGGCGGCGGCATCGACGTCGTCGAGCGAGCGCGGAATCTGCGCGGCGTCGAGTTCGACGATCTTCAGCTTCTTCGGGTTCTCGACGATATCGAGCGGCGTTGCCTTGAGACCCGCATCCGGGCGCAGCTTGATCAGACCTTGCTTCTGCAGGAGCAGCAGCGCACGTCCGCCGTTGGTCGGATCGTTCGGCACCGCGATGCGCGCGCCGTTGCCGAGCGCCGAGAGCGACTTCAGCTTCTTCGAGTAGATGCCCATCGGGAACGTCACCGTGTCGGCGATCTTCACGAGCTTGTAGCCGCGATCCTTCACCTGCGCGTCGAGATACGGCAGATGCTGATAGCTGTTCGCGTCGAGATCGCCGGCGGCGAGTGCGGCGTTCGGCTGCACGTAGTCCGAGAACTCGACGACCGTGATCTTCAGGCCGTTCTTCGCGGCGACCTGCTTCACCACGTCCATGATCTGCGCGTGCGGGCCGCCGGTCACGCCGAGCTTGATGGCGTCCTCGGCGTGCGCGACTCCGTTGAACAGCGTGGCGCTCAGGAGCGCGGCGGCGAACTTCAGAATGAATCGACGTTGCATGACAGGCCTTTTTTATCGAAGAATTATTTGTGACTCAGACGCCGCACGAGCCAGTCGCCGAACGACTGCACGAGCTGCACGAACACGATCAGGATGACGACCACCGTCAGCATCACTTCCGGCAAGAAGCGCTGATAGCCGTAGCGGATGCCGAGATCGCCGAGACCGCCGCCGCCGATCGCGCCCGCCATCGCCGAATAGCCGACGAGCGACACGAAGGTGATCGTGAGCCCCGCGACGACGCCCGGCAGCGACTCGGGCAGCAGCACCTTGAAGACGATCTGGCTCGTGGTCGCGCCCATGGCCTGCGCGGCTTCGATGAGGCCGCGGTCCACTTCGCGCAGCGCGGTCTCGACCAGCCGCGCGATGAATGGCGCAGCGGCAATGGTCAGCGGCACGACGGCGGCCGCCGTACCGATCGACGAACCGACCACGAGCCGCGTGAACGGAATCACCGCGACGAGCAGGATGATGAAGGGCGTCGAGCGCACCGCATTCACGATGCCGCCGAGCACGCGATTCACGCCGAGGTTCTGCAGCACGCTGTCGCGGCCGGTCAGATAGAGCAGCACGCCGAGCGGCAGGCCGAGCGCGGCGCCGACGAGTCCCGAGATGCCGACCATGATCAGCGTTTCCCAGAACGACTGCACGAACATGTCGAACATTTCACTCAACATGGGACAACTCCTCCACCACAACGCCTTGCGTGCGCAAATAAGCGATCGCCTCGGCGACCTTCAGGGGTTGCCCGCCCGCGAGCACCGCGAGCGAGCCGAAAGCCTGGCCTTGAATCTCGTCGATCTGGCCATGCAGGATGTTGAAATCGAGTTCGTAGCGGCGGATCGTCTCGGAGAGAATCGGCTGATCGACGCCCGAGCCCGTAAAGGCGAGCCGCAACAGATGACCGCCGGTCTTCAGACGCTCGGTGACGCGCGCCTTGAGCGCGGGCGGCAGTTCGTGTGCGATGACATCGCCGATCAGCGCGCGCGTAACTTCGTGATGCGGCTGCATGAAGACATCGACGACCTTGCCCTCTTCCACCACGCGGCCCGCTTCGAGCACCGCGACGCGGTCGCAGACCTGCTTGATGACTTCCATCTGGTGCGTGATCAGCACGATCGTGAGCCCAAGCTCGCGGTTGATCTTGCGCAGCAGATCGAGAATCGCGCGCGTGGTTTCCGGATCGAGCGCGGAGGTCGCTTCATCGGAAAGCAGCACTTTCGGCCTGCTCGCGAGCGCCCGCGCGATGCCCACGCGCTGCTTCTGCCCGCCGCTGATCTGCGCGGGATATTTGTCCTTGTGCGTCGTGAGGCCGACCAGATCGAGCAGCGGCAGCACTGCGGCTTCGATCTCCGCGCGCTTCTTGCCCGCAAGTTCGAGCGGCAGCGCGACATTGCCGTAGACCGTGCGCGAGGACAGCAGGTTGAAGTGCTGAAAGATCATGCCGATGTCGCGGCGCGCGGCGCGCAGGTCGTCGCGGGAGAGCGTCGTGAGATCGCGTCCGTCGACGATCACGTTGCCTTCGCTCGGCCGCGTCAGCAGATTGATGGTGCGCACCAGCGTGCTCTTGCCCGCGCCGCTGCGCCCGATGATGCCGAACACTTCGCCGGCGGGGATCGTCAGATTGACGTTGTGCAACGCTTCGACCCAACCTCGGGGTCCCGCGAAACGCTGCGAAAGGTTGTGTATTTCGATCATTGAAAATACAAACGGCGGAGGGCTTCGCCAGGTGTTCGCACCCGCGCTGCCGGCCGCCGCTCGTTATAGCTGTTTAGTCTTGTCCGCCCAGGATTTTACAGGAGCACCTACATTCTGTTTAATAATGATTTAGGAACGGCTAATAACGAAAAGGAATTTACCGGGTGATGGCACGCAACATCTATTCGACGAGCGCGGTCACGACGCGTCACGGCGCCGATTTGTTCCTGCATCGCTGGCGGCCGGTGCCGGAAGGCGAGCCTGAGGCGCGCATCGCGCTTGTGCATGGCCTCGGCGAGCACGCCGGGCGCTACGATGCGCTCGCGCTCGCGTTGAACGCCGCGGGCATCGAACTGATCGCAATCGATTTGCGTGGGCATGGGAAATCGTCGGGCGCACGCGTGTCGGTGCGCGTGTTCAACGACTATCTGCGCGATGTCGACGTGCTGCTCGAAGCGTGCGCCGCAACGCCACCCGCCGCCACGCCGCTCTTTCTGATGGGCCACAGCATGGGCGGCGCCGTCGCGGCCTTATATGCCGCCGAGCGCGCGCAGGACATCGATCTGGCCGGGCTGATCCTGTCGAGCCCCGCGCTCAAGCCCGGCGCGGGCACGCCGCGCTGGAAGGCAAGTCTCGCGCGCGTCGCCGGATTGCTTGCGCCGCGCATGGCCGCGTTCAGCATCGATCCGTCGTTGCTTTCGCGCGCATCGGGTGTGGTCGAGGCTTACAGGCGCGATCCGCTCGTGCATCACGGCGCGGTGCCTGCCCGCACCGCCGCGCAGATTCTTGCCGGCATGGAGCGCGTCGCGGCGAAGCGTGGCGCGATCACGTTGCCGCTCTACGTCTTCCACGGCACCGCCGACACGATCTGCGACCCCGCCGGCAGCCGCGAATTCGAAGCGGCCGCCGCGTCCACCGATAAAACGCTCGCGCTCTACGAAGGCAGCGCGCACGAGACGCTCAACGATCTCGACCGTGACCGTGTGATCCGCGAGTTGATCGACTGGACGCTCGTGCGCGCCGATTACGCGCGCACGCACGCGCCGCGTCGCGCGACCTAGATTTCGGCGAGTGCCCGCAGATGCGCGACGACGCTGCGGCCGAGCGCCGAGAGGTTATAGCCACCTTCGAGACAACTCACGATGCGCCCTTGCGCATGGCGGCGGGCCACTGCCCGAATCTGCGCGGTGATCCACGCGTAGTCGTCTTCGACGAGACCCATGTTGGCCATGTCGTCCTCGCGATGCGCGTCGAAACCCGCCGACACGAAGATCATCTGCGGCTTGAATTCCTCGAGCCGCGGCAGCCACATCATGTCGACGACCTCGCGCACCTGCATGCCCTTCGTGCGCGCCGGCAGCGGCACGTTGACCATGTTGGACGCGTGATTGTCCGCGCCGGAAAACGGATAGAACGGATGCTGGAAGAAGCTGCACATCAGCACGCGCGAGTCGCCGGAAAACGCGGCTTCGGTGCCGTTGCCGTGATGCACGTCGAAATCGACGATCGCGACGCGCTGCAGGCCATGCACCTCGAGCGCATGACGCGCGGCAATCGCGACGTTGTTGAAGAGGCAAAAGCCCATCGCGCGCGCCGGTTCCGCGTGATGGCCCGGCGGGCGCACGCTGCAGAACGCGTTGTCGTAACGCCCTTCGATCACGGCGTCGGTGGCCGCGATCGCCGCGCCCGCCGCGCGCAACGCAGCGCGATAGGACTCGGGGCACATCGACGTATCCGGGTCGAGTTCACTTCTGCCTTGCTCGGGCGTGCGGCTCTTGATGTAATCGATGTGCGCCTGCGTGTGCACGCGCGCGAGATCGGTTTCCTCGGCGAGCGGCGCTTCCTCGCGCTCGATGAGCGAATCGATACGGCTCGCGATCAGCTGATCTTCGATCGCCTGCAGGCGCGCCGGGCATTCGGGATGCCATTGGCCGTTGTCGTGCCGCAAGCAGTCGGGGTGGGAATAAAAGCCGGTGGCCATGATGTCTCGCAATGCCGCTTTCGTCGGCTCTTGTCTCGTGTTTTTTCGTCATACGCGACCCGGCGCCGCGCATTTGACGTTAAGTTACCACAGCGTTCGAGGTGGCCGGCCTCGCCCGGTCATATGGCTCATATGGGCCATCTGGGCGCAAGGCGTCGGTTATACTGCCCCGACGTCTTGCCGGCCGGGCCATCGCGCATGGCGAGCCGCAAGTTGTTGCGTATCGCCGAGTATTGCCGAGAATCGTTGAATATCGTTGAGTATCGCTGCGGATCGTTTCGACTTCTTCAACATCCCGGGCCGAACATCCGGCATCGCCCCAACCGCCCCAACCCCGCACACTATGACTTTCCAGTTTGCTTCGCTCGACCTCACCGCGCCCACCCGGCCGATCAGGCGCGCGTTCTTCGCTTCCCTCTTCTGCGCGCTCGGCCTGCTGTCCAGCACCGGCAGCTTTGCGCAGTCGCAGCAACCGCAATCCTCGACATCGCAAGGGCAGGTGTTCGAGGAAGAAATCGTGCCGCAGCGTTACGCGAACAATCCGAATGTCGATGCGTTCATCAACGACATGGTCGCCCGCTACGACTTCGATTCGGCCGCGCTGCACGACCTGTTCGGCCGCGTCAGTTATTCGGCTACCGCGGCGAAGCTCGTGCTGCCGTCGCCGACACCTTCGGCCAAGAACTGGCGTGCGTATCAGTCGCGCTTCATCGAGCCTATTCGCATCAACGCGGGCGTGAAGTTCTGGCGCGCGAACCAGGCGACGCTGCAACGCGCCGCCACGCAATTCGGTGTGCCGCCGGAGGTCATCGTCGGGATCATCGGCGTGGAGACCATCTACGGCCGCTTCATGGGCAACTTCCGCGCGCTCGATGTGCTGACCACGCTCACCTTCGATTATCCGAACACGCCGAATCGCATCGAGCGCATGGCGACCTTCCGCAAGAATCTGGAAGACCTGCTCGTGTGGACGCGCGATTCGCAGATCGATCCGACCACCGTGCTCGGTTCGTACACGGGCGCGATCGGCATTCCGCAGTTCCTGCCGAGCAGCATCGTGCAATACGCGGTCGATTACGACGGCAACAGCCGCATCGATCTGCGCGCGAGCCCGGCGGACGCCATCGGCAGCGTCGCGAACTATCTGAAGCAGAACGGCTGGGAGCCGGGCCGGCCGGTCGTGTGGCGCATTGCGGGCGATGTCGGCAGTCAGGGTATTGCGCAGGCGGCGGCGGACGGTTCGCCGGAGCCGCACTGGTCGCTCGCGCAGTTGACCAAGGCCGGCATGCTGCTCAACGAACCGGGCCTGAACATCGAGGCCGAAGCGCCGACGCCGCTCACCGTAGTCGATTTGCCGACGCCCGGCCGCGCGACCGAATACACGCTCGGGCTGAAGAACTTCTACGCGCTCACGCGTTACAACCGCAGCTTCTTCTATGCGCTCGCGGTCTATCAGCTCGGCGAGGCGGTGAAGGCGCGCATGATCGCGGGCGATACGGGCACGAATCCGCAATAGTTGTCGCGCTCGTTTTCAAAAGCAAAACCCCGGCGCGCCGGGGTTTTTTCATGGCGCAAGCCGATGCACGCCGATGCAAACGCTCAGGCGGGAAACACGCCCGTCGACAGATAGCGGTCGCCGCGATCGCACACGACGAACACGATCGTCGCGTTTTCGACCTGACGCGCGATGCGCAGCGCGACTTCGCACGCGCCGCCCGACGAAATGCCCGCGAAAATGCCTTCCACCGATGCGAGGCGCCGCGCCATGGCCTCCGACGCCGCCTGACTCACGTTCTCGACGCGATCCACGCGGCTGCGGTCGAAAATCTTCGGCAGATACGCTTCCGGCCACTTGCGAATGCCCGGAATGCGCGAGCCTTCTTCCGGCTGCGCGCCGATGATCTCGATCTTCTCGTTCTGCTCCTTCAGGTACGTCGACACGCCCATGATCGTGCCGGTCGTGCCCATCGACGAAACGAAGTGCGTGATCTGCCCGTCCGTCTGACGCCACAATTCCGGGCCGGTGCCTTCGTAATGCGCGAGCGGGTTGTCGGGATTCGCGAACTGATCGAGGATAATGCCGCGGCCATCGCGCTGCATTTGATCGGCGAGATCGCGCGCGTATTCCATGCCGCCCGTCACCGGCGTCAGCACGATTTCCGCGCCGTACGCCGCCATGCTTTGACGGCGCTCGACCGACAGATCTTCCGGCATGAGCAGCACCATCTTGTAGCCGCGCATCGCCGCGGCCATTGCGAGCGCGATGCCGGTGTTGCCGCTCGTTGCTTCGATGAGCGTATCGCCCGGCTTGATGCGGCCGCGCTCCTCAGCTTTCCTGATCATCGACGAGGCCGGGCGGTCCTTCACCGAACCCGCCGGATTATTGCCTTCGAGCTTGCCCAGGACGATGTTGTTGCGGCTGCGGATTTCGTCGTCCACGATGCGGACGAGTTGCACGAGCGGCGTATTGCCGATCGTGTCTTCGATAGTCATGTAAGCCATATGCGGAGCGGATTCGTGTCCCACGGGACGACGCTTCGGCGAGCGTTTGTCGCGGGATTTCGATATAGGGATTCGCCGATTGTAGCCCAGCGGTTCCTGCAGCGCCGGTGCGCCCCTGCTGCGCGGATGGATTGCCGAGCGCGGCGAAAGTTGTCCGACGGATCCGGCGCGCGCAAAAAACCCGCGGAGCGGCAGTCCGCGGGGAGCCCAAACCATCCGAAGGCTGAAGGAGAGCTTTCGACGCGCCGTGCACCGGAGCGCGCAGGTCGTCCCTACTTTTTCACGACGACCGGCCTCGCCGACGCGGACGCCGAAACCGGCGTGGCGACGGCCGAGTTCGCCGCGCCGGGCGGTGCGGCATTACCGGGTGGCGCGGGCGATACGGCCGCCGTTTTCGGCGCGGCGCCTACCGTGAGCCCTTCCGCTTCGAGACGCTGTACGGTCTTGCCGCCCAGGCCCTTCACGCGCGTGCCGAGATCGCTCGCGTCCTTGAACGGACCGTGTGCCTGACGTTCGTCGAGAATGGCTTTGGCCTTCGCCGGACCGATGCCCTTGATGCCCCGCAGCGCATCGACATTGGCGGTGTTGACGTCGACAGCCGCGAACGCCGAACCGATGGAAAGGAACAGCGCGAGCGCGGCGAGCGACGAGCGTGCTTGCTTGAACATGACTGAGTCTCCGTGAAGAACCGGCCGGCGACGCGCCAGCCGTGAGACCCAGTGTAGTGAGAGGCGAACCGCGTTTATAGCTGGCCGAATAGCCAACGCACGTAGCGATCCACGCCTTCCTGAACGGTCAGAAAAGGCGCATCGTAACCCGCCGCGCGCAGGCGCGATTGGTCCGCTTGCGTAAAGCACTGGTACTTGCCGCGCAACGCATCGGGAAACGGAATGTACTCGATGAGCCCGCGCTGCACGAGTTCCGCGAGCGAGAGCGCCGCCTCGCCGTTCTGCGCGCGCAGCGAGTTGACGACCGTCGATGCGATATCGTTGAACGGCTGCGCGCGTCCGGTGCCGAGATTGAAGATGCCCGACTTCTCCGGATGATCGAAGAAGAACAGGTTCACCTTCACGACGTCTTCGACCGAGATGAAATCGCGCGTCTGCTCGCCCGCCGCGTAGCCGTTGTATTCGCCGAAGAGCTTGACCTTGCCTTCGGAACGGAACTGATTGAAGTTGTGGAACGCGACCGACGCCATGCGCCCCTTGTGCGTTTCACGCGGCCCGTACACGTTGAAGTAGCGAAAGCCGACGATCTGACTCGACGCCTTCGGCTGCACCTGACGCACGATCTGATCGAAGAGAAACTTCGAATAGCCGTAGACGTTGAGCGGCTTTTCATATTCGCGCTCTTCGACGAAACGGCTCGATCCGCCATACGTCGCCGCCGACGACGCATACAGAAACTGCGCGCCCTGTGCGAGGCACGCGTCCATCACGTCGCGGCTGTAGCGGAAGTTGTTGTCCATCATGTAGCGGCCGTCGGTTTCCATCGTGTCCGAACAGGCGCCTTCGTGAAACACCGCGCGCACGCGGCCGAAATCGCCGCGCTTGAAGCGTTCGACGAACTCGGTCTTGTCGAGGTAATCGTCGATTTCGCAGTCGACGAGATTCTTGAACTTGTCCGCGCGCGTGAGATTGTCCACCGCGATCACGCGTTGCTCGCCGCGCTCGTTGAGCGCCTTCACGATATTGCTGCCGATGAACCCGGCCGCGCCGGTCACGATAATGGTCATATTGAGCTCAAGCGAAGAGTTCGTTGTAGTCGACGGTCGCCGTGCCGAGTTTGCCCACCACGATGCCCGCCGCGCGATTCGCATAGACGATCGAGTCGACGAGCGGCACGCCCGCGCCCAGCATGGTCGCGACCGTTGCGATGACGGTGTCGCCCGCGCCCGAGACGTCGAACACTTCGCGCGCCTCAGCCTGCGTGTGCAGCACCTGATTCTCCGTGAAAAGAGTCATGCCTTCTTCGGAACGCGTAAGCAGCAGCGCGCTCAGTTCGAGTTCCGCGCGCAGTTTCGTCACGCGTTCGTGCAGGTCTTCTTCTGACTTCCATTGCCCGATCACTTCGCGCAGTTCGGCGCGGTTCGGCGTGATCAGCGTGGCGCCGCGATAACGGTCCCAGTCGTCGCCCTTCGGATCGACGAGCACGGGTTTGCCGGCACGCTTCGCCTCCGCGATCATCTGCGTGACGTGCGTGAGGCCGCCCTTCGCGTAATCGGACATGAGGATGACGTCGTGCTGCGGCAGGATATCCGTGAAGCGCGCGAGGCACGCGCGCAGCACTTCGTGATTCGGCGTGTTCTCGAAATCGACGCGCAACAACTGCTGCTGGCGCGAGAGCACGCGCAGCTTGATGGTCGTGAGCAGTTCGGGATCGCGTTCGAGATGCGCCGCCACCTTGCTCTCGCCCAGCAATTCGACGATGCGCTCGCCCGGCTCGTCGTGCCCGACCACGCACAGCAGTCCCGCCTGCGCGCCGAGCGCCGCCGCGTTGCGCGCGACGTTGGCCGCGCCGCCCAGGCGGTCTTCCTTCCTCTGCACGTGCACGACCGGCACGGGCGCTTCGGGCGAGATGCGATTGACATCGCCGAACCAGTAGCGGTCGAGCATCACATCGCCGACCACGAGTACGCGTGCCGCGGCGACACGCGCGCGCGGCACGACGGGAATGTCGGCCTTAGCTGCGGCTGCCGTTGCGGTCGAGTTCGACATGGGGACGTCCTATTGCGTAATAGTCGATGCCGAGTTCGGACATCGATTCCGGTTCATACAGATTGCGACCGTCGAAGATCACCGGCGTCTTCAGTTCGCTCTTCAAGTGCCCGAAGTCCGGGCTCTTGAACTCCTTCCATTCGGTCACGATGACAAGCGCATCCGCGCCCGTCAACGCGTCCTGTTGCGTCTTCATGAAGTGCAGGCGCTTCATGTCGTCGGGGCGATCGGCGAGATCGAGCGCGAGCACGCGCTCCGCTTCCTCGCGCGCCACCGGATCGTACGCGCGCACGCTGGCGCCGCGCTGCAAAAGCGCCTCGATGATGCGCCGGCTCGACGCCTCGCGCATGTCGTCGGTATTGGGCTTGAATGCGAGGCCCCACACGGCGAATGTGCGCCCGCGCAGATCCTCGCCCATACGCTTCACGATCTTGTTGACGAGCACTTCCTTCTGGTCGTGATTGACCGCTTCGACCGCTTCGAGCACCCGCAGCGTGTGGCCGTTTTCGCGCGCCGTCTGCGCGAGCGCCTGCACGTCCTTCGGGAAGCACGAGCCGCCATAACCGCAGCCCGCATAGAGGAAGTGATAGCCGATGCGCGGATCCGAGCCGATGCCGCGCCGCACCGATTCGATATCGGCGCCGACCGTATCCGCGAGATTCGACAAATCGTTCATGAACGAGATGCGCGTCGCGAGCATCGCGTTGGCGGCGTATTTGGTGAATTCGGCCGAGCGCACGTCCATGTACAGCGTGCGTTCGTGATTGCGGTTGAACGGCGCGTACAGCCGCTTCATCTTTTCGCGTGCGATGTCGCCCGCGCGGTCGTCGTCGAGACCGATGACGATGCGGTCCGGGCGCATGAAGTCGTCGACGGCCGCGCCTTCCTTCAGAAACTCCGGATTCGAGACGACCGAAAAGCCGTGCTTGTCCGAACCTTCGAGCCCGCGCGCCTTCAACTCTTCCTCGACGACGCGCCTCACCTGCAACGCGGTGCCGACCGGCACGGTCGATTTATCGACGATCACCTTGAAGCCGTTCGAATAGCGCCCGATGTTGCGCGCCGCGGCGAGCACATATTGCAGGTCCGCGGAGCCGTCTTCGTCAGGCGGCGTGCCGACCGCGATGAACTGGATCTCACCGTGTTCGACGGCGGCCTTCACATCGGTGGAGAACTGGATGCGGCCCGCCGCCCGCGTGCGCTTCAGCATTTCCTGAAGGCCCGGTTCGTGGATCGGCACGCCGCCATTGTTGAGAATTTCGATCTTGCGCGGATCGACGTCCAGGCAAAATACGTCATTGCCGATTTCGGCGAGACAGGCGCCGGTCACAAGACCGACGTAACCCGTGCCGACGATAGTAACTTTCATACGCTTTCCGGTGGTTTCTGAAATGCCGGTGGCGCGAGCGGCGCAGTGACGCGCTGCTCGCGATCACACGTTCCGCGCGGGCTCAGGCCGAACTCGTGATCGGCTCGACGCGGCGCGGCGCGTACGTTTCCCAGCCGCTGCAGCCGGGGCATTGCCAATAGAATAGCCGCGCGCGGAAGCCACAAGTTTGACACGTGTAGCGGGGCAGATTCTTGGTGCGCTGTTTCACCAGATTACGCATCAGTTCAAGCTCGCCGCGGCGCGGTTCCTCGGCGGTCGCTTCCTGCGCTTCGAGCAGACGCGTCATGCCGGCGAGATTCGGCGCGTCCTGCATCTGTCGCCGCGCGAGGGCGTGGGCTGCATCGAGGCCGCGCAGTTCCTGCACATGCTTGTACGCGACATCGAGCAGATCGTTCGACGGATAACGGGTCGCATAATCGATCAGCAGATCGACGCCCTCTTCCTTGCGTTCGAGCGCGGCATACGCCTTCATCAGCTTCTCGGCGACGAGCGGCAGATACGCCTCATTCTGCGCCTCGACACGCTTCCAGTGCGCGATGGCGGCCTCGAGATGGCCCGAAGCGGCTTCGACGTCGCCCGCCAGAATGGTCGCGCGCACGTTGTCCGGATTCGACGCCAGTGCGAGCGCAAGCTCGGCGCGCGCGCCATCCGGGTTCTTGCGCTGCAGCGCTTCCTGCGCGAGTTCGCAATGAAAATGCGCGATCTCCATATGCAGCGACGGCGCGCCCATCTTCTCGATCTGCTCGGCGGCTGTGATCGACTTCGGCCAGTCTTTTTCGATTTCGTAAATGGTCAGCAGCGCGCGCTTCGCCCCGAGCGAATACTCGCCCGAATCGAGCGAGCGGAATGTCTCTTCGGCGCGGTCCAGCAGGCCCGCCTTCAGAAAGTCCTGCCCCAGTTCGTAAAGCGCGTGATCGCGCTCGGCGACCGGCAGATCGGCGCGGCTCAAAAGATTCTGATGCACGCGGATCGCCCGATCGGTTTCGCCGCGGCGCCTGAACAGATTGCCGAGCGCGAAGTGCAGTTCGATGGTTTCGGGATCGAGCTTGGCGACTTCGATGAACGCATCGATCGCCTTGTCGTGTTGCTCGTTGAGCAGGAAATTCAGGCCGCGAAAGTACGAGCGCGGCAGATTCGCATTTTCGGATAGCAGCGTTTTCAGGTCATAGCGGGCCGCAATCCACCCGAATGCGAACGCAACGGGAATGACAAGCAGCCACCAGAAGTCTAGATCCATGCGATTAGTCGATGAGGGTTAGGTGTCTGCCGGCGCGTGGCCTCAGATGAGCGGTGGCATCGGCGGCTCTTCCTTCACCACGGGCGTCTCGCGCGCCGCGCGCAGCTCGCGCTTCAGGCGCCCGTTCTCCATGCGCAGACGCACCATGGACGGCACCGCGGATACGAGCCCGGCCAGCAAGCCGACGACGAAAAACGCCAGCCCGATCAGAATCAGCGGCGCCTGCCAGGCGTACCCTGCGAGGAAGTTCAGCGTTGCCATCTGGGTATTGGCCAGCGCCAGCACCAGCAGCAACACGAACACCAGAACGCGGATCAGCCAGACGATAAATTTCATGTAGGTCTCGCAAGAGCGGTTGCACGGGCGGCCGTCTTTTCGGAGGCGGCAAGCTGCGCGTGTTACCCAGGTCAAAGTGACCGGTATTGTAATTGATGCTCCTCAGCACAGACAGGCGCGTGCTCCCGGCGCGCTGATTCGGCCAAGTATTTCAGCAAGCCTCGCACCCGTCGCGCGGCAAAATCCCGCGCATAAAAAAAAGCACCCCGAAGGGTGCTTTCCTGGTCGCTTTCCGAGTGGTCTTGCGACGCGGCCTGACGATGCGGGCCGACGAATATAGCGATGCGCAGATTCATCGGTCACGCTGCGCGGAGATCAGAGATCGTCCGCATCGTCGTCGTTCGACGCCTTGAGCGGCTCGCCCGCGCGGCCATCGACACGTTCGCGCAATTCCTTGCCCGGCTTGAAGTGCGGCACGAATTTCTCCGGTACCAGCACCTTCTCACCCGACTTGGGATTACGCCCGACGCGCGACGGACGACGATTGAGCCCAAAGCTGCCGAAGCCGCGTATCTCGATGCGGTGACCGTTGGCCAGAGCCTCCGACATCGCATCGAGCATCGTCTTCACCGCGAAATCCGCATCCTTGAGGACAAGTTGCGGAAATCGCGACGCCAACTGGGCGACCAATTCCGATTTGGTCATACTTCAGCTTGCCGTTAAGGGCTTAGCTGTTCTGGCCGTCGAGCTTGGCCTTGAGCAGCGCGCCGAGGTTGGTCGTGCCGGTCGCGGCGGCGTTCGAGTCGCCCTGCAGGCTGCGCATGGCTTCCTGCTGTTCGGCCGAATCCTTCGCCTTGATCGACAGGTTGATGCCACGCGACTTGCGATCGATGTTGATGATCATCGCGTTGACCTTGTCGCCTTCCTTCAGCACATTGCGCGCATCTTCCACGCGGTCTTGTGCGATTTCCGAAGCACGCAGATAGCCTTCCACTTCGCCGGACAGCGTGACGACAGCACCCTTCGGGTCGACCGACTTCACGACGCCGTCCACAATGGCGCCCTTGTCGTTCATTGCAACGAAGTTGTTGAACGGATCGCCTTCGAGCTGCTTGATGCCGAGCGAAATGCGTTCCTTGTCCACGTCGATGCCCAGAACCACGGCTTCGACTTCGTCGCCCTTCTTGTACTTGCGCACGGCTTCTTCGCCGGTTTCCGACCACGACAGATCCGACAGGTGAACCAGACCGTCGATGCCGCCAGGCAGACCGATGAACACGCCGAAGTCGGTGATCGACTTGATGCCGCCGCTGATCTTGTCGCCCTTCTTGAAGTTGCGGCTGAAGTCATCCCACGGATTCGGCTTGCACTGCTTCATGCCGAGCGAGATACGGCGGCGGTCTTCGTCGATTTCGAGAACCATGACTTCGACTTCGTCGCCCAGCTGAACAACCTTCGACGGCGCAACGTTCTTGTTGGTCCAGTCCATTTCCGACACGTGGACCAGGCCTTCGATGCCCGATTCCACTTCGACGAATGCGCCGTAGTCGGTGATGTTGGTGACCTTACCGAACAGACGCGTGCCCGACGGGTAACGGCGCGAGATGCCTTCCCACGGATCGTCGCCCAGTTGCTTGATGCCGAGCGAGACGCGGTTCTTCTCTTGGTCGAACTTGAGGATCTTGGCGGTGACTTCCTGGCCAACCGACAGAACTTCCGACGGGTGACGCACGCGACGCCATGCGATGTCGGTGATGTGCAGCAGGCCGTCGATACCGCCCAGGTCCACGAACGCGCCGTAGTCGGTGATGTTCTTGACCACGCCTTCCACGATCGCGCCTTCCTTCAGCGTTTCGAGCAGCTTTGCGCGCTCTTCGCCTTGCGTGGCTTCGATCACGGCGCGGCGCGACAGCACCACGTTGTTACGCTTGCGGTCGAGCTTGATGACGCGGAATTCGAGCGTCTTGCCTTCGTACGGCGTCGTGTCCTTGACGGGACGCGTGTCGACCAGCGAACCCGGCAGGAACGCGCGGATGCCGTTGACCATCACGGTCATGCCGCCCTTGACCTTGCCCGTGATCGTGCCGGTCACGAGTTCGTTGTTGTCGAGTGCCTTTTCCAGCGACAGCCACGAAGCCAGGCGCTTCGCCTTGTCGCGCGACAGGATGGTGTCGCCATAGCCGTTTTCCAGCGCGTCGATCGCGACGGAAACGAAGTCGCCCGCCTGCACTTCCACTTCACCCGCGTCGTTCAGGAATTCTTCGAGCGGAATATAGGCTTCGGACTTGAGACCAGCGTTGACGACCACGAAGTTGTGGTCGACACGCACGACTTCGGCGGAGATCACTTCGCCGGCGCGCATGTCCTGCTTGGTCAGCGACTCTTCGAACAGAGCCGCGAAAGATTCGGTATTCGGGGTGGAGGTTTGCAGGTCGGACATAAAAATCGATATTTGCACAGCGCTTGCGCGGTGGTCCGCGGATTTTTCCGCGTGATGACCGGTGAAACGCAAAGCCGTACGGGGTTAAAGGGTTTAACACACGTCCCGCCTCCCGGCGGAACACCTTGCTTCCGGGGTGAGCCGGACTTCTCTACAACAACTACTTCTACACGCGAACTTCGCTATACCAGCCGATGATCTGCTCGACCGTTTGATCGATCGACAGAGCGGACGTGTCCAGCGTCTTCGCGTCCGCTGCGGCCTTGAGCGGCGCGGATTTCCGGTTTGTGTCCCGGGAGTCGCGCTCGCGCAAATCTCGCAGCAAGTCATCCATATTAGCAGAAAAACCTTTTTGCATCAATTGCTTATACCGTCTGGCCGCGCGTGCCTCGGCGCTCGCCGTCAAAAACACTTTCAGCGTGGCGTCGGGAAAGATCACGGTGCCCATATCGCGGCCGTCGGCGACCAAGCCCGGACGCTTGCGGAAAGCCCGCTGGCGCGCGACGAGCGCCTGCCGCACTTCGGGATGAACGGCGATCGCCGACGCGCGATTGCCCACCTGTTCGGCGCGGATTTCGCCCGAGACGTCGGCGCCGTCGAGTTGCGCGCAGCCTTCGCGGAACGTGATATGGAGCGCCTCGATCAGCTTTGCAAGGCCGGCCGCGTTGTCCCGGTCGATGTCGTAACGGATGCTGGCGAGCGCCGCCAGCCGGTACAGAGCGCCGCTGTCGAGCAGGTGAAAGCCCAAGGTCGCCGCGACGAGCGCCGCGACCGTGCCTTTGCCCGACGCCGTCGGCCCGTCGATGGTAATTACTGGAGTGGGGTCGAATGGGCGGGTCGGTTTCATTTCACCTGGCCGTTCTGGCCCGTTATGACTGTCGTTGAGTTCAAATGCATCGCGTTTCACGGTACAGCGCTCCCATTACGCAGTGACGAGCGTCGCGAAACGGTCGAAGTAATCCGGGAAGGTCTTGTTCACGCACTTCGGATCGTTGATGCGCACCGGCACGTGTCCGAGGCTCACGAGCGAGAAGCACATGGCCATGCGGTGATCGTCGTAAGTGTCGATCGCGGCGTTCGGCGTAAGTTGCGCGGGCGGCGTGACGACGAGATAGTCCGCGCCCTCCTCCACGGTCGCGCCGACCTTGCGCAGTTCGGCCGCCATCGCGGCGATGCGGTCGGTTTCCTTCACGCGCCAGCTCGCGATGTTGCGCAGCGTGCTCGTGCCGCTCGCGAAGAGCGCGGCCACCGCGATGGTCATGGCGGCGTCCGGGATCAGGTTGAAGTCCATGTCGATGGGCAGCAGCTTGCCGTCATCCGATTCGACGCCGCGCACTTCGATCCAGTCGTCGCCCATCATGACGTTCGCGCCCATGCGATTGAGCGCATCGGCGAAACCGACATCGCCCTGAATGCTCGCGCGCCCGACGCCTTCCACGCGCACCGGACCGTGGCCGATCGCGCCCGCCGCCAGAAAGTACGACGCCGACGACGCATCGCCTTCGACCATGATCGCGCCCGGCGACTTGTAGCCCGCGCCGACGGGAATCGTGAAGCGCGCCCAGCCGTCGCGCTCGACGGAAACACCGAAGCGCTCCATCAGCCGGATGGTGATATCGATGTAGGGCTTCGAGATCAGTTCGCCTTCGACTTCGATCGTCACGGGGGCGCTGCGGCCTTCGATCACGGGCAGGCTCATCAGAAGCGCCGTGAGGAACTGGCTCGACACGTCGCCGCGCACGCGGATCGGACGGTCGATCGCGATCTTCGCCGGATGGATTTTGAGCGGCGGGAAACCGTCGTTGAGTTCGTAGTCGATCGAGGCGCCGATCTGACGCAGGCCGTCGACGAGATCGCCGATCGGCCGCTCGTGCATGCGCGGCACGCCGTGCACGCGATATTCGCCGCCGTTGACGGCGAGCGCCGCGGTCAGCGGGCGCACCGCCGTGCCCGCGTTGCCGAGAAACAGTTCCGCCGATTTCGACGGGAACGCGCCGCCTGTACCGCCCACCACGACGCGCTCGCCGTCCTCACGAACCGCGACGCCGAGTGCCTTGAGCGCGGCGATCATCACGCGCGTGTCGTCGGAATCGAGCAGATTGGTGATCGACGTTTCGCCGCTCGCCAGCGCCGCGAGCAGCAGCACGCGATTCGAAATGCTCTTCGAGCCGGGCAAACGCACCGTGCCGGACGCGCGAGCGAAGGGTCCGAGATCGAGATGTTCCATGAACGTGTCCTTATTTTGCGGCGCTGTCGCCGGGCGGCGTGATTGCCCCGCGTTCCTGCCATGCCTTGCGCGCCACCCGCGAACGCGCGAACGCCGCTTCGAGCGCCGCGCCGTCCGAGGCGTCGATTGCCGCGCGAAAACGCGCCAGCACGGCGGCGTAATCGTCGAGTTCGGCGAGCAGCGCGGCGCGGTTCGCGAGACAAACGTCGCGCCACATTTCCGGGCTGGACGCCGCAATGCGCGTGAAATCGCGGAAACCGCCCGCCGCGAACGAGAATTTCAGCTCGGCGTCGGGCGAATCGAGAATCTGGTCAACGAGCGCGAACGACAGCACATGCGGCAGATGGCTCACCGACGCGAACACGCGATCGTGCTGCGCCTCGCTCATCTCGCGCACGCAGGCGCCCGTCGCGCGCCACATCGCCGCGATGCGCGCGATATCGTCCGCCGTGTTTTCGGCGAGCGGACACAGCACGACGTTGCGTTCGACGTAGAGATCCGGCAACGCGGCATCGACGCCGCTCGACTCGCG
The DNA here is from genome assembly GCF_000402035.1 of Caballeronia insecticola. Lineage (GTDB taxonomy): Bacteria > Pseudomonadota > Gammaproteobacteria > Burkholderiales > Burkholderiaceae > Caballeronia > Caballeronia insecticola. The sequence goes on from NC_021287.1 coordinate 2,151,595, forward strand.
CCCGGCAATCGGATGCGCCGGCACGAACTGCGCGACACGCGCGCCGAGCGCCTCTCGCGCAGCCGCGACGACATCGCTCTTCGTGCTGCCCGCGTCGGTGACGACGGTGCGCGCATCGAGGAACGGCGCGATGCGCGCGAGCAGCGGCCCGCTTTGCGCGACCGGCGCGGCGAGCAGCACGATATCGGCGCCTTCGAGTACGCGGGCGAGCGCGGTGTCGTCATCGAGCGCGGCGGCTTCGTCGATCACGCCGAGTTCGAGCGCACGCGCGACCGATGCAGCCGAACGCCCCACGCCGACGATGCGGCCCGCGAGTCCGGCGCGCTCACGCAATGCGCGCGCGAGCGAGCCGCCGATCAGACCGACGCCGAAAATAACCAGTTTGTTGAAAGAAAACGCAGCCACGTGACATCGATAAAAATGCGTCGTCCGACGCAGTGAAACCAAGCCGCCGCGAACGCTCGCAGCGGCGACGGACCAGTCAGCGCGCGCGCGGGTACGACCCGAGAATCTTCAGGAACGCGGCTTTGCGCCCCAGTTCTTCGAGCGCGGCGGCCACGGCGGGATCGTCGCGATGGCCTTCGATATCGATATAGAAGTAGTACTCCCACGCGCCCGAGCGCGCCGGACGCGATTCGAAACGCGTCATCGAGACGCCGTGCTTCGCGAGCGGTTCGAGGAACTTGAACATTGCGCCCGCTTCGTTCGTCACCGACACGATGAGCGAGGTCTGATCGTGGCCGCTCGAACCGGTCGGCTCCTGGCCGATGATCACGAAACGCGTGCGATTGTGCGGATCGTCCTGAATCTGCGAGAACACAACGCCGAGACCGTAATGCGTGGCCGCGCGGTCGCCCGCGATCGCCGCGACGCTCGTATCGCCCACGGCCATGCGCGCGGCTTCCGCGTTGCTCGACACCGCCTGGCGCTCCAGATGCGGCGCGTGCGTCGTGAGCCAGCGCTGGCACTGCGCGAGCGCCTGCGGATGCGCGCACACGCGGGTCACGCCGTCGAGCGTGCCGGACGCCGTCAGCAAGTTGTGATGGATCGGCAGAGCGAGTTCGCCGCCAATCAGAAGCGAAGTCTGCAACAGCAGATCGAGCGTGCGCGACACCGCGCCTTCGGCCGAATTCTCGACCGGCACGACGCCGTAATGCGCCGCGCCCGCTTCGACCGAGCGGAACACTTCGTCGATCGACGGACACGGCAGCCCTTCGATCGAATGTCCGAAGTACTCGAACATCGCCTGTTCGCTATACGTGCCGACGGGACCCAGGAACGCCGCGCGGATGGTCTGTTCGAGCGCGCGGCTCGCGGCCATGATCTCGCGCCAGATCGACGCGATGTGTTCATCGGCGAGCGGCCCTTCGCTCATGTCCTGCAGGCGCGCGATGACCTGCATTTCGCGCTCGGGACGAAACACCGGCGCGTTGAAATGCTTCTTCACTTCGCCGACTTCGAGCGCGACGGATGCGCGCTGATTCAGAAGCGCGATAAGCTGCGCGTCGAGCACGTCGATGCGCTCGCGCAGCGGTTTGAGTCTTGAATTGAGATCGTCGTCCATGCGGTGCTTGAGCTGATGCGGTTAAAACAGCGAACGCGATTACGCGCTCGTCCGCTCGAATTCCTTCATGTAATCGACGAGAGCTTTGACTCCCTCGATCGGCACCGCGTTGTAGATCGATGCCCGCATGCCGCCGACGGACTTGTGGCCCTTCAGTTGCAACAGCCCGCGCGCCTTCGCGCCGGCCAGGAAATCAGGATTGCGCGATTCGTCGGCAAGGAAGAACGGCACGTTCATGCGCGAACGGTTCGCTCGCTCGACCTTGTTGACGTAGAAGCTGCTCGAATCGATGGTGTCGTAGAGCAGCCTGGCTTTCTCCACGTTGCGCGCTTCGATCGCTTCGAGCCCGCCTTGCTTCTTGAGCCACTTGAACACGAGCCCCGCGATGTAGATCGCGTAAGTGGGCGGCGTGTTGTACATCGAGTTGTTTTCCGCGACGGTCTTCCACTCGAACGCCGACGGGCAGATCGGCAGCGCGCGGTCGAGCAGGTCTTCGCGCACGATCACGACAGTCACGCCCGCCATGCCGATATTCTTCTGCGCGCCGCCGAAGAGCACGCCGTACTTGGCGATGTCCATCGGCCGCGACAGGATGTGCGAGGACGCGTCCGCGACCAGCGGGATATTACCCAGATCGGGAATTTCGAACGCCTCGACGCCGTCGATGGTTTCGTTCGAGCACAGATGCACGTACGCCGGATCGTCCGAAAGTTGCCATTCGCCGATGGCCGGCACGCGCGTGAAACCCTGCTCCGTCTTGCCGCTCGCGGCGAGATGCGGCGTGCCGTATTTTTGCGCTTCCTTGAACGATTTCGTCGACCATGAACCGGTCACGACAAAGTCGGCGGTCTTTTTCGCGCCGAGCAGGTTCATCGGCACGATGGCGTTCTCGCCAATGCCGCCGCCCTGCAAAAACAGAATGCGGTGCGACGCGGGCACGTTCAGAAGTTCGCGCAGATCGGTGAGCGCGGCTTCGTGGATCGACATGAATTCGGCGCCGCGGTGGCTCATTTCCATCACGCTCATGCCGCTGCCTTGCCAGTCGAGCATTTCATCGGCTGCTTGCCGAAGGACTTCTTCTGGCATCGCGGCGGGGCCGGCGGAGAAATTGAACACGCGCATCTGTGGATCCCGAATTCTCGAAAGGCAGGCGCGAATGGAACGGCGAACGAACGATTACCGCGGCTTTTTCACGCCCGAAAAAGAAATGGCTGCTTGCGCTCGCGCGCAAACAGCCATTATCGCACTGTCCTGAAAACCCGCCAATGCGCGGGGCGGCGAGCCCCGGTCAGCGGATGATTCTCAGGACGCCAGCGTGCTTACTTGCCCGGCTTGACGCTCGCCACTTCCTGGTCGGCTTGCGTGCGCGTTGCCTTGATGGCTTGCGGCATGTACTTCTGCATCAGACCGTTCACGACGTCGCGGCCAACCTGGTCCTGAACCTGGATGAACTTGCGGCCGGTCGGGCTCTTGTAGAAGTTGGTCAGATCCTTGATTTCGTCGGTCGAGTAGTACTTCGCGTATGCGTCGTACTGAGCCTGCATCGCATCCTTGCGGAACGCGTCCGTTGCGAAAACCTGACCTGCCGAGTCCACCAGCTTCGGCACTGCGTTCTTTTGCAGCGACGGCACGGCAGCTTGCTTTTGCTTGTCGTTCAGCGACTTGTTCTCGGAGAGCGCGTCCGACAGGATGGCCGGCACGAGTTGCTTCGATTGCATCTGAGCGCTGTTACCGATCGCGCCGACGAGCTTCTGCGCGTCGATAGCGTCGAGCAGATCTTTGATCGCGGCTTGCTTGGCCGGATCAACCGGTGCTGCTGCCTGCGCCGGAGCAGCCGACGCCGGCGCCTGGTTCTGGAGCGACTGGGCCATCGCGAAAGTCGGCACGAAAGCGGCCAGCAACATCCACTGCTTGAAACGTCCTTGCATCATTACTCCCTGTAAAAAATATCCAGCTCAGCACTGGCGTCGAGCTTGTGCGTTTCGGTTCGATGCCGTCCCCACACTTGGGCGAGGCTTCAGCGCCGACGACGAACTCAAGTCGCGCAGCTTAACTAATCGAAGCTTTCAAAAGCGATAACAAATAGAATTCGGCACAAAAAATATCAGGCGTTCTCTCCGCCTTCACCTTCGCCGTTCTCCGCGCCGCCCGGTGCCGCGTCCGCGCCGTTCGTGCCCGAGTCGCTTTCATCGAGCTCGGCTTCGGCTTCGGCCTCAGCAATATGCTGCAGTCCGGACAGCTTGGTTCCTTCGTCAAGGCTGATGAGTGTAACACCTTGGGTTGCACGGCCCATTTCGCGAATCTCGGACACGCGCGTGCGGATCAGCACGCCGGCGGTCGTGATCAGCATGATCTCGCTTTCCGGCTCGACGAGCGTTGCGGCGACCACGCGGCCGTTGCGCTCCGACGTCTGGATCGCGATCATACCCTTCGTGCCGCGGCCATGACGCGTGTACTCCTCGATCGGCGTGCGCTTGCCGTAGCCGTTCTCGGTAGCGGTCAGCACGGACTGGTTTTCGCCGCCGGCAACCAGCAGCGCGATAACCTGCTGCCCGTCTTCCAGTTGCATGCCGCGCACGCCGCGTGCCTCGCGGCCCATCGCGCGGACGTCGTTTTCGTCGAAGCGCACGGCCTTGCCCGAATCCGAGAACAGCATGACGTCGTGCTCGCCGTCCGTGATGGCGGCGCCGATGAGGTAATCGCCTTCATCCAGCCCGACCGCGATAATGCCCTTCTTGAGCGGGCGGCTGAATGCTTCGAGCGGCGTCTTCTTGACGGTGCCGAGCGAGGTGGCCATGAACACGTACTTGTCCGCCGAGAATTCCTTGATCGGCAGCACGACGTTGATCTTCTCGCCTTCCTGCAACGGGAACATATTGACGATCGGACGGCCGCGCGAATTGCGCGAGCCCTGCGGCACTTCGTACACCTTGATCCAGTAGACCCGGCCGCGGTTCGAGAAGCACAGCATGTGGTCGTGCGTGTTCGCGATGAAGAGCGTGTCGATCCAGTCGTCTTCCTTCATCTGCGTCGCCTGCTTGCCGCGCCCGCCGCGCTTCTGCGCGCGATATTCGGACAGCGGCTGCGACTTCACGTAACCCGAATGCGACATGGTCACGACCATTTCCTGCGGCGTGATCAGATCTTCGGTGTTGAGCTCCGTCGCGTTCATCTCGATACGCGAGCGGCGTTCGTCGCCGAACTCGGCGCGCACCTGGCCGAGTTCGTCCACGATCATCTGGCGGATCCGTTCCGGGCGCGCGAGGATGTCGAGCAAATCGGCGATTTGCGCCATCACCTCGCGATACTCGCTGACGATCTTGTCCTGTTCGAGGCCGGTCAGGCGTTGCAGGCGCATCTGCAGAATTTCCTGCGCCTGAATATCCGACAATTTATAGAGACCGTCGTCCTGAAGGCCGTACGCGGGGTTCAACCCTTCCGGGCGATACGCCAGGCGGCCGCCGAGTGCCTCGTTCTCGGTGCGCGTGAGCATTTCGCGCACGAGCGACGAATCCCAGGGGCGCGCCATCAACTCTTGCTTGGCGATCGGCGGGGTCGGCGCGGCCTTGATGATCGCGATGAAATCGTCGATGTTCGCGAGCGCCACGGCGAGACCTTCGAGCACGTGCCCGCGATCGCGCGCCTTGCGCAGTTCGTATACAGTGCGCCGCGTCAGCACTTCCCGTCGATGCGACAGGAAGCAGTCGATCATTTCCTTCAGGTTCAGCAGCTTGGGCTGGCCGTCGACGAGCGCGACCAGATTCATGCCGAAGGTGTCCTGAAGCTGCGTCTGCTTGTACAGATTGTTCAGAATGACTTCGGGCACTTCGCCGCGCTTCAGTTCGATCACGACACGCATGCCGCTCTTGTCGGACTCGTCGCGGATATCCGAAATACCCTCGATCTTCTTCTCGTTGACGAGTTCGGCGATGCGCTCGAGCAACGTGCGCTTGTTCACCTGATACGGAATTTCGTCGACGATGATCGCCATGCGCTGGCCGCGGTCGATCTCCTCAAAGTGCGTGGCCGCGCGCATCACGACGCGCCCGCGCCCCGTGCGATAACCGTCGCGCACGCCCGCGACGCCGTAGATGATGCCGGCCGTCGGGAAATCCGGCGCGGGCACGATCTCGATGAGTTCGTCGACCGTGGCTTCCGGCGTGTTCAGCAGATGCAGGCAGGCATCGACGATTTCGCGCAGATTGTGTGGCGGGATATTGGTCGCCATGCCGACCGCAATGCCGGCCGAGCCGTTGATCAGCAGATTCGGGATGCGCGCGGGCAGGACCAGCGGTTCGTTCTCGCTGCCGTCGTAGTTCGGGCCGAAGTCGACCGTTTCCTTGTCGATATCGGCGAGCAGTTCGTGGCCGATCTTCGCCATGCGGATTTCGGTGTAGCGCATGGCGGCGGCGTTGTCGCCGTCGACCGAACCGAAATTGCCCTGGCCGTCTACCAGCATGTAGCGCAGCGAGAACGGCTGCGCCATGCGAACGATGGTTTCGTAGACAGAGGCGTCGCCGTGAGGATGGTATTTACCGATGACGTCGCCGACGATACGCGCCGATTTCTTGTACGGGCGATTCCAGTCGTTGTTCAGCTCGTGCATCGAATACAGCGCCCGGCGATGCACCGGCTTCAAGCCATCGCGGACATCGGGAAGCGCGCGCCCGACGATCACGCTCATCGCGTAATCGAGATACGAACGGCGCATTTCCTCCTCGAGGGAGATTGGCAGAGTCTCTTTGGCGAATTGATCCATTATCCGTGTCTTGAACTGTGCAGCGGCGACACGACAGCGCGCTGGAATACACGCCGTACCCGCCCGCCAGCCGCGCGGCATGCCCCGGCGTGGCGCGTAGCCAACATACGCTGCATGTCTTTTTTATACACTGCGAACGCAGCGAATCATGAAATTCTAACATGCGCGACATCCCCGCCCGGACGCACCGCGTATACATAGTGTGTGTATGTCGGCGAAAGACGAAAAAGCCTGCGAAAAACCGGATCACGGAGGGCCGCTTCGCAATGCGCAACGTCGTACCAATTACTTACAAAATCAAGGGAACGAGTTCAATCTATTCGTCACCTGGGCGGGCTATGATGCCGCCTCGTCGTTTTGCCAGCCGCAAAAAACCCGGCGACAAAAATGTGCAGGAAATGGCTTTTAGGCACGTAATGTGCGCACGTTTCGCGCCCTCTTCGAGGCCCGCCGGCTCCTGACTGCTTCTTGTTGCGCATGCACCACATAAGGTTGCGGGCGTACGGGGTGCGGGGATATTTTTATCGGTGGAAGGGAACGATATGGCAAAATGCCAACGCACAAAGTTAGACACGGCTCGAAGTCTACACAAAGCGTTTTGTTCCGTAGGGAATGTTATACTTCGAGCAATGTATGACTTGTCTTCGTCTACAGGCTCGCAGTAAACCTGCGGTAATCTCAATTTCGAGAGGAGAAATATGAATAAACTTTCAAAGCTCGCGTTCATTGCAGCTACCGCAGTTATGGCTGCATCGGCCTCGGCACAGTCCGTGCCGGCCTCGCGACAAGCCGTGAATGATAACTGGGTGAACGGTACGGGCGAGTATGTGTGGATGAACGGCACGAACGAACTGTGCTGGCGCGATGCATTCTGGACCCCGGCTACGGCAAACGCAAAGTGTGATGGCGCGCTGGTCGCGCAAGCACCGACGCCGCCGGCCCCGGTCGCTCCGCCGCCCCCGGTCATCCAGAGCCAGAAGGTTACCTATCAGGCTGACGCTCTGTTCGACTTCGACAAGGCTGTCCTGAAGCCGGCCGGTAAGGAAAAGCTGGACGATCTCGCATCGAAGATCGGCGCGCTGAACCTCGAAGTCGTGGTTGCAACGGGCTACACCGACCGTATCGGTTCGGACAAGTACAACGATCGTCTGTCGCTGCGCCGTGCACAAGCCGTGAAGGCTTATCTGGTCAGCAAGGGCATCGAAGCCAACCGTATCTACACGGAAGGCAAGGGCAAGCGCGACCCGGTCACGAAGGGTACCTGCCAACAGAAGAACCGCAAGCAACTCATCGCCTGCCTCGCGCCGGATCGTCGCGTGGAAGTCGAAGTTGTCGGCACGACCCGCCAGCCGCAGCAGTAATCGCGAGTTGGATTGCCGCAGGTCAAACCCCCGCTTCGGCGGGGGTTTTTTTATGTCCGCCATATTTGCGGGTTTTAAATCGATTATTCGCTGTCTTGAAACAGTTTCAGCGATTCCGCCTTTTGCCCACCCATTGCGGCGCCTATATACTCGGTCCTAATCGATTCACGACTCAATTTAAGGCACTTCCGAACATGACCAATGTCGATCCCCACGAACTGCAAAAATTCAGCGAGCTCGCGCATCGCTGGTGGGACCCGAACGCCGAGTTCAAGCCGCTGCATGAGCTGAATCCGGTACGGCTCGACTGGATCGACGCGCACGCTCATCTGATGAGCAAGCGCGTGCTGGATATCGGCTGCGGCGGCGGCATTCTTTCCGAGTCGATGGCCACGCGCGGCGCGACCGTGAAGGGCATCGACCTGTCGTCGAGTGCGCTCGGCGTCGCCGATCTGCATAGTCTCGAAAGCGGCGTCGAAGTGGCGTACGAGGAAATTTCGGCGGAAGCACTCGCCGCGCGCGAGCCCGGCTCGTACGATGTCGTCACCTGCATGGAGATGCTCGAGCACGTGCCGAATCCGGCGGGTACGGTCGCCGCATGCGCGTCGCTCGTGAAGCCGGGCGGCTGGGTGTTCTTCTCCACGCTAAACCGCAACCCGAAGGCTTACTTGTTCGCGGTCATCGGCGCGGAATATATCGCGCGCATGTTGCCCCGAGGCACGCACGATTACGCGCGCTTCATCAAGCCGTCGGAGCTCGCCAACTTTGCGCGCGCGGCCTCGCTTTTGCCTGTGGAAATCAAGGGCATCACTTATCGGCCGATCTCGAAGCACTTCGGCCTGTCGAACGACACGAGCATCAACTACATGATGGCTTGCCGCCGCGAAGCCTGACGCCATGATCAACGAAGATCCGCTATCCACGGGCACCATCGACACCAAGCCCGTTCCGGAAGATCCGACTCCCCTGCCCCAGCGCCTCGCCGAAGGCGATGGCCTCGGCTTGTGCCAGGCCGTGTTGTTCGATCTCGACGGCACCATCGCCGATACCGCGCCCGATCTCGTCGCGGCGGTCAACAAGATGCGCCATGACCGCGGTCTCGAAATGCGGCCGCTCGAAACGCTGCGCCCGCACGCGTCGGCAGGCGCGCGCGGCCTGCTCGGCGGCGCGTTCGAGATCGGTCCGGAACATCACGACTTCGCGTCGATGCGCGAAGAGTTCCTCGCCAACTACGAAGCCGATCTATGCATCGAGACGACGCTTTTCCCGGGCATCGCCGAGTTGCTCGATCAGCTCGATGCGCGCGGTGTGCGCTGGGGCATCGTCACCAACAAGGCAACGCGCTTCGCGGCGCCGCTCGTCGGCTTGCTGGGCCTCGACACGCGCGCGGGCTGTCTCGTCTGCGGCGACACGACGCCGCATTCGAAGCCACATCCGGCGCCGCTGCTGCACGCGGCCGAGTTGCTGGATGTTGCGCCGGAGCGCATCGTCTATGTCGGCGACGATCTGCGCGACGTGCAGGCGGGCTTCGCCGCGGGCATGATCACGGTCGCGGCCGCCTACGGCTATTGCGGCGACGACATTCCGCCGCGCCGCTGGCACGCCAATCATGTGGTGGATTCGCCGGAAGAACTGCAGCAGTTGCTGCGCGACATCGGCTGAGCGCGCGGCCGAACCGCCGCCTTGAAAACGCGGCGGTTCGCGTCATATGACGTTTCGTGGGATAATTTCCACTCTGCTTCGGGGGCGACCTGGTTTCGACAGGGGTTGTGAAGCGGTCAGGGCATACCGAGGACCCGTCACCTCGTTAATCAATGGGAAAAACGTAACTGCAAACGACGAAACGTTCGCACTGGCAGCCTAAGGGCCGCCGTCCTCTCACTAATTCGCTGACGGGTTAGGGTAGCAATACCGCGAGAGGTCATATACGTCAGATAAGTCCTGGTGGTGTCACGACGCCGGGGTCGAAAACTTAGTGAATCGCCGTAACGCAGCGTGTTCGTCCGCGTCGTTTCGGTTAAATCAAATGACAGAACTAAGTATGTAGAACTGTTCGTAGAGCGCTTCTGGACGCGGGTTCGATTCCCGCCGCCTCCACCAAAACCCCCCCCTTGAACCCGCGACTGCGCAAGCATCGCGGGTTTTTTGTTGCCTGGCGATCGCGCGGGCAAAAAAAAGCCCCGCCGAGGCGGGGCAAACATCCTTGAGAGACATAGTGAGGAACAGAGGTAACCTCACTACATTCAAGAGAATAGGCTTCCGGACATTCCGTTCGAATCAGACCGGTCCGAATGATGCTGCCGAAAAACAGTGATCGGTCAGAATGACCGTAACTCATTCATTTTTATCGCTTTTTTAGGGTCGAAAAGGCAATTGCCAGCCATCTCCCTCGGCCATGTTCGTTCGACCACCGACCATCGACACAGCGCTAGCGCATTCTTCTGCTTTATTCTGTGACGAACGGGCGCGCCGAGGGCGCTGACGGGGAGAGCATGCGCAGAGGCACACCGGTGAGTTGGTTTCTGGCCGTCTGGCGGTCGTTCACGTGGGCCCTGCTTCTCGCCCTTCTGCCCATCCCGGCGCACGCCGCGCCACCGCCAGCCGATTGCCGCGCCGGCACCCTTGTCACCGTCGTCGCACACCTCGACGACGACCTGCTCTTCGTCAATCCCGGCATCAGCGACAAGCTCGAGGCCGGCTGGTGCGTGACCGTGGTCCACCTGATCGGCGGGGCGAACGACGCCAAGTTCGACTACGTGATCCTGCGCGAAACCGGCACGAAGCTCGCCTATGCGCGCATGGCGGGCGTCCCCGACCAGTGGGACGAATCGACAGTCACCTTCGCCGGCAAGCCGCTCCATCAGCTCGTGCTCACGCAGCAACCTCGCGTGAAGCTGCTGGAGCTGCGCCTGCCCGGCGGACACGTGCGCGGCGGCAAAGTCCCGCTCGGCCTTCTGTGGGATCGCGGGCAAACGCTCACCACCTATCCGATGAACGCGGACGGTACCGGCGCGACCGACTACGACCGCGCATCGCTCAGCGCCACGCTGCGCGAAATCCTCGCGCCCGCGACCGAAATCTATACGCTCAATCCGGATACCGTCGCGTTCATGGAGCACCCGGATCACATCTACGCGGCACGCATCACGCGCGTCGTCGCGCAGAGTCTGAAGCGCGACGTGCCGATCGGCTATCACGTCACCTACCCGACGGGCGGACTGCCCAAGAACCTCACCGCCGACGAGACGCTGAAGAAACGCGATGTCGTCGGCAGCTATTTCGCCATCGACGGCAACGAAGCCGGCCATGTCTTCGGCGAGTACATGTGGGACGGCAACTGGGTCGCCCGACGCTACTGGAGCATGGCTCACGCGAACGATCCCGGCCCCGACTTTCAGCTGCGCTCGTTCCAACTGGTGAACGAATATTCGAGCCGCTGCGTCGAGTCGGCCGGCGCGGGCAAGCCGCCGCGCCTGGCGGCCTGCTCGGACGCGGCATCGCAGAACTGGTTCTGGCAGCAGCTTCCGACCATGCCCGGCGACAAGAACGACGCGCTGCTCGTCAACGCGGCCACGCGCGGCTGCGTCGCGGAGCGCGACGCGGGGCTCGTCGAGCAGACATGCAGCGCATCGAATGCCGCGCAACGCTGGACGCCGTGGGACTTCGGCTTCGTGTACACGCCGCTCAATCACTGCCTGGGCGAGAAGGACGGCGCGCTGAATGCCGGCCGCTGCGCGATGCTCACCGCGCAATATCGCTGGTCGCCGTCGCCGCACAGCGTCTGGACCGACACGCGCCACGAAGGCGCGCTCTACGGCGACGTGAAAGGCACCGGCCGCGACAGCGTCGTCTATGTGCAGCGTCGCAAGGACGGGCCCGGCTTCAACGTGTGGGTCGCGGAGATGTCGCGCATCGACGGCGCTTCGCCGTGGTATCTGAACGCGGTGCCGTTCGACCCGCACGCGACCGAGGCGACCTGCCGCGGCGACGCGTTCTGCTTCGACAGCGCCCGCTTCCTGCTCGCCGACTTCGATGGCGACGGCCGCGCCGATCTGATGGTCATCGCGCCGCGCAACGGCGGCACCGCGTTCTGGCTCCTGAAAAGCGCGGGCACGCATTTCGAGGCGCCGCGTCTGTGGTTTCAGACGAGCGCCGACTGGACGCCCGCGAACGCGCAGCAATACGTCGCCGGCGACTTCAACGGCGACGGCCGCGCCGACGTGCTGATCGCCCGAAAACGCGCGGACGCCGGGCTCGACCTCGACGTGCTGACGGCGGGCCCGTCGACGGGCAACGCGCCCACGCGCTGGCTGGAGGCGCGCGAACTGGACGCGGGCGCGCGCTTCATGCCGGCACGCGTGGCGGGTTCGGGCGGTTCGCGCAACGCGGGGCTGATCGCGATCGAGGACGTGAACGGCGCGCTCGCGCTGTCGCAGTTCGCGAGCACCGGAAGCGCGTTCTCGCCGGCCTATCGCACCAACACGTATGCGCAGTTCAAGGCGGCGTTCGTGAAAGTCGTGGCGGGCGATATCGACGGCGACGGCATCGACGACATCGCCGTTCTGCAACCGCGCGGCACCGCGACGGGCACGCGCGTCTTCACGATGAAAGGCGGCAAGATCTTCGGCCCCGCGCGCGACACCGCGACGCTCGCCGACACGTCCTACGCCGACTCGATGCCCGCGCTGATCCGCCGCAATGAGCACGACAATCACGCGACGCTGGTGCTCTTCCGGCGTGCCAACGCGCTGCTCAAGGAGTTCTATTACACGGGCGGTGCGCCGAGCGTAGCGGGTTACGACTTCGATAGCGCGTTCGGTCTCGGACCGGTGCAGATCTGGGGCGACCTGCCGGGATTGTTTTCCGAGTCGCTGTGGCTCAAGACGCTCGCTTACTGGAGCCGCTGAACCAACGTGCCGCCCGCACTCAGCTCAGGCCGACGCGCAGGTTCAGCACGTCGCGCGCGATCGCCAGATAGCGGTCCGCCGTGCTCTGCAGCGTGAGGCCGTTGAGCGGACGCGTGGCGCGCGGTTGCGTGAGGGCATCGAGGAGTGCGCGGCCGTAGGCGTCGATATCGCCGGTATCGAGCAATTGCACGCCCGCGAAGTTGCTCGCGAAAGCGAACGCGGCGATCGCGCTCGCGACCACCGGAATGCCGGACGCCAGCGCCTCCAGAAAGCCGATGCTATGCGCCTCGAAGCTCGACGGCATCGCGAAGACCGTCGATGTGCGCAGGATCTGCGCGACGTTCGTCTGCGGCCCGTCGATCGCCACGCGATCCTTGAGCCCGAGCTTCGCGACGAGATCGACCACCGCGGCGTGATAAGCGACGTTCTCGATCACGCCGCACAGTTGCAGACGCACATCGGGATCGACACGCGCGACGCGGGCGAACGCCTCGACGGTCTGCAACTGGTTCTTCTCGGGAATGTAGCGGCCGACCTGCACGATCTGCCGGGTCGCGACGGGCGTGGCCGGCAGCGGCTCGTCGGTGAAACGCGAGACGTCGACGCCGTTCGGCACGACGATCATCGACGGATGCGAGCCGACTTCCTTCACGTAATCGTCGATATTCTTTTGCGACACGCCGATCACCGCCTTCGCCCGGCCCGAGAGAAGCCGCTCGGCGCGCAGCAGCGCCCCGTTGGCGAAGTCGTTGGCGCCGGAGTGCATGACCCAGACAATCGGCACGCGCGTGGGCAACGCACGCACGTAGAGCGCGGGAATGGTCGCGTGCGCGAAGATGATGTCGGGCCGGAAAGTGCGGATCGCCCGATGCAGAAAGAGCAGACGCCCGAGCCTGCCCAGGGTTTTCGTCGGAAACAGACAGGTGACGTCCTGAGCGCGCAACTCCGCGCTGATATGGCTGAAGTCGTCGTGCTCCGGCATCAGCGATGCGATGCAGACGTGATGCCCTCCCCGCTGATGCCCGATCGCGACGCCCTTGGCAAGAACCTCCGCCCCCGACAGACGAGGTGCCAGTATGACCTGGAGAATTCGCATTTATGCTTTCCCTCGGCTAATCCGAAGTGCGCCTGGAGGCCATACGTCCTGCCAACGTATCGTGGTCCCCGTCGCCGTTCGCCGCGCGCGATGCTTCGCGTCGTCGTTGCTGCCGGCGCACATCCTGTTTTTTTGTTTATCGATCTGATGATCCGCGTGCGCCGAAACAATCGTCGGCGCCGCGCACGGTAAACGTACTCCTGACGTCATACCAAACGCCCGCCATCAGATAGTGTTTTTCGGTCGCGACATAAAAGTTTGCGGAACCAATGCGGCGACACGCACACGTGAATGCTTATCAGGTGCGGTGCGGGGTGTCGGAGCGTGAAATTGCGTCGGACGACGCGAGGGAGCAATGTTGAGGACAGCGTGCGCGGCGCGCGGGGATGCGCGCCGCGTGATGATCAGGCGATCAGTTGGACCCGTCTTTCGGGCACTTCAGATTGCAGCCGTTGGGATCGCCGGAGTCGCCACGGCGGCGCATCGCCGACGAACCGTTCTGATACTTCTCCGACGGCGCGGACGCGGCGAACTGCATCTGCGGATGCTCATTCAGGCGGAACTGGTCTTGCAGCACGCCGCCCGGGACGCCCGGCGAATTCTGCGCGAAGGCGACAGGAACCAGATAGATCGCGCCTGCAACGAGCGCGGCGGAGGAACAGGCGAGCAATGACAATTTCATGGCGGTTGTTTCGCGCGGCGGAACCGCGTCTCAAGCAGGTAAATTCGACGGCCTTGCAGCCCGGCGCAGAAGCATCAAAGCGCAGACTCGGGCCGACTCCGACTGACAGCAAGCCGTTAGGTTAACCCAATTCGCCGCCGATGGCAGTCCCGGACGCGCCCGATTCTCTTACCGCGCGTTTCCAGCGTCGCACGCGCGTCCGCTCAACCGCGCAAGCCTTCGTCGATATCGACGAGCGAGCCGCAACGCGCCGGATCGTAGCCTTCGAGATGCGCGACGCTGTCGGTGAAGCCCGCGCTGCGCAGAATACGCAACACGGACGAGAGGCGCGCTTCGTCGAGCCGCGCGCGCTCGCAGGCGAAGAAATAGTCCTCGTCGACGATCGGGATGAAATCGAGCGCGAAATGCTGCGCGGCCGGCTGCACGCCGAAGCCGAGATCGGCCATGCCGCTCGCGACGAACGCGGCGATCGCCGAATGCGTAAGTTCGGTCGTTGCATAGCCGTTGATCTGATCCGGATCGACGCCGACCTGGCGCAGCGACAAATCGAGCAGCATGCGCGTGCCCGAGCCCGGCTGACGATTCACGAAGCGCACGTCGCCGCGCGCAAGATCGCGCAGGCCGGTAATGCGCTTCGGATTGCCCTTCGGCAGAAAGAGCCCCTGTTTGCGCCGCGTGAGACGGATCAGCTGATGCTTGTCCTGATCCAGATACGGCCGATAGATGTCGGCGCACGTCGAGCGGAATTCGCCGATCGGCAAGTGAAAGCCCGCCAGCTCGCATTCGCCGCGGGCGAGCGCGCTGACCGCCTCCGCGCTCTCGCGATACTTGATCTCGACCGGCACGCGCTGTTCGCCAAGCGCGCGCACGAGCGTGGCGACCGCATAGCCGTGCGACGCGTGAATCCGCACTTGCGTGACGCCGCCCGCGAGACGCCGGTTCAGTTCGGCGGCAACGTCGTTGGCGACTGCCTGCAACGGCGCTTCGAGCCGCTCACCGCAGACGCGCTGCGCCCGCAGCACCGATTCGCCCAGTTCCGACAACACCGACCCGCGCCCGCGCGATTTCGTGATGAGCGCGCCGCCTAGCCGCGCCTCGATTTCGCGCAACAAACCCCACGCATGCCGATAGGACAAACCCTTAGCGCTCGCGGCATTCGCGATACTGCCCGTCTGCGCGACAAGCTGTAAAAGCGGCACAACCGCGCTGAGACTGGTTTCCCGGCCATCGGCGTCCCGCAGGACCAGTTCGGCCCGGCATTCGACGTCAACCATATGCACTCCCCCTTCCTATTGCCAAGATATATCACGACGCCTATTGTTCTTATACAGGCTCGGCACCTGACATTATATCGACACAAATATGTACCAACAAAACATATGCCGAGCGAAGGAGGAGCCCCATGACACACGAGCAGCTTTCCGCCGCTGCATCTGAAGAACTGGTACGCCGGCACGCAGTGCAAGGCGCGACCTTGATGACCATCCTGCACGCGATCCAGGACGAAACCGGCTACGTGCCCGAGACCGCCGTGGCGCCGCTTGCGCGCGCGCTGTCGCTGTCGCGCGCCGAAGTGCACGGCGTCATCACCTACTATCACCACTTCCGGTCCGCGCCGCCCGCGCACGTGACCGTGCAGCTGTGCCGCGCGGAAGCATGCCGCAGCATGGGCACGGAAGCCTTGAAGGATCACATCGAAGGACATACGGGTTGTCGTTTCGACAGCGGCCACGCGAAAGACACCGAGCTGGAATCGGTGTTTTGCCTCGGCCAGTGCGCGCTGTCGCCGGCGCTGATGATCAACGGCGAATTGCACGCTAAGGTCACGCCGGCGAAGTTCGACCGGCTGTACGCCGCGGCGCAGACCAAGGTCGCGGAGGTGACGGCATGACGCGCATTTACGTTCCGATCGATTCCGCCGCGCTCGCGCTGGGCGCGCAGGAAGTAGCCAATGCTGTCGCCTTCGAGGCGGAGAAACGCGGCCTCGACGTGCAGATCGTGCGCAACGGCTCGCGCGGACTGTTCTATCTCGAACCGCTCGTCGAAGTTGAAACGGCGGAAGGCCGAATCGGCTATTCGAACGTCGAAGCCGACGATGTCGCCGCACTCTTCGATGCAAACTTCCACGAAGGCGGCGCGCACGAGAAGAACGTCGGCATCGTCGACGAGATTCCGTATCTGAAGAATCAGCAGCGTCTCACGTTCGCGCGCATCGGCAAGACGGATCCGCTGTCCATCGACGACTACGTCGCGCTAGGTGGCCTGGAGGGATTGCGCAACGTGCTCGACATGAACGGCGACGCGGTCGTCGCGGCGCTTATCGATTCCGGTCTGCGCGGACGCGGCGGCGCGGCTTTCCCGGCGGGCATCAAGTGGAAGACGGTGCGCGCGGCGTATGCGGACCAGAAGTACATCGTCTGCAACGCGGATGAAGGCGATTCCGGCACGTTCTCCGATCGGCTGGTCATGGAAAGCGATCCGTACATGCTGATCGAAGGCATGATCATCGCCGGCGTGACCACGGGCGCGACCAAGGGCTACATCTACGTGCGCAGCGAGTATCCGCATTCGATCGCGACGCTCAATCGCGCCATCGACCGGGCGCGCGACGCGGGATGGCTCGGCGCGAGCGTGCTCGGCTCGTCGCATGCGTTCGACCTGTATGTGGCGAAGGGCGCGGGCGCGTATGTCTGCGGCGAAGAAACCGCGCTGCTCGAATCGCTCGAAGGCAAACGCGGCATCGTGCGTGCGAAGCCGCCGGTGCCGGCGCTCGTCGGTCTGTACGGCAAGCCGACGGTCATCAACAACGTGATTACGCTCGCGACCGTGCCGATCATCTTCGCGAAGGGCGCGACGTTTTATCGCGACTTCGGCATGGGCCGTTCGCGCGGCACGCTGCCCTTCCAGATCGCAGGCAACGTGAAACAAGGCGGACTCGTGGAACTCGCGTTCGGCGTGACGCTGCGCGAACTGATCTACGAATACGGCGGCGGCACGGCAAGCGGCCGTCCTGCGCGCGCGGTGCAGGTCGGCGGCCCGCTCGGCACCTATCTGCCCGACAGTCAGTGGGACATTCCGCTCGATTACGAGGAATACGCGAAGGTCGGCGCGGTGGTCGGACACGGCGGGCTCGTCGTGCATGACGACACTTCGAATCTCGCCGAACTCGCGCAATACGCGATGCACTTCTGCGCGCTCGAGTCGTGCGGCAAGTGCACGCCCTGCCGCATCGGTTCGACGCGCGGCGAGGAAGTCATCGCGAGGATCCGCGAAGGCGATACATCGGTGAAGCAGATCACGCTGCTGCGCGAACTATGCGACACGATGGTGTCCGGCTCGCTCTGCGCGATGGGCGGCATGACGCCGTTCCCGGTGATGTCCGCGCTCGATCACTTCCCCGAAGATTTCGGGCTGCCCCGCACGCCCGCACAGAAAGCGGCATAGAACAAGGAGACGAACATGTCCAACACCATCAACGGCTGCGGCTCCGGCAACTGCGCGTGCAAGAGCGCGGCCTCGGTGCAGCGCCGCGATCCGTTCGACGAAACCGATTACGGCACGCCGCTGCGTCACGCCGATATCGACGTCACGCTGGAAATCGACGGTCAGTCCGTCACGGTTCCGGCGGGCACGTCGGTGATGCGCGCATCGATCGAAGCCGGCGTGAACGTGCCGAAGCTGTGCGCTACCGACTCGCTCGAACCGTGGGGCTCGTGCCGCCTGTGTCTCGTCGAGATCGAAGGCAAGCGCGGCTATCCGGCATCGTGCACGACGCCTGTCGAAGCCGGCATGAAAGTGCGCACGCAAAGCGACAAGCTGCAATCGCTGCGCCGCAACGTGATGGAGTTGTACATCTCCGATCACCCGCTCGACTGTCTCACCTGCCCCGCCAACGGCGACTGCGAACTGCAGGACATGGCGGGCGTCGTCGGCCTGCGTGAAGTGCGCTATGGCTACGAAGGCGCGAATCACCTGAAGGACAAGAAGGACGAGTCGAATCCGTACTTCACCTACGATCCGTCGAAGTGCATCGTCTGCAATCGCTGCGTGCGCGCGTGCGAGGAAACGCAAGGCACGTTCGCGCTGACCATCGCCGGACGCGGCTTCGAATCGCGCGTGGCCGCGAGCGAGAACGTGCCGTTCATGGAGTCGGAGTGCGTGTCGTGCGGCGCGTGCGTGGCCGCGTGCCCGACCGCGACGCTGCAGGAAAAGACCGTCATCATGCTCGGTCAGGCCGAACATTCGGCGATCACCACGTGCGCGTACTGCGGCGTCGGCTGCTCGCTCAAAGCCGAGATGAAGGGCAACACCGTCGTGCGTATGACGCCCAACAAGAACGGTCAGGCAAACGAAGGTCACGCGTGCGTGAAGGGCCGCTTCGCATGGGGCTACGCGACGCACAAGGATCGCATCAAGAAGCCGATGATCCGCGCGAAAATCACCGATCCGTGGCGTGAAGTGTCGTGGGAGGAAGCGCTCAACTATGCGGCAAGCGAGTTCCGCCGCATCCAGGACAAATACGGGCGCGATTCGATCGGCGGCATCACGTCGTCGCGCTGCACGAACGAAGAAACGTATCTCGTGCAGAAGCTCGTGCGCGCCGCGTTCGGCAACAATAATGTCGATACCTGCGCGCGCGTGTGCCACTCGCCGACGGGCTACGGCCTCAAGACGACGCTCGGCGAATCGGCGGGCACGCAGACGTTCGCATCGGTCGAACAGTCGGACGTGATCATCGTGATCGGCGCGAATCCGACAGACGGCCATCCGGTCTTCGGCTCGCGTCTGAAGCGCCGCATTCGCGAAGGCGCGAAGCTGATCGTGATCGATCCGCGCCGCATCGATATTGTCGATACGCCGCACGTGAAGGCGCAGTATCACCTGCCGTTGCGGCCCGGCACGAACGTCGCGATGGTCAATTCGCTCGCGCACGTGATCGTCACGGAAGGCCTGCTGAAGGAAGACTTCATCGCTGAGCGCTGCGAGTCGCGCGCGTTCGAACAATGGCGCGATTTCGTCGCGCGCGAAGAGAATTCGCCCGAAGCGATGGAAGCCGTCACCGGCGTGGCCGCGCAACAGGTGCGTGAAGCCGCGCGCGTCTATGCGCTCGGCGGCAACGGCGCGATCTATTACGGCCTCGGCGTCACGGAACACGCGCAAGGCTCGACCACCGTCATGGGCATCGCGAATCTGGCGATGGCGACGGGCAACATCGGCCGCGAAGGCGTCGGCGTGAATCCGCTGCGCGGCCAGAACAACGTGCAGGGTTCGTGCGACATGGGCTCGTTCCCGCACGAGCTGCCGGGCTATCGTCATATCGGCGATGCCGCCACGCGCGCGCTGTTCGAGGAAGCATGGAACGCGCAACTGCAACCCGAGCCGGGCCTGCGCATTCCGAACATGTTCGATGCCGCCATGCACGGCACCTTCATGGGCCTCTATTGTCAGGGCGAGGACATCGTCCAGTCGGACCCGAACACGCAGCACGTGGCCGACGCGCTCTCGTCGATGGAATGCATCGTCGTGCAGGACATCTTCCTGAACGAAACGGCGAAGTACGCGCACGTGCTGCTGCCGGGCTCGACCTTCCTCGAAAAGGACGGCACCTTCACCAACGCCGAGCGACGCATCTCGCGCGTGCGCAAGGTCATGCCGCCGCTCGCCGGTCTTGCGGACTGGGAAGTGACGATCCGCCTGTCGCGCGCGCTCGGCTACGAGATGAACTACGCGCATCCGTCCGAAATCATGGACGAAATCGCGCGCCTCACGCCGACTTTCCATGGCGTCTCCTACGAACGCCTCGACGAACTCGGCAGCATTCAGTGGCCGTGCAACGAACGCGCGCCGGACGGCACGCCGACCATGCACATCGACGAATTCGTGCGCGGCAAGGGGCGCTTCGTCATCACCAAGTTCGTGGCGACGCCGGAAAAGGTCACGCGCAAGTATCCGCTGCTGCTGACCACGGGCCGCATCCTGTCGCAATACAACGTCGGCGCGCAGACGCGGCGCACCGAGAACTCGTTGTGGCATGACGAGGACCGGCTGGAGATTCATCCGGTCGATGCGGAGGATCGCGGCATCAGGGAGGACGACTGGGTCGGCATCGAATCGCGCGCGGGACAGACCGTGCTGCGCGCGAGGATTTCGGAGCGCATGCAGCCGGGCGTCGTCTATACGACGTTCCACTTCCCGGAATCGGGCGCGAACGTCATCACGACGGACTCCTCCGACTGGGCGACCAACTGTCCGGAATACAAGGTGACGGCGGTGCAGGTGATGCCGGTCGAGCAGCCGTCGCAATGGCAGAAGGAATACTCGCGCTTCAACACGCAGCAGCTCGAGCTGATGAACATGCGCGACGTGGCGCCCACGACCTCAGGAAAGTAACTCATGGATGTCGATAACCTGATCGATATGGCGAACCGCATCGGCGAATTTTTCGATTCGCTGCCGGACCGGCCCGAAGCCGTGGATAGCATCGCGGAACACATTCGGCGCTTCTGGGAGCCGCGCATGCGGCTCGCGATCCTGGCCGCGCTCGAAAACTTGGAGGCGAGCGCCGCGATGCATCCGATCGTGCGCGAGGCGCTCACGCTTCATAAAGCCGATCTGCAACCGAAGACGGCTACTGCCTGAGGTTACAAGGCACGTAGCACTCACGCCCTGCCGGCGCATCGCGCCCGCAGGGCTTTTTAGTCTTCGCGCGATTCGCGTTCGACGTGGCGCTCTACGCTCGTGTCCTGCGCGCCGAACCATATATCGCAGTGACGCAGCAGCGCGTGCACATCGGACGGCGCACGTCCGCGCGCGGCGATGTAGCCATCGGGACGCACGAGATAAAACGCGGGACGCGTGCGGCCGTAGTTGTCGGTGAGCGAGTGTGCGCCCTCGCCGCGCGTGTCGGTGATGCGCCACACGCGCACGGCGTTCGGCATGATGTTTTCGAGGGCTTTCACGAAACCGTCGAGATCCGGGTCGCGCATCGCGTGCGCCACCGTGATGGTCGCCGGCGCGAGCGCGATGTCGTCCTCGCCGGTCGGATTCACGAGCAGGAACAGCGAGAAGCAGCCCGGATCGTGCAGATCGAACAGACAGCCGACGCCCGGCAGACGCCCGAGCGGCCCGTCGATGACATGCACGCGCGCGTCCGGCGCTCGCTCGCCCGCGCGCGGACCGCCGTCGAGCAGACGCTCCAGCGTGAGCGGGCTCTTGCGATAGTTGATCGACAGCTCGCTCACCGTGCGCCGCATCGCGTCGCGCAACGGGCCGATGGCGGCAAGCGCGGGCATCACGTGATCGCGCATCAGCTTCATCGGGCCGTGCTCGGCGCCGGCCATTTGCGTGAGCATGCTCGATTGCCTGAGCACGTCGCGCTCGATCGGATGCCGCTCCGCGTGATAGCTGTCGAGCAGCCGTTCGGGCGCGCCGCCCGCGAGCATGCGCGCGATCTTCCAGCCTAGATTGAACGCTTCCTGAATGCCGGTGTTCATGCCCTGCGCGCCCGCCGGACTGTGCACGTGCGCCGAATCGCCCGCGAGAAACACGCGCTCCACGCGCAGGCGATCGACCATGCGGCTGTTCAGATGGAAGTACGACGACCACGTCAGATTAGACAGCGTCACCCGATGATGCACACGCCGTTCGACGAGCGCGCGGCATTCCTCGACGCTCGGGCCGCTCTTCGCTTCGCCGGCGTTAACGGACTGAGCGACGGGTACGGGCAGATCGGCGATCAGGCGCGCGCGGTCGCCGCCCATCGGGAAGAGCGCCGCGAGCCCTTCGCCCGACGCGAAAATGTGGAACTCGTCGTCGGGCCAGTCGGAGTCCGCTTGCAAGTCGGCGAGCAGATAGGTCTGATCGAACGTCTTGCCGTCGAAGCCGATACCAAGCCGGTGCCGCACGAAACTATGCGCGCCGTCCGCCGCGATCAGATACGAAGGACGCAGCAACTCGTCGCGCCCGTTCGGATGCCGCAGCGTTGCCTGCACGCCTGCCGCGCCCTGCGAGAAATCGATCAGCTCGACGCCGCGCTCGATGTCCACATGCAGACCCGCGAGATGCTCGGCGAGCAGCCGTTCCGTCTGCGATTGTTCGAGAAAGAGCAGATACGGATAGCGCGTCTGCAAGGGATCGAAGTCGAGGCGCGCGAGACGCTGCCCGTTCGAGTAGAGATTCGCCACACGCGCGCGATGGCCGAGTTCGAGAAACGGCTTGACGATGCGATGCTGCTCGAAGAGTTCGAGCGTGCGCGCCTGAATGCCGATTGCGCGCGAATGCGGCGACGGCTCGCGGGCACGATCGACGAGCCTGACCGGGACATGCGCCCGTGCGAGACTCATCGCGGCGGCGAGGCCGGTCGGACCCGCTCCGACGATCAGGACGGGCGCCACGTCCAGCTTGTCGTTCGGATTCAGCTTTGGCGCGAACATGCAGTCCTCCCCCAAACGTCACGGCGTCTAGTGTACGCCCGGACCCTTTTGCGGAGTCAGTGTACGTGGCCGCGTTCGCTCAGCACGCACGCGTGACACGCTCCGCCGAGCTCCACCTGGACGGTCGCATGATGCATCGAATATTCGCTGCGCAAGGTCGTGACGACGCCCTGAACGAACGCATCGCCGGGATGGCCCTGCGGCATCACGAGATGCACGGTGAGCGCGTTTTCGGTGGTCGAGAGCGCCCACACGTGCAGGTCGTGCACGTTGCGCACGCCGGGAAGCTGCGTGAGATAAGTCTCGATGCGCGTCATGTCGACAGACGGCGGGACGGCTGCCATCGCGAGGCGCATTGCGTCGCGCCCGAGCCCCCACGTCCCGACGACGATCACCGACACCACGATCAGGCTCATCAGCGGATCGAGCCAGCTCCAGCCGGTGAACATGATGACAAGCCCGCTCACCGCGACGGCGGCGGAGATCGCGGCATCGGCGGCCATGTGCAGGAAGGCGCCGCGCACGTTGAGGTCTTCCTTGCTGCCGCGCATGAAGAGCCACGCGGAGAAGCCGTTGACGATCAGGCCGAGCGTCGCGACGATGAACACGTCCAGCCCCGCGACGGGCGCCGGATTGATGAGCCGCTGGATCGCTTCCAGCACGATCGCGCCGCATGCGAACAGCAGCAGCGCCGCATTGGCGAGCGACGCGAGAATCGACGAACTGCCGAGCCCGAAGGTATAGCGCGCGTTCGGCTGGCGCGTGCCGAGCCACACGGCGCCCCAGGCGAGCAGCAGGCCGAGCACGTCGGAGAGATTGTGGCCGGCGTCGGCGAGCAGCGCGGTCGAGTGCGCGAGGAAGCCGTAGATGCCCTGCACGATCACGATCAGCACGTTCAGCCCGACGGCAAGCGCGAACGTACGGCCCTGCCCCGCCTGCGGCGCATGGTGATGATGATGTCCGCCCGAACCGTGGCCATGATCATGGCCGTGACCGCGGTGATCGTGCGCCTCGCCGTGCGCATGTTGATGGTCGTGTTCTTCGTGTTGATGCGTGCTCATCGGAGGCTCTGGGTTCGGTGTTTCAGTCGATGTCGGCGGGATCGGACGGCGGCTCCGCGATGTGTTCCAGCAACTCGCCGAGCATCCCGCTGATGTGACGGTCGGCGGCCACGTAGAACACCTGCTTGCCCTGACGCTCGGCGCGCACGATGCGCGCGGCACGCAACAGCCGCAAGTGATGGCTCACCAGCGACGCCGACAGCCCGAGCGATTCCGCGATCGCCCCGACGGCGCGCTTCTGCTCGACGCACGCCAGCACGATGCGCAGACGCGTCGGGTCGCCGAGCAGGCGGAACAGGTCGGCGAGCGGCACGACGCGCTCGTCGGAGGTGATTGACGCGGCTTGCGGAGTCAGGGTGGATGTCACGCTCAACGACCAGTCAGTAACATGTTAACGACAAATACTTGAATAGGTGTTCATATGTTAAGTGCCATCGTCGCAACATGTCAACGGCCGTTTTGGGAGCCGGGGCCTCGGGTGTGGGAAAATGTTACGTCTGCAATCCGCGCCCGAAGTTCTTCCCGTCATGGACACCGTTTTCGCCCGCGGTTTCGCGGCCCATCGTGACGGCCGCCTGACCGAAGCGGAGCGCGACTATCAAGCCGCGCTCGCCGCCGAACCTCATCACGTCGACGCGCTGCATTATCTCGGCGTGCTGCGCCATCAGCAGGGCCAGCACGCGGAGGCTGCCGAGCTCGTGCGCCGCGCGGTCGACCTGCGTCCGACCGATGCCGGCCTGCAACTGAATCTCGGCAACGCGCTGAAGGCGCTCGGCCGTCTCGACGACGCGATCGAGCGGTTCCGCAATGCGCTCACGCTCGCGCCGGGCTTTCCGCTCGCGCAGTACAACCTCGGCAACGCCTATACGGCGGCGGGCCGTCACGAAGACGCGGCCGATGCCTTCGAGAAGGCGCTGCGCCTGCAGCCCAACGACGCCGCCGCGTGGAACAACTTCGGCAACGCGCTCTCGGCGCTGCGCCGCTTCAAGGACGCGTCGCAGGCCTTCACGCGCGCGCTCGCGCTGCGCCCGCGTCATGCCGGCGCGCACAACAATCTGGGCATGGCGCTCAACGCGCTGGGCGACACGCACGGAGCGATCGAACAGTTTCGCGCCGCGGTGCAGGCCGAACCGAACTACGTCGCGGCGCATTTCAACCTGGGCAACCTGCTCGAGGCGAATGGCAATCCCGCCGATGCGCTGCCCGCCCTGCGCCGCGCGGTGGACCTGCAGCCGCGTTTCGCGCCGGGACGTTTCAGCCTCGGCCATGCGCTCTCCCGCCTCGGCCGTCACGACGAAGCCGTGCCGCATTTCGAGCGCGCGGTCGGGCTCGATCCCAAGTACGGCGTCGCGTGGCTGTCTCTCGGCAACGCGCATCTCCTGCTCGGCGCGCATCAGGCGGCGCTGCGCGCGTTCGATGAAGCGCTGCGCCTCGATCCCGACTCGCAAGCCGCGCAACTGAACCGCGCCCTCGCCCTGCTGACGACCGGCGACTATGCGCGCGGGCTGCCCGCCTACGAATGGCGTCTGAAGACGTCCGGAAGCGAACCCGCGCCGCCTTTGCCGCGCTGGAACGGCGAGCCGATGCCGGAGCGCACGCTGCTCGTGCGTGCCGAGCAAGGTTTCGGCGACACCTTGCAGTTCGTTCGCTTCGTGCCGTTCGCGGCGAGGCTCGTCGGCAAGCTGGTGCTCGAGGTGCAACCCGCGCTCGTGCCGCTGCTGGCGCCGGCGGCGAATGCCGCGCGCGTCGAATTGCGAGCCAAGCCGGATAATGCCGCCCCGCGCGCCGATGCGTTCTGCCCGCTGCTGAGCCTGCCGCTCGCACTCGGCATGACATCGCGCGATGCCATTCCGGCGCGGACGCCCTATCTCGTCGTGCCCGCCGATTACCGGCGCAAGTGGCGCGGCTCGATCGGCGGCGCGCATAAGCGCAAGATCGGCATTGCGTGGTCCGGACGGATGCAGCCGGGCGAAACGCGCTCGGTGCCCGTCGAGGCGCTGGTGCCGCTCTTCGCGCTCGAAGGCATCGACTGGGTCGTGCTGCAACCGTTCCTGACGGGCCATGAACGCGACGTCCTGCGCGCGCACCCGAACACGAAATCGATTCACTGTCTGGAAGGCCGGCTGATGAATTTCGCGGACACGGGCGCGATCGTCGACCGGCTGGATGAGGTGGTGTCGATCGATACCTCGGTCGCGCATCTGGCGGGCGCGCTCGGCAAACCGGTCACGATCATGCTGCCGTTCGCCGCCGACTGGCGCTGGGGCGTCGAGACCGGCAAGAGCGCGTGGTACCGCAGCGCGCGCCTCGTGCGTCAGCGCGCGCCGGGGCAATGGCGGGAAGTCATCGAGGAAACGGCGGCGGCGCTGCGAGGCTGACTACGCACATCGCTCGAAAAGCCCTGGCCGCAGCGGCCGGTTATCGGCATATGCAGCCGGCGCTCGCGACACCAACTCGACCGAATGCAACAGCCGCCGCTTGGCCGGATCTGACGACGGACGCCATCGCTGACGGCACTCCTGAGGCACCGGACGAAGCACTCCGCAATCGAGCTGATCGGCTGCCCCCGCCGCGAAATGATGCCGACCGACGTTTCCTCGAGGTCTTCCCCGATCGGCGACGCACACACACGTTCGCAGACCATGTCGCATTCGACAAGTCGCGCTGGACTGGCTCGGCGAAGACGGCCTGCTGACCGGCAGCGAAGACTTCGCCTTCATCCTCGAAAAATGCCCGGGCTGCTATTTGATCATCGGCAATGGTGACGGCGAAGGCGGTTGCATGGCCCACACCCCCGGCTAAGATTTCAACGACGCGATTCTCGCCACCGGCGCAGGCTTTTGCGTTCGTCTGGTCGAGCGCTTTCTCGCGTAGCATCCGGTATTACGCTTAGTACTACAGATCGCGTCCGGCTCGCGCCGTGCGCCACAGATCAAGGAGGAGACCCCATGAAACGACTGAAATTTGCAAGCGTTGTGATGATCGCCGTTCTGCCGTGCGCGGTGCTGGCCGGCAGTCCGCAGGTCATCAAGTTCGGCGTCGATCCGACTTTTCCGCCGTTCGAATCGAAATTGCCCGATGGCTCGATCGTCGGTTTCGACATCGATCTGGGCCAGGCGATTTGCGCCAACCTGCACGCGAAATGCGAGTGGGTCGAGCAAAGCCTCGACGGCATGATTCCCGCACTCAAGGCACGCAAGTTCGATGCGGTGCTGTCCGGCATGGCCGCGACTCCGGCGCGGCGCGAACAGATCGACTTCACAAATCGGCTGTATGCCGGGCCGTCGCGCCTCGTGGCCCGTGGGGGCGCGAATCTTCAGCCGACGGCGGAGTCGCTGCGCGGCAAGCGGATCGGCGTGCAGCAGGGCTCGGCGCAGGAAGCCTACGCGCGACGTGATTGGGCGCCCGCCGGCGTGAGCATCGTGACCTATCAGAACCAGGATCAGGTCTACGAGGATCTGCAAAACGGCCGGCTCGATGCAGCGTTCCAGCCGGTCGTCCAGGCTGATCTCGGCTTTCTCAAGCAGCCGCGCGGCAAGGGCTTTGGGTTCGTCGGTGCGGAAGTCAAGGATCGCAGGTTGATCGGCGATGGCGTTGCCATCGGTATCCGCAAGGGCAATCAGGAACTCGCCGCTCAGATCAATCAGGCGATCGCCAACATTCGCAAGAGCGGCGAGTATGAGCGGATCAATCGCAAGTACTTCGACTTCGACATATACGGCGAATGACGCGGCACGGACGCAGTCCCCTTTCGCCCCGAACGATTCGAACAACAACGCACAGCACGTACTGAGAGTCATGCAGGCGCTGGCTGAAGAAGGCCGCACGATGATCGTCGTCGCTCATGAGATGGGATTCGCCCGCAATGCGTCGAATCACGTCGTCTTTCTGCATCAGGGAAAGTTCGAGGAGCAAGGCGATCCGCGCGAAGTGCTGAGCGCGCCGCGCAGCGAGCGTCTGCCGCAGTTTCTTGCGGGCAGGCTCAGGTAAGACAGGATCGTCCGGTCGGCGGTTAAGTTCGAATCGACGAAAAAATCCGCGCAGCTCCAATAAAAAATCCCTCGCCGAAGCGAGGGATTGCGAGGATCTTGTCGGTTCGCCGGCGCTTCGTCAGGCCGTCTTGTACTGATTGCGCGCCTCCGGCGAGCGGTACAGCACGAGCGTCGCGATCAGGCCGCAGATCGCGGCCAGGCCCATCCACAGGCCCGGCGCCGCCTTGTTGCCGGTGGAGTGGATCAGATACGTCGAAATGGCGGGCGTGAAGCCGCCGATGGTCGTCGCGAGACTGTAGGCCATCGAGAAGCCGGTGGTGCGCACATCGACGGGCATCACTTCGGTCAGCGCCACGACCATCGCGCCGTTGTAGCTGCCGTACAGGAACGAGAGCCACAATTCGACCATCAGCAGCCGCGCAAACGACGGGTCCGCAACCAGCCACTGCACCGCCGGATACGACGTCAGAATGGTGAGGATGGTGAACGCCAGCAGCACCGGACGGCGGCCGATACGGTCCGACACCGCGCCCATCACCGGCAGCCACACGAGATTCGAGATGCCGACGCACACGGTCACGACGAGCGCATCGACTGCGTCGAGCTTGAGCACTTCCTTGCCGAAGGTCGGCGTGTAGGCCGTGATCATGTAGAACGACACGGTCGTCATGATGACCATGCCCATGCCGGCAATCACGATGCCCCAGTTCTGCACGATGGAGCGCGTGATCTCGCGCATGCCCGGACGATGCTTCCTCGCGAGGAACTCGTCGGTTTCGCGCAGCGAGCGGCGGATGATGAAGAGGAACGGCACAATCAGACAGCCGATCAGGAACGGCACGCGCCAGCCCCAGGCAGTCATCTGGTCGGGCGGCAGCAGGCGGTTCATGATCACGCCGATCAGCGCCGCGAACACCACGGCGACCTGCTGGCTGCCCGACTGCCACGAACAATAGAAGCCCTTGTTGCCCTTGGTGGCGATCTCGGACAAATACACCGACACGCCGCCGAGTTCCACGCCCGCCGAGAAGCCTTGCAGCAAGCGCCCGCCCAGCACGATGATCGGTGCGAGCGCGCCGATGGTCGCGTATCCCGGCACGAGCGCGACGCACGCGGTGCCGATCGCCATCAGCGTGAGCGTGAGGATCAGGCCTTTGCGCCGCCCGTGATGGTCGATATACGCGCCGAGCACAATAGCGCCGACGGGCCGCATCAGGAAGCCCGCGCCGAACACGGAGAGCGCGAGCATCAGCGAGGCGAACTCGTTGCCGCTCGGAAAATAGGTCTTGGCAATCGCTGACGCGTAGTAGCCGTAGACCATGAAGTCGTACATTTCAAGGAAGTTTCCGCTGACAACGCGAAACACCGTCTTGAACTTGGATTCGTTGGCGGGAGCTAGATGGGTCGTGGACATGACTTTCTCGACAATCTGGAGGTGGGCGCGAGATGGTGTTTCGTAGCGTCGCGAACCGTGCGCGAGCGGGACTTGACCCGGACGCGAACCGCCGCGACGACTGAAGGCTGAGCCTGTTGCGCTTTTTGTAATAGCGGTCCTCAATCTTAACGCCTCAGCGCCTGAGCCTGCACGCAACTTCGGTTATTTTCGCCCAATTAACATTAACGCAAGCTTACATATGACTAACTTTCAGCCGACATCGTCCTGCGACGGAGCACCGCAGGTTTCGCTGCGCGAGGCAACGACCGCCGATACCGCGCTGATCGCTGCCATGCATGCACGCAGTTGGGCATCGGCGTATCGCGGAATCCTGCCGGACGACTATCTCGATCACGGCCTGGAAGCCGAGCGCGCGGCGCACTGGGACACGCACATGAAGGCGATCGCCGCGTGCGCGGGCCGCGTGCTGGTCGCCGAACATGGTGGCGAAGCGGTGGGTTTCGTCTGCCTGCTGGCACCAGATGCGACGGGCAGCGTGCTCGTCGACAACCTGCACGCGTTGCCAGGACACAAAGGGCTGGGCACGGGCACCGCGATGCTCGCCGAGGCTATCCGCTGGGCGCGCTCGCGCGGCGCGCGCCAATTGCATCTCTCGGTGCTCGAGCAGAACACGGCGGCAATCGGCTTTTACGAGTCGCGCGGCTGGCTGCGTGAAGCGCGTGAAGCCGATCACATGGCAGGCATTGATCTGTTTTCGCTGCGCTACGTCTACGCGCTCGACTGACATCGGCAAGCATATCGGGCGCCTAACACGGATTGCATCGGTTCATCAATAAGCATTCCTGTTAAAAATTGACAATAGGAATAATCTGGTCGCAAGGGCCATGAGCGTTTCGTATGATTTCGGGTTGAAATTTGTTCGGCCGCTTTGCGTCCGACGCGCAATGTAGTCGCCCGCGCCCTGGCGCACGCACGTGGAATTTTCATGGTCGAACCCTTGATCGTTGTGGAAGGCGATCTGCGTCTTCCGGCGGTGCGCCCGCTAATGCCCCCCCCGCTGACCTATGGGTTCGAATGGGTGCTCGCGCACACGCGCCCTGCTCAGTCGGACTCCGAAGTTTCACTGATCGCGGCGCGCGTTCATACCACTTACATGCCGACGCTCGGGGTGCCCGATTCGCACATGCCCTATCGCGCTGTGAGCGTGTGGGGCGTGTACAAAAAGCAAAGTGCACCGCGCCCCGCGCTCGACCTGACGTCCGGCCCGCGCGCGCCCGAACGCGTCGTGAACGCGCCCGCCGATCCGATACGGCTCGCGGTCGAGACGCCCGCGGCCATCCCCGCGGCGCGTAAGAGCTTTCTCAGCCAGCCGGTCGCCATGGCCGTCGCGGCGTCCGCGGGCGCGATTCTCATCGCATGGCTGCTCTTCGGATACGGCCGGCCGGCAGGCTCGGACGCGCCAAGCCTAGCCGCCAGCCAGACCACGAAGCCAGTCCCGCCAGTCGCGATCGCCCGGCCGGCGCCCGAACCCGCATCGGCTCCCGTGACGCTCGCTCGCATCTCGACGGCGACAGCCGTTCTGTCTACGCCGGCGCTCGCGTCGGCGTCGCCGGCGTCGTCGTCGTCGTCGTCGTCGTCGTCTGCAGTTTCCTTCGTGCCGACCGCCCCGACGAAGGCACCGGCCATGTCGTCCGCTGCACCGATCGCGCGCGTCGCCGAGACGAAGGCTTCGGCCACGTCATACGCGGCTCCGATCGCGCACGGTGCTGTCATCGCGCAAACGCATTCGCACAAGGCGACGCAGCAAGCAACGAAGCATGCCGTGCCCGTCAAGCACACGGCGGCCAAGCGCAAGAATTCGTCCGTGCATGCATGGGCGGAGCCGACAAGACAAGGCCGCAACCGCCACGGCAAAGCGGCGGAAACGCTTCGCCCGGTCCGCACGGTTCGCGCGACGCGCGCAATCGATTCCCGTCATTCAGGCGACGAGCGCGTCGCGGCGGTCGAGTCGTCATGGCGCGCACGGGCGGCATCGAACTACGGCAACAGCTACAGCAGCAACTACAGCAGCAGCCACGGCAACAGAATCCCGACGACGAAGGCGCCCGAGTCGCTGAATCCGGAGGCGCTGTACGCGATCCTCCAGCACTCGCCGACGCTCGACAGCAACGCGCCCGCGTCCGGCGCACGCACGCCGCGCACGGGAGGCGCATCCGGAAATTGACAGAGACGAATCACAAGAGGCGCAACACAGAACGCGCCCGGCAAGTCCGACCAACCTTTTCGGCCACGAGGCCAACATGAAGCAACCCAGTACTATCCGTTACGCGACGCTCGCGCTCGCACTTTCCGTCGGGCTCCTCGCGCTGGCCCCGAGCGCGTTCGCCGCAGCGCCGCAGTCGAAATACGGGACGAAGTCGACGCAATCCGCACAATCCGGCGACGATGCCGCCACGCAGGCATCCGCCGAGGACCTGTCCGACCTGCAAGCCGATGCCCGCGCGCCGCGCGTCGAGGGCAACATCGCCGAGTTGCAGAATCTGATGCAGGCCGGCAGCCTCATCGAATTGCGTGAAACGCGTAATGGCAGCTACGGCGCGAAGCTTTTCTTCCTCGCGCAGGACATGTTGTTCTACGTGGCGCTCTCGCAAGAAGACCGTCTGTGGCGCGTGGTCAAGACGCAGGATCAGGTGCGTGCGGAATCGATCTACGCGCAGTTTGCCCGCAAGAGTTCCGATCTCGCCGATGGCGAAATCCGCCGCATGCAACTGGCGGCGCAGAAGTCGCTGCTCGACCGGGTGATCGCGAAATCGGCCGACCGGGCCAATCGCCTCACCGCCGACCTCGCGCTCGCGCAGCAGCAGGACTCGCAAGTATCGGAACGACAGCAGCAATTGCAGGCCGAGTCGGCCGCGCTGCAGACCGACAAGCTCGAAGCCGAACGCAAGCTGCGCGCGCTTCAGATGCAGGTCGATCAGTTGCAGCGGCAGGCGGAAGCCGGACTTGCGCCGGTGAGCGTGATGCCGTCGCGCTAAGCGCCTCTTTTCTCGCGCAGGAAACGCAAAGGCCCGCTCGAATCCGAGCGGGCCTTTGCGCATGATGCGGCCAATACAATCGATGCCGTTCCTCAGAAGCGCGTTTCCCGCGCCACGCGCAGGAACGTATCGAGCAGCGGCGTGCAATCGAGCAATTCCGCGCCGCCCGCCCGGTGGAACTCCGGGTGCCACTGCACGCCGACCACGAACGGCGACTTCCGGTAGCGCACCGCCTCGATGATGCCGTCCGACGCCGACACCGCCTCGATGTTCAGATCGCGTCCGAGCGTCTTCACCGCCTGATGGTGGATCGAGTTGACGATCGCCTCACGCTGGTTCGGGAACATGTTGACGAGCGTGGAGCCGTCCGGGAAGCGAATGGAATGGCGATGCTGGTCGTACTGCTCGTTGACGTGGATGCCGGCCGTGGGGACATCGGTGGCGATATCGCCGTAGAGCGTGCCGCCGAATGCCACGTTGATCAGCTGACAGCCGCGGCACACGCCCAGCACCGGCTTGCCCGACTCGACGAACTCATGCAGCAGCTCCAGTTCGTACATGTCGCGCACGCGGTCGCCCGGCCATTCCGGCCGCGTCGCGGCTTCCTCGTACGACTGCGGCGAGACGTCCGCGCCGCCTTGCAGCAGCAGGCCGTCGAGATGCTTCGCATAATCGCGCAAACGGATGTTGCTCGGATGCAGCATGCCCTGATGCCCGACCGTCGGAATCATGAAGACGAGCACATCGCGCGACATGACCCAGTGCGCGATCGATTCCTCCAGATACTGCAGCGTCTTGCCGCGCAGACCCTTCGCACCCGGCTCCGGATGAAAAATGCGCGCCGACACGCCGATGCGCAACGTGCGCTGTGTGATGCGCTGCCCCGCGCGGTCGAAAATCTGCCGCGCCCGCGCCGCGATAATGCGCCCGAACACCGACCACGCCGAATCCGATTGCTTCAGATAAGCGGGCTGCGGCGGCGCGCTCGCCTGCTCGGTGGCGGGCAGCGGCGGCGGGTTGAGCTTGCCGAAATCGGGCGCTTCGGCGATCTCGGGAGGAAAGCCGACGGCGGGCGACGGAGCGGTGCGGCCCGTCGGGGAATCGGTTGCGGCGGAGTGCGCGTTGGTGCTCGCGGCCTCCGCTTCGGTCGCCGATTCGAGATTTTCGGCGAGGCTCGCCTTGGATTCCGCGACGGTGCGATGCGGCTCGCGTACGGCGGCCTGCGCGGAACTCGCGCGGGCTTCGCGGGCGGCCTGCTGCGCGTCATCCTGGCGGGCCTGCGCCTTGTCGACAGGCTCCACGTTCGATGCGCTCGAAGGCGCATCCGTCGACGCGCGCTCGGTTGCGCTCGCTTGAGGACCGGGCGCGGCCGCCGCCGCTGCGGCCGCGGGCGACGCCGTGGGATTCGCGCCGTCTCGTGTCATTTCGCGCTGGCGCGCGTCGGTGCTGCTTGCGTCGTTGGACGTTTTGTTATCGCTCATTCCGATTTCGGGCTTCAGGCCGCAAGGAGAATGGACAGAGGTCGATTATCCGCCTCTGAACCGGACGGGGCAAACCAGCACACAATTGCTCACATAGGCTCACATTATCGCGGGAACCCGCGATACGCGCTTCTCAGGGCTATCCCGTGACAGACACGGTCAGTGATCGCGCGGTTCCTCGAAGGTTTCGCGCAAGGCGATCTGCATCGTCGCGTGGATTTTTACGCACCAGCGCCACAGCACGGTCAGCAGGAGCGCCGCGCACAGCAGCACGCCGATCATCAGCCCGAACGGCGGGAGAATGCCGCCCGACAATGCCGCGACCAGCAGAAAGACGCCGAACATCGCGACGATCGGAATGAGCCCGGAAATCGCCGAGCGGATCGCGCGCGTGAAGCGCCCCGCTTTCGCGGGCTGCACGCTCACTTCGGCGAGCAACAGCGCAAGCGATTCGAGCTTGCGATACACGGCGACCAGAAACGGCAACGCGACGATCAGCGCCGCGCCCCACAACACCACGCGCTGCGTGTTGTCGGTTTCGAGCCAGCGCGCGAGATGGGCGGACGCGAACGGCGCGGCATAAGACGCGCCCAGAAAAATCGCCGCGACGAGCGCCAGATTCACCGCGATCTGAAGCACGATGCGCTTGGTCATCGAGAAGAGCGTCGGTCCGCCGCTCGCGGGCGTGAGACTCGCGAGCCATTGCGAATACAGACCGAAGGTGTTGGCGAGCGGCGCGGGCATGGCGCGGGCGAGGCGCATCGTGAGCGGATCGGCGGCGCGCATCAGATACGGCGTGAAGAGCGTCGTCAGCGCGGACACGGCCACCGCGATCGGATAGAGAAAGCTGCTCGTGACCTTGAGCGACAACCCAAGCGACGCGATGATGAACGAGAACTCGCCGATCTGCGCGACGCTCATGCCCACGCGCATCGCCGTGCGTCCGTCTTTGCCCGCGAGAAACGTGCCGAGCCCGCACGACACGATCTTGCCCAGCACCACCGCGACCGTGATGACGGCGATCGGCCACGCATAGTCGACCAGCACCGCCGGATTCAGCAGAAGCCCGATGGTGACGAAGAAGATCGCCGAGAACATGTCGCGCACCGGCGCGATCAGATGCTCGATGCGCGCGAGATTCTTCGACTCCGCCATGATCGCGCCGATCAGAAACGCGCCGAGCGCGATCGAATAATCGAGCTTCACGACGAGCAGGCAGAAGCCGAAACAGAAGCCGAGCACGGTGACGAGCAGCATCTCGTCGCTCTTCGCGCGCGCGACGTAATTGAGCGCACGCGGCACGGTGAGAATGCCGACCACGAGCGACACCGTCATGAACAGCAACAGCTTGCCGAGCGTGACGACCGCGATGCCCGCGCTCACCGAGCCCGTCTGCGCGATGCCCGAAAGCAGCACGAGCATCGCGATGGCGAGAATGTCCTCGACGATCAATATGCCGAACACGAGCTGCGCGAAGCCCTCGCCTTTCATGCCGAGTTCGGAAAGCGCCTTCACGATGATGGTCGTCGACGAAATGGCGAGCATCGCGCCGAGGAAGAGCGAGTCCATCGCGTTCCAGCCGAACCAGCGCCCGATCTCGTAGCCGATCCAGATCATCAGCACGATTTCCGAGAGCGCCGCGACGAAGGCCGTCGCGCCGACCTTGAACAGCTTGCGCAGGCTGAATTCGAGCCCGAGCGAAAACATCAGGAAGACGACGCCGAGTTCGCCGAGCGTCTGGATGGTCTGTTCGTCGTGGATGAGATTGAACGGCGGCGTGTACGGCCCGATGATCACGCCCGCGACGATATAACCGAGCACAACCGGCTGCCGCAGGCGGTGGAACAGCACGGTCACGACGCCCGCAATGGCCATGATCACCGCGAGATCCTGGATGAAGCCGATCGCGTGATGCATCAAACGAATCCTTACAAAAATATAACGAAAAAGTCATGTTACCGCACGGATACGAAAATCCTGCGGTCCGGCAAACAATCAGCGGAAAAAATTCGGGGACGATGACGCGCATCGCGCTGGTGCACGCGCGCGCTCGAAGAACTTATGCGGGATGTTGCGAACGGCCCGCGCGGCGTGGCGGGCCGGATGCTGATGAAAACGCGCGGCGCTCAGACCGCCGCTTCGTTTTCCTCGCCGGTGCGAATGCGGATGACGCGCTCGACATCGGCGACGAAAATCTTGCCGTCGCCGATTTTGCCGGTGCGCGCCGCGCCGATGATCGCGTCGATGACCCGGTCGGTCTGATCGTTGGCGACGACGACTTCGATCTTCACTTTCGGCAGGAAGTCGACGACATACTCTGCACCACGATAAAGCTCCGTATGCCCCTTTTGACGGCCGAAGCCCTTCACTTCCGTGACCGTCAAACCCGTGAGCCCCACTTCGGCGAGCGCTTCGCGGACTTCGTCGAGCTTGAACGGTTTGATGATGGCGGTGATGCGTTTCATGGCGACCTCTTTTCAGATATCAATTCAAGGGTTCGGGAAAGTGTCGTGTCCGCGTGCGGACAGATGCTTTCGATTCTAGTCGCGTTCAGCGCGCTCGTGGGTCGATGTCGATACGCGCGTCGCGTTACTCGGTGGCCGGCACGCGCTCCAGATCCTTGAGCCATACCGTCGCCTGCGAGTCGCTCGGCGCGCGCCAGTCGCCGCGCGGAGACAGCGAGCCGCCCGAGCCGACCTTCGGCGCATTCGGCACGCATGAGCGTTTGAACTGGCTCGTGCGGAAGAAGCGGTCCAGAAAGATGCGCAGATTTTTGCGGATGGCGGCGAGGTCGTACTGGTTGCGCGTAACCTTCGTGCCTTCCGGCCACGCGCCCGCATCGCGATCGCGCCACGCGGCGAGCGCGAGAAACGCGACCTTCGACGGCGCAAAGCCGAAACGCAGCGTGTAGTACAGATTGAAATCCTGCAACTCGTACGGGCCGATCACGCTCTCCGTCTTCTGCTCGACCACGCCGCTCGTCTTGCCCGGGATGAGTTCCGGACTGATATCGGTGCTCAGGATGTTTTCGAGGACATCGGTGCCGGTGTCGCCGATCTGCCCCGACTCCGCCACCCAGCGCACCAGATGCGTGATCAGCGTCTTCGGCACGCTCGCGTTGACGTTGTAGTGGGACATGTGATCGCCCACTCCGTAGGTGCACCAACCAAGTGCCAGCTCGCTCAGATCGCCCGTGCCGATCACGATGGCGTTGTTGAAATTCGCCAGCCGGAACAGATGGCTCGTGCGCTCGCCGGCCTGCACGTTTTCATAGGTGATGTCGTATTGCTCCGCGCCCGTGCTGTGCGGATGGCCGATGTCGGTCAGCATCTGCACGCAGCTCGGGCGAATGTCGATCTCGCCGGCCGTGCAGCCGATCACGTGCATCAGCTCGCGCGCCTGAGCAAGCGTGCGGTCGCTGGTCGCGAAGCCCGGCATCGTATAGGCGAGGATGTTCGCGCGCGGCAAGCCGAGCCGGTCCATCGCTTTCGCGCACACGAGCAGTGCATGCGTGGAATCAAGGCCGCCCGAGATGCCGATGACGACCTTCGAGATGCCGGACGATTGCAGCCGTTGCAGCAGCGCCTGCACCTGGATGTTGTAGACCTCGTTGCAACGCTCGTCGCGGCGCGCGGCGTCGGCGGGGACGTAAGGAAAGCGCGCGACGCGCCGTTCCAGCGGCAGCTTCGCCTGAGCGGGCACGGCGAGCGGGAATTCGATCACGTTGAATTGCGCGACTTCGTCCGCGTGCCGGTGCGTCGAGCGGCCGAACGTGGTCTGCCGCATGCGTTCGCGGGAGAGGCGTTCGAGATCGACATCGGCGAAGATGATGTGCGACTCACTGGAGAAACGCTCGGATTCCGCGAGCATTTCGCCGTTCTCGTAGATGAGCCCTTGCCCGTCCCAGGCCAGATCGGTCGACGACTCCCCATTCCCCGCCGACGTGTACAGATAAGCCGCCACGCAGCGCGCGGATTGCTGCCCGACGAGCTGATGCCGGTAAGCCGACTTCCCCACGACGATATTCGACGCCGACAAATTCACGAGCACCGTCGCGCCCGCGAGCGCCGCGAACGACGAAGGCGGAATCGGCACCCACACGTCTTCGCAAATCTCGACGTGGAAACGAAACAGCGGCAGATCCTTGATCTGGAACAGCAGCGACGCCCCGAACGGCACGTCCTGTCCGCACAGCGAGAGCGTGCGCGTGGTCGCGGCATCGGCGGGACTGAACTGCCGCGCTTCGTAGAACTCGCCGTAGTTCGGTAGATAACTCTTCGGCACGACGCCGCGAATGACGCCGTTCGCAATCACGATCGCGCAATTGAAGAGCTTGTGCTCCGCCCTCACCGGCGCGCCGACGATCATCGCCACATTCAGTTTCTTCGACGCTTCGACGATGTCGTTCAGCGCGTCTTCGCAGGCGTCGAGCAAGGCGCGTTGATGAAAGAGGTCGTCGCACGTATAGGCGGAAATGCCGAGCTCGGGAAACGCGACGAGCACCGCGCCGCGCGCCGCCGCCTGCTGCGCGAGCGCGATGGTCTGCGCCGCGTTGAACGCCGGATCGGCGACCCTGCACACCGGCACGCCGACAGCGACGCGCGCGAAATCATGGCTGTACAGGTTGAAGAAGTTTCTGCTCATGGTCGACATTGGTTTGCGCGGATTGCAGCGGGAAAGACGCGGCGTGAATCGGAACGTGAAATGGGGCGAGAACCCGCGTCGATTATCGCACGCGGTTTCAGGTCTTTTTTCTGAACGGCGTATGCGCTTCGAGTTCGACGATGTGATGATCCATCGCCTCGGTTTCGGCGTCGAGGAACTCGGCGATCGCGTGCGCGAAGCGCTGATCCGCGATCCAGTGCGCGGACCATGTCGGCGTCGGCAGGAGACCGCGCGACATCTTGTGCACGCCCTGCGCGCCGCCCTCGAAACGCGCCAGTCCATGCTCGATGCAATACGCGATGCCCTGCATGTAGCACGTCTCGAAGTGCAGGCCCGAGACGAACTCGCGCGTGCCCCAGTAGCGGCCGTACATCGTGTCGCCGCCGATCATGTTGAGCGCGCAGGCGAGCCGCGCGCCGTCCGCTTCGGCGATGACGAGCAGGATGCTGTCGGGCGCCTCGGCGTGGATCCGGCCGAAGAATTCGCGCGTCAGATACGGCGCGTTCCAGTGCTCGCGATACGTGTTGTCGTAACAGTCGTAGAAGAAATCGAGCGCGCTTTCGTCGATTTGCGCACCGCGCAGCCACGTGTAGGTGACGCCCGCTTCCGTCACGCGGCGCCGGTCCTGCTTCACCTTCTTTCGCTTGTCGTGACTCATCGTCGCGAGGAAGGCGTCGAAGCTCGCGTAGCCGTCGCCGGGCAGATTCTCCCAGTGGAACTGCACGCCTTCGCGCAGCATGTAGCCCGCGTCCTTCAGCGCCGCGACGTCCTGTGCATGCGGAAACAACACGTGCAGCGAAGACAATTCCATTTGGCGCGTGAGTTCGATCGCTCCGCGCGCGAGCAGCACGCGATCCTCGTGATCCGCCGCGATGAGGCGCGGTCCCGTCACCGGCGAAAACGGCACGGCCGACAGCGCCTTCGGGTAATAGCGCAGGCCGTGGCGCTCGAAGGCGTCGGCCCAGGCGTGATCGAACACGTATTCACCGCGCGAGTGCGACTTGAGATACAACGGCATCGCACCGGCGAGCGTACTGCCGCGCATCAGCAGCAGATGATGCGGTCGCCAGCCGGTGCGCCTGACCGCGCATCCCGTGTCCTGCAGCGCCGCCAGAAACGCGTGGCGCACGAACGGATTGTCGCCGGCAAGCCGGTTCCAGTCGTCGGCCGGAATCTCGGCAAGCGTATCGACTACATGAATTTCGACCTCGCGATTCAACAGGCTACCTCGCTGAAATATCGACGGCGCGCGCCTTAAGCTTCGAGCGCACCCCAAAGCGGCTATTCTCGCGCAACTCGCCGCGCCCCGCCCGAGCGGCAGACGCGCTCCGCCGCGATGCTTATCGGCGATAATGCGCCGCACACTTCCATCACTCGCCGATGCCCTGGTTCCTCTATCTGATCGAATGCGCTGACGGCAGCCTCTACACCGGTATCGCGACGGACGTCGAGGCGCGTTTCACCGCGCACGCGAGCGGCAAGGGCGCGCGCTATACGCGCGCGCGTAAGCCGCTGCGCGTGCTGGCGTCGTTCGAACTGGCGGGGAGATCGGAGGCGTTGCGCGCGGAATATCGCGTCAAGCAGTTGACCGCGCTGCAGAAGCGCGCGTTGATCGCGGGAGAGAGAACGCTCGAATCGCTGTTGCCCCGGAGCGAGGCAAGCGAAGAAGAATAAAAAAACGCCGCCGCGTTTCTGCAACGCGGCGGCGCTTCGTCGAAAACGCGTCGAAAACCGTGCTTACTTGCCGAAGTTCGCGACGCCTTCCGAAATTTCCTTGTGCGCGGCGTCGATGCCCGCCCAGCCCTCGACCTTCACCCACTTGCCCTTTTCGAGCGCCTTGTAGTTCTCGAAGAAGTGCTTGATCTGGTCTTTCAGATATTCGGGCACGTCGTCGATCGACTTGATGTTCGCCGTCATCGGGCAAATTTTGTCGTGCGGCACGGCGACCAGCTTGGCATCCACGCCCGATTCATCCGTCATTTGCAGCATGCCGAGGGCGCGCGCGCGCACGACCGACCCCGCCAGCAGCGGGAACGGCGTGATGACGAGCACGTCGACCGGGTCGCCGTCGCCGGAGAGCGTCTGCGGGATGAAGCCGTAGTTGGCCGGATAACGCATGCCGGTGCCGATGAAGCGGTCGACGACGAGCAGGCCCATGTCCTTGTCCGCTTCGTATTTGACCGGATCGCTTTGCGCGGGAATCTCGATGATGACGTTGAAATCCTGCGGGAGATCCTTGCCGGGAGGTACGTTGTTGAAGCTCATGAGCGCTCTCTGGAGAAGTTGAGTCGGAGAAGAAAACGCACGGGCGGACGGTCGATGAATGAAGCCGCCGCGCGGCGATGATCGGCGCGCGCATGCCGGCGCGTGAATGCGTCATTATAGCCAAACGGGACCCGCGCCCCGACCGTGCGGACATAGGACGGACATGCGGCGAACGTACGGCGAACGACAGCGCGATAATCGATCGGGCGTCGCGGGATTGACACCACAATCAGGAGACATGCATGGAAGAAGCGAAACATTTCATCAACAACCGCTGGGTCGCGCCGTCTGTCGGCGAGACGATTCCGGTAGTCGATCCGTCGGACGGCCAGATCTTCGCGCAGATCGCGCGCGGCACGGCGGCCGACATCGACCGGGCCGTCACCGCTGCACGCGCCGCCTACGAAGGCCCGTGGGGCGCGATGAGCGCCGCCGAGCGCGGGCGCATTCTCGCGCGCCTGTCGATGCTGATCGGCGCGTGCCACGAGGAAATCGCGCAGATCGAGGCGCGCGACACCGGCAAGCCGCTCAAACAGGCGCGCGCCGACGCCACGGGCATCGCCCGCTATTTCGAGTTTTACGCAGGCGCCGCCGACAAGCTGCACGGCGAAACCCTGCCCTATCAGTCCGGCTTCACCGTGCTCACGATCCGCGAGCCGCACGGCGTGACGGGCC
Source organism: Caballeronia insecticola (assembly GCF_000402035.1). GTDB lineage: Bacteria > Pseudomonadota > Gammaproteobacteria > Burkholderiales > Burkholderiaceae > Caballeronia > Caballeronia insecticola. Next base: position 2,192,966 of record NC_021287.1, read on the forward strand.
ATATCGTGCCGTGGAATTATCCGCTGCAGATTTTCGGGCGCAGCGTCGGCGCCGCGCTCGCGACCGGCAACGCGTGCGTCGCGAAACCGGCGGAGGACGCGTGCCTGTCGCTGTTGCGCATCGCGGAGCTGGCCGCCGAAGCGGGGTTGCCCGAAGGCGCGCTGAATATCGTCACCGGTTACGGGCACGAAGCGGGCGCGGCGCTCGCGCGTCATCCGGGCATCGACCATATTTCGTTTACCGGCTCGCCCGCGACCGGCGCCGCCGTTACCAAGATGGCCGCCGACAACCACATTCCCGTCACGCTGGAACTCGGCGGGAAGTCGCCGCAGATCGTTTTCGCCGATGCCGATTTCGACGCCGCGCTGCCCGTGCTCGTCGCCGCGATCGTGCAGAACGCCGGACAGACCTGCTCGGCCGGCAGCCGCGTGCTGATCGAGCGCGCCGCCTACGAGCCGCTCATGGAGCGTCTGGCGCAGGCCTTCGCCGCGCTCAAGGTCGGGCCGAGCACGCTCGATCTCGATTGCGGGCCGCTCATCAGCGCGAAGCAGCAGCAGCGCGTGTGGGACTTTCTGTCGGACGCGCAGCACGACGGCATCGCGATGGCCGCGCAAGGCGAAGTGGTCGCGGAAGCGCCCGAAGCCGGCTTCTATCAGGCGCCCACGCTTCTGCGCGATGTCCCGCCGACGCACCGCCTCGCGCGCGAAGAAGTCTTCGGCCCGGTGCTCGCCGCCATGCCTTTCGACGACGAAGCCGACGCGCTGCGGCTCGCCAACGGCACCGACTACGGCCTCGTGGCCGGCATCTGGACGCGCGACGGCGCCCGCCAGATGCGCCTCGCGCGCCGCGTGCGCTCGGGACAGGTGTTCATCAACAATTACGGCGCGGGCGGCGGCATCGAGTTGCCGTTCGGCGGCGTGAAGCATTCGGGACACGGACGCGAGAAAGGCTTCGAGGCGCTGTACGGCTTCACGACCTTGAAGACCATCGCGATCAAACACGGCTGACGTTCGAATCGACAACAAAGGAGACAGTATGCGACTGCAAGGCAAGACGGTGATCGTGACGGGCGGCGGCTCGGGTTTCGGCGAAGGCATCGCGAAGACGTTTGCGCGCGAAGGGGCGAACGTCGTCGTGAACGATCTGAACGGCCCGGCCGCCGAGCGCGTGGCGAGCGAGATCGCGCTGGCGTCGTCGCCGGAAGCGGCGCACGGCCGCGCGATCGCCGTTCAGGGCGACGTGACCAGGCGCGAAGACTGGCAGAAGCTGCACGACGCGGCCATCGAAGATTTCGGCAGCGTGCAGGTCGTCGTCAACAATGCGGGCACGACGCACCGTAACAAGCCCGTGCTCGACGTCACCGAAGCCGAGTTCGACCGTGTCTACGCGGTGAACGTGAAGAGCATCTACTGGAGCGTCGAGCAGTTCGTGCCGTACTTTCGCCAGCAAGGCGGCGGCGCGTTCATCAACATTGCGTCGACGGCGGGCGTGCGGCCGCGTCCGGGCCTCGTCTGGTACAACGGCAGCAAGGCGGCGGTGATCATCGCGAGCAAGGCGCTCGCGGTCGAACTGGGCCCGGACCGCATCCGCGTGAACTGCATCAATCCGGTGATGGGCGAAACCGGTTTGCTCGCCGAATTCATGGGCGTGGAAGACACGCCGGAGAACCGCCGCAAATTCCTCGCGACCATTCCCCTCGGCCGCCTCTCGACGCCGCAGGACATCGCGAACGCCGCGCTCTATCTCGCCTCCGACGAGGCCGAGTTCATCACCGGCGTCGCGCTCGAAGTGGACGGCGGACGCTGCGTCTGAAGCCGCTGCGCATGCTGCTGCATGAGCCGGTGCGCGCGCCGCGGCGAGGTCCGCGGCGCGCGGGTCGCATCGGTGCTTTCCCTAGCCCCGACACGCACTTGGCGCCGATGCTGAACGGCTAGAATCCTTACGCGTCTGTAATCGCCGGGCGGGCCCATCCGCTTCGGTGCGACGCGTACATAACGAGAGGAGACAAGCATGGCCAGCACCGCCAATCCGATGCCTCGCCCCGGCGCCGGCGCGCCGTCCGCGTTCGAGGAAGCCACGTATCGCAAGGTCGCGTGGCGGCTCTCGCCGCTGCTTCTGATCTGCTATGTGGTCGCTTATCTGGACCGCGTGAACGTCGGCTTCGCCAAGCTGCAGATGGCCGCCGATCTGCAACTGTCGGACGCCGTGTACGGCTTCGGCGCGGGCATCTTCTTTTTCGGGTACTTCATCTTCGAGATTCCGAGCAACGTGATCCTGCATCGCGTCGGCGCGCGGGTGTGGATCGCGCGGATCATGATCTCGTGGGGCATCATTTCCGCGCTCACGATGTTCGTCACCACGCCGACGATGTTCTACGTGATGCGCTTTCTGCTCGGCGCGGCCGAAGCGGGCTTCTTCCCCGGCATCATTCTTTATCTGACGTACTGGTTTCCGGCGCGCCGGCGCGGACGCATGACGACGCTGTTCATGACGGCCATCGCGCTGTCGGGACTGATCGGCGGGCCGATCAGCGGCTGGATCATGAAGGCCTTCGACGGCGTGCACGGCTGGCATGGCTGGCAATGGCTGCTGTTGCTCGAAGGCATTCCTTCGGTGATCGTGGGCCTGGTCGTGCTCGCGAAACTCGACGATCGCATCGCGAAGGCCAAGTGGCTCACGACGGAAGAACGCGAGCTACTTGAACGCAACATCGCGGCGGATAACGTCTCGAAGGAAGATCCGTCGATCGGCAAGATTCTGTCGAGCCCGAAGGTGTGGCTGATGAGCCTGATCTACTTTTCCTTCGTGATGGGTCTATACGGCGTGAGCTTCTGGCTGCCCACGATCATCAAGTCGATGGGCGTCTCCGATCCGTTGCAGGTCGGACTGCTTTCCGCCATTCCCTACGGCGTGGCGGTGATCGGCATGCTGTACGCGGCGCGCAGCGCGGACCGTACTGGCGAGCGCCGCTGGCATATCGCGATTCCGGCGTTCATCGGGGCGATCGGGCTGGTGCTGTCGGTGGTGTGGTCGTCGAACACGATGCTCGCGATGATCGGCCTCACGCTCGCGACGATGGGCATTCTCACCACGCTGCCGCTGTTCTGGAGCCTGCCGACGGCGTTTCTCGCCGGGACGGGCGCGGCTGCCGGCATCGCGATGATCAATTCGCTCGGCAACCTGGCCGGGTTTCTCAGCCCTTATCTGGTCGGGTGGCTGAAGCAGGTCACGTCATCGACTGCGAGTGGCATGTATATGCTCGCGGGCTTTCTCGTGCTCGGCGCGCTGCTCGCGTTGAGCGTGCCGGCGCGGATGGTGAATCGGTAGGGTTTATCAATACTGCATTAATAGCTTCACGCTTATAGACGCTGCCGAAATCTTCGCCCGCATTGCGCGAGCGTCGCGAGCCCAAACGGCTATAGACCGCCAAGCCTTGAGTCCGGCGCAGCCACGCTGCCGGACTTTTCTGTCCCTCATATCTCGCAATGTCGTCAAGATTTGTCGACATTGCGGTTTCGTTGCCCGAGTCTGCTTGCCTCACTTCGCTGCCCTCGTATGCTGATACTCGCCCCATGCGGGCGAACATCAGCATTTCAGGAGTCGAGATGCATGCCAGAAATCAAGCATAACGAAACAAGTAGCGGGGGGCGAACATGATGCGACGATTCGCAGTGGTCGGAGACAAGCTCACTAACAACGGAGAAATCTGCGATTACAAGGGGCTGATTTTCATGCTGGGCGGACATCAGGCCGCGCTCATCAATGGAGCAGCTTATTGTCCCGTCTGCAAGAAGACAGGGTATATCGCAAAGGAAGGCGGTCCGCGTCGTATGACCTTGGGTGCAAACGAGATAGCACTTGAGAATGATGTTGTTGTATGTGGTTGCACGGAACATCCGCGCATTTTCGCAAGACTCGCAGGAGAAGCATGGTACGACGATCTGGCCCAGACACTTGGAAACGTCGGGACGCATGCAACGGATCGAAGCGGCGCAGCAGCGGCATTCATCGATAACGCGCCTTCTAACTTCGATGAGTTATTTCAGTTATTGGACAACACAACTGGGCAGCCACTAGCAAACTTTGAATACGCAATAGAGCGGGCAACTGGCGAAATTGAGCATGGAGTTACCGATGAGGATGGGCGTACGCACTTGCTTTCATCTACGGCCAGCGCCGAATCTGTTCGAATTTACGTCTGAGTACATATAGTATGGATCAAATCAAGTCGCCTAGCGGAAACACGCTAACCAAGATTGCAACCAGAACGACCACACCAACATCCGATTCGACGCCCAAACAGGTCCACGTTCAGACAGACACGATTGAGATAATAGTCAGCGACTCCCGAGCAATCTCCATGGGTTCTCAATTTGGTCATTCCGCCATCGTCATAGACGGTATTGAATAAGGGCGCGCACATCCGGGCTGGGACAAAGATACAAAAGAGCACTATCTGCAGCGGCAACAGGTTTTTATGCGGAGAGACTCGTGGGGATATGTTCTCCGCGTGACGACATCTGAGAAGCAGAAAATGTTGTCGGAAATCAGGCGGCGGATGGCGGAGAACAGACCGTACTCTGTCTCGGACAATAGCTGTTCGTCCAATGTCGCTGAAGTGTTAGAGATTGCTGGAATTCAGGCGCACGACCCGAGATTCGAGTTCATGGACACGATTTCGCCGGCCGATCTCATGATAGGACTAAAACATTCCAAACGACTTGTCGGGCAAAATGTGTATCCGAAAAAATAGCCTCCTGCTTTGGGTGACAGTTATGTTAATTGGCTGCACCGACCACGCTAATGAGATTTGGATCGCGACCGAAAAGGTACCCGTCTATGACCGTCCTGACGGAAGTCTACTATTCTTTTTGAAGCCAACAGACGTGTGTGAGCCGGGTATGGATATGGCCGGGAAAGTCGATATGTACACAAAAGTCAAATGCAACTCGGGTAATGGATGGGTAATTGGAGAGAAATTTAAAAGACTTATGAAGTCATCGCAGCGATAAGAATGCGTCCGACCCGCCGAATGGCGCGGACCATTTCTTCCGAGAGGCTCAACTACCGGATACGTGTCCAACGCAAACCTATGAGGGCTCGCGTCCGGTGCGCGTGATGAGACAAGCAACGCGAGCGAGGCCCGCCGTTGGCCCCGGATGGCGGCCACACCCCGCGAGTTCATTCCATTCGTCTGCGACAGCGTTGTCCAACAGTCACAAACACGGAGTCCCGCCAAAACCCAAAGTGGCCGTTACAAAGCGAATCCGCACCGCAACGATGCATGCAAGCCCACGCATGCACCAAAACCCCGCCGCGAAGCGAACACCCTACTCAGTAAAAATTCCGTAGAACAAGCGCCAGACCCGCACCACTCGGGCATTTCGCCCCGATTGGCATAACCCTTGCAGAACGTGCCGGGCAATCGTCATTGCTCAAACTACACATCGGCAAGGGGAACACACTCATGAAACGTCGCAGTTTGCTGAAGTTCGGCTCCATGTCGGGCGCGCTCGCCCTTGCGGGTCAGCTTCCGATCTCGAAAGCCCAAGCCGCCGATACCGGTCCGATCAAGGTCGGCATTCTGCATTCGCTGTCGGGCACCATGGCGATCTCCGAGACGTCGCTGAAGGACACGGCGCTCATGACCATCGCGGACATCAACAAGAGCGGCGGCGTGATGGGCCGGCAGCTTCAGCCGGTCGTCGTCGACCCGGCGTCGAACTGGCCGCTCTTCGCCGAGAAAGCGCGTCAGCTGCTCACGCAGGACAAATGCGCCGTCGTGTTCGGCTGCTGGACGTCCGTGTCGCGCAAGTCGGTGCTGCCGGTCTTCGAGGAACTGAACGGCCTGCTCTTCTACCCGGTTCAGTACGAAGGCGAAGAGATGTCGCGCAACGTGTTCTATACGGGCGCCGCGCCGAATCAGCAGGCGATCCCCGCCGTCGAATATCTGATGGGACCGGAAGGCGGCAGCGCCAAGCGCTTCTTCCTGCTCGGCACCGACTACGTGTATCCGCGCACGACCAACAAGATCCTGCGCGCCTTCCTCCACTCCAAGGGAGTCAAGGATGCGGACATTCAAGAGGTCTACACACCGTTCGGACATAGCGACTATCAAACCATCGTCGCGAACATCAAGACCTTTGCCCAAGGGGGAAAGACGACCGTTATCTCTACGATCAACGGCGATTCGAACGTACCGTTCTACAAGGAACTCGGCAACCAGGGCCTGAAGGCGACCGACGTGCCCGTCGTCGCATTCTCGGTCGGCGAAGAGGAACTGCGCGGCATCGACACCAAGCCGCTCGTCGGTCACCTGGCCGCGTGGAATTACTTCATGTCGGTGAAGAACACCAACAACTCGAAGTTCGAGAAGGAGTTCTTCGAGTACGTGAAGGCGCAGAACCTGCCGGGCGGCGACAAGCGCGTCACCAACGATCCGATGGAGGCGACCTTCGTCGGCATTCACATGTGGAAGCAGGCGGTCGAGAAGGCGAAGAGCACCGACGTCGACAAGGTGCGCGTCGCGATGATCGGCCAGACGTTCGCCGCGCCCTCGGGCTTCACGCTGTCGATGGACGGCAACCACCATCTGCACAAGCCCGTGATGATCGGCGAGATTCGCGGCGACGGCCAGTTCAACGTCGTGTGGAAAACCAAGACCGCGGTGCGCGCGCAGCCGTGGAGCCCGTATATCGCCGGCAACGAAGGCAAGCCGGACGTGGTCAGCTCGATCCCCGCGTTCCTGCGCCGCCAGCGCGTACGCACGGCGTGATGTATTGACGGCTTGAAGCAGTCAGGCCGCGCGCGCCGACGATGCGCGCGGCCGTCGTAGTCTCACAAGAAAGGCCACCATGACCGGTTCGCTCGCCTCACCCTTCGTGCGCGCGTTGCTCGTGCTCTTCATCGCGATCGCCCCGTTCAGCGCCCACGCGCTCACCAGCGACGATCTCGCCCCGCTCGCGGGCGACGACTTCGAAGCCAAATCCGCCGCCATCGACAAGCTCATCGCCCAGGCCGATGCGCCGTCCGTCGCCGTGCTCGCGGCGCTCGCCGACGGAACGGCTGCGGCGACCGACAACGGCCGCGTCGTCATCCAGACCGATGCGGGCAACAAGGACCCGATCACCGGCAAGTCGCTCGATGCGCCCGATGCGCAGACCATCACGCTCAGCAACACGCTGCGCACGAAAGTGGCGGGCGCGGTGTCGGGATTGCAGCTTGCATCGCCCGATATCGCAAAGCGCCGCGATGCGATTGCCGCGTTGCTGAAGAACCCGGACGCGGCCATGAAGCCGATGATCGATCGCGCGCGCGCCATCGAAAAAGATGCCGATCTGAAGAAGCGTCTCGACACGCTCTGGGCGATGACCGCCCTGCACGATCCCGACGTGAGCAAGCGGCTGGAGGCAGCGCAACTCGTCGCCGCGCGCCACGATCTCGACATGTACGAATTGCTGCGCCCGATCGTCGCGAAGAAGGCCGACGGCAGCTTCAACGAACCCGACGAGCGCGTGCGCAACGCCGCGCAGGAAGGCCTCTACGCACTCGATTCGATTCAGCGCCGCAGCGAAATCTTCGGCACGCTCTTCGCGGGTCTGTCGCTCGGCAGCGTGCTGCTGCTCGCGGCGCTCGGGCTTGCGATCACGTACGGGTTGATCGGCGTCATCAACATGGCGCACGGCGAGTTCCTGATGATCGGCGCGTATGCGACTTACGTCGTGCAGAATCTCGTGCAGCATTACGCGCCCGCCGCGTTCAACTGGTATCCGCTGTTCGCGGTGCCGGTGTCGTTCGCCGCGGCGGCGCTGGTCGGCATCGTGCTCGAACGACTCGTGCTCAAGCATCTCTATGGCCGTCCGCTGGAGACGCTGCTGACCACGTTCGGCGTCAGCCTGATCCTGATTCAGGCGACACGCACGCTCTTCGGCGCGCAGAACGTGCAGGTGATCAACCCGTCGTGGATGAGCGGCGGCGTCGCCGTCATGCAGAACCTGATCCTGCCGTACAACCGCCTGACCATTCTCGCGTTTTCGCTCGCAGTCGTGCTGATCGCATGGGCCGTGCTCACGCGCACGCGTCTCGGCCTCTTCGTGCGCGCCGTGACGCAGAACCGCCGCATGGCCGCGTGCGTCGGCGTGAAGACCGCGCGCGTCGATTCGTACGCGTTCGCGTTCGGCGCGGGCATCGCGGGACTCGGCGGCTGCGCGCTCTCGCAGATCGGCAACGTGGGCCCGGATCTCGGTCAGAGCTACATCATCGATTCGTTCATGGCGGTGGTGCTGGGCGGCGTCGGGCAGTTGGCCGGCACGGTGATCGGCGGCTTCGGGCTCGGACTCGTCAGCAAGGCGGTCGAGCCGTTCTGGGGCGCGGTGCTCGCGAAGATCGCGGTGCTCGTGCTGATCGTGTTGTTCATTCAGAAGCGTCCGCAGGGCATGTTCGCCCTCAAGGGCCGCAGCGCGGAGGCCTGACCCATGACCGCTTCGACCAATATCGGCGCCAATCTGGACGTCGCGCCTCAACCCGATGCCGGCGCCGCGCGCGCGGGCTTCGCGTTAGGTCTTCCGCCGCGCGCCGCGCTGCTGCCGCGTAACGGCTGGCTTGCGCTGATCGCGCTCATCATCGCGATGGGCATCTACGTGCCGATTGCCGCGCTCGTGCTGCCGGAGACGAGCGCGCTGCATCTGTCCGCCTACGCGATGACGCTGACCGGCAAGCTCATGTGCTATGCGATCGGCGCGCTCGCGCTCGATCTCGTGTGGGGCTACTGCGGCATTTTGAGTCTGGGACACGCGCTCTTCTTCGCGCTCGGCGGCTACGCGATGGGCATGTATCTGATGCGCTCGATCGGCCGCGAAGGCGTCTACAAGAGCGATCTGCCGGACTTCATGGTGTTTCTCGACTGGCACAAGCTGCCGTGGTACTGGGAAGGCACCGAGCATCTCTGGTATGCGCTCTTGCTCATCGTGCTAGTGCCGGGCGTGCTCGCGTGGGTGTTCGGCTTCTTCACGTTCCGTTCTCGCGTGAAGGGCGTGTATCTGTCAATCATCACGCAGGCGATGACCTTCGCCGCGATGCTGCTCTTCTATCGCAACGAGACGGGCTTCGGCGGCAACAACGGCTTTACGGACTTCAAGCGCATCGCGGGCTTCAACGTCACGCATCCGGGCACGCGCACGGCGCTCTTCCTGATCACGTTCGCGGTGCTCGTGCTCGCGTTTCTCGCGGCGCGCTGGATCGTCACTTCGAAGCTCGGGCGCGTCGTCACCGGCGTGCGCGACGGCGAGACGCGTCTCATGTTCCTAGGCTACAGCCCGCTCGCCTACAAGCTGTTCATCTGGACCGTGTCGGCCGTGCTGTGCGGCATCGCGGGCGCGTTGTACGTGCCGCAGGTGGGCATCATCAATCCGAACGAGATGTCGCCCGCGAACTCGATCGAAATGGCGATCTGGGTCGCCGTCGGCGGACGCGGCACGCTGATCGGGCCGATCATCGGCGCATTCGCGGTGAACGGCGCGAAGAGCTTTTTCACGGCGTATTTCGCGGAATACTGGCTGTTCTTCCTGGGCCTCATCTTCACGCTCGTGCCCTTGCTGTTGCCCAACGGCATCATGGGTCTCATCGATCTCGCGCGCCGCAGGAAGGCGCACGCCGCGAATGTAACCGAGGCCGCCGAATGACCGCACATCATGCCTTGATCGTCGATCTGCCGCCCATTCCGCCCTTGCCCGATCCGGCCGAATCGAGCCACAAGAACATCAACGTCGTCTCGGGGCTCGGGCATGTGCTCACGCCCGGCGAGATCGACGTGTCGCACGGCACGATCCTCTATCTCGAAGACGTGACCGTGAGCTTCGACGGCTTTCGCGCGCTCAACAAGCTGACGCTCTCGATCGATGTGGGCGAGTTGCGCTGCGTGATCGGCCCGAACGGCGCGGGCAAGACCACGATGATGGACGTCATCACCGGCAAGACGCGGCCCGATGACGGCCGTGTGTTCCTCGGCCAGACGTTCGATTTGACGCGTATGTCGGAGCCGGTGATCGCGCGTACCGGCATCGGCCGCAAGTTTCAGAAGCCGACCGTGTTCGAGAATCATCCGGTGTGGGAGAACCTCGAACTCGCGATGAAGACGGACAAGCGCTGGTTCGCGTCGTTGCGCGCGCGGCTGGATCGCGAGGCGCAGGCGCGCATCGAGGAGACGCTCGAACTGATTCGCCTTCAGCATCAGGCGACGCGGCTGGCGGGCGAACTGTCGCACGGGCAGAAGCAGCGGCTGGAGATCGGCATGTTGCTGATGCAGCAGCCCGCCCTTCTGCTGCTCGACGAACCCGCGGCCGGCATGACCGATCGCGAAACGATGGAACTCGCCGAGTTGCTCAACAAGTTGCGCGGTTCGTGTTCGATGATGGTCGTCGAGCATGATATGGAGTTTGTGGCCGCGCTTGCTGGGGACAGTGGAAAGGTCACCGTGATGGCCGAAGGCCGTGTTCTTGCAGAAGGAACGCTCGAGGACGTCAAGCGGGATGAGGCGGTCATCGAGTCTTATCTGGGGCGTTGATAGGATTGTTTTTGGGCTTTCGTGGAATCCTGATTTCGCGTCGGTTTATTAGCACTGCCCCTGTGCGGGGCGGCACCTACTTTCTTTGCTGCTGCAAAGAAAGTAGGCAAAGAAAGCAGCTTTCCCCATCCAAAGTACCTCACGCCGGCCGCGGCACAGGCGAAGAGCCCGTGGTACGGCAGTAGCAAGTGCCTTCAAGGGTCTCACCGGGCTTGGATCGCGCACGGTCTGACTAGCTAGACGTTTCAGGGCGCGGGTTCAGCACCAGAGAGTTCCGGCACGGCGCTACGCGCTGCCGCCGGGTCTGCAAGGGAAACCAACGTGCCGCACATGCGGTGAGATGGAAGTGTTAGCAAAGAAGCACGCGCCGACCCGATTGACCCGTCGGCCGCGAAGCGGGCCGGAGCTATTTTGTGCTGAACCTGTTCGTTGGGCGGCGCGATTTCGCAAACCGTGTGCGATCCAAGCCCCGTTGATTTACGAGGGCCCTCGCTATGCGTGCCAAAGGCAATTCGCCTGTGCCGCGGCCGGTGTGAAGTACTTTGGATGGGAGAAGCTGTTTCTTTGGTTACTTTCTTTGCAGCAGCAAAGAAAGTGACTGCCGCCCCGCACAGGGGCAGTGCCAATAAACCAACGCGAATTCAGGATTCCACGAAAAAGCCGAAGCAAACAAACGCAAAAAGCAGAGAAATCACATGCTAGAAGTCGAAGCCCTGAACCAATACTACGGCGGCAGCCACATCCTTCGCGATGTGAAGATGACCGTCCCCGACGGCAAGCTCACCGTGCTGCTCGGCCGCAACGGCGTCGGCAAGACGACGCTCCTGCGCTGCCTGATGGGCGTCGTGCCCACGAAAAGCGGCACTGTCAGCTGGCGCGGCACGAAGATTTCATCGCTGCCGACTTACGCGCGCGTCGCGAGCGGACTCGCCTATGTGCCGCAGGGACGCGACATCTTCGGGCGTCTTACCGTCGAGGAAAATCTGCTCGTCGGCGCGGCGAGCCGCAAGGCGCCGTCCAAGATTCCCGACCACATCTACGCGCTGTTCCCGGTGCTGCGCGACATGAAGAACCGCCGTGGCGGCGATCTCTCCGGCGGTCAGCAGCAGCAACTGGCCATCGGCCGCGCGCTGATGAGCGAGCCGCAACTGCTGATTCTCGATGAACCGACCGAAGGCATCCAGCCGTCGATCATTCGCGATATCGGCCGCACGCTGCGCCAGCTCGTCGATGAAATGGGCATGACGGTGCTGCTCGTCGAGCAGTATTACGACTTCGCGCGCGAACTCGCGGACCGCTACTGGGTGATGAGCCGCGGCGAGATCGTCGCGGGCGGCGCGGGCTCGGAAATGGATGCGCATGGCGTGCGGGAGTTGATCGCCGTATGATGGCGCCTCACTCCTGAACGCACCGCCATGCACCACGAATCGCACGCGACGCTCGCCGATCCGGACATCTGGCGCGGCCGGCTCGAACTCGGCTTCGCGCATCAACATGGCCGCACCGCGTTTGCGCATCGCAAACACGAAGGGCCGCTGCGCCTGCAACGCCCGCTCTATCCCGAAGGCGATATCTGTCACGCGGTGATCGTGCATCCGCCGGGCGGCGTCGCGGGCGGCGATCGACTGTCCATCGACGTACGTCTGCAAGAACGCACGCATGCCGTCATCACGACGCCCGGCGCGACCAAGTGGTACAAGGCCAACGGAAAGCTCGCGACGCAGCGCATCGACATCGATCTTGCGGCGCACGCGAAGCTCGACTGGCTGCCGCAAAATAACATCGTGTTCGAGTCGTCGAACGTCGAGCTGGACATGCATCTCACGCTCGATGAAAGCGCGACCGCCATCGGCTGGGACGCGATGCTGCTCGGCCGCGCCGCCGCCGGCGAGAAGTGGACGCAAGGTCACATCAAGTCGATCTCGCGGATCGCGCAGCGCGACGGCACGACGCTCTGGTTCGAACGCATGCTGCTCGCGGCGAACGATCCGCTGCGCGATGCCGCGCAAGGGCTCGCGGGCTTCCCCGCGTACGGCACGCTCTGGGCGATCGGCCCCGCCTGCGACGACGCACTCGCCGAAGCCCTCACCGCGCAGCTTCCCTTCGATACCGAGCTACGCGCGGGCGCATCGTGCATCACGCCGGGCGTGCTGATCGTGCGTGCGATCGGCCGCTCGATGGAGCCGCTGCAGCGCGCGTTCATCGACTGCTGGACGCAACTGCGGCCGATCGTGCATGGCGTCGACGCGAAGCCGCTGCGGCTCTGGACGACGTAAGAACGCGCCCTCGCGGCATCAGCGCCTGCGGCGTTTGCACCTCGCGATCAGCAAGACGCCCAGCATCACCGCCGCGACGACCAACGCCGCGATCATCCAGCGTGCGTTGCTCGCGAGCGGCGACACCGGTCCGCCCGCACGCAGTTGCGCCACGTCTTGCGGCGTCACGTCCACCTCCTGGCCACCGAACTGCTTCGTCAGATAGCGCGTCAGCGTCGCGATTTGCGTGTCGGACAGCCGCTTCCCGAAAGCGGGCATGTCGATGCCCTCGGGCGCGCGCGCGTCGGACTCCGGATGCGACACGCCTTGCAGCATCGCCATCACCACGTTGTTCGCGCTGCCCGCGCGGAAGACCGTGTTATGCAGCAACGGCGGCAGAGCGCCATCCTCGCTGCCCTGTCCATTGGCCTGATGACAGCTCGCGCAATGCGCGTCGTAGAGTTGTGCGCCGCTCAGGCGATCCGGGTCGGCGGGCCACGGTTCCTGACGGACCGCATCCTGATCTTCGATGAGACCGCCCGCCGCGCCCGGCGAACGTGCAGCGGCGGGATCATGCACCGCAGGCACCGTCTTCAGGTAGAAGGCCATCGCTTCGAGGTCCGGCTGGGTCAGATGCTGAAAGCTGTGGTTGACTGCCTCGGCCATCGGCCCCGCTGCCTGCGCCTTGCCCGGCGCCACGCCCGTCTTCAGATAGGCGACGATATCCTGCTCGCTCCATCCGCCGATGCCGCTTTCGACATCGGACGTAATGTTGGGCGCATACCAGCCGCCCACGGTTCCGCCCGCGAGATCATGCGAAGTCTCTTCGGCCATCGCGAGGTTTCGCGGCGTGTGACAGGTGCTGCAATGCGCGAGGCCCTGGACGAGATAAGCGCCGCGATTCCATTCGACGCTCTTTTGCGAGTCCGGCGTAAAGCTGTGCTTGTCGACGAACATCAGGTTCCACGGAATCAGCGCCGCGCGAATGCTGAACGGGAACGGCAAATCAGTATGCGGGACCGGCGTATCCACCGCGGGCACGGCCTTCATGAAATACGTGTAGAGCGCGTGGACGTCCGCATCGGTCAATTTGGCGAAAGACGTATAGGGCATCGCCGGATAGAGCGATGCGCCGTCGGCGCGCTTGCCTTCGCGCAGCGCGGCGCCGAATTGCGCCTCGCTATAGGCGCCGATTCCGTGCGTCTTCGAAGGCGTGATGTTGGTCGACCATATGGCGCCCAATGGCGACGCAATGGCCAGACCGCCCGCGAATGCCTTGCCGCCCGCCGCCGTGTGACAGGCAACGCAGTCGCCGGCGCGCGCCAGATACTCGCCTTGCCGGATCAGGCTGGCTTCATCGACGGCGGCCTGCGCATGAGCCGCGCCCGGCCCGAGTCCGATGACGCAGCATGCCGCTGCGATGCCTGCGGCAAGTGCACGCCGAAGCGTGCCGCGAAGGTCGAAGACTTGATGAACGCGGCTCATCGCGCCTCCTTCAGGATCTGTTCGGCCGTGCGCAACGCCAGCGCGGCGCCGGTCAGGGTCGAGTTGACCGTCGCGGCAGTCGGCATCACGCCCGTGCTCGCGAGAAAGAGGTTTTCGTGATCGTGCGTGCGGCCCCAGGCATCGCAGACGGAATCGCTTGCGTCGTGGCCCATCGAAAGCGTGCCGGTGATGTGCTGATTGTTGCTGTAGACGCCATCGGGACTGTGGCGCAGGTTGGTGCCGCCCATCAGTCCGGCCACCTTGATATAGAACGCTTTCGAAGCCTGCATGCCCTTCTCGACGTAATCGCTCATGCGGTATTCGACCGCCGGTCGCGGCAGGCCGAGCGCATCTTTCTTGTCACTGAGATAGAGACGATTGCGCCGGTCGGGCAAGATCTCCAGCACGTTCTTCAGGCTGACCTGATGCGCCGCGCGTTCGCGCAGCTGTTTGCCGAGTTCGGGACCGTAGACACCCTTGGCGATCAGATCCTGAGTGACGGCCAGCACCTGCGACGAATTGCTGATGTCCACACGGAACGCCGCGTGTTCGCTGCGAAACGCGCCGTCGCGCATCAACTGAATCGACGACGGACTCATCGGTCCGCGGCCCGCCCAGACTTCGTCTTCCGCGTCGAAGGTGAGCCCGTTGCTCGGGTGATCCATCAGGTTCTGGCCGACGGTGCCCGAACTGTTCGCGAGACCGTTCCTGAACTTGTCGCTTGCCGACATCAGCAGAAGGCGCGGGCTTTCGATACCGTTCGCCGCCAGAACGAAGGTCTTCGCGGTCACACGGTGCGACGCTTTCTCCGGCGTGTAGTAATGCACGGCCGCGATCTTGCCGCTGGCGTCGTGCTCGATCCTGTAGACCACCGCATTGGGGATCAGCTTCACGCCTGCCGCTTCGGCTGCATCGGCGGCGAGACCGCCGTGATACTGGGCGTCGATCGGACAGATCGGCATGCAGTTGTTGTTGCCGCAGCAGGCGGGACGGCCATCGTAGGTGCGGCTGTTGCGCGCGGTCGTGTTCGTGACGACGGCGATGCCCGCCGGCGCGAGCCGCTCGCGAAAGCGCTGTTCCAGATACGACTCGGTGACGGGCTGCATCGGAAAGGGTTTGCTGCGCGGCGAGCCGTTGTCCGGCGCACCGGAAACGCCCATCTTCACTTCGGCCTCGTAGTAGAACGGCTCCAGTTCCTCGTAGGACATGGGCCAGTCGCGGCCGACGCCATACAGCGTCTTCAGGCGCAGATCGTTCGGCAAGATGCGCCATGCCTGCGCCGCCCAGTGCCATGTCGTGCCGCCCACGATGCGGATATATTCCGGCTCGTAAGGATAAGGGCCGTTCTGCACGATGTAGTCGTTCTTCGTGGGCTTGTAGACCGGATGCGGCGACCACGAGGAGAACGGGTACGGCGACATGAAGTCGTTCTTGCGCGGCGAATTGCGAAAGCCCGCCACGATCTGCTCGCGCGTCACGCGCGGGCCGGACTCGAGGATCAGGACAGATGCGCCTTGCCGCGCCAGCTTGTGCGCGACGAGCGAACCGATGATGCCCGAGCCGATCACGACGACATCGGCGCTGCTCGGCGCGTTGGTTTCAGAGGACATGTTCTGAGAATGTGATGAGCGCAGCCGCACGCGCGGCGTGCGGCGCAAGCATGAGAGGAACTGTGGAGTCGATGATCCCGGCTGATTGCAGGGCTAACTAAGCACGCGCGGAGGCAGTGGCCACGAGCGGCGCGAGCCGCACGCTGCGCGGGTCCACACGCCAGCTTCCATAGCCGCCATACGCATAGCTCGGCGGGCGCAGGCGATCTTCGACCGTGCGGTACATGAGACTCGTGGAGTAAGTCAGGGCGCGGGCATGGCTGCCGTCGCCCACGACACCGACATACCAGGCCGTCACGATACGGCGCGGCAAGGCGGCAAACGCAAGCTTGGCCGCGTCCAGTTCCGCTTGCAGATGCAGCGGGTCCGGCTTGTTGGCCGTGAGATAGGCGGCCAGTTGCCGGCATGCGTCGTTGAAGCTGGCGTCGTCGTCGGTCAGTGCTTGCAGCAGACGGGACGATTGCGTCTCGTCCAGTACGGCCTGACCCGTGAGGTAACGCGAGACATCGCTGAAAACGCGGCGCGCGTTAGCGTCGACATCGGCGTTCGGGACCGGGGCCGCGAATGCCGGACGAATGAAGCTGACCAATGGAACGAGCGTCACTGATGACACAACGCCACCGACGATCAACCGGCGCATGAGATTAGGCGAACCGGAAAACGGCGAGGCGGACGCTCGCTGTTGAAGCGTGACTCCGGAGCCGGACGATGGCTTCCGAAGCGTTTTATCGACAGACATAAATGACCAAACTCAAGGCTTCGCTGGAAAGCAAACACTAGCCTCGCGAGACGAGGAGCGATGCGTTGAATGACGCGGTATGCGGCCATCGACGAGGTCGAATGCAGCGCGCGCTTAATACGTGGCGCATTCTGCCAGAGGCATGCGTCATCGGGTCGCAAGGACCTTTGTGCATGACTGAAAGTGACAAATGCCGGTCAGGCGGGAAGACACGCTTCGTCATCGACAGTAATCATGCTGGAAGCTTCAGGCAAGCGCGCATCGGACACCGGCCGAGCGCACCACAAGCGGACATGTCAATGCCCCCTGGTTGTGCAAGTGCGAAACAACAAGGGCGTAGTCCCTGCACGCATAGGGCCGAGCGCGCTATGGCACGACTCTCGCTTAACCGATCCTTGAGAACACCACACATCTAGAACGAAGGATCACCGATGCACATCAAGCTTTCACGCGCTCGCCGCACGACGCTCGCCGCTCTTTTCACCGCACCGCTTCTCGCGCTCTCACCATTCGCCGCACACGCCGATGCGCTCGACACCATCGCGAAGAACGGCACGCTGCGCGTGGCCGTGCCCGAAGACTATCCGCCGTTCGGCTTCGTCGGCGCGGACATGAAGCCGCAAGGCTACGACGTCGACATGGCCGCGCTGCTCGCGAAGTCGCTGAACGTGAAGCTCGAACTCGTGCCCGTCAACAGCGCGAACCGCATTCCCTATCTCACGACCAACAAGGTCGATCTCGTGATCTCGTCGCTCGGCAAAACGCCCGAGCGCGAGAAAGTGCTCAATTTCTCGACTGCTTACGCGCCCTATTTTCAAGGCGTGTTCGGCCCCGCCGACATCAAGGTGAGCGGTCCCGCCGATCTCACCGGCAAGACCGTCGGCGCGACGCGCGGCGCGCTCGAAGAAATTGCGCTCTCGCAGATGGCGCCGAACGCGACCATCAAGCGCTTCGAGGACAACAACGCGACCATCTCGGCATTCCTGTCGGGACAGGTGCAACTCATCGCGGCGGGTAACATCGTCGCGGCGGCGATTCTCGCGAAGAACCCGCCGCGCCGTCCCGAGGCGAAGTTCATCATCAAGGATTCGCCGTGCTATGTCGGCATGAACAAGAGCGAGCCGCGCCTCGTCGCCAAGGTCGACGACGCCATCGCGCAGGCGAAAAAGGACGGCACGCTCAACACGATGTCGAAGAAGTGGTTCGGCCAGCCGCTGCCCGCCAGCCTCTGATCGACGGCGCCGCATCCGTATGGCCTATCAACTCCAATTCGGCGATCTCGCGCAATACGCGGGCATGTTCGCAAGCGGCGCCGCGACGACGCTCGCGCTCACTGCCGTTTCGACGGCGCTGGGCGTATCGCTCGGCGTGCTCGGCGCCGCCGGCCGCGACAGCCGGCACGCGTCGGTGCGCGCGGTCGTCGGCGGCTATGTCGAGGCGATCCGCAACACGCCGTTCATCGTGCAGTTGTTCTTCGTTTTCTTCGGGCTGCCCGCGCTCGGCATCCACCTGAGCGAATACGTGGCAGCGATTCTCGCGATGACGCTCAACCTCGGCGCCTATTCGATCGAGATCATCCGCTCGGGCGTCGCCGCAGTGCCGAAGGGCCATCACGAAGCGGCCTCTTCGCTCGCGATGTCGCGCGGCGAGACGTTTCGCCACGTGGTGCTGCCGCAGGCGCTCGCGAAAGTGTTTCCCGCGCTGACGAGCCAGATCGTCATCACGATGCTCGGCTCGGCGGTCGTATCGCAAATCTCCGTGCCCGATCTGACTTATGCGGCGAGCTACATCCAGTCGCGCAATTTCCGCGCGTTCGAGACGTGTTTCTTCATCACGGCCGCGTATCTCGTGATGGCGCTCGTCCTGCGCACCGCGCTGAATGCAGCGGGCAAGCGCTTTTTGATGAACCACCGGAGTTCCGCGCGATGATCGAATTCACGCTCGCGCAGATCTTCGAGAACCTGTTGCTCGCCGCGCGCTGGACCGTGCTGCTGTCGATCGTGTCGTTCGTGCTGGGCGGCGTCGTCGCGCTGGCGCTGCTCGTCATGCGCGTGTCGAAGTCGCAAGTGCTGCGCATGCTCGTCAAGGGCTACATTCAGGTGTTTCAGGGCACGCCTCTGCTGATGCAGCTTTTCCTCGTGTTCTTCGGCCTGCCCTTGCTCGGCATCGAAGTATCGCCGTGGCTCGCGGCGACCGTCGGACTCACGCTGTTCACGAGCGCCTATCTCGCGGAGATCTGGCGCGGCGCGGTCGAAGCGGTGCCCCGGGGACAGTGGGAAGCATCGTCGAGTCTTGCGATGAGCTACTTCGAGCAGCTTCGCCACGTGATCCTGCCGCAAGCGACACGCATCGCGGTCGGTCCGACGGTCGGCTTCGCCGTGCAGGCGGTGAAGGATACGGCGCTCGTGTCGATCATCGGCTTCACCGAACTCACCAAAGCCGGCACGATGATTTCGAATGCGACGTTCAGGCCGTTCCTCGTGTACGGACTCGTCGCCGTGATTTATTTCGTGCTGTGTTATCCGCTCACGCGCTATGCACGCACGCTCGAAAGGAAATGGCATGCCGCTCGTTGAAACCCGCAATCTACAGAAGCAGTTCGGCGCGAATCAGGTGCTCAAGGGAATCGACTTCGCCGTCGAGCGCGGACAGGTCGTCGCGATCATCGGGCGCAGCGGCTCGGGCAAGAGCACGCTGTTGCGCACGCTGAACGGACTGGAGAGCATCGACGAAGGCTCGATCGAAATCGACGGCGAGCATATCGATGCACGCCGCGCCGATCTGCGCGCGCTGCGTCTGAAGGTCGGCATGGTGTTCCAGCAATACAACCTCTTTCCGCATCTCACCGCAGGGCAGAACGTGATGCTCGCGCAGACGGTCGTCAGGAAGATCCACAAGGCGAAGGCGCGCGCGACCGCGCATTCGGTGCTCGAACGCGTGGGTCTCGGCGACAAGTTCGATGCATATCCCGATCAGCTCTCCGGCGGCCAGCAACAGCGTGTCGCAATTGCACGAGCGCTGGCCATGAAGCCGACCGTGCTGCTGTGCGATGAAATCACCTCGGCGCTCGATCCCGAACTCGTCGGCGAAGTGCTGGCTGTCGTCGAGGATCTCGCGCGCGAGGGCATGACGCTCATCATGGTCACGCACGAGATGCGCTTCGCGCGCCGCGTGAGCGACAAGGTCGTGTTCATGCATCAGGGACGCGTGTGGGAGTCGGGTGCGCCCGATGCGATCTTCGAGCGGCCATCGACCGTCGAATTGCAGCGCTTTATCCAGTAAGCGGGATTGCGCTGCAAGGTGCATCGAAAGCCCTTCGGAACAGGCTTTCCGATGCTAGCATTGCAACGCCCGAAGTCCTGCGTCTAAAACGAAAGAGCCCATGAAACTCACGCCTCGCGAAAAGGACAAGCTGCTGATCTTCACCGCAGCCTTGCTCGCCGAACGCCGCCGCGCGCGCGGCCTGAAGCTCAATTATCCGGAAGCCGTCGCTTTCATTTCGGCCGCATTGATGGAAGCCGCGCGCGACGGCAAGACCGTCGCCGAAGTCATGCATTACGGCACGACCATCCTCACGCGCGACGACGTCATGGAAGGCGTGCCCGAGATGATCCCCGACATCCAAATTGAAGCGACCTTCCCCGACGGCACGAAGCTCGTGACGGTTCATCATCCGATTCCTTGAGACCTTTGAGACCATGATCCCCGGCGAATACTTCATCGACGACGGCGAGCTCGAACTCAACGTGGGCCGCGACACCGTGACGGTCGTCGTCGCGAATCACGGCGACAGGCCCGTGCAGGTCGGCTCGCATTTCCACTTCTACGAAGTCAACGCGGCGCTCAAGTTCGAGCGCGAGCGTGCACGCGGCTTTCGCCTGAACATCGCGGCGGGCACGGCCGTGCGCTTCGAGCCGGGCCAGGAACGCACGGTCGAACTCGTTGCGCTCGCGGGCGACCGTCATGTCTATGGCTTCAACGGCCTCGTAATGGGTCCACTCTAAAGCCTACTCTGAACAGGATTTCAACATGACGCTACGCATCGGCCGCCGCGCTTATGCGGAAATGTTCGGCCCGACCACCGGCGACCGCGTGCGCCTCGCCGACACCGAACTCATCATCGAAGTCGAGCGCGACTTCACCACCTACGGCGAAGAAGTGAAGTTCGGCGGCGGCAAGGTCATTCGCGACGGCATGGGCCAGTCGCAACGCGCATCCGCCGACGTGGTCGACACTGTGGTGACCAACGCGCTGATCCTCGATCACTGGGGCATCGTGAAGGCGGACATCGGCATCAAGGGTGGACGCATCTTCGCAATCGGCAAGGCAGGCAACCCGGACATTCAGCCGAACGTGAACATCGCCATCGGCGCGGCCACGGAAGTGATCGCGGGCGAAGGCATGATCGTGACGGCGGGCGGTGTGGATTCGCACATCCACTTCATCAGCCCGCAACAGATCGATGAAGCCATCTCGAGCGGCGTCACGACGATGCTCGGCGGCGGCACCGGCCCCGCGACCGGCACGAACGCGACCACCTGCACGCCGGGGCCGTGGCACATGGAGCGCATGCTGCAGGCCGCCGACGGCTGGCCCGTCAATCTCGGCTTTCTCGGCAAGGGCAATGCGAGCTTGCCGGCGCCGCTCATCGAACAGGTGAAGGCCGGCGCAATCGGTTTGAAGCTGCACGAGGACTGGGGCACGACGCCCGCCGCAATCGACAACTGTCTCTCGGTCGCCGACGACACCGACACGCAAGTCGCCATCCACACGGACACGCTGAACGAAGCGGGTTTCGTCGAGACGACTATCGCCGCGTTCAAGGGCCGCACGATTCACACGTATCACACCGAAGGCGCGGGCGGCGGACACGCGCCGGACATCATCAAGGTCGCGGGCGAATCGAACGTGCTGCCCTCGTCCACCAATCCGACGCGACCCTACACCGTCAACACGCTCGACGAGCATCTCGACATGCTGATGGTGTGCCATCACCTCGATCCGTCGATCGCGGAAGACATTGCGTTCGCGGAATCGCGCATTCGCCGCGAGACCATTGCGGCCGAGGACATCCTGCACGATCTCGGCGCATTGTCGATGCTCTCGTCCGATTCGCAGGCGATGGGCCGCGTCGGCGAAGTGATCATCCGCACGTGGCAGACCGCGCACAAGATGAAGGTGCAGCGCGGCGCGCTCGCCGAAGACAACGCGCGCAACGACAACTTTCGCGCGAAACGCTATGTCGCGAAGTACACGATCAACCCGGCGATCACGCACGGCATCGCGCATGAAGTCGGTTCGATCGAGCCGGGCAAGTGGGCCGATCTCGTGTTCTGGGAGCCGGCGTTCTTCGGCGTGAAGCCCGCGATGATCGTCAAGGGCGGCATGATCGCGGTGGCGCAGATGGGCGACCCGAACGCGTCGATTCCAACGCCGCAGCCGGTGCATTATCGCGAGATGTTCGCTACGCGCGGCGGTGCGCTCGGCAAGACGTCGCTCACATTCGTGTCGCAACTGGCGGCGGAGTCGCGCATTGCGGATCGCTATGAACTGAAGAAACAGGTCGTCGCGGTGAAGAACTGCCGCAATGTGACGAAGGCCGACATGATTCACAATGCGTGGCAGCCGTCCATCAGCGTCGATCCGCAGACTTATCAGGTGATCGCCGATGGCCAATTGCTCACCTGCGATCCCGCCACCGTGCTGCCGATGGCGCAACGCTACTTTCTGTTTTAGAACCTTATGCGCACCATCGACAAACGTCTCACCGCCAAACTCGCTCCCGTGCTCGTCAAGCGCGCGCCGACGCTCACGCTCGCCTTCGACGCACGCTGCAAGAGCCGCCTCGCCGCCACGCTCGACAACGGCGAAGAAGTGGCCCTCGTGATGCCGCGCGGCACCGTGCTCGCGGACGGCGATATGCTCGTCGCCGATGACGGCGGCTTCGTGCGCGTCGTCGCGGCGGCGGAAGACGTGCTCATCGTGCGCGCGCCGAGCGTGCGCATGCTCACGCGCGCCGCGTATCACCTCGGCAATCGCCATACGCCGGTGGAAGTCGGCGCGGACTATCTGAAGCTCGAAGCCGATCCGGTGCTCGAAGACATGCTGAAGCGCCTGGGCGTGCTGGTCGCGCGCGAATCGCAGCCGTTCCAGCCGGAAACGGGCGCATACGGCGGCGGCCACAAGCACGGTCACGACGAAACCTTCAGCGAAGACTATGCGCTCGCGCAGAAGGTCTTCGACGAGCATCACGGGCACGATCATCCGCACGATCACGATCACTCGTCATGCGGCCACGATCATCATCACCACGGCCATGCACATCGCTGAACTCACGGCGCTGTTGCATCTCGCGTCGCCGGCGCTGCCGATCGGCGCGTTCAGCTATTCGCAAGGCCTCGAAGCGGCGATCGAGCACGGCCTGATCCACGACGGCGACAGCGCGCGCGACTGGATCGCAAGCGGTCTCGTCGATGTGCTCGCGCGCGGCGAGTTGCCGATGCTCGCGCATCAGCTCGAACATTGGCGTCTGCACGATGAAGCCGCTTTGCGCAGCGCCAACGACGCTTACCTCGCAAGCCGCGAATCGGCGGAACTGCGCCGCGAGACCGAGCAGATGGGCTGGTCGCTCGCGCAGTTGTGCGCGTCGCTCGAATGGGGCGACGCATCGCGCCGCGCGACGCTCGCCGCGCTCAAACCCATCGCGCAGCCGACCGCCTTCGCCTTCGCCGCCTTCGCGCACGACGCCGCGCCGGAAGCGGTGCTCGCGGCCTATGCGTTCGCGTGGGTCGAGAATCAGGCGGCTGCCGCGCTGAAAGCCGTGCCGCTCGGACAGCTCGCGGGGCAGCGCATTATCGTCGCGTTGCGCGAGCCGATCCATGCCGCCGTGCGCCGCGCGCTCGATACATCGCCTGAACGGATCAACACGTTCGCGCCGCAGCTCGGCATTTTGTCGGCGCGGCACGAGTCGCAGTATTCGCGGCTGTTTCGCTCCTGAATCACACTCACTGACAGACCATGAACGCTCCCGCTTATTCCGCCGCCGCCCGCCGAACCAAGAAACTGCCGCCGTTGCGCGTCGGCGTGGGCGGGCCGGTCGGCTCCGGCAAGACCACGCTGCTCGAAATGCTCTGCAAGGCGATGCGCGAGCAATACGATCTCGTCGCCATCACCAACGACATCTACACGAAGGAAGATCAGCGGCTTCTCACCGTGGCGGGCGCGCTGCCGGCCGAGCGCATCATGGGCGTCGAGACGGGCGGCTGCCCGCACACGGCGATTCGCGAGGATGCATCGATCAATCTGGAAGCCGTCGACCGCATGGTGTCGAAGTTTCCGGACGCGGATATCGTGTTCATCGAATCGGGCGGCGACAATCTCGCGGCCACGTTCAGCCCCGAGTTGTCCGATCTGACGATCTACGTGATCGATGTCGCGGGCGGCGAGAAAATTCCGCGCAAGGGCGGACCGGGCATCACGAAATCGGATTTGCTCGTGATCAACAAGACGGATCTCGCGCCTTACGTCGGTGCGAATCTCGACGTCATGGCAAGCGACGCCCAAAAAATGCGCGGCGAACGGCCGTTCGTTATGTGCAATCTGAAGGCACTCGATGGGCTGGAGAAGGTGATTTCGTTTATCGAGAGGAAGGGGTTGCTGGTCTAGCTCCTGTGTGACAAGCCCGGAGCCGCCCCTCACGGCAGGATTGGAAGACCGGGCACGATAGAACCGTACCGGCGAGCCTTGCGACTCCCCCGCCATGTCCCGCTCATAAACGAACTAACACCGAGCGCCTCTGGTCAAGAGGCGCTCGGCGTCAAACGCGAGCCCTCATTGCGTGGGCGTCAAGGGTCCTTACTTCCTTGCTACCGGCTGACAAACCTGCTCAAGCGCACCACGCGCCGGAGTCATGCGTACGACGCGTTTTCCTGGTTCTATTCAGTATTCCTATATTTCTTATTGCCGCCGGTCAGACGTTTTGGCCTAAAGGTTTTCCCCGATTCATCCTGAAATGAAACCAGCTTACGTTTCCGCCCTTCGATCCACTTGCAGGAACGACCGTTCACAAGCGGGCGCATAGCTGGATGCCCCCGACTTGCCCGCACGAACGTTGCTCGCCATTCCTCGCTGATTCTTTTCCTTCGAGATCTCAACGATGAGAGACAACCTTTCCGGGCGTGACGTCGCACGCCTGGGCGACAAGACAGACCACGGCGGCACGATCATCGAAGCCGCTTCCGACCTCTCGCACAGGGGCGTCGCGGTCGCGCTCGACAAGCATTTGACCGAATGCCCCAAATGCGGCGGGACCTATCCCATCATCGCCACTTCTGCGCGCAAGCATCGAGGCGTGAAAGTCGCGAGCATCGGCGATATGACCGCATGCGGCGCACGCATAATCGGAAGCGAGGCGTGAACGTATGGCTTGGAACGCAAAGAGTCGCACTATCACGTTTGCCTGTGACGCGTTGCCCGAACTGGTCAGCCGTGGACACAAAGGCAAGGAATACCGTGAGCAGTTGCTCACGGTTCGCAGCATTCAGGGACGCGAAGCGGTTGGGGAACTCTTCGAATATTCCGTTCTTGCCGAAGTCGAAGACATTGACCTTTTGCTCAATCCCGCCAATGCAGCACAGATCGATTTGGGAAAGCTCCTCAACAAAGAGGGCTCGGTAGAAATCCAAGTCGATGGGATCGGTACATTTCGCCCCGGCCAGCAAGGCGAAACGGGCTATGCAAACATCGGCGCAGACATCCGCTACCTGAGCGGCAACATCAGAGAGGCGAGAATCCTATGCCGCGAGGATCGCGCGCCCCTCTATGAATTCGTGTTGCGCCCCGCCGTCTGGCGTGCTTCGCAGAATCAAAATTCCCGCATTTTTAGGGGCGTCTCGGTAACGGAGGTGCTTAGTGAACTCCTGCGCGATTACGGATTGATCGAGTGGCGTATCGGGGGACCTTCGAACAGCAGCAAACGCTACTATCCGGCGCGCGATTTCATTCGACAGGCATGGGAAAGCGATTGGAATTTCGCGCTGCGCTTGATGGAAGAATGGGGCCTGTTTTTCTGGTTCGAGCATCAAAAGCGCTCGCATACGCTGGTGATTTCCGACTCGCTCAGCGGCTTTCATCCTCATGGTGTTGCCTATGAAACGCTGCGCTATCACACGGGCGCGCGCATCGACGAGGAGCACATCAGCGAACTGTCCGTGACCTACACCACGACAGCGGGCCACGTCACCGTCAATGACCATGACTACATGTCTCCGCGCTTGCAAAAGAGTAGCGCTGCGCTGCGTGAGGAGTATGTGGACGCGAGCGGCACCGGACACCAACGCATCGAAATCTACGCGCCCGCCGAATTTGCGCAGCCTAGCGCGATTGATGAGAATGAGCAGCTCAAGGGCATTCAGCGCCTGAGAGAAGAGGGACAATATCTTGCGATGGTGAAACTTCAGGCGGTCCGCTGTACGGGACTGCGCGCACACGGCAAGGGGCATTTGCGCGGGCTTCAGCCGGGTCGAACGTTCAAGCTGGTGGACTATCCGCAAGAGGCGGCGAACCGTGAATATATCGTGCTCGCTTGCAACCTCGAAATAAGCGAGGTCGGTACGTCTTCGGGGAAATGGCCCACCTACAAGGTTGATACCTCATTCGAGCTACAGCCCGCGACCGAGTACTACCGCCTGCCGCAAGTCACGCCACGGCCACATGTCGGCAATGAGTACGCCGTCATCGTCACGCCGAAACACCAGACGGACGGAAACTATGAATGGTGGGTCGATGACAAGAACCGCGCGCTGATTCAATACGACTGGGACCGTCAGGCGAACTTTGACGGCTCGACTTCGATCTGGGTCCGGGTCGCCACGCAATGGCAAGGCAGTCAGATGGGCGTGGTTATGCCCGCACGCGCCGGACAAATGGTGATCGTCTCGCACGTACACGGCGACCCTGACCGGCCGTATATCTCCGCGTTCGTCGTTGACCGGTGGAATCTGCCGCCGTGGGAACTGCCCCGCAATGCCGCGATCAGTGGCACCCGAACGCAGAGTTTAGGCAATAGCTTTGCGTCGAATCACGTTGCTTTCGACGACACATTCGAGAGGATGCAGCCGCAACTCGCGAGCGATCACGACAAGTCGAGCTTGAGTCTCGGCTTTAACACGCGCATCGATGGTAACAAGGGAAGACAGGAGGCACGAGGATCGGGCTTTGAACTGAGAACGGACGGACACGGCGCGGCGCGCGCGGCTAAGGGTCTGCTGATAACGACCGAGGCACGCCCGAAGGCGCAAGGCCATGCGCTCGACATGGGCGAGACAGTAGCGCGGCTCACACAAGCGCGCGATATCCACGAAACGTTAGCCGGGACCGCACAGGGACACGGCGCGCAATCCGGGCTCGACAAGCAGGCGGACGTGGCCAAGACGATCAAGGCCGCGAACGACGAGCTACGCGGGAACAACGCAGCAAAGGCCAACGCTGACACGTTCCCCGAGTTCACCGCGCCACATTTGACGCTATCGAGTCCAGCGGGCATTCAGAGCACGACGGCCGGCAGCACGCATGTAGCGAGCGGCGTAGACCTTGCTGTGACGAGCGGGCGCAATGTCAGCATCGCGGCGGCACTCTCGATGTTTGCGAGTGTGGCGAACACCATTGCGTTGTTCGTGCAAAAGGCGGGAATCGCGCTCACTGCGGCGGCGGGAAAAATTCGCATCGAGGCGCAGAGCGATAGCGTGCAAATCATCTCGCACAAAGACGGCGACATCATCAGCCAGGACGGCTGGCTCAATCTGACCGCCGCGAAGGGAATACGCCTGCACGGCGGCGGGACTTTGTTAGAAATCAGTCCGCAAGGCGTGCTCGGCTTTACGAACGGCGACTTCCTGATTCATGCGGCAAGTCACGCGACTGACGCGCCACAGGAGAAGCCGGTCAAGCTGCCGATGACGGATATTAAGGACGCGAAGATCGCGGAGTCGTTCGTGCTGGTCGATAACCGCTCAGGGCTGCGCATTGCGAATCAACCCTACCGCATTACGCTGGAGGACGGGCAGGTTATCAAAGGCAAGACCGACGACGCCGGGGAAATGGCATTAGTACTTGCCAACACAATGCAGCCCGCCACAGTGGAAGTGCTGCATAACGATGGCACGGACAACCCTACTGCGATCTTATCGGCGATGCTTACGCAATCTGCCGATCAAGGTACGCCGCCGGTCATCGTCGCTGATAAGAAAACGAGCCGTGTAGGTAATCGCGATCTTCAACTTAACGACACCTCGCCTGCATCGTCAGGCCGTGACATTTTCTATGCACTGTGCCAGCCGTATAACTGGGGAATGCGCTATAGCGTGAAGGACAGCAAAGAACCGAAACGACTCGCGTTCCCGGTGGCGCAGCAATATACAATCGACCTTGCAACCGTGCTGATTGAGAAAGTGAAATGGGGTGCGAACTATTTTGGTAAGGGGACACCCGAAATTACTATTGATCGGTTTCCGCTCGGAAAAGACAATGCCAGAAACATTGCTCGGAGACTTTCTCCGGTCATAACAATGGCGCTCACTTCCTCGGACGGGGGCACATATGCCCTTCCTGTCGAAGCTATACCAGCCGTCATCGTGACGGACACGGCACTAATAGGCGGCGCAAAGGGAGCATTTGATGGCAACAGTTGGAGCCTTTCTATCAATACGGAAGCGTTGCGCGTTCTTTTTCAATCGTGCGACATTAAAGAACAACGGCAGCGCGAGACATTTGTCACGTCAAACTTACGAGATTTTGTCGATACAATTTTTCATGAAACGCGGCACTGCCAACAATATTTTTGGATTTATGCGGTAGCGCAGCAGATGACCACGATGTTTCCTGATACTCCCAACATCGCAGCCTGGCCCGGCGTGGTGACGCAACGAAACGATGGGGCTAAAGTTGCGGCTATCGCCGCCCATCAGCCCATCCCTAACGACAGTCTAAGTCTTGCTGGTATAAAGCAAATGGCGGCAGGAATGTACGTATGGAACCTAAGCGTATGGAGGCAGAACGCTAGCACCATAGGAAACGCATGGTATCCGTCTTTCGCGCCGGATGCTTCGGCGCTCGCTGATGAATATAACCGCGCCTATAAGCAGGCAAAAGAAATTCTTAAAGACGTTGGAGCAGGAGGAGCCTCAATTGATATTGACGATATGGTGGCAGACGCTGGTGGGGAAGGCTACGCTTCGCGCCCTTGGGAAAACGACGCCTTCTTCTGTGGTGAAATCGCGGGGGAATACTGGAGCCATGATCATGCGCCGGATGGCTTGGTTGGTAATCAGTGCAGCCGCCAGTATGCACTCGCCCATAACGGTCGCGAGCGAAACCGCGCTGCCGCTAACGGAGCCTGAGACGATGACCGATAACTCCAGAATCGGCCGGCCCGCGCAACGCGATCTAACCGATAAACAGCGCGATCAGATTTTCCGCGTAACAAATATCGGCCTGAAGTGGATCGCCGGAACCATGAGTATGGACGAAGTGCAGAATGAGCTAGGGAAGAAGGCTCCACTTCTTCCAGGCGATCTGCAATCGTATATCTATGGATTCGATGGCTTTGGTGCCGCGTTCGACATTGAGACGAAGTGGGATCTTCAAAAACATCACATATCAAGGCGATTCTCATTGGACGTAGAAGACTGGATTACGTCCAATATTCCGCGTGAGACGTTTGAACAAAATCTTGGCCTGCATCGCGTACAGAGAGGGGAATTGATTGACGGGGTTAGGAAAGAGGTATTGAATTATTTTAATCGGCCTATTCTTCCGACGGCTTTTCCTAACAGGGTGGGCCTCAATCTACGCCTGCCCTTGCCGGACGACTTGCCTTTTGATGTCTACGTCAACCTACAATACCAGCGCGCTCTTGATAAGCCCGAACGATCGACGTTTGAAAACACCGCCGATTTTCGTTCGCTTGAAATAGAACGCTCTTATCTTACGCCCGAAGAACTCCAGCAGCGCAACGACGCCAAGCGCCAGAAATACGGCTATATGGGCCTATGCACAGGCATGATTTGCCCGGAAACGGGCTATTGGGAAGCATGGGGGGCTAACGGCCCGCTCGACGTTGAGCTGATGAAAGCAGGCGAGCGCTACCCCACGGCCCGTAACAACCTGCAAACGGTCAAAGCAGGCGGCCCTTACGCGGTTGATGCGCGTTACTTCTGGCTCTGCTCCACAGAGCAGGAGGATTTAGCGGGAGCGCGCATGGTGCCGTTGCGTAGAGCGCAAAACGGTTAGATTACGAGCGCGATATGTGGACCCGTAACCGCTCTGTTGAGTGCTGCGGGTTAGTGTTGCGGTTGCATGAGACGTTGAACAGGATTGGTGTCGGTCGTGCGCTCAGGCAGTTGCACGCCGCCGCCATGCCCGCCTGTATCGCTGACCGAGTTGTGATCGTCTTCGATGTTCACCAAGGTACAGGCGTTTAGCACGCACGAAAAGACGATCAATAGATAAGTACGCATCGCTACATCCTCGCTACAACTTATAAGCCAGCAAGTCATCGAACAACGCAACGCCTGAAAAGTTCAGCGCATAGGTTCGTAGAATTTAACGCGTCAAGAACGGCAAAATGGTATCCAGTCCCTATCGCGACAACAGACGCGGAATTGTCAGAAGAGTATCAAGCAGCGCTTGAGCAAGCCACAGAGGTTTTAAGCAATGTCGGAGCAGGAGGAACGCAAATTGATGTGGAAGGCATGGTGTATGGGACTAAAAATGACCGCTATACGGGGAACCTTGGGAAAACGATGCGTTCTACTGCGGCGAAAATGCGGGAGAGTATTGGATATCCGGCGAAGCACCTGCCGATATGTCTGATAACCAGTGTAGCCGCGCTTACGCATTCGCTTATCACTTGCGCACAAGCATCGCCGCCACCAACGTGGGGAACACTGGAAGCGGAGCCGTTCGACGTGGAGAATAACAAGCTGACCTATAGAATCATTCAACACAACATGTCGCCCGAAAGTCGTGCTCGATTGATCGCCCTTGCAAAGCTCGGGACGCTATGGGTCGCGAGAAAGATTAACTTGGAAGACGTTGAGGCGCGCTATGGTAAGCCTAAACTAATCGAAATACCTAACGATGATGAAAAAGCGTATCTCTTTAGCAACCCGGACTAAGGTGTTTTTTTCAATTGGAATCTGAAACGTGAGAGTGCAAGGCAAGAAGATAGTAGGACACTCGAAATCACGCTGCATGTCGATGTTCGAGTCAATATCGACCGGGACGAACTAAAGGATGCACTTGGTCTTCATCGAACAAAGGCCGGCGGACTGTTTGACGGGGTGCCTAAAGAGACTTTGGAATATTATATTTATGCGCCGCATCTGGGGCGTGATCTTGATGACGTGCGTTTGAATTACCGTCTGCCCCTGCCGGAATATTCGGAATTCGACGTCTATGCGAGTTTTAACTACAAACGCCTTCCCGAACAGATAGGTTCGACCGAAGAGAACACGCAGAACTTTCGCGCACTCAAAATATCGCGTTGGTATCTTACGCCCGAAGAGCTCCAGCAGCGCAACGACGCCAAGCGGCAGAAATACGGCTACATGGGCCTATGCACAGGCATGATTTGCCCGGAAACGGGCTATTGGGAAGCATGGGGGCCTAACGGCCCGCTCGACGTTGAACTGATGAGAGCAGGAACGCGCTACCCCACGGCTCGAATGTCCCTACAAACGTTCAAAGCAACCAGCATCTACGCAGTCGATGCCACTTACTTCTGGCTCTGCTCGACCGATCAAGAAGACCCCGCAACAAAACGCATGGTGCCGTTGCCTAGACTTCAAAACGGTTAACTTGCTGCCGCGATACGCGAACCTCTAACCGCTCTGTTCGGTGCTCCGTGGCGATGCATCGCGGGGCGGCATTTCTGTCTGTGTACGTTCGGCCATGACGAACCGCCGCCCTAAGCGCAAAGTCGGAAGTCGGGCGCAACGTCAGAAACGGGCAGCTTCACATCGTCAATCGGCATGGCGCACGGGCACTCGGCGAAATTGACCGTATGTTCATATGTGAGCAGAACCTTGCCCGACGTCCCGACGCGCCCCCATTCTGCGTCGCCCCACACGCATGCGGTAGCATGGCAGCTTCACATTTTTTCCGCGCCCGCTTGCTTCACGCGAGCGGACGCGCCGCACGGTGTCCACTGCCGCTCAACTTCCGCGAACCGCACCCGTCGCTTCGGCGCCGCGTGACGGCGATCGCATCCCCGTTCTCTTTCACATCGTCGATTTCGGCGATGGCGGCATCGAATCGTCGCTGATTCAGTGGCTGCGCATCTTCGATCGCGCGCGCTTTGTCGTGACGCTTTCGGTCATGCATCCGTCGCCCGCGTTTCATAACCGCTTTCGCGCGCTCATCCCGAACGATGTCGAGATCGAAATTCTCGCGGACAAAGCCTGGCTCAATTACTTCCAGTCGCGCCGCTATGTGAATCGACTGAGCAAGCTCGGCCGCGTCGCGCGCGACGTGTTCAACACGCTCGCCGTGCGTCCCTATGTGAAGCGGCGCGTCGCGGAACTCGCGCGCAGGCACGCGCTGATCGTCGATTACGACATGTCGCTGCGCCGTCTCGCAGGCCGCTTCGGCCCCGCGTGGCTCGGCGTGAATCACTTCAGCTTCGATGCGCGCCTCGCCCATCGCGCGCGCAAGAAGCGGCGTCTGACCGCGCAGTTCGCGCGCTACGACGGCGTCGCGGCGCTCAACGAACACATGGCCGAGGAAGCGCGCAAGATGTTCGGCGACGCGCTCAAGCGTCTGTTCGTGCTGCCCAATGCCATCGACATCGACCGCATCCGGGACAACGCGAGCGCGCAGGAAACGCCGCCATGCGACGCGCCTTATATCGTGTCGGTCGCGCGGCTCGACGAAATTCAGAAGGACCATCGCACGCTGTTGCGCGCCTTTGCCGAACTCGTGCGCGTCGGGCAGATCGAGGAGCATCTCGTGATCGTCGGCGATGGCGCGTTTCGCGGCGAACTCGAAGCGCTCGCGAAGGAGTTCGGCATCGCCGCGCGCGTGCATTTCGCGGGCTATCGCAACAATCCGCATGCGCTCGTCGCGGGCGCACGGCTGCAGGTGCTGAGTTCGCGCTACGAAGGTATGCCGATGGTGCTGCTCGAAGCGCTCGCGCTCGGCAAGCCGGTCATCGCAAGCGACTGTCCGACCGGCCCGCGCGAAATTCTCGGCGACGGCCGCTTCGGCATTCTGTTCGACGTCGGCGCGGCCGATCAGCTCGCCATTGCGTTGCGCCGCGTGCTCACCGACGAATCGCTGCACAAGCATATGTCGGCGCGGGCGCTGGAACGCGCGGGGGAATATGGCATCGCCGCGAGCAACGAGCGCTTCGCGCGCTGTGCGGCAGCGTTGCTCGAAGCCGAAGCGTTCGCCGGATAACGCTAGTCGGACAAAGCGGACGGCTGCTTCGCCGCTTCGCTTTCTTCCAGCAAGGCGCTCAGCACGCTCACGGTGCGCGCCGTCGCGCCGCGATGCGCCGCCGCGAACGCCGAAGCCGCCGCGCTCATCGAAAGGCGTCGGGTCTTGTCGGTGAAGATTTCGCGCAGGCCGCGCGCCAGTTCCTGCGGATCCTGCACGCGCAGCGCGGCACCGGCGGCGATCGCATCGTTGGTCGCCTGCGTGAAATTGAAGGTGTGCGGTCCGATCAGCACCGGCACGCCCGCCGCGCACGCCTCGATCAGATTCTGCCCGCCGAGCGGCAACAAGCTCCCGCCGATGAACGCCAGATCCGCCGCCGCGTAGTACGCGCCGAGTTCGCCCATCGAATCGCCGAGCAGAACCTGCACGCTCGCCGGCAGCGGCTCCGGCACGTCCGCGCCCGAGCCCGCCGCAACCGGCTTGGGCGCCCAGACGGAGCGGCGCGCGCTCGTCAGCCCGAGACTTGCGATCAGCGCCGACACTTCATCGAAACGTTGCGGATGGCGCGGCACCAGAATCAGCAACGCATGGGGCACGTTGAGCGCGGCGAACGCGCGCAGCACCAGCGTTTCCTCGCCTTCGCGCGTGCTCGCCGCAACCCACACGGGCCGCTCGCCGATCGCCGCGCGCCACGCATGACCGCGCGCGACCAGTTCGGGCGGCGCGCTCATGTCGAACTTCAGATTGCCGAGCACCGCGACGTTGCGCGCGCCGAGCGCGGACAGCCGCTCGGCGTCGGACGGCGTCTGCGCGAGCACGCGCGTGAAGCCGCCGAACACTTCGCGCACCGCGCGGCCGAAACGCGCCGCCCGCCGGAACGAGCGCGCCGACATGCGCGCGTTGGTCAGCACGAGCGGCACATCGGCGCGTTTGCATTCGTCGATGAGCGTCGGCCAGACTTCCGTCTCCATCACGATGCCGAGCGACGGCCGCCACGCGCGCAGAAAACGCCGCACGAGAATCGGCAGATCGTAGGGAAGATACGCGCGCAGCACGCGATCGCCGAACAGTTCGATGCCGGTTGCGCGGCCGCTCGGCGTCATGTGCGTGAGCAGGATGCGCGCTTCGGGATGCGCCTTCTGCAACGCGAGGATCAGCGGCTGCGCGGCACGCGTCTCGCCGACCGACACCGCATGCACCCAGATGAGCGGCGCGAGATCGCCGGCGCTTCTTGCGCCTCGCGCCGGAATGCCGCCGAAGCGCTCGCCGATATGCTCGCGATAGCCGCGCTCCTTGCGCGAGCGGATGAACAGCCGCAGCACCGCGAGCGGCGCGACGATCCACCAGAGCGCGCGATAGACGACCCTCAGCACGGCGGCCGATGCGCTCGGGGCAGCGGCGCCGCTCAAACGAGCGCCCTGCCCTTCAGGCGTTCGAGAATGCCGAGCGGCGCGCATTCGGGACGGGACATCGCGCGCACGGGCAGGAAGAACGTCTGCTCCATCATGAACTGGCCGGACATCACGGCATGCGAAGTCTGATCGGAGAAGCAGACCCACACCGAGCCGGGCGGGAACGGCATTGTTTCTTGCGGCGATGCCTTTTGATAATCGAGGTCGGCTTTCATCGCGTCATGCAGATGCAGCATCAGATGATCGTATTCCGAGCGCTTCGATTTGGTGATGTGCAGCAGGTTCATGAGCCACGCCGAGCCGGGCGCCTGCGCCTTGATGCCGGGCAGAAAGCGCTTCGCCATGTCCTCGAACGGTTCGCCCACGCGCCACACGCGCGGCGAGCCTTGCGGATTCACGTTGGTGAACACGCGCAGGATGCGCTCGCCGTAGTTCGGGCGCGACGGGAAGGCATCGACGTGCAGGCGGCTGTCGTCCTTGCGCCACGAGGTTTCGCGCGTTTCGACCTGATGCAGCCGCAGACTCGTCGGCGCGACGCGCAATTTGCCGTCGTATTCGGGGAAGAGCCCGTCGACGAGCGAGCGCGCATTGTCCTGATAACGCTTGATGAGCGAGCGCACCGCCGACTGCGTCACCGGATCGCCGAGCACGCCGTTCAGCGCGCCGCCGTTGGGCGCGAGGCTGATGTTCTTGCGTTTCGGGTCGGCAATGCGCGGATCGAGCAGCGCAAGTTCGCCGCCGTCGACCGGAAAACGCAGATTGGGGAAATACAGCACCTTGCCGTTTTCGACGCCGGCAAGCAGCGTCTCGCGCGGCACCGACAGGTTCTTGCCGTGCCAGTCGCCCGATACGACTTCGATGATTTGAGATTGCGTCATGTGACTTCGACCTTCGACCTTGAATTGCCCGGGAGAGGCGCCGCCCGCGCTGAACGCGACGAACGCGCTATAGCAGACCGAAGCCCGCGAGCGCCGCTTTGACTTCGGCGAGTGTCGGATGCCGGCTCGCGTCGCCCAGATTGATGACCTTCGGCGACCAGTAGCCGCCGGTGCGCCAGGCGGTCGAGAAATTGTACAACTCGACGGTCGGCCGCTTCAGCGCCGCGGCAATATGCACCAGACCGGTATCGACGCCCACGGTCGCCGCCGCCCCGTCGATCAAACCAACCACGGCGGGCAGCGAGAGCTTCGGCGGCACGATCGCCGCCGCGCCGAATTCCTTCGCGAGCTTTTCGCTTGTCGCGCGCTCGGCGTCGCTGCCCCACGGCAGCACGATCGACGCGCCGCGCGTCACCAGCGCCTGCCCGAGCTCGATCCAGGCGGCCTCGGGCCATTGCTTGTCGGCGCGCGAGGTGGCGTGCACGAACACGACGTAAGGCACCGGCAGATTCAGGCCGAGCGCGGAGACGGCGAGCGTCGCGCGGCGCGTGTCGATGCCGAAATCGATGTCGTCGGTCATCTGCGGCTTCGGCAGGCCGAGCGCCGCCGCCACGAGTTGCCGCGTGCGCTCGACGACATGCGTGCGCGGCTCGATCGGCACGCGGCGGTCGTAGAAGAAGCGCACGGGCCATTCGAAGCCGGCACCGTCGGTGCGGTTCGCGAGCCCGACGAGCGGCCCCCGCGCCCAGCTCGCGACCCACGCGGTCTTGATAAGCCCCTGGCAGTCGATCACGAGATCGTATTTCTCGGCGGCGAGTTCGCGCCTGAACTTGCCGATTTCGCGCCAGTTGGCGGGCGATGCGAACGCGCGGCGCCAGCGCCTGAGCGAAAACGGAATCGCGCGGCGCACGCCGTGAACCAGTTCGACGAGACTCGTGAAACTTTCCTCGACGAGCCAGTCGATTTGCGCATCCGGATAGCGGCGGCGGATGTCGGCGATGACCGGCATGTTGTGAACGACGTCGCCAAGCGACGACACACGGACGATCAGGATCTTTTGCACGCTGGGAATGAGAGGCGCGGACGGCGCGAGACTAGGCAGAAAACGGGGATTTTAGCGCGGCGCGCGCCATGGAAAAGCCAAAAAGCAGCAAAAAAGCGGCGCAATCTGATTGACCGCGCCGCTTTTTTACAGACGTCGGGCGATGCCCGCGCCGTCAGAACGGCAGCTTCGCGTCCGGCTTCTCGGCCAGAATCACGCGACGGAAATCTTCCTGAATGCGTTTGAGCGCGGCATCGCTGTCGGCTTCGAAGCGCATCACGACGACCGGCGTCGTGTTCGACGAACGCGCGAGCCCGAAGCCGTCCGGATACTCGACGCGCAGGCCGTCGATCGTCAGCACGTCGTCCGCGCCGGTGAATTTGGCGTTCGCCTGCAGCTTCGAGATCAGCGCGAAGTTCTCGCCTTCCTCCAGCTTCAGTTGCAGTTCGGGCGTGGACAGCGAGTTCGGCAGATCGTTGAGCAGCTTGCTCGGATCGGCCACGCGCGAGAGGATTTCGAGCATGCGCGCGCCGGTGTACAGGCCGTCGTCGAAACCGTACCAGCGGTCCTTGAAGAACACGTGGCCGCTCATTTCGCCCGCGAGCGGCGCGCCGGTTTCGCGCAGCTTCGCCTTCACGAGCGAGTGGCCCGTCTTCCACATGACCGGCTCGCCGCCCTGCTCGCGTACCCATTTCGCGAGATTGCGCGTGCACTTCACGTCATAAATGATCTGGCCGCCCTTGTTGCGCGACAGCACTTCCTGCGCGAACAGCATCAGCTGGCGATCCGGATAGATGACCTGCCCGTCTTTCGTGACGACGCCGAGACGGTCGCCGTCGCCGTCGAACGCGAAGCCGACTTCGGCGTCGGTTTCCTTCAGCGCGCGGATCACGTCCTGCAGGTTTTCAGGATGCGCCGGGTCCGGGTGATGGTTCGGGAACGTGCCGTCGATTTCCGTGAACAGTTCGACCAGCTCGCAGCCGAGCGCCTTGAACAGCCGCGGCGCGAGCCCGCCCGCGACGCCGTTGCCGGTATCGACGACGATTTTCATCGGGCGCACCGGCTTCACGTCGGAAACGATGCGGTCGAGATACATCTGCTGCACGTCGAACTCGGTGTAGCTGCCTTCGCCCGTCGTGAAGTCTTGATCGACGATGCGCTTGTACAGGCCCTGGATCTGCTCGCCGTAGATGGCGGCGCCGCGCAGCACCATCTTGAAGCCGTTGTAGTCCGGCGGATTGTGGCTGCCGGTCACGACCATGCACGAATCCACGCGCCGCTCGCCCGCGGGCAACGGCAGCGGCACGCTCGCCGCGTAATAGCCGACGGGCGTGGGCACCATGCCGACGTCGATCACGTCGACGCCCGCCGCGCGCAGGCCGTCCGCGAGCGCGCCGACGAGTTCCGGACCGGACAGGCGTCCATCGCGCGCGACCACGACGGAATCGCCGCCCTGTTTGCGAATCTCGCTGCCGAACGCCAGACCGATGCTGCGCGCGACGTCACGATCGACCGTCTTGCCGACGATGCCGCGAATGTCGTACGCCTTGAAAATGGATTGGGAGACTTGGCTCATGAGATGGCTACCTCTTGTCTATTAATTGATGGATTCTCGGCGATGCAGCCATGAGGGCATGCAGGTCGTGACGGTTGGCGCGCCGGTGCGGTACGAAGGGCGCACGAACGACTGCCAGACGACGTATCGAATTCTGCCTATGCGTCTGTTAAAGCAATACGAATGAAACAAATGGAAGCAAATCGAAGCAAACAGCCAAAGCGACGGACGCGCCTCGGATCGCACTTATAATCGCTGTCTTTCGCGCTCTCGTGGTTGCGCACGCCGGGGACACCCCCGGTTCGAGCTTGCGCGTTCATTCTAATCCAATGCTCAAACGCTCTTTCGCCTCGATGGCTTCGAATGAGGCGCCTCCGCGCGCAAACCCACACAAATCCGACGCGATGCCGGCCGATCACGCGCAATTGCAAGCGCATCAGGCACGGATAGCACGCGCCGTGCCCGGCTGCGGCGCGGAACCGGCCGCATGAAAGCCCTGCTGCGCTCCGGCAATCCGGATGTCGCCCGCGCGCTCGCCAACATCGTCTGGCTCGGGCTCGAACGTCTCACGCAGATCGTGGTGGCCATCGTCATTTCAGGGCTGCTCGCGCGTTATCTCGGCCCCGGCGACTTCGGCAAATGGCAGTACGCGAACACGCTGCTGCTCGTGATCGCGCCGATCACCTGGGTCTGCGGGGCGGAAATACTCGTGCCGACCATCGTCAATCGTGCGCCCGCCGAAACCGGCGCGGTGCTCGGCAGCGCGTTCGTGCTGCGCATGGGCGTGTCGATCGCGGCGCTCGCGCTGACGTGGCTCTGGATCGCGGCGGGCGGCACCGATCCGCTGGTCGGGCTGATGCTCGCCGGTCTCGCCGTGACCATGCTGTTTCGCGAGCCGTTTATCGGCGTCATCAATTCGTGGCTGCAGAGTCTCACGTTCAGCAAACCGCAACTGATCGCGAGCATGGCGGCCGCCATCGTCAAGGCGGCGCTCGTCTATATGCTCGTGCGGCTCGCCGCGGGCGCCGCGAGCTTCGGCTGGCTGTGGGCGCTGGAGGCGGCGGCCATCGGCGGTGCGCTCGTGCTGTATTACATGCGCCGTCATGGCGGCAGGCTCGGCTGGCGCTTCGATCGCGCGCTGTTTTCGCATTTCACGCGCGCGGGCACGGTGTTCTGGCTCGGGCTCATCTGCATGTATCTGTTTCTGAAACTCGACCGGCTGATGCTCGCGCAACGCGTGCCGTTCGCCGAACTCGGGCTGTATTCCGCCGCGCAGCAACTGAACGAGAACTGGATCGCGCTCGCGCTGATGCTCGCGCAGACCATCGCGCCCGCGTTCGTGTATCGCGTGCAGGAAATCCCCGCGCTCAGGCGCAATCTGGTGCGTCTTTTCGCGATGACCGCCGTCCTCATGATCGCGGGCGCCGCCGTGCTCGATGCGCTCGCGGGCTTCATCATCACGCGCGTGTTCGGGCCGAATTACGCCGCCGCAGCCGGCATTTTCCGCTGGGCCGTGTGGCTGTCCGTGCCGGCGGGCATCGAGGCGATCGGCAATCTCGTCGTGCTGAAATATCAGGCGAAGTATGTGCTGTTGTCGAAATGGCTGCTGGCGCTCGCGGTTGCGTTCGCGGTGAATCTGATCGCGATTCCGCGCTTCGAGGGCTACGGCGCGCTCGTCGGGCTGGCGGCAGGTTATCTGGCGGCGGCGGCAGTGAACTTCTATTACATTCGTTTCCGGCTGCGCGCATGAACGCTCTTTCCGATGTCGCCATCCTGATGCCCGCCTTCAACGGTCAGGCCGAGGTCGAGCGCACGCTCGCGTCGTTTCGAGAAACGTCGCCGGTGCGCGTGTTGATCGTCGATGACGGCAGCACGCCGCCGATCAGCGCGCCCGTCATCGACGGCATGCATATCGAGATTCTGCGCATGCCGAAAAACGGCGGCATCGAGCGTGCGCTCGAAGCGGGCGTCGAGGCGCTTGCCGCGCGCGGCGTGCGTTATGCGGCGCGCATCGACACCGGCGATCTCGCGACGCCCGGCCGGCTCGCGAAGCAGCGCGCGTATATGGAGGCGCATCCGCGCGTGGCGGTGCTCGGCATGTGGACGCATGTCGTCTCCACCGACGGCGCGCCGCTCTTCGATCTGACGCCGCCCGCCGAACCCGCCGCGATCCGCCGCGCGGTGCTCGCGCGTACGTGCTTCACGCATCCGTCGCTGATGCTGCGTGTCGATGCGGTTATCGAAGCGGGCAATTACCGCGCGCAATATCGCGCCGCCGAAGACCTCGATCTGATCCTGCGTCTCCTCAAACGCCACGACGGCGCGAACCTGCCGGAGTTCGGCCTGTTCTACGAACTGAATGAAGGCGGCATCAGCGCAACGAAGCGGCGCACGCAGGTTTTCTCGACGCTGCGCCTGCAACTGCGCCACGCGCGCGCGACGAATCCGCTCGACTGGCTCGGCATCGCGAAGAGCATCGCGCATCTGGTGTTACCGTACCGCGTGCTGCGCGGCCTGAAGGCCAGGCTCATGAAGACCACGGCTTCGGCGTAAAGCTTTTTTGTCGAATTGTTTTTATTAAGTTTTGCGCTACGTTGAGAGCGCATGGCCGATCCGCGCTGAAGTACGCTGCGATCCAGGCCGCCCACCCTGACTTCCGGATGACGAAAGAAAAGTCGAGTCTTCGCATTGCCCTGGTCTGCAACACCGCATGGGCGATCTACACGTACCGGCGCGGCCTGCTGCGCATGCTCACCGAACGCGGCGCGCAAGTGACGATCATCGCGCCGCGCGACCGCACCTTCGAGCCGCTCATGGAAATGGGCTGCCGCTGCGTCGAGTTGCCGGTGGCGTCGAAGGGAACCGATCCGCGCGACGACCTCAAAACGCTCGCCGCGCTGTATCGCGAATATCGCGCGACGCGTCCGCATATCGTGTTTCATTACACGATCAAGCCGAACATCTACGGCTCGCTCGCCGCGATGCTCGCGCGCGTGCCCTCGATCGCGGTCACCACGGGGCTCGGCTACGTCTTCATCCAGAAGAGCCGCACGGCGCAGGTCGCCAAGCGGCTCTACCGGTTCGCATTTCGCTTTCCGCGCGAAATCTGGTTCCTGAATCAGGACGATCACGCGGCGTTCGTGCACGAGAATTTGCTCGCGCACCCGGATCGCGCGCGGCGTCTGCATGGCGAAGGCGTCGATCTCGACGAATTCGCGTTCGAGCCGCTGCCCGTGCGCGAGGATTTCGTCTTCATCCTGATCGGGCGTCTGCTGTGGGACAAGGGCGTGGCGGAATACGTGGAAGCCGCGCGGCGTCTGAAGGCGCGCTTTCCGCATGCGCGCTTTCAGTTGCTCGGGCCGGTCGGCGTCGACAATCCCAGCGCGATCAGCCGCACGGACGTGGCGCAGTGGGAAGCCGAGAATATCGTGGAATATCTGGGCGAAGCGCACGACGTGCGCCCGCTCGTGGCGGCGGCGGACTGCGTGGTCCTGCCCTCGTATCGCGAAGGCGTGCCGCGCACGCTGATGGAAGCTTCGGCGATGGGCCGCCCGATCGTCGCCACCGACGTGCCCGGCTGCCGCGAAGTGGTCGCGCACGGCGAAAACGGCCTGCTCTGCGAAGTGAAAAGCGCGGACAGTCTCGCGCAGGCGCTCGAACGCATGATGACGCTGCCCGCCGAAGAACGCGCCGCGATGGCGCAGCGCGGCCGCGAAAAGGTCGCCCGCGAATTCGACGAAAAAAATGTCGTCGAACGCTACAAGGGCACAATACACGCCATTACCGGCATTTCACTCTGATTCGAGTCTTTTGGAGAACGCACAATGAATGGCAACCAGTCGCCGGATAACGCCGCACACGCCACGAAAGGCACGATTCTCGTCACGGGCGGCGCGGGTTTCATCGGCTCGCATACGTGCGTCGAGTTGCTGAACGCGGGCTACGGCGTCGTCGTCATCGACAATCTGGTGAACAGCCGCGCCGAATCGCTCAAGCGCGTGGAGCGCATTACGGGCAAGCGCGTCGCGTTCTATCAGGACGATGCCCGCGACGATGCCGCGCTCAACCGCATTTTCGATGCGCATGCGATCACCGGCGCGATTCACTTCGCCGCGCTCAAGGCCGTCGGCGAATCAGTGGCGATGCCGATCGAGTATTACAGCAACAACATCGGCAGCCTGCTCGCCGTGCTGAAGGTGATGAAAGAGCGCGGCGTGCGCAACTTCGTGTTCAGCTCGTCCGCGACCGTGTATGGCGTGCCGCAGAGCGTGCCGATCGACGAGTCGTTTCCGCTTTCGGCGACCAATCCGTACGGGCAGTCGAAGCTCATCGCCGAACAGGTCTTGCGCGATCTCGAAGTGTCCGATCCGTCGTGGCGCATCGCGACGCTGCGCTACTTCAACCCGGTCGGCGCGCATGAGAGCGGGCTGATCGGCGAGGATCCGGCGGGCGTGCCGAACAATCTGATGCCGTATGTGGCGCAGGTGGCCGTCGGCAAGCTTGCGCAACTGCGCGTGTTCGGCAGCGACTACGAGACGCACGACGGCACCGGCGTGCGCGACTACATCCATGTCGTGGATCTGGCGCGCGGACATATTGCGGCGATCGATGCGCTGCATAAGCTGGATCGCAGCTTCGTCGTCAATCTCGGCACGGGGCAAGGCTATAGCGTGCTCGATGTCGTGAAGGCGTTCGAGGCCGCATCCGGCAAAGCCGTGCCGTACGAACTCGTGCCGCGCCGTCCGGGCGACGTCGCTGCCTGCTACGCCGATCCCGCCGCCGCCGCCGAGTTGATCGGCTGGCGCGCGGAGCACGGCATCGAACGCATGTGCGCCGATCACTGGCGCTGGCAGTCGCAGAATCCACAAGGGTTCGCTTAAGCGTTCGTGTCAGCCGCCGCGCCTCGCCCCGGCCGTTCGCCATACGATAGGTACGGTACCTGAGGTACGATTCGCGGCGGCATTTTTCACCGGTCCACGTTCATGC
The DNA here is from genome assembly GCF_000402035.1 of Caballeronia insecticola. GTDB lineage: Bacteria > Pseudomonadota > Gammaproteobacteria > Burkholderiales > Burkholderiaceae > Caballeronia > Caballeronia insecticola. The sequence continues at coordinate 2,235,923 of NC_021287.1, forward strand.
TTAGTTTCGCGCTTGCTTTTCTGGTCTCGCTGCTGGTGACCTTGTTGATCGTGCGCTTTGCACACTTGCAGGAAGGCGTGCTCGGCGACACCGATCTCGCCGGCGTGCAGAAGTTTCACACGCGGCCCGTGCCGCGTATCGGCGGGGTCGGCATTCTGTGCGGGCTGACTGCCTCCGCCGTGCAGTTGCGATGGGGTTATCCGGCGGTATCGGGCGGCATTCTCGGCATCATCGCGTGCGGCATGCCGGCGTTTCTCGCCGGACTCGTCGAAGACCTGACCAAGCGCGTGACGCCGCTCGTGCGCCTCGTCTGCACGATGGCGGCCGCCGGTCTGGCGTATGCGTTCCTGAACATCGCGGTGACGCGCATCAGCGTGCCGCCGCTCGATTTCCTGCTCTCCTACGCCGTTATTTCATGCACGGTGACGGTGCTGGCCGTCGCGGCGCTCGCGAACGCGGTCAACATCATCGACGGTTTCAACGGCCTGGCCTCGATGGTCGGCTTCATGATGTTCGCCTCGCTCGCCTACGTGGCGTTTCAGGTACACGATCCGGTCGTGCTGTCGGGCTCGCTCATCATGATGGGCGCGGTGATGGGCTTCTTCATCTGGAACTTCCCGGCGGGCCTGATCTTTCTCGGCGACGGCGGCGCGTACTTCGTCGGCTTCATGCTGGCGGAACTCTCGATCATGCTCGTGATGCGCAACCGCGATGTCTCCGCGTGGTATCCGGTGCTGCTCTTCATGTACCCGATCTTCGAGACGTGTTTCTCGATCTATCGCAAGAAGTTTATCCGCGGCATGTCGCCGGGCATTCCGGACGGCGTGCATCTGCATATGCTCGTCTACAAGCGTCTGATGCGCTGGGCCGTCGGCGCGAAGAACGCGCATGAACTCACGCGCCGCAATTCGCTGACGTCGCCGTATCTGTGGCTGCTGTGCCTCATCGCCGTGATTCCCGCGACGCTCTTCTGGCGGCACACGCTGCATCTGTTCTGCTTTGTCGTGGTGTTCGCGGCGACTTACGTGTGGCTGTATATCAGCATCGTGCGCTTCAAGGCGCCGCGCTGGCTCGTGTTCCGCCGGCCGCACGCGGTGAAGAAGTAAGCGAGCGCCGCCCTGCATCGGGCGGCGTTTTTTCAGGCGCGCCTACTTCAGATGCTTGCGGAAGAATTCCGCGGTGCGGCCATTGGCGAGCTGCGCGGCCGCGGCGTCGTAATGCGCGCCCTGATTGCGCGCGAACGCGTGATGGCAGCCGGGATACGTGAACGCCTCGACATTCGCGTGGCCCTTCACCGCGGCGAGCACGCGCTGGCGCGCGTCGGCGGGAATGAATTCGTCTTCTTCCGCGAGATGCACCATGAGCGGCACCTTGACCTTCGGCAGTTCGCCCAAGTACTGATCCGTGCCGCCGCCGTAATACGACACCGATGCATCGACATCCGTGCGCGCCGCCGTCAGGAACGACAGCAATCCGCCGAGGCAAAACCCGACCGAGCCGATCTTGCCCTGCACTTCCGGAAGCCCGCGCGCAAAACCGATGGTCGCCGCAATGTCTTCGACACCGGTGTTCACGTCAAACGCGTTGTAGTACTTCAGAGCCTGCTGCCATTCGGCTTCGGTGCGATCGGTAAGCTCGACATTCGGCTCGATGCGCCAGAACAGATCGGGACACAGCGCGACGTAGCCCTGGCGCGCGTACTCGTCGCAGGTTTCGCGCATGTCGCCGTTGATGCCGAATATCTCCTGCAGGACGACCACCGCGGGCGCCGGGGTTTGCACTGGATAAGCGACATAGGCGTCGAAATTGCCGTCGGGCGTGGAAATGCTGAGCATGTCGGACATGGAGTCTCCTTCGTGGATGGCAACCTCACGGCGGCCCGCCGCCACACGTCAGACGGGCCGCGCGCCAGACTACGACTCGATGAACGCCAGCAAATCGGCATTCACCTTGTCCGCCTCGACCGTGCACATGCCGTGCGCGCCGCCGGGATAAACCTTGAGCGTCGCGTTCTTCACGATCTTCACCGCCTTCTGCGCCGCCGCGCCAATCGGCACGATCTGGTCGTCGTCGCCGTGCAGGAAGAGCGTCGGCACGTCGAACTTTTCGAGGTCGGCGGTGTAGTCCACTTCCGAGAACTGCTTGATGCACTCGTAGTGGCCCTTGATCCCGCCGCGCATGCCTTCGAGCCAGAACAGGTCCCTCACGCCCTGCGAAATCTTCGCGCCCTCGCGGTTGTAGCCATAGAACGGCAGCGTCAGGTCCTTGTAGAACTGCGAGCGGTCGGCGGCGACACCTTGTCTGATGCCGTCGAACACGTCGATCGGCAAGCCTTCCGGATTCGCTTCCGTCTTCAGCATGAGCGGCGGCACCGCGCCGATCAGCACCGCCTTCGCGACGCGCTTCGTGCCGTGACGGCCGATGTAATGCGCCACTTCCCCGCCGCCCGTCGAATGGCCGACGAGTGTCGCGCCGGTCACGTCGAGCGCGTCGAGGAGCGCGGCGAGATCGTCGGCGTAGGTGTCCATGTCGTTGCCCTCGGACGGCTGATCCGAGCGTCCGTGGCCGCGCCGGTCATGCGCGATCACGCGATAACCGTGGCCCAGCAGAAATAGCATCTGCGCGTCCCAGGCGTCGGCGTCGAGCGGCCAGCCATGCGAGAACACTACCGGCTTGCCAGTGCCCCAGTCCTTGTAATAGATCGACGTGCCGTCCTTCGTCTTGATCGTGCTCATCGTGTGTGATGTCCTCGGCTATCCAGCAGTTGGGAAAACGACTCGTCCGGACCGGCGCAACGACGCGCAACGCCCGCGCACGACCGGCAGTCGAAGTGTGAAACATCTGTGTGACGGTGAGACGTGGGCTTCTGGCGAGCCCCGCGCGTCCGGGCGGATGCGATCACAAAGCATGCGATACGCTCGCGGCGCGCCTTGCCTGAAACCTGGAAATGGCGTGAAGCGCAGCTATTCGAAGCGGCAAGAACCTATTTGATACGCGAAAAACGACGCGCACGCCAGCATTGAATCGCCTGGCGACGGCAATGGATGTCAGGCGGCGCTTATACCGGCGCGGCGCGCGGCATCGGCCGCGTCACCTCGCGCGCGACGGCGAGATAACGCGCGGCCGTATCGGCCAGCGTGAGGCCGCCGAGCGGACGTTGCGAACGCGGCTCCGACAGCGCGAGCACGAGGGCATCGGCATAGGCTTGCGTGTCGTCGGGATCGCACAGATGCACGCCGGGGAAATCGGCGGCGAAGCTGAACGGGCGAATCGTGCTCGCGACCACCGGCACGCCCGAGGCGAGCGCCTCCAGAAACGCGATGCTGTGCCCTTCCGAGCGCGACGGCATCGCGAAAACGTTCGACGAGAACAGCAGCTCCGCGATATCCGAGCGCGGACCTTGCAGACTCACGCGCCCGGTGAGGCCGAGCTTGTCGACGAGATCGCGCACCGCCGCGTGATACGCCGGGTCCTCGATCACGCCGCACAAGAGGAGCCGCGCGTCCGACACGCGCTCGACGACCTGCCGGAACGCATGCACAGTCGACAGTTGATTTTTCACCGACGTGTACCGGCCGATCTGCACGATCTGCGCGCCGTCCGCCGCCTGCGTGCGCGTGCGCATGCCGAAGCGCGACATGTCGACGCCATTGGGGATCAGCGTCATCGCCGGATGACGGCCGACGGCGCCCACGTAATCGTCGATATTGCTCGGCGACACCGCGATCACCGCGCGCGCCCGGCGCGACAGCAGCCGCTCGACGCGGCGGAACAGCGAACGCTCGAAGTCGTTGGTGGCCGAGTGCATCACATAGACGACGGGCACCGCGAGCGGCATCGTGCGTGCGTAGAAAGCGGGGATCGTCGCGTGCGCGAACAGCACGTCCGGGCGAAAGGCCCGGATCGTCCGATAGAGATTCCACAGCTTGCCGAAGCGGCCGTACATGCGCTCAGGAAAGAGACACTGCACGCCGTTCGCGACGAGTTCCGCCTTCAGCGCCGTGAAGTCGTCATGCGCGGGCGTGAGCGAGGCGACCGCCACCGTTTCGCCGCCCTTTTGCTGATGAATCGCCAGGTCCTTCGCCAGCACTTCCGCGCCCGACAAACGCGGCGCCAGCACGAGGTGAACTATGCGCATTCACGCCTCCCTCACGATGCGAAACAGCATCCAGCCCGCGGCCGAGCCGAGGCCCACTGTCATCGCCCAGGCGATGCCCGTCACGCCCCACAGATGCATCGCCACCGGCACGGTCACGCACAGCACGATGGCCTGGATGATCGACGCGTGCGTCGCGACCTTCGGCATGCCGGCCGCGCGCAGCCACGACACCAGCACGGCGATGATCGCGCCGATCGCCATGTTGATGACGAAGATCCTGAAGAGCGGCACGGCGCTCAGCCACGCCGGTCCGAGCACGAGATTGAAGAGCGGCTCGGCCGCGAAACGCAGCACGATCACGAGCAGCGCGAGCCCGGCGGCGGCAAGCAGCAGATAACGGCGAAACAGCTTGCGCGCGCCCTGCACGTCGCGGCGATGATGCTCGGCGAAGGTCGGAAAGAGATATTGCGACATCGCGATGGCGGCGTCCGCGAGCAGCATCTGCGCGAGCTTCGACGACATCTGATACGCGCCGAGCTGCAGCGGCCCGAGCAGCTTCGCGACGACCACCTTGTCGAACTGATTCAGCAGAAGATTGACGACGCTGCCCGCCCAGATCCAGCGGCTGAAGTTCACGTAATGACCGATGCCCGAAAACGACAGACGCAGCGGCGGGCGCGGCGACATCGTGGTCCAGGTGAGCACGGTCTTGAGCAACTCGCCCGCGACGAGGCCGATCAGCACGGAATACGCGCCCGCGCCCGAGAGCGCGCACGCGAGACCGACGGCGCAATCGGTAAAGGCGGCGGAAGTTTCGACGCCCGCGAGCTTCTGGAAGCCGCGCTGGCGCGTAACGATGAAATACGCGGGCGATGCGACGCCGCGCAGAATCGGCAGCACGGCGGCGAGCAGGATCAGGCCGACCGCGCCGTTCAGATGGAACTGACTGCTCATGAACGGCGCGAGCGCGGCGAGCAACAGGCCGATCAGAAGCCCGCGCATGGCGAGCGTGGCCAGCACGGCGCCGAGTTCGTTTTGCGTGGGCGCGTCGTGCCCCTGGACGACGGCCTGCGCGAGCCCGGTATCCGACAGCGATTCGGCGATGGCGACCGCGAGCAGCGCGATGCTCACCGCGCCGATGGCCTCGGGCCCGAGAATCCGGCCGATCGCGAGAAACTTGACAGCTACGAAGCCGCGCACGACCACTTGTTGCAGGAGCACCCAGAACGCCGCATCGTGCTCGAATCGCGCGCGCGCCGGTAGAAAAGGAAGCCGGACCGATCTCACTCAAATTCCCCGCGCAACTGACATTTCCATTCGTGGCGCGGCGATATGTCGGTATCGCGCGCGGACCACCTTGCGGGCCGTTTCGCCGCCATGTCCGGACGACTGGTGCGAGCGCGGCCGCGCTTCTTTTCAGGCGACTGTGGCAAAAGTATCGTGTGACGGGTCTCGGCGGACGCCAACGCGTAGTCGAAATCGGCCCGAAATGGGTATCAATGCGGGTTGACGCGCGCAGATTCGTGCGCTCGCGCACGGCCGGCGGCACTTTGCGACGCGGATAAACGCTCAAAAATGGCGGTCGGATGCGCGTACGCGATGCTAGTGTTCATTCGTCGGCACAATCGTGCGTGCTATGCGTGCGCTTATCGTGTGCGTTTATCGTGCGCGCGTGCCGTGCGACGTCACCCAGCGAATGCAAAGGCCAAACCTGCGATGAACGATAGCGTCCTCATCATCGAACCCGACTTCAGCGGCCACCGCTGGCGCTATGCCGAGTGGGCGGCGAACGCGTACATGGAAGCGGGCTATCGCTGCGTGATCGTCACGGAGCCGCGCAACGAGGGACACCCGCTCGTCAGGAAGATTCGCGAACAGGGCGCGGCGAATCTCGACATCGCGCTGGTCGCGCCGCCGGCGGCGGACGGCGGCATTGCGTCGAAGCTGAGTTATGCGCGCATGCATCGGCACTTCCGGCATGCGTATGAGACTGCGAAGCAGGATCGCGCGGTGGCGCTCGTCGTCGTGCCTTATGTCGATTACTTTTTGCTCGCGCTGCCGTTTTTGCGTTCGCCCTTCGGCGCGACGCCGTGGGTCGGCATCACGATGCGCTCGAACTTTCATCATCATCTCGTGGGCGTGCGTGCGCCGCGCCGGCCGCTCGTCAATGCGGTGAAGGCGCAGCTTTTTGCGCGCGCGATCCGGGCGGGCGGCATGAAGACGCTGCTGACCATCGATCCGACTTTGCCGGACTGGTGGAAGCACAACGGGACTTCGTCCGGCACGACGATCGAGTATCTCGCCGATCCGTTCCCCGATGCACGCGCCGCCGAGCCCGCCGCCGCGAAGGCGCGACTGGGTTTGTCGGAGGGCACGCATGTGCTCGTGTATGGCGCGATCAACGATCGCAAGGGCGTGTTCGAACTGATCGATGCGTTGAGCGAGCGCGCGGGCGCGGCCTACGGACCGACGCTCGTCATCGCTGGCGCGCAGGATGCCGATGTGCGGGAGCGGCTGGCCGTCGCCGTCGCGAAGCTGACGCCTGCGCCCGTGATCCTCGATCGCTTCATTTCCAGCGAGGACGAACTCGACCTCTTCTCCGCCTGCGATGTGGTGTGGCTCGGCTACAAGGGGCATTACGGCATGAGCGGCGTGCTGGTGCAGGCGTATCGCTTCGGCAAGCCGGTGGTCGCGACGGCGGATGGATTGATCGGGTGGTTTTGCCGCACGGGCGAACTGGGACCGGTCATCGATGATCTTTCCGCCGGGGCGATCAATCGCGCACTCGATGATGTGCTCGCGAGGCGCTCGCGGCCTGTGGTTTCCGGGCATTTGCTCGAGCGTAATACGCTGAGCCAGTTCAAGGAGACGTTGCGGCAAGTGGTTTGAATTCGAGTTTTCGACGGCAGTCGCAAATCCGGCTGTCGGATGCAAGTACGCGATCTGCTCGCTGTTTGCTTGCCACGCTATGACAGCCAGAACGGAATTTGCGCTTGGCCGCTGCTGGTGTTGGTCACTATCGAGATAGCGCTCCCACTACGATTTGCACTCCTGCCTAAGACGGAGGTGGCATGTCGTTTTCGGAAGGGATACTGCGCACGTCCCCATGTAGATCGCGCCGGATGGGCGAAGCATTCAGGTTCCATCGGCCGCCCGAAGCACGCAAAGCCATCAAGCCTGCGACTCCACCCCCGCCACCGCCACTTCCCTCTTCCGCTTAGCCGGAAACAACGCATCCCGGATACGCAAAAACGGAAACTCCACAGCCCGCGTCGTCACGTACCCCACGATAATCGCAATCGCGAACTGCGCCGCCATGATGGCGAACCACGCGGGAATGGCCGGCAAATGCAGCGCCGCGGCCTTGCGGATCAGCATGTCGCCCGGTGCGAGCGCGAGCGAATGCCAGAGATAGATGCCGTACGAATACACGCCGATCCACCCGATCGCGCGATACGCCTTCGACGAGCGAATCGAACCCGAATACTCCAGCGTCAGCACGATGAGCGCGCAGAACCCGATCGCCTGAATCGTGTAGCCGATGCTCTGATCGAGCGCCACATTGCGCGTACCCAACACGAGCCACAACACGACACCGACGACCATCGCGATCAACACGCGCTTGCGCTGCGCGATCGCGCGATACACCGCGGGCTTCATCCAGTACAACGCGGCCAGCATCACGCCGAAGAGCAGACTGTCGATACGGTATTGCGTATAAAAGAACGTCCCTTGCAGATCGCCGCGATACACCGCCATGCTGCGCGCGATCAGCACGACGAGACAAATCGAGCCGAGCACGCAAAGAATCGCATCGACACGCGTGCGCCAGCGCGCCAGCACGATCAGCAGCAGCGGCAGGAACAGATAGAAATGCTCCTCCACGGCCAGGCTCCAGGTCTGCGCAATCGACGACCCGAAATAGTTCTGCATGTGCGTGAGGTTCTGCACGAGAAACGTGTTCGTCGCATGACGCCCGACGAGCACATGAAACAGGATCAGCACGTAATACGCGGGCCAGATCTTGAAGATCCGCCGCACGATGAAACGCCCTGCATCGATGCGCCCGTCCTGCGCATACTGCTTCAACAGCAATCCGCCGACGAGAAAACCCGACAGCGTAAAGAACAGATTCACGCCTTCGTGCCCGAAACTCTTCAACGGATACTCGATGGCCGCAATGATCGCGCTGCCCGTCGGATACGAGTGGAAGTGAAACCCCATCACCGCGATGATCGCCAGTCCCCGGATGAAATCGAGTTCGATCGATCGGCTGGGGCCTTGCATGCGTGTCGCGCCGAACAAGCCCATTCCTTTCCCCTTCTGCGAAGCGCGTTTGTTGTGGTCCGGATTCGCGCGATCGAAGCCGCGGGTTTCCTCGAATCGAAGCGCTCATGCGCATGCAAATCGCGCATTGCGCATGGTCGAGCGCTCTCCTTGCGGACAGCCGTTTCCGGCAATCCAATCTTCGGTCTAGAAATTCGGGACGATCCGCCAGAATCACGCCGTTTGCGGCCATCGGCGACGCATGGGTGCCGGATTTGCAACAGGTGCGAAGCCGCGCGCCACGCATCACTGAAACGCTTCACACGAAGCGTGGGACGGCGCACATGGGCATCCGTCCTTTCGCGCCGAACGCTAGTCGCTATACGCCGCCGCGAGGGCGCGCCCGCAACCCCGCTGATATATTCGACCCACAAATACGGGGTTCCCGGGGACGTCGCCTGCAAGGGCGCTGCGCTCATGCGCGGCGCGGCGCGGCAATCATGCGATGAAGGCTTCCCGGGTACGCATCGGCATCGACGCCGCGACGAAGACTCGAATGAGCTCCGCGATTCTTAAGAGAACGCCATGCGCAACAAATTCGCCGTCGTCTGGATGTGGCTCTTTCTGCTTCCGCTCGCGTTCGACTTCAAGGGCGCCGAGACGGCCAGCAAGGCCATTCAGATTCTGCTCACCGTGCCGTCCTTCGGCGCGGGCTGCTTTCTGCTGCTGATTGCGCCACGCTTCGCGCGCCGCTCGCGCATGCGCACCGTCATCACGTCGCTGTTCCTGATCACGATGATCGGCAGCATCGCCACGCAAGTGTTGCAAGGCAACGACTCGGGCAATTACATGCGCGTGATCCTGCCGTTCGTGCTCATGTTGCTCGGCTATTTCGTCGGCTGCCGTCCGTGGGATTCGCAGCGCCTCGCACAACTCGAACGCGCGATGTACTGGTCGATGATCGCATCGCTCGTCTTCAGTTTCGGCTTCGGCATGGCAACGGGCGGCGGCCTCGACAGCGTGCGCTTTCGTATCGTCTCGGTCACGTTCCTCTGTCTGCAAGGGCTGCTGCTGCATGAGTTCGTCGTCGCCAAGCGCATCACGAAGTTCACCGTGCTGCTGTTTCTCGCGACCGTCGTCATCGAGTTGTTGAGCGTGACGCGCAGTCTGCTCGTCGGCACCGTGCTGCTCTTCGCCTTCGCAACCTGGCTCGCCGCACCGTCGATCAAGCATCTGTTCACCGCGGGACTGCGCGCCGTCATGGTCCTGTCGCTGCTCGGCGCAATGGCGGCCGCCTCGGCCGCGTTCTTCCCGACCGTGGCGGAACACTGGGTGCAGCGCATGTCGTTCGCGAAGGACACCGAATCCGGCCGCGATCCGACCACCATCACGCGTCTCGCGGAAATGAAGGACCAGTACGATCAGACGACATCGTCGGCGCTGTCGACACTCGTCGGCATGGGCTACGGGCACGACTACCGCTATTCGCCGACCTATCTGCCCGATCTTGCCGGCCAGTTCAGCAAGAAGGATTTCTACGCCATCAAGGAATGGGCGGCCGGACACAACTTCTGGGTCTATCAGTTCTTCGCGGGCGGCCTGCTGTTCGGTCTCGCGCTGCCGATCGCCGTGCTGTGGGCGCTCTGGCGCGGCTCGATGGCGTATCGATCATGGCGTCACCGGGCCGGCGATGCGCTCTATCTGCCCGTGCTCGGCCGCGCGCTGCTCGTGGTCGCGGCGCTGCCCGCGACTTCCATCGGCGGCAATCCGCTCGGCAACCGCTTCTCGGGCGTCGTGTTCGGCGTGGCGCTGGGGCTGCTCGTTGCATCGTATGCGCGCATCGCTCACGCCATGCGCGTGCGCGCCGCCGAAACCGCCGCGCAGCAGGCTCGCGCCAAGCGCCCTTATGCAACCGCGCCGGGCGCCATGCCGCCCGGCATGCATCCGCACGACGAGCCTCTGCCCGAGATCCTGCCGACGCATGCCTCGTCCGCACCGGGTCTTTCGCACGGCCAGAGCGGTCGCGAGCCGCCGCCGGGCGCGAGTTCGTTCGCGCCCAACGCCTGAACGCCGTCATCGCGATTCGGGCGCACTTCACGGAATCGGCCATTACGTCATGAAGATCCTGCATCTGCTCTCCACTGTCGATCCGCGCGCGGGCGGTCCCACCGAAGGCGTGCTGCAAAGCGGTCTCAGCATGCGGGCGATGGGGCACGAAGTCGAAGTCGTCTCGCTCGATGCGCCCGATGCGCCGCATGTCGCCGCATTCGGGCTGCGCCTGCATGCGCTCGGGCCGTCGCGCGGCTTCTATGGGCTATGCCCCGCGCTCGTGCCGTGGCTGAAAGAACATGCCTCACGTTTCGATGCGGTGATCGTCAACGGACTCTGGCAATACCACAGCTTCGGCGCATGGAAGGCATTGCATGGCAGCGGCGTGCCCTATTACGTGTTTCCGCACGGCATGCTGGACCCGTGGTTCAAGCGCACTTATCCGCTCAAGCATCTGAAGAAAAGCCTTTACTGGCCGTGGGCCGAATATCGCGTGCTGCGCGATGCGCGCCGCGTGCTCTTCACAACGGAAGAGGAACGCCTGCTCGCGCGCCAATCGTTCCGGCTTTATCGCGCGAACGAGGAAGTCGTCGCGTTCGGCACGCGTCCGCCGCCCGCCGATTCGACTGCGCTGCGCAATGCGTTTCTCGCACGATTTCCGCCACTCGCGGGCAAGCGCGCGATTCTCTTTCTCGGCCGCATCCATGAGAAGAAGGGTTGCGATCTGCTGCTGAAAGCATTCGCACAGGTACGCGATATCGATCCGCAGGCGCATCTCGTGATGGCCGGTCCCGACGACAGCGAATACGCCGCGCAAATGCGCGCGCTGGCAACGGAACTCGGCATCGATAATCGCGTGACGTGGACCGGCATGCTCACCGGCGATCTGAAATGGGGCGCGTATCAATCGAGCGATGTGTTCGCGCTGCCCTCGCATCAGGAGAACTTCGGCATTGCGGTGGCGGAAGCGCTCGGCTCGCGCCTGCCCGTGCTGATCTCCGACAAGGTCAATATCTGGCGCGAAGTGAACGCCGATGGCGCGGGCATCGTGACGACCGATACTGTGGAAGGCACGGTCGAAGCATTGTCAGGCTGGCTGAAGATGGACGCGCACGCATGCGAGGCGATGCGCGCTCAGGCGCTCGCCACGTTCACGAAGCGCTTTCATGTCGAAGCGATGTCGAAGGACTTGTTGCGCGTGCTGCGCGAAGGCGCGGGCACGCCGGGCGGCAACTTCGCGCGCGGGACATTGCCCGCGCAATGAAGTCACCTGGTTACTGCGCGGGCAAATGCGCCCGCAAATAAGGCGCGAATCCGTTCTGCACGGCGATGATCTTCGTTGCGCAGTCGTCGAAGTCGGAGCCGCGTGCGCGTTCGTCTTCGAACATGCCCTTGCATTGCGCGAAGAGCGAGACGGTCGCGCCATTGCCATCCGCGACGCGCGTCGCTGAAAACACCGGCTTGCCGGAACCCGAAGGCACTTCGGTTTCGATGGCGGCCGCATCCGCGCGAGTCAGACGTTCCTTCGAATTTTGCTCGACGTAAGTCTTCGTGAGCGTCCAGACCGCATCGCATTGCGCGGCGTCACGGCACGCGATGGTCGCGCTGCGCTGCGCGGCATCGAGCGATTGCTGCGACAAAAGAAACGTGCGTTCCTTCTGTTGCTCCTTCTCCGCGGACGAGCAGGCAGCCAGAAAAATTGAAGCACATGCGAGAGCGGTAAGCGTTTTCACGAGCGTGACACCAAAAATCCAGGTCGGACGGCGATTATAGCGACGCGCGCCCGCGCCACGCCGATTCCGCCTTTCAGTCAAAGAAAACGCCGCCGGTGCTGCAACCCGGCGGCGTTTCGCTTCTACCGCGTGCGTGCGCTACTTCTTCGCCATCTGCAAGGCGACGCCCGGCATATGCATCGTCGATGCGGCGATCGGCATCGTCTCCGCCGGCACATCGTTCTTCATCGGCAAGCCGTGCGAGGTAACGAGCGTCGTCGACGTTTCATCGCCCTTGATCACACGCCCGAGATGACTCGCAAGCCGCAAGGTCAGCGCCGCGATCGTGATGGTCGGGAAGTTCGCGCCCACCGTCGGGAACACCGAGCTTCCCGCCACGTACAGATTGCTCATGCCGTGGATCTTGAGATTGCGGTCCACCACGCCCTGCTTCTCCGAATCGTGCATGCGCGTCGTGCCCATGTGATGCCAGGTGCCTTCGAGTTGCGCGGGCCACGGCTTGCCTTCGAGCGGCTCGTCGAGCGTCACGTCCGCCACGCCGCCGCGCTTGAGTTCCGCGGCGATATGCGCAACCGTGCGATCGAACGTGCGCTTCACGAGTTCGGTCACCTGCCAGTTCACCTGCACGCGATTCATGCCGAGAAAGTCCTTCTGCGCCGAGAGCGTCACGCGGCTGTCGCGATTCGGCTCGGCCTCGACGATCGTCTGAATCTTCACCTCGGTGATGAGCGGACGCGGCTGCAACAGACGCGCGAGTCCGAAGCATGCGGTATCGACCGGATGCGTCACCATCGCGGCGAGATCCGACGCCATGCTGAAACCCGGTTCGTCCTTCTTCAAGAGCCGCTGCTTCATGCGGATCAGCGCTTCCGAACCCTTGGTGTTTTCGCCGCGAAACACCGAGTAGAACCACGCACGCGCATTGAGCAGCTTCTCGCGTTCCAGCACCTGCTGCGTCAACGCGAACTGCGACGAGATGAACGTGTTGTGCGCAGAGACCGCGCGGTTCTGATAGTGATACTTGATGTCGTAGAGCTTGTTGCGCCGCCATGCCGGCGTGAAATGCACATTCGCCGACATGATGCGCGGATGGTCCATGAAATAGCGCCCGACGAGATCCTGACCGTTGCCCAGACCCGCCGACTGAACCTTGTTCGATGCAAGCAGAAGCCGCGCATTCTCGATGCCGCCCGTCGCCAGCACGAAGACTTTCGCGCGCATCGCGAAGCGCCGGCCCGAGAGCGTGCCGACATCGATCTTCGTGACCGAGCGCGCATCGGCGTCGGTGTCGATGTTGAGCGCGTTGGCGAAGAGAAACACGCGCACGTGCTGCGCATCGAGCAGATGCTTGCGATACACCTTGCCGAAGCGTACCGGCGGGCTGAACTGCGAGATCGTGTCGCGCACGGTGCCGCTCGGAAACGGATGACGCTTCACGTCGTCGCGATGAATCGCCGCTTCCCAGTACGCGGGCTCGAAATTCGTTTCGCCCAGTTGCAGAAGCTGATGCGTGCGCGCGTAGTACGGACGCAGCTCGTCGAGGCCGAACGGCCAGCCGCTGTCGGCGACCCAGTCGCGCTTCTCGAAGTCCCAGGGATCGAGCGGACGGCACCAGCCGCCCCAGCAATTGCTGCTGCCGCCGAGATAGCGGCTGCGGCAGCCATCGGCGAATTCGTAGGGCACGCCGACGTTCTCGCCGCGATACAGATCGCGCGTTTCGTCGTCGGGGCGATAGCCGCCGCTTTCCAGCATGCAGGCGTCGATGCCCTGCCTTTCCAGCTCGAGCGCGAGCGTGATTCCCGCGACGCCCGCGCCGATGATGCAAACCGTGGTCTCTATGACTGCGCCCTCTTCCACACTTCGGCTGTCAATGAACATGCCCCGTGCTCCCTCTTATTCCGTGCTTGGAGCGGTGTCGTGTGTTGCCTGAGTCGCCACCGCGCTTCTGACCCATTGTCCAAAACGCCGTATCCGCGCTCGATACCCGCGTGCGCGATACGGACGATCTCGACGGTGCCCCTTCCACGCATTCGAATCGCACGCCTGTCGCACGCCTGTCGCGCGATTTCGTGCCGTTTTACGTGCTGATTCACGTACCGATTGCGTGCCCTCGGAACTCCGGTTCAGCTTCACTGCCTCCTTCGTCATTCGGTTCACGAAATCCCGATGCGGGCGGCGTGGCTCTTCGTCGAGCTCTTCGGTCCGTCGCAGCGGGCGCGCTGTATGTTTCGCCGTCTCCGTCGTCGATGCGTTGCGTCGATGCGTTGCGTCGATACGTTGCGTCCATCTCTTGCCGCGTTTCGACGACACGCCGCGATCAAGCGCACAGCAACGCGCGTCTCGCGGCTCGATGATTCATCTCGATGACCTACTCGGGAAAACGCTTTCTGATGAAGCGCACGGGATTACCGCCGTACACGCCTTCCGCATCGAGCGAGCGATGCACCACGGAGAGCGGCGTGACGACCGCCGAACGCCCGATGGTGACGCCCATCTGCACCACGCATTTGGATGTGATCCAGACGCCGTCTTCGATCACGATCGGTGCGACTTGCAGGTCCATGTTGCCGGCCACGTCGTGCGAGCCCGTCGTCAGGAAAACACCCTGCGAGATGCAGACGTTGTTGCCGATGCGAATGTTCGTCTGGTTGTAGATCCACGCGTCGACGCCGAACCAGCAGTTGTCGCCGACTTCGAGATTCCACGGCGCTTTCACGCGGACCGGATGCGGCATGCGGCAGTTCGCGCCGATCCGCGCGCCGAATGCGCGCAGCAGCGCGACGCGCACGAACGACACCGGAATCAGCTTGTTGTTGATGAAGCAGGCTTCGATGAAGAACCACACGAGCTCGATGAAGAACCCGCGCTTCGCCTCGTAATTTCCGGGGCCGGCCTGCGACAGGTCGATCACCTTGCCGGACGCTTTCACGCCGCGCGCAGCGAGTCCGTCGCCGTTGTCGGCCCGGCCGACGCGACGCTCCCCGATCGCTCTGTCCATATGACCCCCGCCATGTCACAGCTCTTGCGCCAAGGCCGCCTTGCGGCGCGCCACGCCTGTCATGCCATGCTCGCGACTTGTATTTCGATTCTCGTCATACGAACCGGCATCTGCTCGTCCTGCCCCGCATGATCACGCGATCGAGACTGTCTTGTCGTCCACCCATTCGTGGGGAACACGCACTCTCATATCGCCCGTGTACGGGGTTTGGTAAGTCGATTATCGGCGATGGGTGCGACGCTACGCATGCTCCCCGATTCGAATGGCCGCTTCGGCATGGCTTTTGGCGGTAGCCGGCGGTGGCGCGCAGTATCGTGTTTGCATGCGCGCGGGGCTCGTCGCAGGACGCATCTCGACGCTCCCCGAAACGATGCGCGATGCCGCATGTCGATGCGCGGCAGTACATGGCGATACACGGCAATCAGCCAGGAGACTTCGATGAAACAAGAGCTACGCACGGCGCTTTTATCCCTCTTCATGAGTGCGCTGGCGCCGTGCGCGCTGGTCGCGTCGCCGGCGGCGCATGCGGGCAATTTCGCCGATGCGGCCATCACCAAAGGACAGGCAGGCGGCGGCGTGCCAGCCGAAATGGATCTGCTCGGCAGTCCCGGCACTTACTCCGATCCGTACGGCGCGCCGACCAACGGACGCGGCGGCCAGCGCGGCCCGATCACCAACGCGCAGACCACGCAGGGCGTCTCGCCGACGGACAAGCTGCTCGCGCAACAGAACGGTTATGTGGGCAATCCGGCGGCGGGCGCGCAGCTACGCGCGACGGCGCGCAAGAACGACACGAAGACGATGATGCAGCCGCAAGGCGCAGCCGCGACGCTCTATCCGGCGCCCGCGGGTCTCAAGCCGCCGGCGGCGAACGCGGCGCGCGCGCGGGACATTTACAAGTCGCCTTATTGAGTCGTGTTATCAAGCCGTCTTATTGAGTCGTCTTACTAAGCATTCGGGCCTCGCACGAACGCGCGTTCATGCGAGGCCCGGCAGTCGAACAAAAAGCCCGCGCGGCCTTATTCGATCTTCTCGATCTGCGGCAGGATCGGCGCACGTTCCGCGATGCGCGTGAGCGTGACATCGGCGACATCGGCGGGGCGGGTCTGTGAGGCCGCTTCCTGCAAACGCACTTCCGCGGCATTCGGCAGACGCGAGCCCGCCAGTTCGAAGAGGCGCTCCTGCATGCGCGCGAACACGGCCGCGGGCGCGAGGCGCTCCTGCGCGAAGCGCCGCCCTTCCTCGCCGTGACGCGCGCGCAAGACAGGATCGGCGATGAGCATCTCGATCGCGTTGATCAGCGCCTGCGCGCTCTCCGGCTCGATCACTTCGCCGCGCCCATGCACGGCTTCGTGCAGCTCGGTGCCCGGATGCGCCATCGCGATGACGGCGCGTGCGCTCGCGAACATGCCGGTCAGCTTCGAGGGCATCACGAGATCGGCGACGTCGCCGCGTTGCGGCAGTACGTGGATATCGGCGAGATTGAGCAGTTCGTTCAGGCGCTCGACCGGTTGCAGGCTCAGAAAACGCGTGTTGGGCAGATCGGCGCAACGCTTCTGCAACTGCGTGCGGGTGGCGCCGTTGCCGCAGAACACGAACACGATGTCCTCGCGCGACGCGAGCGCGGCGGCCGCATCGGCGAGCACGTCGAGACCTTGCTTGGCTCCCATGTTGCCCGAGTAAAGCACGACGCCCGTATGTTCGCCGATGCCCAGTTCGCGACGCAGCTCGCTCGGCCGGTCGAGCGGAAAGATCGCGGCGGTGTCGACCCAGTTCGGCAGATGAAACACATTGGCGAGCGCCACGCCCTTGTTCACGGCGCGATCGACCATCTTGTCGGAGATCGACGACACCACGTCGAAGCGCTTCATGAGCCAGCGTTCGAAGGCGAGCGCCATGCGGCCCGCGCGCGGATTCCTGAGCAGGCCGAGGTCGAACGCGGCATCGACTTCGAAGTCCTGGATATGCAGCCACGAACGCGCGCCCGTCATGCGCGCGAGCATGAGCGCGCCGGGCGCATTGAGCAGGCTCGGCGCGATGGTCATCACGACATGCGGACGCCACAGCGCATGCACGGCAAGCGCGGGCAACGACGCGCACGCGAACGATGCGAGATGCAGCATGCGCTTCGCGCCGCTGGGCTTTGCGGGCACCCACAGCGGTGCGCGCCACAGACGCACGCCACGGCGCGTCTCGATCCGGTGCATCCAGCTCCTGTAGCCCGCCCCCACTTTCCATTCCGGGTAATACGGCGGCGCGCAGACCACGCGCACATCGTGGCCCGACTCCGCCAGCGCCTCGGCCATCTCCGCCGTGTACTTGCCGGTACCCGTCAACTCGGGCGCATAGTTCAGCCCGTAGATCAGTATTCTCATTTGGTCCCTCGCCCGACATTCGCGCCCGCATCTCCGGGCGTGTCCTCGCCGCCCGGGCAAAGCGCCGGCCGCCGGGTACGCAGGACCGCGTACCCGGCGGCGCCGAAAAGCCGCGTGTGAATCCTCCCTTCGTTCAGTTCGTCAGCAGACGCGCACAACCGCGCGCGATGTTCGCCGCCGCGGACGGCGGATCGAAACGCTGGATCACGTCGGTGCAGCGCCGGGCGACGTCCGCCGTATCGGCGAACGCTTCGAGCGACTTCAGCATCGTGCGATGCAGTGCCGGCACATCGCCGGCGGGAAACGAATAACCCGACACGCCATCGACGACGAGCTCCGGCACGCAGCCGCAACTCTCGCTGACGATGACCGGACAGCCGTGGCTCAGCGCCTCGTTCGTCACGAGACCCCAGGGCTCGCGCACGCTCGGCAGCACCATGCACGTGGCGCCGAAATATTCGCGCGAGAGCGGCTCGTCCTGCAGGCTGCCCAGAAACTTCACGGAGTCTTCGAGACCGGTATCGGCGGCTTGCTGTTTCAGCTGGTTGCCGAGCGGCCCGGTGCCGACGATGCGCAACTCCGCATCCGGCACACGCTCCTTCAATAATCTAAACGCTTCTACGAGCGTATTAATTCCCTTCTCCGCCGACAATCGGCCGACGAACAGAAACACCGGCTTGTTGCCCTCGCGATACGCGAGTCTGTCGGGCACCACGGCGTCCGGCGTGAACGAGCGCGGCAGCGCCGCGGCCTGACACGGACTAAAGATCGTGTCCTGCTTCGCGCCGAGCGACATCAGATACTCGCGACTGCGCAGGCCGAACGCGAAGTAGCCGTCGCACAGCGCGAAGAACAGGCGCTTCGGAATCGAGGTGACCATGCGGCGCGGATTGTCGCGCGCGGTCGAATCGCAAAACACCGCGCGCCGCTTGCCCGTGACGATGCATGCCCCCAGCATCGCCCAATACTCGGGACGATGATAGCCCGGCAAAACCACGAGATCCGCCTTGGTTTTCAGGACTTCCCACGTGAGCCGCATCGTCATGCGCCAGGTCGGCACATCCTCGTAGCATCCGTTGAAGAGCTTCTTCATCGGATAGCGGTGGAACGAATAGTCGACATCCGAGAAGCCGATGCGGTCGTGCTCCGTATCGGCGATCTGTACCATCGAATAGCGGATCGAACCTGCGCCCGAGATGTTGTGCAGTTGGGACAGCACTTCACCCTTGTGCCGCGACCACACGACGTTATGAAAGATGGTCACTGTTGCAGACATTGTTGTTTTGTCCCTGGGAGTATCGTTTTCGTCGTAGTCGATGCGTGCTCAGGCCGCGAGCGGCGCCTGCTGCATCGATGCATAGCGCGCGAGAAAATCCGCATACGTCGCGCGAATCCCGTCTTCCAGTGCGATCGACGCGCGCCATCCCATGCCGTCGAGCTTCGAGACATCGAGCAGCTTGCGCGGCGTGCCGTCCGGCTTGAGTGGATCGAACACGAGTTCGCCGTGAAAGCCCACCACGCGGCAGACCGTCTGCGCCAGTTCGCGGATGGTCAGGTCCTCGCCCACGCCGACGTTGAACACGCCCTCGCTCACGTCGCGCTCCATCAGGAAAGTGGCGGCATCGGCGAGATCGTCGACATGCAGGAACTCGCGGCGCGGCGTGCCCGAGCCCCACACGGGCAGCGTCGCGTCGCCGCGCAGCTTGGCCTCGTGCGCCTTGCGAATCAGCGCGGGCAGCACGTGGCTGCTTTGCAGGTCGTAGTTGTCGTTCGGGCCGTAGAGGTTCGTCGGCATCAGCGAAACGAACTTCGTGCCGTACTGACGGTTGTAGGCTTCGCACATCTTGAGGCCGGCGATCTTCGCGATCGCATAGGCTTCGTTGGTCGGCTCCAGCGCGGATTGCAGGAGGTACTCCTCCTTGATCGGCTGCGGGCACGACTTCGGATAGATGCACGACGAACCGAAGAAGATCAGCTTCGACACGTTCCAGCGGCACGCCGCGTGGATCACGTTCGTTTCGATCGCGAGGTTCTCGTAGATGAACGAGGCGGGCATCGTCGAATTCGCGAGGATGCCGCCCACGCGCGCCGCCGCGAGAAACACCACGTCGATCTTTTCTTCCTCGAAGAACAGGTTCACGCCGCCCTGGTCGATGAGATCGAGATGCGCCTTCGTGCGTGTGACGATGTTGCGATAGCCGGCGTCCGTCAAGCGGCGCACGAGCGCCGAGCCGACCATCCCGCGATGTCCCGCAACGAAGATACGTGCGTGCTTATCCATGCGCTTCACTCGTGATGTTCGAGGGCTTTGAAACCGGCGAGCGTGACAAGCGCGTCGCGCCGGGCGATTTGATAGTCGGCGCGCACCATTTCCTTGACGAGCGCCTGGAACGGCGTGACCGGACGCCAGCCGAGCTTCGCGTGCGCCTTCGACGGGTCGCCCAGCAGCGTCTCGACTTCGGTCGGGCGGAAGTAGCGCGGATCGACACGCACGATCACGCGTCCCGGCGCGAGCTTGGTCTCGCGGCTGTCGACGCGATCGACGATGCCGACTTCATCCGCACCCTCGCCTTCGAAGCGCACATGAATGCCGAGTTCCGCCGCCGCCTGCTGCACGAACTCGCGCACGCTGTACTGCACGCCCGTCGCGATCACGAAGTCCTCGGGCTTTTCCTGCTGCAGCATCATCCATTGCATCTCGACGTAATCGCGCGCATGGCCCCAGTCGCGCAGCGCCGAGAGATTGCCGAGATAGAGATCGTCCTGCAGGCCCACGGCGATGCGTGCGATCGCGCGTGTGATCTTGCGTGTGACGAACGTCTCGCCGCGCACCGGCGATTCGTGATTGAACAGAATGCCGTTGCACGCGTACATGTCGTACGCCTCGCGATAGTTCACCGTGATCCAGTACGCATAGAGCTTCGCGACCGCATACGGGCTGCGCGGATAGAACGGCGTGCTCTCGCGCTGCGGGATCTCCTGAACCAGACCATATAGTTCGGATGTCGAAGCTTGATAGAAACGCGTTTTCTTCTCGAGGCCCAGAATGCGTATCGCCTCGAGAATCCGCAACGCGCCGAGGCCGTCGGCGTTGGCCGTGTACTCGGGCTCCTCGAACGACACCGCCACGTGGCTCTGCGCGGCGAGGTTGTAGATCTCGTCGGGCATCACGCGCTGGATGATCCGCACGAGGCTCGTCGAATCGGTCAGGTCGCCGTGATGCAGAAACAGGCGCTGGTCCGCTTCGTGCGGATCGCGATACAGGTGATCGATGCGGTCTGTGTTGAAGAGCGAACTACGGCGCTTGATGCCGTGCACCTCGTAACCCTTGCTCAGCAACAGTTCGGCAAGATACGACCCGTCTTGCCCGGTGATGCCGGTGATCAAAGCGACTTTGCGGTCCATGCGTAACCTCTCCATCTTCGGTCTCTAGATGCGGCGCGCGGGGACGCGCCGACATTGTTGTACCGGGCCTACCGAGCTTTTATCCGCGATGCCCTACTCCGCGATGCTTTCGTAGCCGTAGTACCCGGCGTATGTACTTCCCATCAACATCTTCGATTGCGGAACGTCCGTCAGCAGCACACCCTTCATATTCACGCCACCGTGGTGCAGGCGCTTCATCGTCTCGCCGATTTCCTGCACCTGGTTCTTGCCGTGCCGCACGACGAGCAGGCTCGTGCCCGCGTGCTTGCCGATGACCGTTGCATCGGTGACCGCGAGCACGGGCGGCGTGTCGATGATCACGAGGTCGTAGAGTTGCTTGAGTTCGCCCAGCACGTCGCCCAGACGATCGCTCGCGAGGAGCTCCGACGGATGCGAAGGCAGCGAGCCCTTGGTAATGAGGTCGACGCCCGGCAGCACGTCGTGCAGGATCGCGCTCGTCACATCGGCGCCCATCAGTACGTCGGAGAGGCCCGGCGAATGACGCACGCCGAAGTGCGAGTGAATGTCGCCGCGGCGCATGTCGCCGTCGATCAACAGCACGCGCTTGCGGGTCGAGGCCACCAGCGTCGCGAGGTTCACCGAGAGGAACGACTTGCCCGCTTCCGGACGCGAGCCGGTCAGCATCACGACGTTGTTGCGCGCATCGGCGAGTTGCAGTTGCAGCGACGTGCGCAGACCGCGAATGCCTTCGACGGCCGCATCTTCCGGCGCCTGCGCGGCGAGCACATGCAGCCCTTCGCGGCGCAAGCCGACCTTGCGTTGCAGACGCAGTTGCTGCGTGCTGCGCGGCACGATCGCGAAGACGCGCACGCCCAGTTGCTTTTCGATCTCTTCCGGACGCTCCACGCCGCCGTACAGCGACTTGCGGATGAACGCGAGGATGATGCCGAGCACGAGGCCCACGCCCGCCGAGATCGCGATGATCAGCACGCGCTTCGGCCGCACGGGATCGTCCGGGGCTTGCGCGAAGTCCACCACGCGCACGTTGCCGATCTGGCCTGCCTTGGCGATGCGCAGTTGCTGCGCGCTGTTGAGGAGGCTCGTGTAGAGCTCGGTGTTCACGCGCACGTCGCGCAGATAGCGCAGCGCGGTCTGCTCGGTATCGGGCAGCGTCGACACGTTCTTGGCCATGCGCGACTGCGCGCCGGTCAATGCGCCGATCTGCGCATCGAGCGCCTGCACCGACGGGTGATTCGCCGTGAAGCGCAGCGACAGCTCGGCGCGCTGCTGTTGCAGGTCCGTGAGCTTGGTCTTGTTATCGACGATCTGCTGCAACAGCAGACGGCTTTCTTCGGAGAGATCGACCGTGCCCTGCTTGTTGCGGAACGAGTTGTACTTCTGCTCGGATTCGTCGAGCTGCTTCTTCAGTATCGGCAGTTGCTGATCGAGGAACGCGAGCGTGTGCTCCGCTTCCGCCGAGCGCTTGTTCGCATCCTGCGCGACATAGCGGTTCGCGATGTTATTGACGATCTGCGCGACTTCCTTCGGGTTGCCGCCTTCGAGGCTCAAGCCGATGATGCCCGACTGCAACGCGGTCTCCGCCACCGTCAGGCGCTTTTGCAGACTGTCGATGGTGGTGAGCGTCGAGAAGCGTTGCAGTTCGAACTGCACGCCCGGGTTGCCCACGAGCTTGTCGACCTTGAGCTTGACCGGCCCTTGCGGCGTCACACCCGACGCTTCCTCGCCGACTCGGCCCGTGAGGATCGCGACGCCGTCCGGATCGTTCAGCACATAGCTGCCGTTCTCGCCCGCGACGAGCGTGAACTTCTTGTCGTAGAGATCCTTCGGCGTCTCGAAGAGCGGCACGTCGATCTGCTCGCCGCCCCACGCGAAGCGCGACAGATAACCCGACGGCACCGGCATGTTGAACATCGAGAAGACGCTGCCGATCAGGCCGCCGATCACGGGAAAGCCGTGCGGCACCGCGCTGATGTCGAGATGCAGACGCCGCACCGTATCGTCGACGACGAGACGCGAGCGCAGCAGTTCGATCTGCGCCGCGGTGGAGGACTTCGCATCGAACATCTGCGAGACCGCCTGCACCGCATTGGCGTTCGCGTTCGGATTGTTGTTCGCGTTGGTCTCTTCGACCTGGATGAGCGCGTCCGCCTTGTAGGTCGGCGTCGCGATGAACGCGTATGCCGTCCCCAGCGCGACCACGGCGAGCATCACGACCGTGACGAGTTTCCAGTTGCCCAGTACGGCCGCCAGATAATCGGACAGACGTAACTCGTCGCCCGTCGATACGTCCGAGTATCGTGAATCAAAGTTCATCGCCATGGTCTCGCTCGCTCAATCTTGAAGTCGAACAGTGTTTGCCGGCGCGCCCCCGCGCGCCGGTTACAGCATTACTTCGTCAGAACCGCCGCGGTCAGGCCCGCGTTGATCGCCGGCAAGAGCAGATTCAACACGCGCGAGAAGCGGACGAGTCCGTTGTTATCCACGTACACGACATCGTTCGGTTGCAGCTGGAAGCCGTTCGCGAGCAGCATCGACACCGGCGAACGCGCGTCGAGGTGATACACCTCGGGGTTGTCCGTCTTGCCGTTGCGGATCACGTACAACTGCTTCGGATCCGAAGTCTCGGCGTTGAAGCTGCCGGCCTGCGAGATCGCGTCCGAGAGTGTCAGCTTGCCGTTGCGCATCGGGATCACGGTGGCGGGCTTGCTCACTTCGCCCATCACGTAGACGCCGTTTTCGTCGCGCGAATCGATACGCAGCGCATCGCCCGGCTTGAGCATGATGTCCGACGGGCTGCGGCCCTTCGCCGTCATGCCGGCCATGTTGATGTGATACGTGACGCCATCGCGGATCAGCGTGACGCGGCTTTGATCCGCGGTCGCTGCGAACCCGCCCGCACGGCCGATGGCTTCGGTGAGCGTCATCGGAATGTCGTTGATCTGCTGTGCGCCGGGCGTGCGCACGTCGCCGTCGATATACACCTGCGACGCGCGGAACGATGCGACGCGCACCGTCACCTGCGGCTTCACGAAAACCTTCGAGAGCTCGTTATAAAGCTCGCGCTGCACCTGCGTTTCGGTCTTGCCGACCA
This sequence comes from Caballeronia insecticola, assembly GCF_000402035.1. GTDB lineage: Bacteria > Pseudomonadota > Gammaproteobacteria > Burkholderiales > Burkholderiaceae > Caballeronia > Caballeronia insecticola. The sequence continues at coordinate 2,259,942 of NC_021287.1, forward strand.
CATGCAGCGGACGGTTCACATACGGGAACTGGACGTTGCCGTCCGCATCCACGACGAAGCCGGGCGCGGCATCCGAGGTACGCGTCTGCTGCTGCGGCTGGCCGAGCGCGGCGACGAGTTCGGGGTGATCCCACACGGTGATCTGCAGCACGTCGCCGATACCGAGCTTGTAAGGCGTGGCCTTGCCGTACAGCGACGCGTTCGGATCGCTGGTCGCCGACGGCTGCTCGGCCTTCATCTTGCGAATGAGCGAGAGGTCGATGTTGGTGATCGGAATGCTTTGCGCGGTCGCAGGCTCGCCCTGATCGTTGGAGGTTTCCACGAGTTGCGGCGGCGACTCGAAGTGCATGCCCGGCGCGAGCCCGCAGCCGGCGAACAGTACGGTGAAGGAAGCAGCCGCAGCAAGGCTCGTGAGGCGGAAGATGCCCGACACGTTGCTATTGGCGGCCATGGAGGTGGTGCCCGGTTGTTGTTGATTGTGCATGATGGTCGTCCCCTGCATCAGTAAGCGTTGGTGTGGCGTAATCCCTTGAAGATCGTCGCGGCGATGATTCTCATATCGAGTCCGAACGACCAATTACCCAGGTAGTACAAATCGTGAGCGACGCGTCCTTCCATCTTTTCGATCCGATCCGTTTCTCCACGAAAGCCGTTGACCTGGGCCCAGCCGGTGATGCCTGGCTTGATCCGGTAACGATGGATGTACCCCGATACGACCTTCTGATACAGGTCGTCATGCTCCAGTGCGTGTGGACGCGGGCCCACGACAGACATGTCGCCGCGCAGAACGTTGAAGAACTGCGGCAGCTCATCGAGGCTGGTACGACGCAGAAATGCTCCGACACGAGTCACGCGCGGGTCGTTGCGCGTGGCCTGTTGCAGCACTCCGGCCTGTTCCGTGTGCATGCGCATCGAGCGGAACTTGTAGATGGTGAAGACGCGGCCGTCCGCGCCCTTGCGGCGTTGCGTGAAGAACACGGGGCCGCGAGAAGTCAGCTTGATTGCGAGCGCAATGCCGATCAGCAAGGGCGCGACGGCGATGATCGCGGCAAGCGCGAACACGCGGTCGAACAGCTCCTTCTGCAGCATCGCCGAGGCCGATAACGGCGAGGCGACGAGGTTGATCGCGGGCACGCCCAGCAGATCGGTCATGCCGCTTTCGAACAGCGCGAGGCTGCGCACGTCGGGAATGAAGCGCACGTTGACGAGATCGTCGCGGAACTCGTTCACGAAGCGCAGGATCATGCGCTCCTGCGACAGCGGCAGCGCGAGCCACACTTCGTGCACGTTCTGCGTGCGCACGTAGTTCACGAAGGCGTCGTAGTCTTCGAACACCGGCACGCGCGTGTTGAGGCGCATCGTTTCGGGCGATGCATTGAACGCGGCGCTCGCGCGAAAACCGGAATCGGTCGAGCGGTCGATCTTGCGGACCATCGAATCGCAATGTTTGCCGCAACCGACGATCGCCACCAGATGCAGATTCAGGCCCTTGTGGCGCATATGCGCGAGCACGGCGTGCGTGACGAGGCGTCCGGCGATCATGAGGCCGCCGGACATGGCGGTCCAGTAGGCGAACCAGAGGCGCGACACATAGTCGAGGCGATGCAGGGAGAACATCAGCGCAAGCGCGCAGCCCTGCACGACGAGCCAGCCAAGCGAGACCTGACAGGCGAGCTGCAGCTTGCTGCGGCCGCGCCAGGACTGATAGACGCCGAAGCCGGGGAAAAGCGCGAGGGAAAACGCCGCCGCGAACGCGACGAACGCGATCGAATAGGCGTGGGCCTCGATGTACTCGAACCTGATTTGCGACGCCACGGCCGCGCCCCCGACGATCATCACGACGTCGAACAGACGAGCCAGCAATCCCTGTAAATCGCGCATGTCATTCCCCCGAACGCAATCGCCTTGTACCGCCTCTTCTCGTGTCCTCCCTCGCTCGTTTACCGCCGCTGCAAAGAAGTCTTTCGCCCTGCCGTGTTCCCGTACCGTGCTTCTTAAGAGCAGCGGCCGTAGGTGTCGTCGAAGCGCACGATGTCGTCTTCGCCGAGATAGCTGCCCGACTGCACCTCGATGATTTCGAGTGGCACCTTGCCCGGATTTTCGAGGCGATGCCGCACGCCGAGCGGAATGAACGTCGATTCGTTTTCGCTCAGGAGGAACTGCTCTTCGCCGCGCGTGACGAGCGCCGTGCCGCACACGACGATCCAGTGTTCCGCGCGGTGGTGATGCATTTGCAGCGACAGCTTCGAACCCGGCGACACCACGATGCGTTTCACCTGGAAGCGCTCGCCGTGCTCGATCGAGTCATAGAAGCCCCACGGACGGCGCACCTTGCGATGCGCGTCGGCTTCGGGCGCGTGCTGCTCGCGGATGCGCGCAACCAGTCCCTTGATGTCCTGCACGCGCGAACGGTCCGCGACGAGCACGGCGTCGTCCGTCTCCACGACGATGATGTTCGTCGTGCCCACACACGCGACGAGCCGTCCGCCTTCGGAGCGCGCATAGCTCGAGGTCGCGCCTTCGAACACCACGCGGCCGCTCGCGACGTTGCCGGAGTCGTCCTTGTCCATCGCGTCCCACACGGCGTCCCACGAACCGAGATCGGACCAGCCAGCCACCAGCGGCACGACCACGCCTTCGCACGGCCTGCTCGTCGTGCCGATGTGCTCCATCACCGCGTAGTCGATCGAATCGGACGGCGCGCGGCCGAATTGCGCGGCGGCCGGACGGAAGAACTTGCCGTCGTCGTGACCGTCGGCGAGCGCCGCGCAGCACGCGGCGTGCATCTCGCCGTTGAGCTTCTGCAAGGCCGCGAGCCACACGCTCGCGCGCACGACGAAGATGCCGCTGTTCCACCAGTACGTGCCGGCGGCGACGTACTGCGCGGCAAGCTCGGCGGCCGGCTTTTCGACGAAGCGGTCGATCTGGTGCGCGCCGTCTTCCAGCGCCTCGCCCAGGCGGATGTAGCCGAAGCCGGTGTCGGGGCGCGTCGGCGGAATGCCGAGCGTCGCGATCACGCCGCGTTCCGCGTGTTCCGCCGCAATCGCAATCGCGCGATGCAGCGCGGGAATATCGGCGATGGAGTGATCGGCGGGCATCGCGACCATGATCGCGTCCTCGCCGCCCTTCATCGCGGCGAGCGCGGCGAGCGTGAGCGCGGGCGCGGTGTCACGGCGTGCGGGCTCGACGATGATGCGCGCGTTGACGCCCGCTTCCCGCGTCTGCTCTTCGGTCGTGAAGCGATGTTCCTCGCCGCACACGATGATCGGCTCGGCGGCCACCTTGAAGTCGCCTGGGAAGCCCTTCAGACGCGCCACGGTTGCCTGCAGGAGCGAATCCCGGCCGACGATGCCGATCAGCTGCTTCGGAAACTGCTCGCGCGACATCGGCCACAGGCGCGTGCCCGAGCCGCCCGCGAGAATGACGGGCACGAGCCGCCGGCACGACGCCGCCTGCACACCTTCCGATTGCGCGCTTTCCGTTCCATCCAACTGCCGACCTTCCGTGCGTGCCTCGTTCGTCATATAGGACTCCTGCCTGCCTGTTCGTCCGGCGCGGTGCATGCCGCCCGAGAATGATTAAGTGCCGAACCGTTCAGGTCCGGCCAAATGTTCGATGCTTTACGCCATATTTGTTTCGGCGACCGTCCAGACGGACTCAGCCGTTTGCTTCGCGTCTGCTCTGCGTCCGGTATTCCGTCGGAGAAATCAGGAGACGCTTGCGGAAAATCTTGGCGAGCCGGTCGCCGTTGCCCATGCCGCTTCTGCGCGCGATCTTGTCGACCGGCAGTTCCGAATCCGTCAGAAGCGCGCAGGTCACGGCAAGACGCGCCTGCAGCAGGTAATCGGATGGCGTGATGCCCATCTCGATCTTGAAGCGGCGCAGAAAATTGCGTTCGCTCATGGCGGCCACCTGCGCCGCATCGACGACGGAAATCGGCCGTTCGCAGTTGTCCTGCAGCCAGCGCGCCGCCGCGCGGATCTTGTCGCCGGCCGAGGCCGCGCCGCTGTCGCCGAGAATCGACACGAGCTTCGCGGCAGAGCCGGGCATCAGGCGTTCGGCGACACTGCGCGACACGTCGATGCCGAGATCGCGCTTCACGATCAAGAGCGCGCCCTTCATCGATTCGTAGCGGTCGCCCGCATCGCCCGACTGCTCCTCGCGCACGAGATGGATCATCGCCGTGCCGTAGCGCGCCTGCGCTTCCTGCGCCTGACCGATACCGGCCGCGTCCAGCACCTTGCGGCCCTCGGAGATGGCGCGCACGACCGTGGTCTTGGTCTGCACGCGGCGCACCCATTCGATGATGCGGTCGTCCTTCGCGGCATCTTCCGCGCCGCGGCCGCCGGCGACGAAGAGCGCGTCGAAGCCGCCGTAGTGGCGTGCATCGAGCCCGTCGGTCCATACACGCACCGACGACGAGCAGGCAACATTGCCGCCTTCGACGGAGAGAAAGCGCACGTCGTAGGTGCAGTCCGCACGGGACTTCGCCGACGACAGCTCGTTCGCCATATGGAAGACCTCCGCGACGATCCCTGCCCCGAGCAGGGAAAAACCGTCGAACAACAAAATCGCGATGCGGCGGACCTCGGTCTGGGAGGCTCTCGTCGCGGGGGGCATCCAACCCATGACTGCGGGTTCGAGATTGGCGTAAGGCATGGTCATCCTCTGCAGCTTTGTTTCCAAGGAGGTGCGGAAGAGTTCTCGGCCATTGCGGCGCATCAATGGAGTTTCCCGAACTACGCCGGGTTGCCGTGACCGATTGGAACGAACTGATGGCGGAATCCATCCGCTGGCTTGAATAATAAGCAGACAAACATTTTTGTGCTCTAGATTTTCGCGCTTAAACCACAAATTCTGTTCCGCTATGAGGGTGAGCGCACATTGATATCCTTCCCCAAATTTCTTACACGCCGGTTTTCAAAGAACGGTGAAACAAAAGGCCGGATTTGTCATACAAACTTTTATGTCCGGGCTTAGTTGAATTCGAATCCTTCTCTGCCCCATCGGACACCCATACGGCCGCAGAGCCCCGAGCCACGGCCCTGTTTGGCTTGCGGGACGCCAGCGCAAGTCGGTCAGATCAAAAAAACTGATTCAACTTTGAAACATCGGATGCTGTCCGGGCGATCGCGCGTTTCACGAGAATCGGAAAATTTTGGTTGTTACGCAGCCCGAATGCGCTTCTTCTAATAGATACTCCGCATGCCGCTTTATAACCGCAATTACTCCGCCTGTTAATCCGCGCGCATTTTCTATTTGCCAGATTTTATTAAAGCGGCGGACTCTGGATTAATCGCCGATCTATTTATTCAGCGACATAATCCAGGTGTTTTCATATGAGGTTTCATGCTGCGCCGCAAGAGACACCCGGCGCCGTCGACGCAGCGTGCGCGCCGGGTTCGGGCTGCGGACGCGTCCGCCATCGACTAGCGTTTTGCGGCGGCGCACGCTTTGACGCTTTATTTCGGTCCGGCAATTGAAAGCTTTGGTAATAGTCGGTTGAATGCGGCTGGTTTCGCGTGCTGCCGCTTCGAACCGGGGGCGCAAATTTCGCGCAACGGCGATGCTCGTGGATCGGTCAGGATTTCCGCTGCCGCCGGAGTTGCACCGGTCGCGATGATCGAGCGCGCGTGTTTCACTCCTGATATTCGATGTGCGCCCACGCACGCGGCGCGTCTCGAAAGTGTTCACATTCGCAACGCGGATAGCCGCATGCAGCAATGTTCCGAAGAAGCATGTGCGCGCGTGCGCGCGCGCACGGTCGCGCGGGCGCGCAGGCATCATCGTGTGCGCTTGGCGTCCGCAGCGGCGCCCTTCACCACATTCAGCACCCAGCACGCACGCGTCCCTACACGATGAACCGAACCTCCGCTTCGCGTTCCACCGCCGATAGCCGTACGCTCCGCATGCGCCGCACGCGCGTCGTCTCCGTGTTCGTCGCTGCGTGGCTCGCGATGTCCGGCTGCGACAAAGCCGCCTCCGACGATACCGTCAACGCACGCACCGCCGCCGGCGCGGGATCGCAAGGCGCTTCGGGCGCGTTCGCGAGCGGCGGCATCAACTGGATTCCGTGCGCGGCCGAATACGGCACCTGCACGTTCAGCGGCAGCGCGCGCGTGCTGTACGGCACGCCCACGCTGCACGCGATCAAGATCTTCGACCGTCAGGCGCGCTGCGACAACAGCGTGTTCGACGATCCGGCGCCGGGCGTCGAGAAGCATTGCTGGTATGCGAGCAGCGGCGCGGTGAAGATTCCGCCGGTCGCACTGGACGGCGCAAGCTCCAACGCAAAGCCCGGAGCGAAGCCGGGCGCAAAACCGGGTGCAAAGCGCGCGGCGCTCGTGAGCGTTGCCGAACCCGATGCCACCGATACGCCGCCCATGCGTTGCAGCGCGCCGTCGCCGGCGGTCGCGGCGAAGGACAGCGGCGACGCCATCGAAGCCGACACGCCCGGCAGCGACGGCACGCGCATGTTCGCGCTCGACGTGCCGGTGCGCGTCGCGATCACGACGCGCGCGAAGACTGCCGACACCGTCGAATGGCGGATCCGCGATGCGTGGAACGCGGTGAAGGCAAGCGGCCGCTTTCCGGTGCAGGCGCGGCCCGGCACCTACACGCTCGCTTGCACGTCGGGCGCGGCGGGTTACTTCTCGGTCGGCGCGTCGCTCGTCTCGGGCAAGAGCGTGCTGCCCATGCGCGGCACGCGGCCCGCGGGCATCGCGACCTTCGGCGTGCTGCCGGATGTCGCTTCGGCGCTGCCGCCCGTCACGTATGCGCATCCGGATCAGCATCGGTTCGGCGGACAGGGCGCCGCCTATCTGAAGCCGGGCGAAGACTGCTGCTCCGGCGACGGCTATCGTCCGCTCTATACGGATCTCGGCCTCACCTGGGTCAACGACAACCGCAACTGGTACATGACCGAGGAAAAAGGTCCGAACACCTTCAATGCCTCCGCCGACAACCTGTCCGCCTTCTTCAAGCCGGGCGATCTGCTGCGCCTCATTCAACTCGACGGCATTCCCGCGTGGGCGAGCCCGACCAAAGAACGCACGCACAGCTGGGCGCCCGTTTCGCTCGATGCCTATAGCGCCTATATGAAGCGCGTCGGCGAGGAATCGAACACGGTGCGCAAGACCTGGTTTCCGCGGCAAACGCATAACTACTATCAGGTGACGTGGGAGCCGGACTACGAAGGCGGCCTGCCCTGGAAGGACACGGATGCGAATCTCGTCGCGCTGTACAAAGCGACCCACGACGCGATTCACGCGGGCGACCCGAACGCCGTCGTGATGGGCCTCACGCTCTCGAATCTCGCCTCGAACGCGAAATGGCTGCGGCGTCTCGCGCCGCTCGGCATCGGCAAGTATCTGGATGGCGTGAGCGCGCACGGCTATTACGATGTCGGCACGTCGCCGTCGCATCCGCCGGAACGCTTCGACGCCGATCCGTCGACGTCCGCGAAAGCGATGCCCGCGATGATGCGCGACCTGCGCCGCGCGATGACCGAAAGCGTCAAGCCAGGCGCTAAGCTGTTCGTCACCGAGACGGGCGTGAGCTACGACATCGGCAGCAAGTACGGGCCGAACTCGCCGAACTGGAACGTGCTGTACGCGCAGGGCGCGGTCGTGTCGCGCGCACATCTGATCCTGCTCGGCGAAGGCGCGGACGTGAGCTTCGTGTTCTATTCCGCCGATATCCCCAACGAAACCGGTTACGGCGTCTTCTTCGATCTCGTCAATCCGCAAGGCGGCTTCGGGCAGAAGCAGATCAGCCCGAAGCCCGCCGCGATGGCGGTCGCCGCGATGACACGCATCATCGACGGCACGACAACGTTAGGCTACGTCAACGGCACGCCCAAAGGCGTCTACGCCTATGCGTTCCAGCGCCTGAACGGCGGCAAGGTCGTGACCGCGCTATGGACGCACGACAACGCGGTGTGGCCGGGCGCGAACGGCTTCGATGCGGCGCATGCGGTGAACTACAGTCTGCCCGTCGATGCGCCGACCAAGTCCGGCTCGGTCACCGTCTTCGACATGATGGGCAATGCATCCGCCGTGCAATACAGCGACGGCCGCGTGCCGCTCGTGCTGACCGAAGCACCCGTCTACGTCGTGTCCGACAACGCGGACATGATGCGCGCCAACGTGACGAAACCCGCCGGTTACGTGGGCCAGTGACGACGTGCGGCACATGGCCCGCACGGACGGTCTTTAGGCGTATTTAGCCAGTGCCTCGTGCGCCTGTCGTCTGCCTGCGCGCGCTACACTCGATTCGCGCTGAACGTGTGGATCGGGAGCGCAACCTACGGAGCGACGATGCTGAGCGAGGCGGATTTTCTGACGGTGGTGCGGCTCACGCCGCTCGTGTCGATCGATCTGATCGTCACCGACGGCAACCGGCGCATCCTGCTCGGTCACCGGCGTAACCGGCCGGCGCGCGGAACCTGGTTCGTGCCGGGCGGACGCATCGCTAAGAACGAATCGCTCGATGCCGCATTCAAGCGCGTCGTCAACAGCGAACTCGGCGTCGCGGGTATGGAGCGGTCCGCGTCGCGCTTCTTCGGCGTGTACGAACATCATTACGACGACAACTTCGCCGGTACAGAAGATGTCGGCACGCATTACATCGTGCTCGCCTATGCGATGACACTGAGCGGCACGGTGCCCATCGGCCGATTCGATCAGCACAGCGAATATCAATGGCTGCTGCCCGACGAGCTGCTCGCGCGCGACGACGTGCACGAGAACACCAAAGCCTACTTCCGATAAAACGGGCGCCCAAAAGGCAAACGGCGCACATCGCTGCGCGCCGCCCGCCCTCCCGCCAAGAAACTTTTCGCCGCGAACTTATGCCGTCTGTTCGGGCAACTCGAGCGGCGGCTCTTGCACGTCTTGCGCCGCTTGTGCCTCTTCCTTCGCTCCAAAATGCGCGCGCAGATAGCGCTCGAAATCGTCGCGCACTTCGGGATGACGCAGCGCGAATTCCACCGTCGCCTTCAGATAGCCCAGCTTGCTGCCGCAATCGAAGCGCTTCCCACGATAACGGAACGCCAGCACCTGTTCTTGAGCGAGCAACGCGGCAATCGCGTCGGTCAGCTGAATTTCGCCGCCCGCGCCGGGCTTTTGCTTGCGCAGGAAATCGAAGACGCGCGGCATCAGCACATAGCGTCCGACCACGCCGAAGTTCGACGGCGCAAGTGCCGGTTCGGGCTTCTCCACCACACGCGAGAGCTTGAAGAGACCGTCGTCCCACGGCTTGCCTTCGATCACGCCATACGAGCGCGAATCCTGCCGGTCGATTTCCTCCACGCCGATCACGGACGAATGGTAGTGATCGAACACGCTCACCATCTGCGAGAGCACGGGCGGCTCGCCATCGAGCAGATCGTCGGCGAGCACCACGGCGAACGGCTCGCTGCCGACGAGCTTCTCCGCGCACAGCACGGCGTGTCCGAGACCCAGCGCTTCGGCCTGCCGCACGTAGATGCAGTTGACATGGCTCGGCTTGATGCTGCGCACGAGGTCGAGCAGCTTCTGTTTGCCGCGCGCTTCGAGCTCGGCTTCGATCTCGTAGGACTTGTCGAAATGATCTTCGATCGCGCGCTTGCTGCGCCCGGTGACGAAGATCATCTCGGTGATGCCCGCGGCCATCGCCTCTTCGACCGCATATTGGATCAGCGGCTTGTCCACGACCGGCAGCATCTCCTTCGGGCTTGCCTTGGTCGCCGGAAGGAATCGCGTGCCGAGACCCGCGACCGGGAACACCGCCTTGCGTACTTTTAGCATCGGCTCACCTCGTTCGATGTTGGCGAGGCACGCACGACGCGTCGTGGAGCGTTCGTGGCACGCCTCTTCTTGTTGGTTCGCGTCGCCGTTTTGTCAGACGACAGGAATAAGGTGAGCTTATTCCTCGAATATCGAAATCATCTGCCAACAGTTCGTCATTTTCAGACTCGCCGTGTGGCGAATGTTGGGTGCCGCGTATAGTGCGACGCATGTGAGCTCACTTTCCCGCCAATGATGTTCCTTCGCGGAGTCTGGCAACTTCGTTGCATGGACCGGTGCAGACGCCCGATGCGTCCGCGCGGGTCGACAGGGAGAAGTCGATGGTATATGCCAATGGGATGGGCCGGCTTCAGGTCGTGCGAGCAGTCGCGCCCGACACGCCGCCCGCCGACGTGGCCGGCACGGCAAGGCGGATCGGCATACTGATCTTCGAGGATTTTTCGCTCGTCGAAGTCAGTTCGATCTCCGAGGTCTTTGCACTCGCCAATCAGGTTCGTCTGCCCGCGGATGCTGGCCAACGCACTGAAGCGCCCAACTATTCGCTGCTATTTTTGTCGAGTGAAGGCGGCAGCGTGGCGAGCAGTTGCTCGATGCGCATCTGGACCGAAAGCCTGGAAACGCGCTGGATGAACGAGTGCGATGCGCTCTTCATCGCGGGCGGCGATGGCGCTCGGCGCGCGCGTCACGACGTGATGCTGCGAAAGCGTCTCGGGCGTGTGGCGCCGAAGATTCCGTTCATCAAGGCGATCGGCGAAGGCGCGCAGATTCTTGCCGCGGCGAATCTGAGCGTGCAGAACCGCTCGCTCGATTTCGCCGAGGAGCCCGCGACGCCCGCGCTGTTTGCGGCGCAAGCGTCGGCGCATCTGCCGAGTCATTTGCCGGCGGTATCGAACCCGCTGTTTATCGCCGAGCAGACTTTGACGCTCGACGATCCGAAGGGTCCGATCGCGGCGGCGCTGTCGATCGTCAAGCGCGATTACGGCGCGGTCGTGGCGCGCGAGGTGTCGGAGCGTTCGATTCCGGGCGCATGGCAAAAGCTCGCCACCGTGCTCGACGATACCGAGAGCGGCGGCGTGCGGCAGAAGATCGAGACGGCGGCGCGCTGGATTCGCGAAAACTACGTGCGGCCGATTTCGATCACGGATGCAGCACGCGTCGCCGCGATGAGCGAACGCAATTTCCTGCGCCGCTTCAAGGCGCAGATCGGGCTGACGCCATCGGAATATTTATTGCGTGCGAGACTCGATGCAAGCTGCATGCTGCTCGCCGCAACCGATCTGCCGGTGGACAAGATCGCGCGCCGTTGCGGTGCGGGCAGCGGCGACGGACTCGCGAAGATTTTTCGCAAGCGGCTGTCGATTTCGCCGACCGAGTACCGGATGGCGGGCCGCCGGAAGCAGGACGACAGTTCGTAAGCGGGTTCGCCCGCAAGACTGCCTATAACGGATACGTATGGAAACACGGGTACTCTGGACACTTTCGAATCTCGGCGACGCGGCGCTCCTGCTGCCGCTCGCGCTCGTCTGCGCGCTGTGGCTGCGCTCGGTCGACATGCGGCTCGCCGTGCGCTGGGCCGTGCTGCTGACGGCGGGCATGGGCCTCGTCGGACTGTCGAAGATTCTGTACGCCGGCTGCGGCGTCGAAATTCCCGCCATCCAGTTCCGCATGATCAGCGGCCACACCATGCTCGCGGCGTCCATCTATACGGTGGCGGGTGGACTGCTGTTCGGCGGCTTCGGCGGCGGGTGGTACAGGCTGGGCGCGCTGGGCGGTCTCGCGCTCGCGGCGGCGATCGGTGCAAGCCGCATCATGCAGGACGCCCACACGCCCGCCGAAGTGGTCGCGGGCTGGCTGCTCGGCGCGGCCATCGCCGCTCTGCTGCTGCTGCGCGTCTTCGACAAGCCGCGCAAGATGCCGCGCGCGCTCGTCGCGGGCGTCGGGCTGCTCGCCGTCTCGTCCATCGCTTACGGCCATCACGCGCCGTTCCAGCGCATGATCGAGCACTATTCCTGGTGGCTCTGCCAGGGACTCGGACTCTGAAACACGGTCGGGCCTTCGCTTTTTCCGCAGCGCCGCGCGCGTTCCAGCGCGTGCGCGGGCGATCTTAAGTATGATCGTCGCTTGAAAAAGCAGGCTCAACCATCGCGCGCGCCCATGCAGCCGCGCATCACGTTTCCGGACCCCGAGCATGGATCGCTTCCTTGCAATGAAAGTCTTCGCGCGGGTCGTCGAGGCGGGCAGTTTCTCCAAAGCCGCCGACGCCCTGCGCCTGCCTCCCGCCAGCGTCTCGCGCACGCTTCAGGCGCTCGAAGCCCATCTGGGCGCGCGTCTCATCAACCGCACGACGCGCAGCATCAGCATCACCGAGGACGGTGAGGCTTACTACGACCGCTGCGTGCGCGTGCTGGGCGAAGTGGACGACATGGAAGCATCGCTATCGCATTCGAAGCTGAGTCCGAAAGGCAACGTGAAAGTCAGCCTGCCGCAGGTGATGGCGAAAAATACGATCATCCCCGCGCTGCCCGAATTCTTCGCGGCGTATCCGGACATCGGCGTCGAGCTGGTGCTGACGGACCGGCAAGTGGATCTCGTCGAGGAAGCGGTCGATTGCGTCGTGCGCGTGGGCGCGGTCGGCGATGTCGGGCTGGTGGCCAAGCGCATCGGCGCGTATACGCAGATCACGTGCGCATCGCCGGGATATATCGAGCAGCACGGCGAGCCCAAGACACTCGATGAACTCGACCAGCATCTCGCCGTCGGCTATGTGCTCAACAAGTCGGGGCGCGTGCGCAATTGGGAATTTGTCATCGATGGCGAAACGCGCGTCATCGCGATGAAGCACAAGATCGCGGTCAACGACGGCGATTCGTATATCGCCGCCGGCGTTTCCGGACTCGGCCTGATCCAGAGTTCGAGCTACACGCTCGATCCGCTCGTGAAGAGCGGCGCGCTCAGGGAAGTGCTGATGGAGTACCCGTCGTATCCGCGCGTGGTGTCGGTGCTGTATGCGTCCAACCGGCATCAGCCGCGGCGCGTGCGCGTGTTCATCGACTGGGTCGCGGAACTCTACGCGCGGCTGCCGACGTTTCAGGGAAGCGGTAACGGCAAGCCGAAGTGAGTCGTCAGACGGTGCGCGCCGTGCCGTGCGCAAGCGGCATCGCGCGCCAGTCGTAAGCGCGATACGCGCGCTCCAGCGCATCCAGATCCGCCGTCCGCGCGCTCGCATGTATGCCGCGCAAGTGCGGCAAGTCCATATCGACCGCGATGCAGTTCGCGTAATCGCGTGCGCGAAGCGGCGCGGGAATCGTCGTGAAGAAGGCGGTCGTCGGTATATCGAAGCCCGCCGCGACGTGCAGCGCCGCCGTATCCGCCGTCACGAGGCAGCGCGCGTGTTTGATCCACATGAGGAAATCGGCGGTATCGGTGGAAAGCGGCGTGATATCGCGATAACGCGGATGATCGACGGCGCCGAAACCGTAGACGTCGAGCCCGGTTTCATCCGCGAGCCGCGCGACGATATGCGCGCGCACCGACGCCGGAATGCTGCGCACCGGCGTGCTCGCGTCGGGACAGAGCAGCGCGTAGGGCGCGTTCGGCTGCTGCGGCGGCAGCGCCAGGTCCGCGAGCCAGCGATTGCGCTTGTCGGCACCCGCGACACTCTCCGGCGCGACGCCCAGCGCCCACAGGAAGAAATCGATCATCGGCATGGATGCGAAGCGCGGCCAGAAAAGCTGGTTGCCGATATCGATCTTGAGTTCATCGTCGGGCAGACTCGCGCGCGGCACCGGCAGATCGACGATCTCGCCAAACAGCGGCGCGGCGAGTTCATAGAGACGCTGTACGTAGCGCGGCGCGCGCGCCGGGCGATAAACGGTGAACGCGAGATGCGGATGACGGCGCTTCACGGCAAACAGCGCCGACAAACCGATGATCGAATCGCCGAGCGTGACGCCGAAGGCATTGACGAGATGGACGCGGTGCGCGAGCGCGTAGTGGGCGTCGAAGGGCGCGCGGCCCGCGTTGAAGATGCCGTGGTCCAGCGGGACAAAGCCGCAGGCGGCATCGACGCCCGCGACTTCAAGGTCATACGGCGCGACGATCTCGCCGTCGCGCGACAACAGCGAGCCCGCGTGGGTCAGCGCATGAACTTCGTCGAGCGTCGTCATGCGCGGCCCCGGCGCTTAGCGCGCCGCGCCGCGCTCGTTAGCCGCTTTCGCTACCTGCACGCTCTGCAGCACGGGCAGCGCCGCCGTCTGATACTCCGGCACCCAACGGCGCAGATCGCGACGCACTTCGTCGTCGGCGAGCACGCGGTGCTGCATGAGCCACGGCAAGAGTTCGTCGATGAAATTATCCGGCACGCCCCGCGCCTGCGCGATGCGCAGCTTCGGATGCGGCGTGCGCGTGGTGGTTTCGTCGTCGGCCAAGAGTTCTTCGTAGAGCTTTTCGCCCGGACGCAGGCCCGTGAACGTGATGCGGATCTGCTCTTCCGAATAGCCGTAAAGACGAATCAGATCGCGCGCGAGATCGACGATCTTCACCGGCTGGCCCATGTCGAGAATAAAAATCTCGCCGCCGCGGCCCATGCTCGACGCCTGCAGCACGAGCTGCGCGGCCTCGGGAATCGTCATGAAGAAGCGCGTGATCTCCGGATGCGTGACCGTGACCGGCCCGCCCTTCGAGATCTGCTGCTGGAACTTCGGAATCACGCTGCCCGCGCTGCCGAGCACATTGCCGAAGCGCACGGTCTCGAACTGCGTATGCGGCGCCGATTGCTGCAGCGCCTGACACGCCATTTCCGCGAGACGCTTGGAGGCGCCCATCACGTTGGTCGGGTTGACGGCCTTGTCGGTGGAAATCAGCACGAAATGGCGCACGTCGTGGCGAATCGCCGCGCGCGCGACGCGCAGCGTGCCGAGCACATTGTTGCGCACCGCTTGCCATGCGTTCTGCTCTTCCATCAGCGGAACGTGCTTGTAAGCAGCCGCGTGGAAGACGATGTGCGGCCTGAAGCGCACCATGGTCTGATCGAGCAGCAGCGAGTCCTTCGCGTCGCCGACGACCGGAATGACCGAGCATTCCGGAAACTTCTCGTGCAGTTCCTCGATGAGGCGATACATCGCGTATTCGGAGAGATCGTAGGCGATCAGCTGCGCGGGCGAAAACCGCAGGATCTGGCGGCACAGTTCCGAGCCGATCGAGCCGCCCGCACCCGTCACCATGACGACGCGCCCATGCAGCAAGCGCTCGACGTGCGGCATGTCGATCTTCACCGGCTCGCGGCCGAGCAGATCTTCGAGGTCGATCTGGCGCACGCGCGACAGGAAACCGCCCTCGCCCGCCGTCAACTGGCTGAGCGCGGGCAGCACCATCACCTTGACGCCGGCGCGCACGCACAGCGTGGCGACGCGCCGCTGCTCCTCGACCGACGCAGACGGAATCGCGATGATCACGTAATCGGTCTTCAGCTGCTCCGCGATGCGCGACAGATCGCCGAACGAACCGAGCACCTTGTGGCCGAGCACTTCGCGGCCTTGCTTGGCGGGATCGTCGTCGAGCAGGCCGACCAGACGCCATTCGCTGGAGCGCGACAGTTCGCGCGCGAGCATCGCCCCCGCCGTGCCCGCGCCGAGCACGATCACGGGCTTGCCCTGACCGACGAGGCCGCCGTACAGATAAAACTCCTTGCCCGCGCGGTAGAGCGCGCGCGCGCCGCCCATCGCGAGGAACAGCAGGAGCGGCGAGACGATCAGCACCGAGCGCGGAATGACGGGCGCCGGCTGCGACATCACCGCGCCGATCATGACGACGAGCGCGCCCACGACGATGGATTTGGAGATGCGCATGAGGTCCGGCAGGCTCGCGAACACCCACATGCCGCGATACAGCCCGAAGACCCGGAAGACGATGCCGTAGACGGGCAGCACCCAGATGAGGGCGGCCACGGCGCCCTCACGGAAGTCGTGCGGGACGGTTCCGTTGAAGCGAATGACGTAGGCGGTGAGCCAGGACCCGATGACCGCGACCAGATCGAAAACGAACGCGCCCGCCGATAGCCATGTAGCTTTTATTCGATTCATCAGCACGGACCCTCAAGATTGTTCGGAATGGCGCGCTTCATGCCGCCGCCAGCGCGCGTCGACTACGGCGCCCGCGGCCAAGA
Organism: Caballeronia insecticola; assembly: GCF_000402035.1. Lineage (GTDB taxonomy): Bacteria > Pseudomonadota > Gammaproteobacteria > Burkholderiales > Burkholderiaceae > Caballeronia > Caballeronia insecticola. The sequence continues at coordinate 2,275,893 of NC_021287.1, forward strand.
CCACGACTGCCCAGCCTGCGACGGCGCCCCACTGACCTATGAAGGAAAACCGCAATGCCCGGTTGGCGAGGATTATGCCCGCCAGCATCAGCAAATACCACACGAGTGCCGTGCGCGCGTGCCCGATGCCGGAGCGCACCATGCGCTGATAATAGTGCTCGCGATGGGCCTGCCAAAATCTTTCACCGCGCGCGAGACGCCGGAGCAAGGTCACGGAAGCGTCCGCAATAAACGGCGAAAAAACCAGCGCGGGAAACCAGACGGGCCACACGCCATGTTGCCAGCCCCAATAACCGAAGGCGCCGGCGAGAAAGCCCACTGGAATAGACCCGGCATCGCCGAGAAAAATCCGCGCCGGATGAAAATTCAGGGTCAGAAAACCGGCCGCGGCACCCGCGATGGCCGCGCTCGCGAGACCTAGCCCCGCGTCTGGCGCCGGCCCGGCGAGCGCCGCGAGCGCGTAGCCCGCAAAACCGAAAAACGCCATACCGCCCGCGAGGCCGTCCGAGCCGTCCATGAAATTGTAAAGATTGACGAGCCACAGCATCAGAAAGCCGACAACTGCGAGCGCCCACCATGGCACGTCGGCCGGATGCGCGGCGATCACGACGACCACCGCCACCAGATGCGCCGCGAAACGCACGCGCGCGGGCAGGCCGCGCCGGTCGTCGATTTGCGAGACCGCGGCGAGAAACACGGCGGCGGCGGCGACGAGCCACATCGACGGCGCCGTGGCCAGCAGCGCGACAACCGCGACCGGCACGATGCCCCAGCCCCCGACGCGCGGCGTCGGACGCTCGTGCAGGGAGCGTTCGTTGGGGATGTCGGTGGCGAGACGCCACGCGAGACCCGTGCGAACAAGCGTCTGAAGAATCAGCGCGCAGGCGATGCAGGCCAATACCGCGACCAGTATCGCGGCCATCGGCGACGAGGCTTCAAGAGACGAAAACAGCATGCAGATCAGTGGTTATCGAAGGGCGCCGGGCCGAATCATCGTGGAGATTTTCCGCGCGGCAAAACCCTAAAGGATACGCGATCGCACGCGCGCTTTTGTTTCATCGATCTGACAAAACATGGAAAATCGTCGCCGCAATTCCCGCTATTTGGCCTGTCAGCGAGAGATCAGCGGTTTGGCGCTAAAACTTCGTTTCATCATTTACTCCGCGTTACCGCGACGACCTAAACCACGCGGCGGTCGCGGCCAGCCCTTCGTCCAGTGACTGAGGCGCCTGCCAGCCGAGCGCGTCGCGGATGCGCCTCGAATCCACGCGCAGGTTGCCCGTCAGACGCTCGATCTGCGCCGTCTTGCCCGCGACGCGCGCCAGGCCGCGCAGCACGCCCGCAGGCACCGGAACGAGCCGCGCCGGTTTGCCGAGGTGCTCGCCGAGCCGGCGTGCAAGCTCCGTCACGCTCGGGTCTTCGCCATCGGTCACATGAAACACGCGGCCTGCGGCGGCCGGATGCCGCGCGCATTCGATCGCCGCGCTCGCCAGATTGTCGACGGAAACCAGACTGCGCCGCGCATCGATCGCGCCGAGCGGCAGCGGAATGCCGCGCGCGATTGCGTTCATCATCGCGAGGAAGTTGGCGCGCACGCCCGGACCGTAGACGAGTGGCGGCCGCACGACGACGATCTCCATACCCGTGCGGCTGCCGAATTCGAGCAGCCTGACTTCGGCTTCGGCTTTCGACACGCCGTAGGCATCGGGCGGACGGCGTTCGTCGTCTTCCGTGAAGGGGCGCCCCGGGTCGCTCTCGCCGAGCGCCTTGATGCTGCTCATCAGCACGAAGCGCGTGACGCCCGCACGCCGCGCGGCCTCGGCGGCAGCGAGCGCGCCTTCGACATTGGCCGCCCGATAAGCCTCGAGCACCGCCTGCGCCTGCGACGCCGATTGCTTCTGCGCGGCGGCATCGCCCATGACGTGCACGCGCGCGGCCAGATGGATCACAGCGTCGCAGCCTGCGAAGGCGTCGGAGGTGATCGATTCGAGCCCGTCGATATGACGCGTCTCGACGCCCGGTTCGACTTGTGCGCCCCGCCGCACGAGCGCCGTCGCCGCGATGCCGCGTGCGAGCAAGGCGCGGCTCACCGCCCGGCCGACGAAGCCGTTCGCGCCCGTGACCGCGATGCGTCCGTCCGACGCGCTCATAGCCACTTCCAGCCGAAGCGGTTGAAGAAACGATACGCCGACGTGACGAACAGCTTGATATGCGTCGAACCCTTCTTCGCCGCACCGCCGCCGTGATGCAGGATGCGCACCGACGGCACATACACGACGCGCGCGACGTCCCGCGTGCGCAGGCTCAGATCGTAGTCCTCGAAGTAAAGGAAATAGCGCGGATCGAAACCGCCGATGGACGTGAGCACGTCGGTCCTGAAGAGCATGAAGCAACCGCTCACGATGGGCGGGTCCCACACGACGTCCTTGTCGCCGATGACATCGCGCATCTCGTAGCGTGCGAGACGCTGCGCGAACGGGCGGCGCATGCCGGCGGGCAGGAAGCCGCGCACGAACAGGTCGAGCACGGTGGGATAACGTCGGCAGAGGTATTGCTGACGGCCGTCGTCGCCCCCGATCCACGGCGCGAGCAGGCCTGTTTCCGGCGAGTCGTTGAGGAAGGCGAGCGCGCGGCGCAGGCCGTCGGCATTGATTTCGACGTCGGGGTTGAGGATCAGGTGGAAGCGGCTGTTGGCGCGCTCGATGGCGAGGTTATGGCCGCGCCCGTAGCCGACGTTGCCGTGCCCCGCGATCACGACGGTGTCGAATTCGGCGTCGGACGGTACTGGCAGCGTGGCGAGTTCGCCCGGATTGCCGTTATCGATCAGATAGAGCACCGGCCGGCCGGCGACGTCATGAAGTTGCGCGAGCGCCGCTTCGAGCGTCTCGACGGTGCGCGCGAGCAGCGCGGCGTCGGGGCGGTAGACCACGATCGAGATGCTGAGCGTGATGACAGGATCGGCGGGATCGGAGCGATGGCCCGTCGCGCGGGGCGGTGAAGTCGTGTTCATCGGACTGGCAGGGTGTCCGCGCCACGAAAAGACAAACGGACCGGGCTGGCTGGTGGAAGACGCGTTGATTGTGCTTAATGTCGGGGGTTTCGGCAACTGCGGGGGTGGGTGGGAGGCGTGAGCATATCGCCGCCCTTCCCGTCACACGCAAGAGCTCATGAGCGCGTCGAAGCGAGTCGGCGCTTCAATTCATGTCATCCGGAGCATTAGAGAACGGTCCTCTACTCTGCTCCGCCGCAAATCACGCGTAGTAGCGATTAAGGATCGCCCGCAACACTTCCAGATAGCTATACACGGGGAATACGACCACCGCTGTCATACACAGCGCGGCAAATACGGCAACCGTACGTGAACGTTTGTCCGACCGCGTACCGAGCGGCGGCAAGGCAAGCGCGAGCAACGGTGCGAGACCGAGAAAATAGCGCCCCTGCACGCCGTCGACGAACATCTGCCCGACGGGGGTCCAGAAAAGATACAGAGAGCCGAAGATCATCGCGAGACACGAGACGCCAACGAGCAGCACGACGCCGATATCCCCCATCGCGTAGGCCCGCGGCTGCCTGCGATTGAAGGTGCTCGCAAGCATCGCGAGCAGAACCGGAAAGACGGCCACTCGATAGTAGACGGGATGCAATTGCGTATCGAGCCAACCGAGAATCCCGACGAAGCTCGCCCAGTAGAAAGCACCCCACGTTCGGAAGGTCTGCCAGGCAATCACAGGGACGCCCAACGGATTGGACATCAGAAATTGCATCTGGCCCGAGACCGAACGAGGCGGCGCAACCGGAGCCCAGGCTGCGTGACTGAACAGCTTGATGAAGCCGAAGGACACGAGCATTGTCACGATAACGGCGACGAGACGACGCACCAGCCGATAAGTATGTTCAGCCGTGTCGAATCGCAGTCCTGGCATGAACGCAAGCAGCACCATGCCCGCGTAAGGCGGTCGGGCCGTGATGCAGAGCGTCGCCAGCGCGCCGCCGATGACCAGGTCTCGCGTCCGGACCAGTCTATTGTCGTGCTGGAAGCGGTCCGCGTAGGCGATGAGCAGGAAGCACGCCGGAATCATCATGACTTCATCGCTGACCGACGAAAACAGCATCAGGGTGCAAGGCAACAGTCCGACCGCAAAGATCGCCAGCGACGTTCTTCTGGCAATTGCAATGGCCCAGCACGTCAGCGCGATGCTCACCAGAAGGTCGAACACGCAAGCCAGCGTATAGGTTCGCACCACGGGCAGATCGAGTGCGCGTCCCACGCGGATCGCGATGGCCTGCGGTATATAGGCGTACGCGGGGTATATCGCCGAGCCGGGGAATTCAGCATCCACCAGGCGGCCGCTCCATCGCACACTGTTCGCTTGCGCCCTCGTCGCAGGCTCGTAGGTCTTGTCCGCGTGTGCTGCCATCGGGAAGACAAGATTGACCAGTTCGACCAGGGCGGCGTCCACCCGACCGCCCGACGATCCGGCCACGCGCCCGGCCACGAAATCGCCGTTTGAAATCTGGAACGCCCGATAGACGTGAAAAACGGCATCCGGCGTCTGTAACGGCGGCGTCGTCATCGCGAGGAAGAGTCCTGTCGGGATTGCCAGGCACGCGTAAATCACGACTAGCTTCTGACGGACGAGTTCGACTAATCGTTCGAAGTGGCTCATAAACTCAGAGGATGGAGCGGCGCCTGCGCGCAACACGTCGATGTACTTGGCAGCGATTGCTGCTCGCCCCGACACGAGGGAACATGATCCTTCGGCTCGCGGCGGCTTCTTATCCGAAGCGACTTGCTACCAGAAGGCCGCAGATGATCATCCCCGTACCGATCGCATAGCCGCGCGTGATCGTTTCGCCAAACGCGAAATGACTGGCGATCGGCACGATGACAAAACAGAGCGCCATGAAGCTATAGGCGCGATTGAGCGCGACAAACCGCAGCAGGTTGATCCACAGCAGCGTTGCGATGGCGTAGATGAACAACGCGAGACCGACCGTGATGAGCGCGCGCGGCGACGCCCACGTTCCGGCCAGTTGAATCTCCATGCCGGCTTTCTTGAACAGCAACTGCCCGCTGGCGATGATGAAGACGCACGCGAGCGTCCAGGCGATCTGCAAAAAGGTCATGAGGAAGTCGGATGATTGGTGGACCCGTCGGTGGTCCCGTCGGTGGTACCTTCTGCCGGCTCGATGACATCCATGACAGCGAGATGCCCGTCGAGCGTACGCGGCAGCACGCGGCCAATGGGACGCGTCGGTGTGCTGGCGACGTCGTAGTTCAGGAAACCAAGCACCAATTGCAGCCCGATCAGGATGGGAAGCGCCGCCACCATGATCGTACCGAGCGGCGTCGAGATTTTACTCGAAATCGCCGAGATCCAGTGCTCGATGCCGAAGCCCAGGCCGAACAGCAACAAAAGCGTGCCGATCACCAGTTCGAATGTCGCCGCCGTCACGTCGCGCAGAAAATAATTGTAGAAAATGCGTTTGCAGAAATTACTGGCGTGCCTGCCCGAAAATTCGAAAAGCACTTTCGAGATTTTCAAGTTGGACTTTTCGTCCCCGTAGATTGCGTCCATCGGAATATCGGCGACTACCGCGCGAAATGTATTTAGTCGAAACAACATATCGGTTTCGAAAAAATAGCGGCGGCTAATTCTGTCCAGTGGCAGGTGGCTCGCCACCTGCGCGCTGATTGCGGTATATCCGTTGGTCGGATCGAAGATGTTCCAGTAACCGGTCGACAGCTTCGTCATGAACGATAGGCCCGCGTTACCGATCAGACGCGCAACGGGCATTCGCCTGATATGAGTCAGGTCGAAAAAGCGGTTGCCTTTGGTGTAATCGGCCCAGCCTTCGATAATCGGCAGGACAAAATACGGCAGAAGGGCCGGATTCATTTGTCCGTCACCGTCAATCTTAACAATGACATCCGCGCCATTTGCGATGGCGGCCTTATAACCGGTCATCACCGCGCCGCCGACACCCTGGTTCTGCGCGTGATATTCGACCCGAACCCGGGCATCTTGACATCGCTCGCGCACGAAATCCCCACTCTTGACGGGGCAGCAGTCGTCTACGACATAAATCTGCGACACCTCCGGTCCGATTTTTTCGATGACGCCCAAGATATGATCTTTCACCTTGTAGCTGGGGATAACCACTGCAATAGTGGTGCGCTTTCTTCGCACGATAAATTCCGTAACTGAAATGGGTGAATCCCCTCCGGTCAGCGAGCGACACGTGTGGGTTCTTTTTCAAGCGTGCACGGCTGCGCGCGCCCGGGTGAACGGGAGTCACACTTTACCCGCACGCGAATTTTCACACAATCGACTTCAGCGCGTAGCGACCCTTCAGAACCGCGCTACCAGCTGATTGATAGACCCTGGGGACACGCGGCGATGCGTTGACGCACAGTCATGCTACGCAGGAATTCCGGGCGCCCGAGTTGTCGGACGGAAAACAAGAGTGTTGCAGTCTCGTGACGACACACTGCCCGCTCCATGCCAAATTTTTTGCCTGGCCGGTCATTGATGATAAAATTTGACATTCCCGCCCGGCAGGACCGCAGAGCAACGCTCTGCTCCGCGATAAGCATCTTCAGACTATCCGAGGACATCTTGGTTTTCAGTTCAGCCATCTTTCTTTATGTGTTCTTGCCAGCGGTTCTCGTTCTTTATTACGGGTTGGCGACGCGATATCGAAATGTTCTGCTTTTGTTAGCGAGCCTCGTATTTTACGCCTGGGGTGAACCCAGCTATATCTTCTTGATGATTCTGTCGATTACGTTCAATTGGCTAATCGGCATTTTGATGGCAACCACGCGTAACAGACGCATCGAATTCGCAATTTTATCAGTTGGCGTCTCGGTCGATATCCTCGTACTCGGATATTATAAATATGCCTTTTTTCTCACGGCGAATCTGAACGAAATTATTGCACCTATCGCGGCGCTCAGAATTCCGGTCCACGAAGTGGCGTTACCGGTGGGTATTTCATTCTTCACGTTTCACGCAATTTCGTACATTGTCGATATTTATCGGCGCGAAGCGGACGCGCTGCGCAATCCGCTCGATATGGGCCTTTATATCTCCTTGTTTCCGCAGTTGGTGGCAGGGCCGATCATCCGTTATCACGACGTCGCGTCGCAGATTCTGCATCGCAGTAATAACGTGGCGCGGTTTTCCTCCGGCGTCGAAAGATTTGTGTATGGATTGGCGAAGAAAGTCCTGATCGCCAATACCCTGGGGCAGTTGGCGGATCACGCATTCGCGGTCCCGTCCGGCGAACTCTCCATGGCAACGGCGTGGATCGGTATCGCGTGTTACACGCTGCAAATCTATTTCGATTTCTCGGGTTACTCCGATATGGCGATCGGTTTGGCTCGCATGTTCGGATTCGAACTCACGGAAAACTTTAATTACCCGTATATCTCGCGATCGGTGAGAGAGTTCTGGCGTCGCTGGCACATCTCGCTCTCGACGTGGTTCCGCGATTATGTCTACATTCCGCTCGGCGGGAATCGCGCTAGCGCGATCCGAGTCAAGCTCAATCTGCTGGTCGTCTTCTTTCTTTGCGGTTTGTGGCACGGCGCGAGTTGGAACTTCGTCATTTGGGGCATGTTCCATGGGACGCTTCTCGTCGTCGAACGCGGAAGGTTCGGCAAACTCGTCGACAAGGCACCGCGCTATATTGCATCCGCATATACATTGCTGATGGTCATGATCGGCTGGGTCTTCTTTCGCGCAGAAAACCTTCCCCGCGCAGTCGATTTTCTGAAAGCCATGTTTGGAGCCGCAAAAGTGAGAGGCATCGCGCCGCAGATCGTGCCGTTACTCACGGACCAGACTTATGTCACGCTTGTCGCGGCGATCATCCTTTCGACTTCTGCGCTGACTTTTCTGGCCGGCGACTGTGTGTCCCGTCGCTTTCCGAGTCATTCCAACGAGCCGCTTCCGCAATTCGCGCAAACGCTTTCGGTCTACAGCAACGTGTCGTTTGTGCTGGTAGTTCGGGCCCTGGCCGTCACGACGGCTCTTCTCCTCTGCTCGGTTCAACTCGCGGCCAGCACCTATAACCCGTTCATTTATTTCCGGTTTTAAGCGCGCATGGACAAGACGAGGACATATCAGCTTACCGTGTCAGCGGTCTTTCTTGCCGGCATCTTCGTGCCCTTGCTGGGCATGTGGTCGAGTAATGATGGAAATTCCGAGCAGCGCACGTTGGCGCCCTTTCCGTCGCTCACGCTCAGTAAAGCCGGCATCGAACAATACCCGGGCGAATTCGAGCGTTACATCAACGATCACTTTGGATTCCGTAATACGCTGCTCGACCTGCAAGCGAGAATCGCCTATTCGGTTTTCGGTCGTTCGGGTTCGACGAGCGTCATCGCCGGCAAGAAAGACTGGCTGTTTTACGCGGACGATCAATCTTTGCAGGACATCCAGCGCATCGACGCCTTCTCTCCCGCGCAGGTCCGTACCTGGGGCTCCAGCGTTCAAGAGCGTGGCGACTGGCTTGCGGCGAAGCACATCCAGTATCGCTTGTTCGTTGCGCCCGATAAGCATACCGTCTATCCCGAGATGCTCCCGAAGCACTTGCTCGGCAACGGCGAATCCCGTTTCGAAGCGCTCTCGCATACCTTGGCCCAGTCGCCGTATGTCGTGTCGCCGTTTCAGCAATTGCTCACGCAGAAGTCTGCCAGCAATGGCCCGTTGTATTTCCATACCGATACGCACTGGAACAGCTACGGCGCGTATATAGGCTATCGTGCGCTCATGCATTCGCTCGGCGGACAATATGACGCCGACGCAATGAAGCTCGACCTCGCCTCGTTCGCGACGCAGTCAGAACCCAGGCCCACCGATTTGTCCAAAATGATCCGGATGCCCCGGACTGAGGCGAACGTGGCCTCGGATACGTCCCGGCAACTCGCTTGCTTGCGGCAGACACAGGCGCTGCCGCCCATGGGAGTCGACGTCAGTCATCTGCAGGGATTCTCGGCGACGACCTGTGAGGGCAAGCCGGGTACCGCGCTCGTGTTCCATGATTCGTTCATGGGCGCGATGACGCCCTATCTCTCCGGTCAGTTCGGCCGCGTCGTCTACGTCTGGAGTCGTCCGAGCGCCGAGTTGTTCATTAAGATGGTGGAGCAGGAAAAGCCGGATGTGGTCATCGAGGAACGTGTCGAGCGTTACATGCGCACGCCGCCCGAGACGGACATCCGCGAGACTGCCGCTCGTCTCGACAAACCCGCCGGACGTCAATTCACCAGCGCAGACGAGCTCGTTCATGAAGTCAGCAACTCGCTGCTCGGAACCAATGCATCGCTTCAGGACCGTGATGGCGAACTGCGCCTGGTCGCGGGCAACAAGACTTGGATCGTCCCGCATGATCCTGACGGATCGGGAGGCTTCGTCGACGAAGTACGAGTCGTCGACGGCAAGTACCATTTTTCGGGCTGGGCGGGTTTGCCATTGAAAAAGGCACCGGCACAGTTTGTCGTCGTCACCGCCGGCAATGCAGTGGTTTATGTCGCGCCCGTCAGCGGTCCGAGAGCCGATGTCGCCGCCTACTATGACTTGAACGCACTCAAGAACTCGGGCTTTACCTTCGACGTTCCCCACGACCTGTTCTGGACGACATCCGGCCAGATCAGAGTGTTTGCAATAAACGCGGACGAGATTGCTTCCGTGCTCGTCAAGGGCGGCATGCTTCAAGACGTTCAGCAGAGAAACAAAACGGTTGCCGTAGCCGGCAAGTAAGGCGGATAACGTACATCCGAGGGATTTAACATGACGAACACTTCGGTCGCGTCATTCGCGACTCAAACGCACCGCGTGCTTGCGGACGATCCACTGATTGCCTTTCTCAAGTCAATCGCGAATCAGCACGTCCATGTGTTTCCGAAATCCGGCAACGCAGGCGATGGCTTCATTTCGTACGCGATGTACTCCTTATTCCAGGAGTTCAATATATCGTTCACGGCCCATAACCAGGAAGACACCGTAGAAGGGGAAACGGTTGTCATCGGCGGTGGGGGCAATCTGATCGAGGGGCATTACAACGATGTCGCGGATCTGATTCGCCGGCACGAAGAAAAGAATCGCGTCGTGCTGCTGCCGCACACCATTGTCGGCTTCGCCGACGTTTTGGCGAAGACACACGGGAATCTCACGGTCTTCTGCCGCGAGAAGGTCTCGCATCAGTTGGCGCTGCTCAACGGAGCAAATCCGGCTCAAACGCATCTTTCGCACGACCTGGTGTTCTTTCTCGAGAACGATCATTTCGAAAAGTACTTTCAAGCCGGCAAAGGCGTTCTCAGGGCGCTCCGGACGGACGGAGAGGCGTCGGGAAACATGGCGATTCCCGCGGACAGCATCGATATCTCGTTGTCCTGGAACGGCGACATCTGGACCTCGCCCCAATTCTGCGCGCATGTCACGCAGGCCATGGCTGCATTTATCTCCCCTTATGCAACTGTGCAGACCGACCGGCTTCATGTATCGGTTTTGAGCGCGTTCCTGCAGAAAGACGTCTATATGATGCCGAACTCGTACTACAAGAATCGAGCGGTGTTCGAGCACTCCATTCATTCGCGTTTTCCGAAGGTCGTTTTCGTCAATACCATGCCGACTGTCGATAACGCACCGACGCCACTGAATCAGTTGCCGGAGGCCGCCACTCCCGCTGTGACGTCAGCCATTGAAACAGCGGGTTCGGAAGACCCCAAACTGAACGAGCTGATCGCCGAGTTGCGCGTACAGCTCGCGAATACCCTTGGCATGCTGAACGAACGCGCAGCGCAGGCCGAGAGCGCGATCGAGGAAGTGACCATGCTGAAGTCGCGCATCGCTCATGCGGAAGAGACCGCAATGCGGGCCGTCGAATCACGCGAAAAGGTGGAACGCAGCTTCGAACTGCAGCAGCAGGCGCTTCGCGAGCGCTTCACCGACCTCGCACGGGAAAGCGAACGCCTACGGGCCGATCTCGCGCGGGAGCAGGAGCGCACGCGCGAGCAACTCGTGCAAGATGCGTCGAGTCTTTCGCAAAAGAGCGCGTCTCTCGATGCCGAGATGGGCCATCTGCGTCGTGAAGCCATTGAGCAACGTCAGCGCGCCGAAACTTTGCATCATGATCTCAACGCCGTGCTGACTTCGACTAGCTGGCGCCTGTCCCGACCGCTTCGTTCGATCATCGTGCGGTCTCGGACGCTGCTTCGCGGCTCCCGATGACACGTCCTGTCACTTTTTCCCGTCATGACAATGAATGACCGATTGGCTACGGCCGTAGGCGCCAGCCCGCTGCTTCCCTACTTGTCGCCGGCGCTCGCCGACAAATGCGCGCAACGCCTGAGTAATCTGCGCTGCTTCAATGAGAGAGATTACTTCGACCTGCAGCCCGACGTTCGGACGGCCGGCGCGGACTATGCGGGACACGCGCTTCTCTACGGAGCAACGGAGGGGCGCGCGCTCTTCAAGCGCGAGACTGTTGCACGCGCGCTCGGCGAGATGGTGAATGGACGGGCACGCGAGAACCTGGATCAGGAGGCGTGCAACGGAACGAGCGCGGCCCGCATCGCATCAAAGATCCAGTGCGTGAACATCTACGTCAGCTCACGCGGCAACGTGTTCATGAACGAAATTGCCGCGGACCTCGCGGAGGATCTCCGTCAGGTCGGCGTTGAAACGAAGCTGCTGGATGAGACCGCTGACATGAGCACCTGCGTGGCTCCTTCCCTCTTCATCGCGCCGCATGAATTCTTCACGCTCGGCCGCGGCGTCGAGTGGCTGCGCGACGAAGTGCTCAAACACGCGATCGTCTATAACACCGAGCAGATCCAGACGCCGTGGTTCTCGCGAGGCATTCCGGCGATGCTCGGCGCAAGCGGCATCATCGACATCTCCCCGCAGACGGCCCAGCTGTTCAAGGACGCAGGCGCTCGCGCGATGCACTGGGAACCCGGCATAGAACGCCGCAAGCCAAGTTTTTCTCAGACCGATCTTCTTCATCCGTTAATGCGCGTTCTGCCGAAGGCGGCTCGGGATGTCGCGCGGACGTTCGACGACTGGGCGGACCGTCCCCTCGACATCTCGTTCTTCGGCACGGACAGCCCCCGCCGGGACAGCGTTTTCGGACGACACGCCGGACGGTTTGCGGATTACTCGACCTGCATTTATTTCAGGCGGCAATCGCTCGGCCCGCTAGATGGCAATTCCGCGGACGGTGCCTTGACGCGTATCGCCGAGCATGTGTCCAGGTGCTCCAAGATCAGCCTGAACATACATCGCGACGAGTTTTCTTATTTCGAATGGCATCGGATGGTGCGTCAGGGCATGGCACATGGTTCGTTGGTCGTCACTGATCCCTGCCTTCCGCATCCGTATCTGAAGCCGGGTGTCCATTTCTTCCAGGAAGAGCCGCGTCACATTCCCAATCTCATCGACTGGATTCTCGGGTCTGCCGATGGCCAGTCCAAGGCGAGCGAAGTCGTCGCTAATGCGACGAGCCTCATCTTCGATTCTCGGTTTCGCGACGAGCATACGCGTGTGGCGCTTGCGTTCATCGCTGATCATTCGTCGAAAAAGGAAAAGTGATGTTTGATCGTACTGCACCTCGAGTCGTCCCGTTCGAAACGATCTTCGATACCCGGAACCGGCGCGAAGCCGCCATCGACGGCGTGACCGTCGCGGTGAGTCTCTACAACTACGACGAGTTCATTATCGAATGCCTGGAGTCGATTGCGAAACAGCGCCACGAAAGACTCGAGTTGATTGTGGTCGATGACCACTCTCCCGATACGACCGCGCTCGAACTGGCCGATGAATGGCTCAAAGAGAATCACACGCGTTTCGATCGGGCGCTGCTCGTCAGGCACGTGGACAATCAGGGACTTGCCGAAGCGCGCAACACGGCGTTCCATTATTCGCGCACCGATCCCGTATTCGTGATCGACGCCGACAATCAGATCTATCCGCGCGCGATCAGCCGGCTATTCGAATTTATCGAGTTCCGCGAGTTCGATGCCGCGTTCACGCAACTCGAATTCTTCGGCAACGAACGCCGCCTCGGCTATGCAGACTTTTGGGACAAGGAGCGCTTTCGCCGCGGCAATTATGTGGACGCGATGGCGTTGATCTCGCGCCGTTCCTGGGAACAGGTCGGAGGATATTCGCATATCGAAGGCGGCTGGGAAGACTTCGATTTCTGGTGCAAATTCATCGATGCGGGCATGAAGGCGGCATACGTTCCCGAGGTTCTGTCTCGCTATCGCGTGCACGGTACGTCGATGCTGCGCACCGACACGGCTGCTTCCACGGCGCGGCTAAAGGTCGAATTGACGATGCGTCATCCGTGGCTCCGTTTGTAACGCGTGCCGCAGTGCCCCCTGATAGAGTGGCGGGAACCGCTGCCACCTGATCAGGTTCGCTGCAAGGTATCGGCCACGTCGGAATACTTCGAAGCTGGTTTCGCATGGGCGGCCTCGCCGGACAACCGCCCCGCCTTTGTTTAACGGAGAGCGGAATAATGGTTTGCGACGATCAACATTCTTTGGGGTTCGATCCGAAATATTACCGGACTACCTGCGGCGATCTGGCCCACATGAGCGACGGTGCTGCGCTCTCGCATTTCCTCGATTACGGATTCAACGAGCAGCTTCGCCAATGCTGCGTGGGTGCGCCCTCTTCTGCTCTCACTCATTCCGGCTATCGACGTCGGCGACTATATCGATTGCCATGCATGGCAGTCCACGCATGCTTCGTTTCACGAGATCGTGGCTGTCGTCAGAGATCGGGATGTTACCGCTCGTGCGCCGCATCGAAAGGCAGTGTCGAATTCAGCGCAATTCTGGAAAAGCGGCATTGAATCTCGCCTTGCGTGATGAGCATCGTAGTGTGCAACGCTGTGAAGGCGCATAGCATTATCAAGTCAGTATCGAGAAATCGATGGTGTTGAAAGGCCGTGGGACCTCTCACTAACTCGCATCGCTCAGAAATGGAGCAATTCATGCCCGTCAAACGTCTGACCTATCCGGAAGTCCGGTCGCAACACGTTCAGGACGCGTGCCTGTTTGCAAATCGCAAAGATATGATCAAAGCGATTGCGCCGCGCCATGGCGCCATCGCGGAAGTCGGCGTCGCGATCGGTGATTTTTCGCAGTTCCTCGTCGACACGCTGGCACCCACGGAATTCCATGCAATCGATTCCTTCGAGTTACATCTACTTGATCGCGTTTGGGGAGTCAGCACCACCGAGCTTCTGCACAATAAAACGCACCAACAGTTCTATCAGGACCGGTTCGCACATTACGGCGACTTGATCAGACTTTCCCCCGGCTACAGCCATGAGCAGCTCGCACGATATCCGGCAAACTCGTTCGACCTCGTCTATGTGGATGCCGGGCACGACTACGACGACGCCAAAGGCGACACAAACGAAGCCGTCAGAACGCTCAGGCCCGGCGGCATGATCGTGTTCAACGACTATACGATGGTCGATCCCCTGCTCGACTCCGAGTATGGAGTGGTTCAGGCAGTCAACGAGCTGCTCGCCACTGAAGAGTGGAAGGTGGTCGGGTTTGCGCTCGAAAAATTCATGTTTTGCGATATTGCCGTCGTCCACCGATAAAAGACGGGACATCGTCCTTTAACCACACACCTCTGATTCTCACGGCACAGACTTAACGCTTTATCGAAGTTTGCGCCGTTTGCATTGTCTAAGAACTCGATTGAAGGCGCATTATGAAGGGATTCGAAGAAGGCTATGAAATCAGCTCGTTGATTTCTTCGCTTAGCAAGGAAAAGGCGGAGATCACCCGCCTGCTCGGCGAGCAGATCAAGCGAGGGGACGAGAACGCCGAAAAGCTCATCCGCACCGAAAGTCTGCTCGCTGAAGCTCAAGCCCGCGCGCACGACGCGAATTCGCAGCTTGTCATGGCACAGCACCAGTGCGCGCAGGCAAGCAGCGACATCGACCTGCTACGTGCCTCGACCTCGTGGCGGATCACCGGGCCAATTCGCGCACTCAAACGCCTGTTCTCAGGAGAGCCTTTGCAGGCAGCAGTGCCCGTAACGGCTGCGCCAATGCCAGTTGTGCCTGAGCCTGCAAGCTCCGCACCATCCGAGCGAACGCTCACCGTGCCAGAGCCGGCTAGCCGGGCACCGGGCGCTCGCAGAGACGTTCAATCGTCATATCGGAACGTGCGTATCGTGTGGATCGGAGCAGAGCCTGATACACCGGGCTTTCGTTATCGCGTTTTGTACTGGGCGGAAGCGGCGCGGGCTGTGGGCGCCAAGGTAACGCATCATCGGCTGGAAGCGGTTGACAGCTATCTCGATGAGATCCGAGCTGCCGACATCGTCGTGCTATGGCGTGCGCCCTGGTCGCACGAAGTCACGCGCGTGGTCGACGCAGTTCGCCAAAGCGGCGCCTTCCTGATCTTCGATATCGACGATCTCATGATCGAGCCGCGCGTCGTGACCACCAAATACATCGACGGCATTCGCTCGCAAGGCTTTCGCGAGGACGTGATTCGCGCCCACTTCGAGCTCGTCCGCCGGACGATGCTCGCCGCGGATCTCTGCACCGCCACCACGCATGAATTGGCGTCGCACTTCAGAGTGCACCAGCGGCCGTCGCTCGTGATGCAGAACGGCTTCAACGAAACTACGCTGAGCGTCTCACGCATAGCGGCGCGCAAACGCCGCTTCGCACAGCAGGACGGATATTTCCGCATCGGCTATGCGGGCGGGTCGAAGACACATCAGAAGGATTTCGCCGTCTGTGTGCCCGCGGTCGCTCAGATTCTGCGGCGCTATCCGCATGCGCGCCTCGTCGTCTTCCATGATGGACGTGGCACGTCCATCCTTGATCTGCATGAATTCCCCGAACTGGCCGCGCTCGAATCGCAGATCGAATGGCGAGTCATGGTTCCTCTGGTCGACCTGCCGAAGGAAATGGCACGCTTCGACGTGAGCGTGGCTCCGCTCGAAGTCGGCAACTTCTTTTGTGAAGCGAAGAGCGAGCTCAAATACTTCGAGGCCGCACTGGTCGATGTTCCGACCATCGCGTCTCCCACAGACCCGTATCGGCGCGCGATTCGTCATGGCGTCACCGGGTTTCTTGCCGACACGACCGAACAGTGGATCGACGCGTTCACGCAACTTATTGAGCATCGCGAACTCGGCGAGCAAATTGCCCACGCCGCGCTGAACCATGTGCTTTGGACGTTCGGACCGGAATGCCGCGTCGACCGGATCGCGAGTGTGATCGACATGGCACTGCGCGGCCAGTCGGCGGCACGCGCATTTGCATTCGAAGCCATGAAGGAGGCGCTGCCTTACCGGCATCCTGAGGTGCCGGCGTCCCGAATCGTTTTCCAGCACGACCGGCTCGTCTATTCGCAGGTGACGGTTGTCATCCCGCTCTTCAACTATGAGCGGTATGTGCTGCAGGCGCTCGAATCGGTCGCGGCGCAGACGCTGTGGGACATCGATCTTGTCGTCGTCGATGATTGCAGCACCGACCAATCACTATCGGTCGTCGTCGAATGGTGCAAGACGAACAAAGAGCGCTTCAACCGCGTGCTTGTGCTACAGAACACGGTGAATTCGAAGCTCGGCCCGACCCGCAATGTCGGCTTCGACAATGCCGATACGCCCTATGTGATCACGCTGGACGCGGACAACCGTCTGCTTCCCACTTGCGCCGAGAAATGCCTGGAAGCGGCTCGGCGCAGCGCCGCCGCGTTCGTGTATCCACGAATCATCACTTTCGGAGCCGACACGTTCGTCATGGGCGACACGCCGTATGATCCCGCGCGGTTCATCGGCGGAAATTTCGTCGACGCGATGGCGCTGATCAGCAAAGCCGCGTGGGCCTGCGTGGGCGGATACGAAAACGTCCCCCACGGTTGGGAAGATTACGAATTCTGGTGCAAGCTCGCCGAGCGTGGACTACTCGGGACGCCTGAAGGTGGAGATACGCCGCTTGCCGAATACCGCATCCATGCGGCTTCGATGCTGCGGCAACACACCAATCACGAGGCGAATCTCGCTCGCACAAGGGCTTTTCTTGAGGAGAGACACCCGTGGCTGGCGATCGCGACCGATCGCGTAGGCGATGCGATGAAAGACGAGCCGCCGCCCGTGGCCGATGAACCGCCGCGGCTCGTGCTGCCGGTGCAAGCAGCCGGGACTCGGACTATCGCGCTCGTCAGTACGAATACGGTTTCCAGTTGCCGGTCGTGCAAGAACGTGAGAAGCGCCGTCAGAACCGAGGAAGCTCTCTATGGCAGCGTGGTCCAGCGGCGCGAATCGACATTCCTTCACTGCGGGCTTCGAGTCGAAACGCACATGCATGAGGTCGAGAACGTGATCGGGTCGTTCTACGCCAAGCCGGTTTATCGGGAAGTTGCGCCGAGCGACACCTGCGACCAGTACGACCCGGCTTATTGATTCACATTCGGCTCAAGCGCCGCAACAGGAATCTTGACGGATTCCGGTCGGCGCAAGAGCCGAGAACTGAAACCTTCAGTTGGTAGCCGATTCGTATGCCGCAAGCGCTTCTTCCGCAGGACCAAACATGCGGACAGCGCCCTTATCGAGCCACAAGACCTTGTCGCAAGTCTTGCGAATCGTGTTGTTGTCATGCAGGGCGAGCACGACGATCTCGGAGCGCTCGTGCAGTTCCGCAAGCCGCCGGTTGGCCTTTTCCTTGAACGACGCATCGCCCACGCCGATGACTTCGTCGAGCAGCAGAATATCGGCGTCGACGGCCGTGGAGATCGCGAAGCCAAGTCTCACACGCATACCGCTGGAATACGTGCGGATCGGCAGATCGAGGAAGTCTCCTAATTCGGAAAACTCCGCAATCCCTTCTTCCTTTTGCGTAATTTCCTCGTCAGTCATGCCGAGCAGCAGACCGCGAAGCCTGATGTTCTGTCTGCCGGTGGAATTTTCATCCATGCCAAGACTGATATCGAGAAGCGGCACCGTTTTGCCTACGGTTTCAACCACGCCGGAAGACGGCGCGTATATACCTGCCAAAACCCGCAAAAGCGTGGATTTGCCCGCGCCGTTGTGTCCGATCAGACCCAGTCGATCGCCTGGCCCAATCTCCAGCGAAAGGTTATCCAGGGCGCGCAATACAACAGTGTTCGAACGATCCGGCGTGTCTGTATGGCGATTGCGCAACGATGCCAGCCGCTTTTTTAACGATCGGCTTTGAACATCGTAAATGGGCAGATCGAGAGTCGCGTTCTTGAGATGAATATGTGCCATTTCAAACCCAATACGGAATGCGTTTTTCGTAGCGCCCGGTGAGCATCAAGGCGACGAGCCAGCCGACCACCGCCACGGCCGTGCCGACGATCCAGGTCAATGGGCTCGGAAACGTTCCCACGAGCGGGCCTCGGACTAATTCAATGATGTAGGCCAGCGGATTGAATTCGACGATCCATGCATACCGATTAAGTGAGTTCGGCCTATAGATGATCGGCGTTACATAGAACGCTACCTGAAGCAAAGCGGCAATGATCTGCGGCAAGTCTCTGAAACGCGCGGAAACCAGCGCGACCAGCATCGCGATCCATGCGCTGTTCAGCATGAACAGAATGAAGCCAGGAATGAAAAGCGGAAGCGCCCTGAAGTCACGCACGCCAAAGATCAAAAGCAGCGCGACGACGATAATGAAGTTATGCGCCAGGATCACGGCATTGCGCCACAGCACTTGCAAAATGAAGACGAGACGCGGCGTGCGGATCTGACGGATATAGGTAGCGCTGTTGATATAGGCCTGCGCGCCCTCGTTGACGACCGACGAAAACATGTTCCAAAACACAAGACTCACTGCCAGAAAAGGCAGGTAATCGTGCATGTCCTGGCCAAAAAGCGTGCCGTAGACGAGACCGATAGAGGTCACCATGACGGTCGTGCTGATGGTGAGCCAGAACGGGCCGATGCGTGACCGGGCGTACCGCTGCCGAATCTCGAGCCAGCCGAGGAGCATCCAGAGACGCCATCGAGCGAGACTTTCGCGTAGATCGGAGATTGCGACGTACATGCGTAATTCTTCTCGTGAAATATGAAAAGCGTGTCGCTGCGGAAATTCGCGACAAACGGGCATTGTAACTGATCGACCCAGGCCGCAGCCCGAGAGATGCAGGAAGTTACATGTCTAATCTTTCATTATCCGCACGCTTTAAGTAACAAACCCTTGGAGTCGCCTCGTCATTCGAGCGGCTCGATGCGGGGTGGGAACGACAATTCGAACGTGGCGCTGCGCGCTTCGCGCATGAGCGAGAGATTCGGGTTATAGGCACGGTCTCGCACCGATACTTGCTCCGATCGTGGCGCGTTTGCATTCACGTGAGCGTCGCTCGGGCGGGCATGAGTGAGCACCGCAGCGCGCGGTACGAACACGTTGCGCGATCCGTCTTCCGCCAGGCGTAGGCTTAGGGCGATATCGCCCGAGACGTCGCCGTACTCGTTTCGGCCGAAGCCTCCCGCGGCAAGAAAGGTCGTCCGATTCACCACAGCGCAGGACCACGACAGCGCCGAGACGGTCTGGGTAAGCATGGCGCGGCCGAAATAGCCCGTGCTCCGGCGTGCGATGCCTGCGTGAATCGGCACGGCGCTGGTTTCCGAGGTCAGAATCAGGCCGCCTGCGTGCAAGCGTCCATCCGGACACCAGAGCGACGCGCCGACCGCGCCGATCCCGGGGCGCGACGCCTGTCTCATCAGTTCGTCGAGCCATGATGGCTCCGACACCTCGACGCGCTCATCGACGAAACACAGGTACGTGTCCTCGAGCCGACTCATGGCGACACCGTCCGTGGGGGCCGGGATGAAGCCGACGCCTTCGGGCATCGTCCCGAAACTCGCTGGCATCTCGTTATGCTCGGCAGGCGCACCGACGACCGAAACCCGAAAGTTCGCATACACCGTGCGCGTGACGATACTCTGGACGCACCGCGTCAACGCAGCCGTGTCACCCGCGTGCATGACGAGCAGATGAACCGACGGCGGACGCGCCGGCAACCTGTAATCGATTCTCACGAACGGGAATTGAGGCTGTGGCGCATGGACCTCCGCATTCACGTTCATCTCGCGCAGGTGATCGGAGATCGCCCTGATGCTCGCGACGAGCGCGTACGGTTTCTCGTCCGCGCTGACCGCCGTACTGCCTTCGATGGTTCTCCAGTGGTAGAGCACGTGCGGAATGTGCACGACCGCGCCATCCCCTGCCGCACGCAGGCAGCGCAGCACGAGATCGTGATCCTGGCTGCCTTCGAGCCCCTTACGGAAGCCGCCGACTTCGCGCATGAGTCGCGTTTCATAGACGCCCAAGTGCGAAAACAGGTTGTACTGCAGAATGAGTTCCGGGTCCCAGTCAGGCTTGAAATGCGGCGTGTGCCGTCGCCCGTCCTCGGACAACTTGTCTTCGTCGCTGTAGAGGAGCCGCGCGTCCGGATGCGCATGGATGTACTTCGCAACCACGGCCAGCGCATGCGGCGGCAGGATATCGTCGTGATCCAGCAGGG
Organism: Caballeronia insecticola; assembly: GCF_000402035.1. Lineage (GTDB taxonomy): Bacteria > Pseudomonadota > Gammaproteobacteria > Burkholderiales > Burkholderiaceae > Caballeronia > Caballeronia insecticola. The sequence continues at coordinate 2,296,435 of NC_021287.1, forward strand.
CGACGAATGATCCGCGAGCCAGCTCCAATGCGCTGTTGCTCGCTTCGGAAATGTGTCCGTTGGAGGGGCGAATGACGATTCGAATGCGCGCGTCGCGACGCGCGTACTCCTCGAGAACGGTCCGCACGTGAGGGGCCGTGGAGGCATCGTCCGCTACGCACAACTCCCAGTGCGGATAAGCCTGGCGCAGCACGGAATCGATCATTTCACGCAGATACCGCTCCGGCGTGTTGTACACGGGAACGACGACGGAGATGAGCGTATCGATGCCCGCCTGATCCAGTTCGAGGCGAAGCGCCTCGAGTTCGGCATCGCCGGGCGTATCGTATGCGGCGACCCACTCCGCGTAACGCGCGGCCTCACGCGACATGCCACCGATGCGGCTCAACGCGCTGCGAAATCCTTCGCGGCGAATCATGCGCCACGCCGCACCCGCGGCCGACTTCACGCCACCGGCGTCGCGCACTTTGGTCAGCGCCCCGCTCAATCGCTGCGCGGCTCGCGCCAGACCGCTGTCGGATGACTTACCCATGTAGAAGCATCGAAGCGCGCGTCAGAGCGAGGTCGTCGCGACGGGTGCATCGCTTTGCCCGTGCGCGACCACCTCTTTCAGCAGACCATGCAATTCCGTTGCCTGGGCGTCGAAAAATCGAATGCTGTCCTTATGAGGATTGCGATAGCCATCCAAACGGCGCGGATTGTCGAGCAATGCCGAAATTGCCGCCGCCAGTTCACTTGGATCGTCCTTCAACGCGATGATCTCGCCGTTCTCGCCCGGCACGATGTCTTCGACCGCGCCGCCCGCATCCGTCGAGATTACCCAGACATCGCGGACCAACGCTTCACGGACGGTCATACCGAAACTTTCCTTGCACTGCGTGGGGAACAGAAGGACATCGATGCCAGCGAAGAACTCGTCGATCGTCTCCTGCGTGTAGGCCGGCACGACGTGCAACTTGCCCGGCACTTTCCACGTATGCGTTTCGATCGTGTGCATGCCGAGATTGCGCGCGTTGTCCACGACGGTCAACTCGTAATCAGAACGCGAGAGGCTCTTGAAAGCTTCCTTGATCAACTGTGCGCCCTTGATCGGCGTTTCGCCGCCGACATAGCCAAAGCGCAGCGTTCGACCCGTGAGCGGCGCGCGTTCGAGCCGGTGCTCGGGTGCCTGAATGCCGTTCTTGTTCAGGACGATCTTCGCGGGATCGAAGCCGTTGTCCATGAACAGCCCGCGGAAAAATTCGCTTGGGACAAGCAACATCGCCGCGGACTTGAGGATGTCATGCAACCGGAACTGCCGATACGTGTTCAGGCCCGGGTCATCGACACACTTCGAGCACACGTTGAGGTCGATCTTGCGTTGGAAGCAATAGCGCTGGTCGCCCGTAATCATGAACTGACGACCGCAAATCCACCACGCGTCGTGCAATGTGACGACGAACGGAATCTTCTCTTCCTGACAGACTTCCGCGATGCTCGCGCCGATGCCCTGAATGCTGTGCAGATGCACCACGTCCGGCCGCACCGCCCGCACGGCATCGCGGAACGACTTGACCGACTTCGGATTTTCGAAGCCGCTGGCCGGATCGGGTTCGTGCGGCAAGCCCATGCCGAACACGCCACCGGCGCGCGCCTCGTAGCGTACGAGCGAATAGGCGTGTACTTGATCGGCGGGCAACGACGTGAACATGAAGTACTCCATGTCCACCGTCGCATTGATGCGCTTGGCGACGGCCTCCGCGATGATCGTCGCACCGCCGAAGCTCCGCGGTTCGAAGTACACGTTCACGCCGAGCACGCGCAGTTTGGCCGGCTTGCGCCTATACGGCGCAAGAAGCGGCGCGACTTGCCGCTCGGAGATGGCAAGCGGAGAGTAATCAGCGTTCACGTGCTCGTAGGCGCGCGCCGCCATGTCGCGACGCAAATCGGTATCGTCGATCAGGGCGAGCAGTGCTTCGCTCCAGGCAGCGGGTGTTTCGGCGAGAAAACCCGTGTCGCCATGGCGTATCGCGGACCGGAACGCGGCCGCCGGCGAACAGACCGATGGAAGCTTGACCACCGACGCTTCGAGGTATTTGATGTTCGACTTGGCATCGTTGAAGATGCTCTCTTCGAGCGGCGCGATGCTGATGTCGCATTCCGCCAGACGGCTCAAATAGCCCGCATAGCTCGACGACGGCAGGCGTTCGATTTGTGACGAAACATCCGCATAATCGTCCGGCAAGCCAAGTTCGCCGATGATGCGCAGTTTGACGTTCGGCCGCTGACGCAGGACCATCTTGATCCCGGCTGCCGCGACGCGGAAATCGGCGTCGTGAGTCTTCGTTCCCGAGCCGTAGACAATGCGCACGAACTTGTCCTTCTTGCGCTTCGGCGTTGCGTTGATGCCCCCCGCTACGCGTACGGTCTCGGCGTCCAGCGCGTTCTCGATGACGAACGTCTTCTGCACGCCCGCTTCGAGCATGGCATCGGACAGCCCGGCCGTGGACGCGATGCTGAAGTCACAAGCGAGCATCATCTGACGGTAGAGCGGCACGCCGGCAAGTACGCCGCGCTTGGCCTCGAGCCCCACGTCGCGCAAGTTCGAGTTCAGGATGTACTTCTCGGCGTCGAAGATGAGGTCGTCCACTTCCCAGAGGGTGACGAGACCAAGCGCCTTGGCGTGCGCGACCATCTGCATCGGGCCGGGGAATCCGGGCACGCGATAGAAGATCACGAGCGAATGTGTCTGCAGCAGATCCATGCAGGTCCGCGTGTCCGTCCAACTCGCGACCGAACAATCGATGCCGAGGCTCTCGATCATGCGCTGCTTCTGCGTAACGCGATACTTCAGGCATTGCGGAATACTCGTCTCCGCGATGATCAGCACGCGCAACGCGAGGCGCTCGATCGCCGGCTGGATCGGCAGGCTCGATTCGAAGGTCGGCGCCATGAGCGCCGTGCCGCCCGCGCCGCCCCGTAGCAATCCACCGAGGCCATCTCGCCGCGAAGCCGCAACCATCTTGTGCAGCGTGTGATTCAAGCCATGCTGATGCACCGAGTTGACGAAGACCCTCGACAGCAGCCGCGCACGCGACATTGCGGCGCGCGGCCGGCGCATGGACGTCGACGCGTAGCGCACCGGCGCGGTCAGCCGCCAGGACGTGGATGAGCGCAGCGCCTCCACTTCGTCGCTTGCGTGCCTCACCGAGTCGGCGGCCAGCCTGCGGGCGTCCTTCTCCAGCGCAAGTTCGCTTTCGAGTTCGTCGGCGCGAGACTTTTCTTGTTCGAGCTGGTGTTCCAGCCGCTCGTTCTGGACGGCAAGCTCCGTGAACTCGGAATGCTGATGCTCGAGGTTCTCGTCCGCCGCCTCGAGCAGCCTCTGGGTCCGTTGCAACTCGAGTTCGCGCTGATCGAAAGCGGCGCGCATTTCATTCTGCGCTTGCTGAAGCGCGATGGCGCGCCCGAGCCGTGCATAGCTTTCGCGGATCTCGTTGGCCGTCTCGCCCTTCGTCTCGAAGAGTTGGCGCAAGTCGTCGGGAATCTGCTCACCGACCGCGAGAATACCGAGACCGTAACCATGAGGAAATTCGAACGACGGAAATTGCCGGCTGATCTCGGTCCAGAATCGCCAGACGCCGAAATCGCGCTCGCGCACGTTGGTGTCGTGCATGACGACGACACCTCGCGCCGACATTTTCTTTTGCCAGGACGCGAAGTCGCGTCGCACGCTCTCAAAGTCGTGTTGCCCGTCGATATGCAATAGGTCGATCGAGCCGTCGGCGAAATGGTCGAGCGCTTCGTCGAAGCTCGAGCGAATCAAGCTCGAAAACGCGGGATAGGTTTCCTGGTTGTATTCGAGGAGTTCGCGAAAAACCGAGTCGTCGTACGCTCCGGTATGCGAATCGCCCTTCCATGTGTCCACGGCATAGCAACGCGCGACGAGTTTGAGCCGCTCGACGGCCTGGCACCATACGCCGTAGGAAAAGCCGTTGTGAGTGCCGAGTTCGACGACGGTCGCCGGACGAATCACACTCATCAACCAGAAAGCGAAAGGGGCGTGCTCGAGCCACGCCGATCGGACGATGCGAGCAGGCCACCAGAACGACTCCGGCCTGATCAGACTGACATGACTGGTCTCGGACCGAGTTTGCATTTTCATATTCCTGCTTTGATAGATTTGCATTCGTTATCGCGGTTCGGCTCACTGATCTGTGCCGAAACGGATTCAGCAACAACCACGCAACCCGCGTTCATCTTGGGCGCTCGCGCAGCGGACCGAGTCGGCCTCGCAATCCGTCCATGATTCCGTTGCATGCCATCTTCACGTGGCGCCAGCGTGGCTTCAGAAACAACGCATATATGCACAGGCGGATGGGCAGCTTCACGAGTTCGCCGGATTTCCATAACCACGGTATATCGGGACGAAGGATCAGCGCGACGGCGTTTCTGAACAGATAGTAGTGACGCGTCGCACTATGCGAGGGATACGCGCGGCCCAAAACCCGTATGGGCTCGCCTCCGAGCGAATGATTCATCTGGACCCAGGGAATGCCATACAGGCTGAACCCTTTACGTTTCGCTCGGACACACCATTCGAGATCGACGAAATCGATGAACAGGTCGTCCTGAAGCGGCCCGATCTCGTCCCACGCCTGAAGGTTCACACACGAGCCAGAACTGATCAGGAAATCCGTGCCGATCGGCGCGTCACCTTCGGCCGGAACGCGGAGCAAACGCCAGGGCGCGAAGCGGACGAACGGCGTCGGGCCGCCTAGCCGGTCGTCTACATAGGCAGGTCCGACGAGCGCCACCCGCGGATTGACCTTCGACAGTTCGGCCATGGCGCGCGGTAACTCGACCAGCAGCCGCGCGTCCGGCGCGCTGTCCTGATCGAACAAGATAGCCTTGTCGCACTGCAGTTCCTTGAGCCGCGCGACGCCGCGATTAAACGCGGTGGCAATACCTTCGTTTTTTCCGCTCGGAAGATAGTGGACGCCGGCCGCCAGACCGCGTCCTGAGTCTTGCGTCGACCCCTCGGTGTTGTCGACGACGACACACACGAGGCGCTCCGCCAGCCGGTTTGCATTCCGGAAGCAGGTATCGTCAGGGTGGTAGAACACGACGACCGCACCCACTCGTGAGTCGACGCCCCGGTTCGAGGCGGCATGGTCGTCGTCAGGCTGCCGTATGCCCATCCGTGCTTCCAGTCAGCGGGCTAGCGTGCCATGCAGAGCGCGAGCGCGTCCCGCCAGTCAGGCGCTTCAAGGCCGAAGACGTCGCGCAGCTTCGCACCCGACATTCTCGAATTCGCCGGCCGGGCGGCAGGCGTCGGGTACGCCGAAGCTGGGATGGGTTTTACGTTCGGCTTCTTCGGCAGATCCGAAAGCCCGAAGATCGCCTCGGCGAAACCGTGCCACGATGTCGACCCCGAGGCCGTCAGATGATAAACACCCGACGTCCTGTTCCACCACTCCTGATCCTTGCCTCGCGTCTGAGCAAGCACGTTCGCCGTCAACGCGGCGATCGTATTCGCCCACGTTGGCGCGCCGAACTGGTCGGCCACGACGCTCAGCTCCTCGCGCTCGGCGCCAAGCCGCAGCATGGTCAGCAGAAAGTTCTTACCGCGCGTGCCATACACCCAGCTCGTACGAAAGATCAGATGATCGCAACCGGAAGCGGCAATCGCCTGTTCTCCGGCGAGCTTGCTCTTACCGTAGACATTCTGCGGATTCACCGCATCGTCTTCGACGTACACGCCCTCTTTCGTCCCATCGAAAACGTAGTCGGTCGAATAGTGAATCAGCGCGGCGCCCAGGCGCTTTGCTTCTTCCGCCAGCACGCCCGGCGCTTCACCATTCGCGCGCATCGCGACTTCGATATCGCTTTCCGCTTTGTCGACCGCCGTGTATGCCGCCGGATTCACGATCAGCGAGGGCTTCACGTCCCGCACGACGCGGCGAACCTGGTCGAGATCGCCGAGATCGAGCCGCGCGCGGTCGAGCGCGACCACCTTGCCGAGCCCTTGCAGCGATCGTGCGAGTTCAAACCCGACCTGGCCGTTCACGCCGGTCAGAAGGATAGTTTGTTGCTCACCGTTGGACATTGCGTCGCTCACTCGAAACACTCGGCGTCAGACAACCGCTTGCCCGCTGCATCCTTCGCCGCAAGCAGCGGCTCGAAATCGATCGGCCATTCAATACCGATATCCGGATCGTTCCAGACGATGCTGCGCTCGTGTGCCTGATACCAGTAATCCGTCGTCTTGTAGAGGAACTGCGCCGTCTCCGACAACACAACGAATCCATGCGCGAAACCCGGCGGCACCCAGAGCTGTCGATGATTCTCTTCGGACAGGTTCACGCCGACCCACTTGCCAAAGTTCGGCGAACTCTTACGGATATCGACGGCCACGTCGAACACTTCGCCTTCCACCACGCGAACGAGCTTACCCTGCGCGTGCTGAATCTGATAATGCAGACCGCGCAACACGCCCTTTGCCGAACGGGAATGATTGTCCTGCACGAACTCGACGCCGCCTTCGACCTGCTCGGCGAACTCGCGCGCGTTGAAGCTTTCGTAGAAGAAGCCCCGCGCGTCGCCGAATACCTTCGGCTCGATGATCTTGACTTCAGGCAGCGCCGTAGCGGTTACTTGGATGGCCATGCGACTTGGTCCTTCGGAAGATTGAGCAGATACTGACCGTAGGCATTCTTCGAGAGCGGCTTGGCGAGCGCCAGCAGTTGTTCCTCACCGATCCACTTCTTGCGATAGGCGATCTCTTCGGGGCAAGCAACCACGAGCCCCTGGCGCTTTTGCAAGGTCGCAATAAACGTTGCCGCCTCGATCAGCGACTCATGCGTGCCCGTGTCGAGCCACGCATAGCCGCGCCCCATGATTTCGACGTCGAGCTTTTTCTGCTCGAGATAACGCGAATTGACGTCCGTGATTTCAAGCTCGCCACGCGCGGAAGGCTTGATGTCCGCGGCGACATCGCACACCTGATTGTCGTAGAAGTAGAGGCCGGTCACCGCATAGTTCGAGCGCGGCTTCGCGGGCTTTTCCTCGATCGACAACGCGCGGAACTTCTGGTCGAACTCGACCACACCGTAGCGCTCGGGATCATGCACGTGATAGGCGAACACGGTCGCGCCGTCAGTACGGGCAGTGGCGCTCTCGAGTTGCTTGGCGAGATCGTGGCCGTAGAAGATGTTGTCGCCGAGAATGAGCGCCGACGGATCATTGCCGACGAACTCCCGCCCGATGATGAACGCCTGCGCAAGCCCGTCCGGAGACGGTTGCACCGCGTACTGAATGTTCATGCCCCACTGGCTGCCGTCGCCGAGCATCGACTCGAACCGCGGTGTGTCTTGCGGCGTCGAGATCACGAGGACGTCGCGGATACCCGCGATCATCAGCGTGGACAGCGGGTAGTAGATCATCGGTTTGTCGTAGACGGGGAGCAGCTGCTTCGACACGGCATGCGTGATCGGATAAAGCCGCGTGCCGGACCCGCCAGCGAGAATGATGCCTTTGCGCGCCATTGTCATTCCCCTTCAAGCACGTTGCGCGTAGTTCGTTTCGACCCATTTGCGGTATTCGCCCGACGCGACTTCGTCAGCCCACGCCTGGTTGTCCAGATACCACTGGACCGTCTTCGCGAGGCCGGTTTCGAAGGTTTCCGCGGGCTTCCAGCCGAGTTCGCGTTCGAGCTTGCGCGCGTCGATTGCATAGCGGCGGTCGTGGCCCGGGCGGTCCGTCACATAGGTGATCTGATCACGATACGAGCCGCTCGACTTCGGCTTGGCGCGGTCGAGCAGATCGCACAGCGTATGCACGACTTCGAGATTCTTCTTCTCGTTCCAGCCGCCGACGTTATACGTTTCGCCAAGTGCGCCGCGCGCAAGCACTTCGCGGATCGCAGAGCAGTGGTCGCCCACGTAGAGCCAGTCACGCACGTTTTGGCCATCGCCATAAACGGGCAAGGGCTTGCCCGCCAGCGCGTTGGCGATCATCAGCGGAATCAGCTTCTCGGGGAACTGGTACGGGCCGTAATTGTTGGAACAATTGGTCGTGAGGACCGGCAGGCCATAAGTATGGTGGTACGCACGCACCAAGTGATCGGAGCCGGCCTTGGTTGCCGAGTACGGACTGTTCGGCGCGTAGGGCGTGGTTTCAGAGAATTGCGGATCCGTTGCCGACAGCGAGCCGAAAACCTCGTCCGTGGAGACATGCAGGAAGCGGAACGCCTGCTTTTCTGCCTCGGGCAACGCGCTCCAGTACATGCGGGTTGCCTCGAGCAGCGTGAACGTGCCGACCACGTTCGTCTGGACGAAATCGGCCGGACCGTGGATGGAACGGTCCACATGGCTTTCCGCCGCGAAGTGCAGGACGGCGCGCGGCTTGTGTTGCGCGAGCAACGCATCCATTGCAGCACGGTCGCAGATGTCGGCGCGGACGAACACGTGACGGGCATCGTCCTTGAGCGACTTGAGCGTTCCGAGATTCCCCGCGTACGTGAGTTTGTCGACGTTGAGAATGGGCTCAGCCGAGCCTGCGAGCCAATCCAGAACAAAGTTAGCGCCGATAAAGCCGGCGCCGCCCGTCACGAGAATCATAAAAATGCCCTCTTCGCTGTAAAAAAGCCAAATAAGCTGAACGCGTGTTCAAAAATGCGAAAAAATTGCACCATGAAACCCGCTAATCCACACGTCCTAATTGCAGGGCCGAACTTTTACGCGCTTAAACGAAAAACGGCCAACTATCAATTATAAGGCCAGGCAAAGCGAAAACTACGCACCTAACAACTTGATACAGCTAGAGGTTGACAGTTGCATCGCGTTGCAACATGTAACCGGCGGGCGGAACATGCGCGACCGGACGGTATCTATCGTCTGCTCCATAATGCCCGGACATTCCGATCCCGACCTGATCTCCCGCGCACCACCACGCATTCCCTTAAATGACCGACGCCCTCCCTTCCATCAACGACCTCTCCCCCGCTCCCCTCGTCTTCGGCGACCTCCAGGGCTGCCGCGACCCTTTCCAGCGCCTCCTGAAAAAAGCCGACGTCCGCGACGACGTGCCGCTCTGGTTCGCAGGCGACCTGATCAACCGCGGCCCGAAGTCGCTGCAGACGCTGCGCGACGTAATCGCGCTCGGCTCGCGCGCGACCGTCGTGCTGGGCAATCACGATTTGAATCTGCTGTCGGTCGCGGCCGGCCTGCGCAAGCCCAAGAAAGGCGACACGCTCGACGAAATCCTCGCCGCGCCCGATGCCGCCGACCTGATCGAATGGGTGCGCCACAAACCAGTCGCGCATTTCGAGAACGGCATGCTGATGGTCCACGCCGGCGTGCTTCCCCAATGGGACGCGGCCATGACGATGGAACTTGCGCACGAGCTCGAATGCGCATTGCGTGCGCCGAACTGGAAGGAAACGCTTGCCGCGCTATACGGCAACGAGCCGCACCGTTGGGACGATTCGCTGAGCGGCGCGGACCGCCTGCGCGTGATCTATAACGCGCTGACGCGTATCCGCTTCTGCACGGCCGAAGGCGCGATGGAATTCGCCAACAACGGCGGCCCCGATGCCGCGCCGCCCGGCTACATGCCGTGGTTCGACGCGCCCGGGCGTCGCACGCAGGACGTGACGATCGTCTTCGGCCATTGGGCCGCGCTCGGCCTCATGATCCGCGACGACGTGCTATGCCTGGATTCCGGCTGCGTGTGGGGCAACAAGCTGTCGGCGGTGCGGCTCACGGCCGATCCGGCGCAGCGCGTTGTCACGCAGGTGAGTTGTTCGATGAAGAAGCAGACGTAACGGGCCGCACGCGCGGCGCGTCCGCGACGTCTGCAATGGCGGCAGGCGCGCCCCGCATCCCCTCCAACGCCCTCTGCACCGCCGCCTGCGCCTCGCTCGCAAGCAGACGCCGGTCCGCGCCCGGCGCAAGCGGATCGCACACGTAGAGATGCGCGGTCAACGGCGTCGCCCGCAACAGCGCGCTGAGCGAATCGTCGAGCGTCATGTCGCCGATATACGCGGGCGCCGTCGACTGCCTGCCCTGCGCATCCTCGTACATCAGGCAGATCGGCTGCACGGGACACGACGCCGACACCGCCGCCTGAAACATGTTCGCGTGAAACGGCAGCAGCGTCTGGCCATCGGTGGTGGTGCCTTCGGGGAACACGCACATCTTCTCGCCCGCGAGCAACCGCTCGGCAAGCTCGTGCATGATGCGCTTCGCATCGCTGCGCTTCTCGCGCTGCACGAACACCGTGCCCAACTGATGCGCGAGCCATCCGACGACCGGCCAGTTGCGAATCTCCGCCTTCGACACGAACGGCGTCGGCCGCCACGCGTTGATCACGTAGATGTCGATCCACGAAATGTGATTGCCGACCACGAGCACGCCGTTGTCGAGCCGGGCTTCGTCGTTGTGTACGACGAGCTTCATGCCGCACAGACGCAGCATGTCCAGCGACCATGCGCGATTCAGTTCGACGCGCTCGCTCGCCGATGCGCGCGGAAAGCGCCGCGCGACAATCCACATGCCGTACAGCAAGTGAACGACGAGCCGCAGCTTGCGCCAGACCAATGCCATGCTCAACGGCTCTCGAATGCGACGTGCCCGGCAACGACCGTCGCCCGCACGCGCGCCGGCAACTCGTAGCCGAGGAACGGCGTATTGCGGCCCTGGCTTCTGAGTTTCAGCGGATCGACGCGCCAGTCGGCGGCTGCGTCGAACACGCACAAGTCCGCGAGCGCGCCCGTCGCGATGCGTCCGGCGGGCAGCTTCAGCACGTCGGCGGGTGCGCAGGTGATGCGCGAGAGTGCCTGCGCGAGCGGCACGCCGGCCTCGCGCGCCCACTTCACCGTCAGCGAAAGCAGCAGTTCGAGGCCCGTTGCGCCGGGCGTCGCTTCGGCGAAGGGCAGCAGCTTTTCGTCGTCGTCGAGCGGCGTGTGATCGGAGCAGATCGCGTCGATGGTGCCGTCCGCCAGGCCCGTGCGAATCGCGTCGCGGTCGCGCTGCGAGCGCAGCGGCGGATCGAGACGGAACTGGGAATCGAAATAGCCGATGTCGATATCGGTCAGATGCACGTGATTGATCGTCACGTCGCAGCTCACCGCGAGCCCTTCAGCCTTCGCCGTCCGCACGAGCGCCACGCCCGCCGCCGACGACAGATGCGACAGATGCACGCGCGCGCCCGTCACGCGCATCAGCTCGAAAATGGTATGCAGCGCGATGGTTTCCGCCGACACCGGCACGCCCGACAACCCCAGCCGCGACGCCACCGCGCCGCTCGCCGCCACGCCGCCCTTCGCCATGTACGCATCCTGCGGACGCAGCCACGCGGTGTAGCCGTACGTTGTCGCGTATTGCAGCGCGCGCAGAAGCGTGCGCGTATCGACGATCGGATTGTCCGCCTGCGAAAGCCCGATACAGCCCGCCTCCGTCAGTTGAACCATCTCGGTGATGGCCTCGCCCTTCAGGCCGACCGTCAGCGCGCCCAGCGGATACACATGCGCGAGATGCAGTTTCTGCGCGCGGAACTTGAGCATTTCGACGAGACCCGGCTCATCGAGCACGGGATCGGTGTCGGGCGGGCACACGAGGCTCGTCACGCCGCCCGCCATCGCCGCGGCCATTTCGGATTCGAGCGTCGCCTTGTGCTCGAAGCCCGGCTCGCGCAGACGCGCGGACAAGTCGACGAAACCGGGCGCGACGTACAGCCCGCTCGCATCGATCACCTTCGCTGCGTTGAAATCGGCGGGCGCGTGGCCGATACCGACAATCCTTCCCGCCGCGATGAATACGTCCTGGCGTGCTTCGGTGCCCGCGGCCGGGTCGATGATCGTGCCGCCTTGAATCTGGATCTTCATGTCGCTGTTCTTAGTCGCTGCTTCGTCACTGTTTGGTCGATGCTTAGTCGCTGCTTAGTCGATGCTTAATCGCTGTTGCCGGCCACGATGCCCATCACCGCCATGCGCACGGCGATGCCGAACGTCACCTGATTCAGGATCACCGACTGCGGGCCGTCGGCCACTTGCGAGTCGATTTCGACGCCGCGGTTCATCGGACCGGGATGCATCACGATGGCATCGGGCGCGGCGAGCGCGAGCCGCTCGGGCGTCAAGCCCCAGCTCTTGAAATATTCCTGCGCCGAGGGCAGCAACGCGCCGCTCATGCGCTCGTTCTGCAAGCGCAGCATGATGATGACGTCGACGCCCTTCAGGCCTTCGTCGAGATTGTGATAGACGTGCACGCCCATCTGATCGAGATTGCCCGGCAAGAGCGTGCGCGGCCCGATTGCGCGGACTTCCGGCACCCCGAGCGTGGTGAGCGCGTGAATGTCCGAGCGCGCGACGCGCGAATGCAGAATGTCCCCGACGATCGCCACGCGCAGCTTCGTGAAGTCGCGCTTGTAATGGCGGATCGTGTACATGTCGAGCAGGCCTTGCGTCGGATGCGCATGACGGCCGTCGCCCGCATTGATCACGTGCACGTGCGGCGCGCAATGCTCGGCGATCAGATATGGCGCGCCGCTCGACGCATGACGCACGACGAACATGTCGGCGTGCATCGCGGAGAGATTGTTGATGGTGTCGAGCAGCGATTCGCCCTTGCTCGTCGACGACGCGTTGATGTTCAAATTCAGCACGTCGGCCGAAAGACGCTTCGCCGCGATCTCGAACGTGGTGCGCGTGCGCGTCGAGTTCTCGAAGAACAGATTGAACACCGACTTGCCGCGCAACAGCGGCACTTTCTTCACTTCGCGGTCGGTCACGCTCACGAACTGCTCGGCGGTGTCGAGAATGTGCGTGACGATCGAGCGCGGCAAGCCTTCGATGGTCAGCAGATGCTTGAGCTCGCCATTCTTCGTGAGCTGCGGGTTGCCCTTGAGAAAGCCGTACCGGAACGAGTCGGCGGTCTTGTCCGATGCGGGCGCGCTCGATTCAGCGGCGCCCTGGGTAGCGGTGTTCATGATGAATCCAGGTGTTTCTTTGAAAAGAGGCTGAATGTGCAGCCGCAAACTACGAGTCGACGCGCGCGTCGATATACGTCAGTGCGTGCGCGGTTCTGTGGTGAACGTGAATGCGTTTGTTTCGCCGCGCACGAGCACGAGATCCTCGCTCGCGGGCACATCCACCGTGCCGCCGACGAAGCGCGCCGCGATCGGCATTTCCCGCCCGCCGCGATCCGCGAGCACCGCGAGATCGATCGATGCCGGGCGGCCGTAGTCGTACAGCTCGTTGATCGCCGCGCGCGCGGTGCGGCCGGTGGACAACACGTCGTCGATCAGGATGATGCGGCGGCCGTTGACATCGAAAGGCAATTCGGTCGGACGCGCCTGGCTGTGCAGGCCCTTTTTCGCGTAGTCGTCGCGATGCAGCGCCACGTTCACCACGCCGAAGTGCGGCGCGTTCAGATCCTGCGCGAGCCGCTCGGCGAGCCACACGCCGCCGCTGTAGATGCCCGCGAACACGGCGCCGTCGGCCGTGGCGAGCGATGGTCCATAAGCGGCGCGAATCTGTTCGACGAGCACGCGGTAGAGCGACTCGGCGTCAATGGAACTCATGATCGTCGGCAAGTCCGTCGAGATATTGTTGAAGGATGACGCGGGCGGCTTCGGCGTCGATCTCGTCGAAGCGGCCGCGCGCGTTGGTGCGCACGCCGCGCTCGCGCAGATCGGCTTTGGCGTCGACGGACGAATAGCGTTCGTCCACCCATTGCACGGGCACGTTGAAACGGCCGTTCAGCTGGCTGCCGAAGCGTTTGGCGAGCGCGCTCATTTCGTGCGGCGTGCCGTCGGGATGCATCGGCATGCCGACGACCACGGCGTTGGGCTTCCACTCGTCGAGCAGCTTGCCCACTTCCACGAAGCGATATTCGCGATTGCGGTTTTCCAGCGTGAGGAGTGCGCGCGCGTTTTTCGTGAGCGTATTGCCGACGGCGACACCAATGCGCTTCTCGCCGTAATCGAATGCCAGTAGCGTGGCCTCGCGGCTCATGCGTGCCCTGCTTCGCCGGACAACATAGAGCGCGACACGCCGAGCAGCGAGAGCGCCGCTTCCAGGCGCTCTTCGGCGGGCACGTCGAAGATGATGCGCGAATCGGCTTCCACGGTGAGCCAGCCGTTCTTCGAGATTTCCTCTTCGAGCTGGCCCGCGCCCCAGCCGGCGTGACCCAGCGTGAGCAGGAAACGCTCGGGCCCCTTGCCGCTCGCGACCGCTTCGAGCACGTCCTTCGACGTGGTCATGGCGAGGCCGCCGGGCACGCTCATCGACGAGCTGTAGGGTTCGCCGTCGCCGGCTTCGTGCAGCACGAAGCCGCGCTCGGTCTGCACGGGACCGCCGAAATAAACGGGCAAATGAACGAGCGGTTCGATCTCGAGCTTAAGATCGATGCGGTTGAAGAGCGACTGGAGATCGATGTCGGTCGGACGGTTGATGACGAGACCGAGCGCGCCTTTTTCAGTGTGATCGCAAAGATAGACCACCGTTCCCGAAAACGTCGGATCGACCATGTTCGGCATGGCGATCAGGAACTGATTCGTCAAATTGATGCGATCGGGAGTCTTGGACATAATTCAGAATTTTAACAAAGGCGCTGCGAGATGGCCGACTTTGAGCTGGGTCTGGTCTGGTTTCGGCGGGACCTGCGCGCGGCAGACAATGCTGCACTCTATCACGCGCTTACACGGTGCCGTCGGGTGCTGTGCGCGTTCATTTTCGACCGCGAAATTCTGTCGCCGCTCGCGCGGCACGACAGGCGCGTGCCATTCATCCACGCGAGCGTCGCCGAGCTCGACCGCACGCTGCGCGATGCGGGCGGCGCGCTGATCGTCCGGCACGGCGTGCCGCAGCACGAGATTCCCGCGCTCGCGCGTGAATGCGGCGTGAACGCGGTATTCGCCAATCGCGATTACGAGCCCGCGGCGAAAGCGCGCGACGAAGCCGTCGCGAACACGCTGGCAAGCGCGGACGTCGCGTTCTTCACGTTCAAGGATCAGGCCGTCTTCGATCATGACGACGTGATGACGAACGCCGGCAAGCCCTACACCGTCTTCACGCCCTACAAGCGCAAATGGCTCCAGACGCTCACGCCGGATGCGCTCAGGCCGTATGCATCGGAAGACCGTCTGAACGCGCTGGCGAAGCCGCCGGCGGGCGTCGCGCACGCGCTGCCGTCGCTTGCCGCCCTCGGCTTTCCGCAGGCCCACGGTCCCGCGTTTCCGGCGGGTACGAGCGGCGCGTTCGAACTCTTCGACGACTTCCACGCGCGCATGAGCGATTACGGCCGCACGCGCGACTTTCCCGCGCTGAAGGGCCCGAGCTATCTCGGCGTGCATTTGCGTCACGGCACCGTATCGATCCGCGCGCTCGCCCGCAGCGCACACGACGCGCAGCGTCACGGCGACAAGGGCGCCGAAGTCTGGCTCGGCGAGCTGATCTGGCGCGAGTTCTATTTCTCCGTGCTGCATCACTTTCCGCACGTGGGCGTGGCGGGCGATCATCGCGCGTTCAAGCCGGAGTACGACCGCATCCGCTGGGAAACCGGCGAGGCCGCCGACGCGAATTTCGCCGCATGGTGCGCAGGCGCGACGGGCTATCCGATCGTCGATGCCGCGATGCGTCAGATCAACACGTCCGGATACATGCACAACCGTCTGCGCATGGTGGTGGCGAGCTTTTTGACGAAGGATCTGGGTATCGACTGGCGGCGCGGCGAAGCGTACTTCGAGGCGTTGCTGAACGACTTCGAGCTGTCCAACAACAACGGCGGATGGCAATGGGCCGCCTCCAGCGGCTGCGACGCCCAGCCGTACTTCCGCATCTTCAATCCGGTCACGCAGTCGCAGAAATTCGACGCGGCGGGCAAGTTCATCCGCCATTACGTGCCGGAGATCGCGGGGCTGTCGGACCGCGACATTCACGCGCCGTGGCGCGCGAAGCCCGATGCGCTGGCCGCCGCGCAAATCTCGCTCGGTGCGGATTATCCGCAACCGCTCGTCGATCACGATGTCGCGAGGAAACGCACGCTCGCGCGTTACGACGTCGTACGCGGGCCGGGCGCGAAAAAAGCCGCTCCCGCCGATACTGGCGACCACCCCGACGACAACCCCGCCGACGACTAACGCGCAATCGTCAGCGGCCGCTCGATCATCGCGGTCAGCGCAACGATCGAGCCGCGCCCTTCCGATGGCGCAATGCCGGCCGCCGCCTGATGCAGCATCGAGCGCAGCATCTGCGCGGCGCGCTCGGGCACGGTGGCGTCGAGGCCGCGGGTCGCGCCTTGGGTCGAGCCTTGGGTCGAGCCCTGTAAGTCAACTTCGCCGCCATCGCGTGCTTCGCCGTGATACGCGACGCGCCGCCACGCAAGACCGAGCGTGTCCGCCAGCGACGCGACATGGCCAAGCCCCAGCGCGCAGGCCGCCGCGCCCAGCCGGTGCGATGCATTGGCCGCCGCGAGCGCCGCCGCTTC
Organism: Caballeronia insecticola; assembly: GCF_000402035.1. Lineage (GTDB taxonomy): Bacteria > Pseudomonadota > Gammaproteobacteria > Burkholderiales > Burkholderiaceae > Caballeronia > Caballeronia insecticola. The sequence goes on from NC_021287.1 coordinate 2,312,901, forward strand.
GTCCACCGTGCCCGTTTCGCTTGCCTGCGTGCCGCGCTCGACCAGCGCATCGATCGATGTTTCCGCGCTTTGCAGAAAATCTTCGTAAGCCGCCGCGTTCACGCGCAACACGCCGAGATCGCGCGTACCGGCATCGCGCGACGCTTCTTCGCTCGCCTGCGCCGCGCCCTCTTCCCACGCGGCTTCGGACGCCGGGCTCGCCGCCACATGCCAGGCCACCGTCAAACCATAGTCGCGCAGCACATCGACATGTTCGGCATTTTCCGGCGCCGCGCCGTACAGCGCGAAATCGCGCCACAGCAACGCGAGCGTCGCGCGCACGAGCGAGCGCGGCGCGTACGACAGCGCATGCGCCTGATCCGCCAGCACCAGATTGAAGCGCGCGTAGAGACGCTTGGCGTCGGCGTCGTAGGCGGAGCCGGCATCGAAGTCGATGTCGTCGGCGCGCGCGCCGTCGCGTTGCGCGTGCTCCCGCAGCGCATGCACCGCCGACGATGCCAGCCGCCAGAAGTCGTAAGGATCCGGCCCCCTGAGTTCGGCGAGACACGCGTCGAGGCGCTCGCAAGCCTCGGCGGATTCACCGGCCGGTCCGCGCAGGAGCCTGAGCAATGCTTCTTCGTAACGCGCCCGCACGCGCGCGAGCCGCTCCGGCGCGATGCCGCGCAATGTCGCCGGGGCGATGGCGCGGCCGGCGAGCGCGAGGTCGTCGTAGGAGACGGGCGCGACGCGCGTATGCGCCGCGAGCAGCGCGTGCAGGCCGCGATAGTGATCGAACAGCACCGTCGAACACGATAGCTCGCGCAGATTGTGACGCTCGACAGCCGCGCCGAACATGGCGATCGAATCGGCGATGCGCGCCCGGTTGCCGTCCGACTCGTCGCCGAGCGGGGCGACGAGCGCGAGCGCTTCGGCGAAACGCTGCGCGGGCAGCCATCCCGCCGAATGCAACGCGGCGATCGCGCGTTTCAGCGCGGCCCCGGTTTCACCCTGACGATGGAACGCGTGCAGCGCATCGGTGAGCGCCATCTCGGCGAGACGCACCGAACCGCCGCGCGGATTGGGCAAGGCTTCTAACGGAACATGCAGATCGGGACGTGATGTCATGTCGGGCGCTCACAAGCCGTTGCGCGGAAGCGGCGCGCTGTGACGCCGTCGCACGCGGTTGAAATGCGTCGTCGGAGGCGCTGCGCCGGCCAGAGCTTCTGTCGCCGGTCGCGCCTCCTGCACGGTATGCCTCAAGCGTATGCGTAGAACGGCCGGCGCGGAAATCGAATCTGCCGGCTACGATGCCGGCCATGCCGCAACACGCAACAATCCAGCCGCACGCTGCACAACAAAACAATCCAAAACAATCCAGAACGATCGAGCGTGCAGGCCGCACCGCATGCGTCCGATGCTGCCCGCAAAAAACGCGCGCCGCATGACGCGAGTCATGCGGCGCGGAGGTGCGTGAGAATCAGATCTGAACCATCTCGAAGTCTTCCTTGCGGGCACCGCATTCGGGACAGGTCCAATTAATCGGGACGTCCTCCCAGCGCGTGCCCGGCGCGATGCCTTCTTCGGGCAATCCCGCCTCTTCGTCGTAGATCCAGCCGCAGATCAGACACATCCAGCTTCTATGTTCCATACTTATGCCGCATCAATTGATCGGTTGAAATTAGGACAAGATGGTACCGTGTTGCCGTGTCGATGCCTAGCAAGCTGCCCGTCCGGCGCTTCCTTCGCGTCATCGGGTTGCCATCCGTCATGCGGCGACCGGTCTGCGAAGGCTAGCGCGCCGGAAAAAAGTGCGCAAAGAGAACAGTCGGACGGCATTAGGCCGCATAATCGGACCGAGACCCGAGCGGGCGTCCGCACTCGCGCTCACGCGCGGACGCGTCCGCTTCGAGCCGATCGTTCAACAAGCAATCCAATACCAAAATGTCCGCTTTTGCCATGACCGGCGACTCCCCACCGATCGTACTCACCTTCGGCCTCTCCGACCCCACCGGCGGCTCGGGCCTGCAAGCCGACCTGCTGACGCTCGCCAGCATGGGCTGTCACGGCGTGACCGTGCTCACCGGCTACGCAGTGCGCGACTCCGCCACATGCGACGAAGTCACCGGCCTCGACCCGGACACCGTCGCGACCCAGGCGCGCATGTTGCTAGAAGATATGCCGATCGCCGCCTTCAAGATCGGCGCGGCGACCCGGGCCGAAGTGGTGTCGGCGATCGCGGAAGTGGTCTCCGATTACGACGACGTCCCGCTGATTCTCGCGCCCGACTTCACGCTCGACGACGAACACGTCCTCGCCGCCGACGAACTGCGCGAATCGCTCGCCGATCTGCTCGTGCCGCAAACCACCATGCTGATTGCCGATCACGCCACGCTTCTGCAACTCGCGCAGCCGGACAGCGATGCCGAATCGCCCACGCTCGATACGGCGATTTCCCACATCCTGGCGCAGGGCTGCGAATACGTGCTCGCGATGGAAACGGGCACGCACCGTCACGTGATCACGCTGTTCAGCGAGGAAGGTCAGGTGCGGCAGGATACCTGGGATCGCGCGGTGCATCGCATCATGGGTTTGACGGATACGCTGGGCTCGGCCATCGCCGCTTTGCTCGCGAACGGTCAGGAACCCGCCGAAGCCGCGCGCGAGGCGCAGGAGTACGTGTTCCAGGCCGCGCGTGCGGCGTTTCGTCCCGGCATGGGCGCGTATCTGCCGGACCGCTTCTTCTGGGCGCGTTCGAACGATGCCGAAGAAGACGGCGAAACCTCCTCGGTTCCCGAGGATCCGACAGGGCTGCCCGGAGAAGCGCGGCACTGAATCAGACAAGGGAGGCTTAGCGAGCGCATGCCGTATCGACTGCCCCATCTGCACAAGCCCGGCCCGCAAGGCGCGATCCGCATCGGCTGCGCCGGCTGGGGTTTGTCGAGCGCCGTCGCCACGAGTTTTCCCGGCGAAGGCACACACCTCGAACGCTATTCCCACGTGCTGACCTGCGTCGAGATCAATTCCAGCTTCTACAAGCCGCATCGCGAGCAGACGTACGCGAACTGGGCCGAGAGCGTGCCCGAGTCGTTCCGCTTTTCGGTCAAGCTGCCGAAGGCGATCACGCACGACGCGCGTCTCGTCGACACCGAAACCCTGCTCGACGAATTCCTTCACGCCGCGGGCCAGCTCGGCGACAAACTCGGCTGCTGGCTCGTGCAACTGCCGCCGAGCCTTGCGTTCGATCACGACGTCGCGGAAAGCTTCTTCAAGGCGCTGCGTGCGCGCACGACGTTGCCAATCGCCTGCGAGGCGCGCGAGCACGGCTGGTTCTCGACGCACGCGGCGGCGCTCCTGAAGGCGCATCACATCGCCTACGTGGACGCAGACCCGATTCCCGACGATTGCGAGATCCGGCATCGCGCGGATACGTCGCTCGTGTATGTGCGGCTGCACGGCACGCCCGAGCTCTACCAGTCTTCCTACGACTACACCTATCTCGACGATCTCGCCCGCACGCTCCACACGCGCGCGAAGAAAACGGCCGAGGTCTGGTGCATCTTCGACAACACGGCCGAAGGTCACGCGCAGCCCAACGCGCTGCATCTGATGGAGCGGCTGCGGACTCATCACAAGTAACGTCTTTTTTGCTTCCCGAGGAGAACCCCCGATGCGCAAGCCGGCAAGACGAATCGCACGCCTCACTCACGCTCTGTTGTTCGCTTCGATGTTCGCCTCGGCGCTGATTTTCACGGCACCGGCTTTCGCCCAGACTGCTTCTCCGCCGCCCGGCGCCACGCCCGCCGGCGACGGCACGTTTCTGCTGACCATCTTCCTCAAGCACGATGAATCGAAGACGCTTCCGCAGATCAACCAGCAACTGAAGGAGCAAGGCTACTTCAAGCAGTTTCCGCCGCCGGGTGTCGAAGTGGTGTCGTGGTACGTGATGATGGGCATCGGCCAGGTGGTGACGCTGCGCGTACCCGCCGACCGCCTGCGCGAAGTGAATCGTGCAATCGAGAGCACCGCCTGGGGCGGCTATCGCACGGAGTTTTATCCGACGTACGACTACAAGGCCGCCGCGCAGAAGTTGCGCGAGGAGATGAACAAGTAGCTTTCGTATAGACGGTATAGACGAAAAAAATCCCGCATCGCTGCGGGATTTTTCTGCACCGCGCGGGTTTCGCTTCCTGAGAAACGAAACCCGCGCCGGCTGCGGAATGAAACGTGTAACCGGCGTGAGCCGAATTACATGTCCATGCCCATGCCGCCCATGCCGCCGGGCATGCCGCCAGGCATCGGCGAATCTTCCTTCGGCAGTTCTGCGACGGCTGCGTCGGTCGTCAGCAGCAGGCCTGCCACCGATGCCGCGTTTTGCAGCGCGGTGCGCGTGACCTTCGTCGGGTCCACGACGCCGGCTTCAACCAGGTCACCGTACTCGCCGGTAGCCGCGTTGTAGCCGTAGTTGCCTTGACCAGCCGCAACAGCTGCCACCACGACGGAAGCTTCTTCGCCGCCGTTCGTGACGATCTGGCGCAGCGGCTCTTCCATCGCACGCAGGACGATGCGGATGCCCGCGTCCTGGTCCGAGTTCAGGCCCTTCACGCCTTCGACAGCCTTGCGAGCGCGGATCAGCGCGACGCCGCCGCCAGCCACGATGCCTTCTTCCACAGCTGCGCGCGTTGCGTGCAGTGCGTCTTCGACACGTGCCTTCTTTTCCTTCATTTCGACTTCGGTCGCAGCGCCGACCTTGATCACTGCCACGCCGCCGGCCAGCTTGGCCACGCGCTCTTGCAGCTTTTCACGGTCGTAATCCGACGTTGCTTCTTCGATCTGCTTGCGCACTTGCTTCACGCGCGCTTCGATGTTCGTGGCTTCGCCAGCGCCGTCGATGATCGTCGTGTTTTCCTTGCCCACTTCGATACGCTTCGCCTGGCCCAGTTCAGCCAGCGTTGCCTTTTCGAGCGTCAGGCCGGTTTCTTCCGCGATCACTTGACCGCCGGTCAGGATAGCGATGTCTTCCAGCATGGCCTTGCGACGATCGCCGAAGCCCGGAGCCTTGACAGCAACCGTCTTCAGAATGCCGCGGATGTTGTTGACGACCAGCGTTGCGAGCGCTTCGCCTTCGACGTCTTCAGCGATGATCAGCAGCGGACGGCCAGCCTTGGCGACTTGTTCCAGTACCGGAAGAAGGTCACGGATGTTGGAAACCTTCTTGTCGTGCAGCAGCACGAACGGGCTTTCCAGCACGGCGACTTGCTTGTCCGGATTGTTGATGAAGTACGGCGACAGGTAGCCACGGTCGAACTGCATGCCTTCCACGACATCGAGTTCGTCTTGCAGCGACTTGCCGTCTTCAACGGTGATCACGCCTTCCTTGCCGACCTTGTCCATGGCTTCAGCGATACGCTCGCCGATGGACGTGTCGCTGTTTGCCGAGATCGAGCCGACTTGAGCGATTTCCTTGTTGGTCGTGCAGGGCTTGCTGATCTTGCGCAGTTCTTCGATTGCGGCAGCCACTGCCTTGTCGATACCGCGCTTCAGGTCCATCGGGTTCATGCCCGATGCGACGTACTTCATGCCTTCGCGAACGATGGATTGCGCCAGGACCGTAGCGGTCGTGGTGCCGTCACCGGCGTTGTCGCTGGTCTTGGAAGCCACTTCCTTGACCATTTGCGCGCCCATGTTCTGGAGCTTGTCCTTCAGTTCGATTTCCTTCGCGACCGAGACACCGTCCTTGGTGACCGTCGGGCCGCCGAAGCTGCGCTCGAGAACGACGTTACGGCCCTTCGGGCCCAGCGTGACCTTGACCGCGTTGGCCAGGATGTTCACGCCTTCGACCATCTTGGCGCGTGCGGAATCGCCAAAAGTAACTTCTTTAGCTGCCATATCCAGACTCCTTGATTCGATTCGGTTTGCTGGCTTCGTCGCGGCGCTTCAACAAGCAGCCTCTCGGGACGAAGCCGGACGTGCAGGAAGGATGCTTACTTGACCAGAACGGCCATGATGTCTTCTTCGCGCATGACGAGCAGTTCTTGCCCGTCGACCTTGACGGTCTGGCCGGCGTACTTGCCGAAGAGCACGCGGTCGCCCACCTTCACGTCGAGGGCGTTCTGCACGCCCTTGTCATCGCGCTTGCCCGGGCCGATGGCCAGGACTTCGCCTTGATCCGGCTTTTCTGCCGCAGCTTCGGGAATCACGATGCCCGACGCGGTCTTGGTTTCCTGGTCCAGACGCTTGACGATGACGCGATCGTGCAAAGGACGAAGGTTCATACACACTCCTCTCTTGATTGAGACTGAAAACGCGGGGGAAACCCGCCCTCCGAGCAAAAACTCGTCGGACGGCAAACTTGTTAGCACTCTCGTGCAGCGAGTGCTAATTATATGGACGGGATTTGACAATTTCAAGGAGGCCGGCGAGATTCAGGCGACCTGGGTGCGGAGATTCAGTCAGCGTTCAATTGATTCACTCGGGCCAGCGCGCTTGCACGCGCTTCGAAGCGCGTGGCGCCAATTCCTGTCGATGAATCAAGCAGTTGCTGCGAAAGCGACCGACTTTCCCTGCGGATGGATCCGTACGACCGCGTTTCAGGACGTGAGGTTCCTTTCGGAATAAATTTCGCCAACCGTGATTGACTAGGGTAAACACTGGCAAATAGTTCGTTGATCGGCGAAAGTCGCGCCCCTGACAGAAGGAGGCCGTGTCATGTGTGACTAACAGCGCCAGCAGTCACGCGCGCTACGCCGATATAGTTTGTATATCTAATTAACTCAATAGGAAAAAAACCGCAAACAATTGCAATTCTAAAATCGGTAATCGGATTGCATACCGCAGAAAGCGGCTCAACACTTTTGCGATGTATCCTGAGCCGCCATCAAGTCGGCGACCGAGGCACTTGCGGGCTGCAATTGTCGAATAAACCGCTCGCAAAGCGCAATCACCTTATCCAGCGCGCGCGGATCGTACAGCGCATGATCGAGATCCTCGCAAATCTCGGCTGTCATTCCCTTCAGACGCGAAAGCTTCTTTCCATGCCGGCCAAAATGCGCGTTGAGCTGATCGAGTCCGTCGTCGCCTCCGCCGTACAAAAGCATCGCATGCACGCCTTTGCCCTCGAGCGTCTGAACGACAGCGTGCGGATGCGTGATCGGCTTGTCCCCGATGACAGCCGTCTTTCTGCCGCGCACCCCGATGATCTGCGAATACAGGCGCGCAGCCGCATTCGATGCGAACGCCCTGACGATCGGTTTGAACCCGCGCTTGCCGCTGAGCACGAGCCACCACTTCGTCGGCTTCAGGATGGCGGGGCCGAGACGCGCCATCGTGTTGGAACCGCGATTTCTGAGTTCCTGCAGCGTCATCCATTCGGGAATATAGAAGCGCTGAAGATTGACGGCGATGACACCCGCAATCGCCGGTTCCCGAAGCGCCGCCCGCAGCACATTGTGCGCACCCGAGCAAATGCCGAATGCGACGATCGATTCATAACCCTTGCGCTTGAGCCACGCAGCCGCGCTCGCAATGTCGTCGATCGTCGTCTGCGCGTGCAGCGACGCCGTCATGTCCGGCGTGCCATCGGGCGAGCGCGCGGGACTGTCGCCGATACCGCGCGCATCCATACGCAACGACGCAATGCCGCGCTGCGCCAGCTCACGCGCGATACGCACGGACTGACGACTTTCGCCGTGATGTGCGCTGGCCGCCATATTCGCGATGACGACGATCGGACCGCCCATGAGCCCATCGCGCGGCTCGCACAAAATACCGAAGAGGCCGGCGGCGCCGAACACCACCGGACGCTCGATGGCTTCCGGTGTTTCGATGATCGCATCGTCGCGCATGCGTAGCCGCGCGGGCATGCTCGTCCGGCGTCGCGCGGACTCGCCGAATGCGCTTTCGCTCGCGCCCTTCGCTATCCACTGCGCGGTCCGCTTGAGCGTCTTTTCCGGCAAGGTGGATGACGCCGTTTCCTGCATGAATTCCAGGTAGTCGTCGAAGGCATCCGTCTTGACCTTGACGCCTCGTTCCCGCAACGCGACGCACAGGGAATTGATCGCGCGAGCCGATGTATCCGCCACGAAGACGCGCTTGGGCAAGACCGGCTGAACGCTCATGGCCGAATTGATATCGACTTCGCCCAAGCGATCGAGAAACGCCTTGCTATACACCTGCCCGAGCACATGAAAAGGCGCGTCGATTTGCCCGGGTCTCACGGCGACGGGAAGATTGTCGAGCCACGCGCTGCGCAATGCCGTCAGTTCGCGCCGATAGCGGCGTCCATCCAGAATCGGCGCGAGCAATGCGAGCGAATCGACCAGCGGATGTTGCGAGGCAAGCGCCGCCAACGTCGCACCGAAACGCATGCCGCACAACGTGATATTCGTGACGCCCGTTTCTTCCTGAAGCCGCTCGATAGCCGCGCCGATGTCCGCGATGAAGTCGTCGAGCCGATCGCCATCGTGGTCGGTGCCCGAAGAATCGCCGGTGGCAAGATAGTCGAAGCGCAAGGCCGGAACATCGCGGCGCGAAAGTTCGTCGGCCAGGAATCGCATGGATTTATGCGCCCATGTCTCTTCGTGTCCGAAAGGGTTGCATAGGACGACGCCGCGCTTGCCGCGCTCGCCATGAAGCCACCCAAAACGCCCTCCGAATACGATCGGCGTCATGAGTCGAGCCTCCCCGATTTACCGACAAACGCGAGCGCATTACGGTAAATATCGGTTCTTGCAGTGTCTCTTCCTCCTGGACGTCCGGAGGTATCTAATATTTCGCGCATTATCTTTAAGATTTAATTGCACGTGCCGCGCGATTAAACAATCTTTCGAATCTCCCCTTCGGTGCGGTATCGAACATAGCGCGTCCGCCTCGCGCTTAGGGCACGTGGCTAAAGGATCTTAGGGATACGGTTGAGTGTCGCTAAGAAATCCGGCCTTAAGAATTGATGAATTTCTTAGCCGAATTTGCAAGCATTTTTTAAGCTTAGTAATTGCCGGCTTGCTAAAGAATGAGATTAAATCCTTAAGATCGCTTCGCACTCTTATCTAAATGAGAAACGTCTCGTTTCAATGTGCAGGGCTAATTCGGTCAAACATTCCTTGGCCGTCATCATCGGGCGATGTTCGGTCCCCGCGCGCCTGGCCGCATCCGACGAACGTCGCAGATCGCCTTCCGCGATTAATGTCGATCGGAGAATACTGATTTGGCGATATCAGGGTTTTTACTAGGTCATCCGAAGCCTAGACTGCATCTCAACGACGAAGCACTGGCGAGACTCCTCACCAAAGGCAACGTCCCTTACATCAGTATTCGGAGGTCATCATGTTCAAGTCCATCGTTCCTGCTATCGCTATCGCAGCCGTTCTCGCCGTTCCGGGTTTTGCGCAAGCGCGTGAAGACGGTCCCGTCACCCGTGCGCAAGTGCGCGCCGATCTGGTTCAACTCGAACGCGCCGGCTACAAGCCCACCGCCGACCAAGCCACCTATCCCGTCGACATCCAGGCAGCCGAAGCACGCGTCCACGCGCAGCAAGGCGTCGCGGAATCGTCGTTCGGTGGCGCGAGTGAAGGCGCTTCGGCGGCCGGCCAAGCCGCATCGTCGGGCCGTTTGGGCTTTTTGAACCGCATCGTTCGCCCGGCAGCGGACGCGAATCCGGTCGACTTCAATCGTCCGTAATGGTTTCGTAATCAGCGTTTCAGCCCGGCCTCGCGCCGGGCTTTTAGCTTTTTTGCGCGATGAATCGACGCACCGGACGTCGTTCATAAAACTGTAAACCACGGATTCGACGATGTTTTTCAGACTGTGCTTTTTCATAGGCCAGCCTGACGGCACTACAATTTGTGTCTGCCGTTGTCACATATATCGGATCCGCTGCCTCATGCCCATGCCGTCGTTGCGCCTAGTCATCATTTCCCTCGGATTGCTCGCTCTCACTGCCTGCGGTGGCCGCGCCGCCACCACACCCAGCTACCAGCAGGAACTCTTCGAAACCGGCGCGAGCCCGTTTGCGCGCAACTACGACGCCACCGTCAACGAAACCTGCGAGGCCGCCCGCCGCGCGCTGCTGTCGCAAGGTTTTCTCACGACGATGAGCCAGCCCGACACCGTCGACGCGACCAAGAACTTCCAGCCGGGCGCCGAGACGCACGTCGTCGTGTCGTTTCATGTGGTCTGCACGCCGGGCGAGAACGCGACGAATCAGAGCATCGCCTACGTCAATGCCGTGCAGGACGGCTACGCGCTCAAGAAAAGCGATACGTCGGCGAGTGTCGGGCTCTCGGTGCTCGGCTCGTTGTCGCTGCCGATTCGCTCGAACAGCGACGCCATGGTCAAGATTTCGAGCGAAACCGTGCCCGCCGGCAAGTTCTACGACCGCTTTTTCAACTTGATGAGCCACTATCTGAATACGGTGCCGCGCAGCGCGCCCGTCGTGGCCGACGAGGTGAAGAGCAAGCCGCTCGTGCCATCGCTCATCGTGAATTCGCCGGAACTCACGCCGACGCCGATCGTCGTTCAGTCGCCCGCCGCCGCGACGGCAATTCCCGCGTCCGCATCGGATGCGGCGGCAGCGGCATCGACGCCGCACGCCACCGCCACGCAGTAAGACCCGCCCGTCAGTTCGTCAGTTCGTCAGTTCGGCACGTTCACGGCGCCGCCCGCCACCGAAATCGCATTCGCGCCGGGGTCGGCGGCGATCGGCGGCAGATTCGCCGTCGAAAGCGCAGGCGCGGAACCCGCCGCGCCGCCGCGCGCCACCGTCCGCACGACCTGCGACGGCGGCAGCGGCGCGTTGTTCTTCAGATGGTTCCACATCAGGTTGAGCGCCTGAATGTTGTAGTAGTGGACCGGAATGAAGCGCGTGTCGAACCCGGCCACGCTCAGGAACGCGTCGAAGTGCTGTCCGTTCGTGATCTCGTAGAGCGAGAGCTGGCTCTTGTTCCCCTCCGCCACCCGGTTCGCGCCGAGATACGGACGCGATGTGTGATTGATCGGCACGAGCGCATCGGCGCGGCCCTGCACGATGATCGCGGGCTTGCCGCGCAGGTTCGCATTCACGCGGATCGCGTTCACGTTGCTGACCATCGTCGGGTTGCCGTTCGTCCACAGGCCGCGCAGGCAGGCCGCGCCCGCGTAGCTCGCGTCCGGCGTAGCCAACCGATGATCCGCCGCGCCACCCGCGCCGTTGCTGTAGACGAGGTTGATGCCGTTGGTCGGCGGCACGCCGTTGCCGTTGCCGAAGAGGGTGAGCATCGGCGAGACGATGGGCGCCACGCCCGCCGCGCCCGCCGCGCTGGTCGTGCCGAAGCTGAAGTTGCACAGGTTGTCGAGCACGCTCGCCTGCATGTAGGCATCGACGTAGGTGACGGCCACCGCCGGCACCGCCTGCGAATCCCACATCGGCGCGTGCAGCGTGTCGGAGTCGCTCTCGTAGCCCGCCTGATGCAACTGGTTGAGCGCATCGTTGGCCTGCGCGACCGTGTTGCCGCCCGAAATCAGCCCGTTGGTGGCAAGCGTCGCACAGCGCGCCGTGCGGATCGCGTTCGTCGTGGCGAGCGGCAGCGCGGTCAGATAAGGCGCGCCAGCCGCCGCGGGCGCGAGCGCGGCGCATGGCTGCAACAGGTTGGCGAGCGTCGTGTAATCCGCGAGCGGCCGCCCGAACGCGCCGACCGGCACGCCGCCCTGCCGCACCGACACTTGCGACGGCAAATTCAGATTGATCTGCGGCTCGCCGACGACCACCGCCGTGATCCAGCCGTCCGTGTCCTGCTCCGCGGCCGCCAGCGACGCGCCGCCGCCATTGCTGACCGATGCCGCTATCGTCGTGATGCTGCCCTTGCCGTAGCGCACCTGATGCGACGAGCCGCTGACCGCGCCGAACATGTCGTTGAGCGCCCAGTACGCGAACTGGATCGCCTGCAAGGTGTTCTTGCCCCAGTCCTTCTCGGGATTTTGCTGCGAATGCGCATGCTTGAAGGCGTAGCGATTGGGGAACGCCGAGTTGAACGACGACAACGCCGACGCACTCACGTTCGCCTTGAAGATGGCCTTGGTCCCGGCGAGGCTGGCGTTGGCGAGCGTGCCGTCGATCAGCGTGACGAGATTCGTCGCCAGTTCGTGGCCGCCGTTTCCGCTGCCTTTATCGGTGTAGGCGACCGCGCAGCCGCGCTTGAGGCCCCACTCGCCCGCTGCCGAGATCGCGCCGTAGACGCCGCGCGATCCCGACGACGTCGCCGTCACGATGCACGGCTGGTCCGGATTGAAGCTGGCCGGAATCTGCACGAGCAGGCTGACGTTTTGCGTGCCGCTGCCGTCGTCGGCGTAGGCGATGTATTCCTTGCCGGCGATCTTGCCTTCGCCGAGCGTGTCGTTGCCGTTCAGGTCGATGTTCGGCCCCCAGAAGCGGCCGTAGCCGCCGCTCGCCGACATATCGACGAGCGCGCGGTAGTTCGAATAGATGGCGAGGCGCCGCAACTCGGCGGCCGTGGGCGCGGCCGGATTCGCGATAGATGGCGAAGTCGCCGATGCGAGGCCGGTCTTGCCGAGACCCGCCGTCAGCAGATCGTCGGAGACGCCGTCGTATGTCTGCGTGTTGACCGCGCCGGAAACGAAGTTCGGCAGCGTGTTGGTCGGCGGGCTGCCGCCGTTGTCGTCGTCATCGCCGCCATGACAGGCCGCCAGCGTGAGCGCGGCGAGCGCCGCGAGCACCCCGAGCGCCGTCGTTCGCGGCACGTTCTGCAATCTTTGGAATCGCGCGAATCTTTTCATTTTCTGTCTCCGCCATCCATCCCGATCGATCGGGTTGATTGATGCTATCTGAACGCACGCGCCGCGCGCCGCCTGAAACGCAAACGGGCTTCGGCGCAAACGCCGAAGCCCGTTCAGAGTACGTTGAAAAACGTCCGAGCGGCAAGCCGATGCCCGCCGCCCGACGTCATGCGCGTGCTGCCGCGCGTGCTGCCATCTGACTCACGTCGTCAGCGTGGATCAGCCTCCGCCGCCCTGCACGCCCAGCGTGATCTTGTTGCTCACCGATTTCACGCCCGGCACGCCCTTGGCCACTTCCTCGGCCTGAGCGATCTGGCCGCCTTCCGGCACCGTGCCGGTCAGCGTCACCGCGCCGCTGCGCGCGCGCACGAAGACGTTCGACACGTCGAAGCCTTGCGCCTTCGACAGTGCGCGGCGCACGTCGTAGCCGAGCTTGCGGTCGGTCTTCTTGGTCGCGGATTTCTGCGCCTTGGCCGCCGCTGCGGAATCGGTGCTCGTGGCGGCCGCGTCGCTCGACTGGGCATAGGCGCTCGAGGCCACGGCCACGCACACCACGACGCCCAGCGCTTTCAACAGATCCACTGCTTTCATGATTTCTCCTTTTGTTTCGCTTGTTGACTTCGCACAGTTTGCTACTTCGCTCGTTTTGCACTTCTGACCCGGGCCGCATTTCAGACGGCTGGCCACGGCATCGAGCGTTGGCCGTGGTCACACGCTCCGACGCTTACCGGCGACCCGCCCGAAGGCATGGCGGCGGCAAGCCGGCGGATGCGGCTCACGGTGCTGCGAGAGGCTGGCGAAACGAAACAAACAGCGGCCGGTTGGTCGGGCGGGATGCCCGTCGGCTCGAATATGTCCTCCCGCACGGCGCGTGATGCTGCGCGCCCTTTCGTCACGCGTTTAGCGTGGCGCGCGGCTCGCGTGCCCACATTGCGGGCTGCGGCGCGCAAGGGTCCTGTCGTGCGGCGGCGAACGTCAATTTAGCCCAGCGCGGCCATTAGCGCAAAGCATTTAACGACGCGCCCGCCCGCGAAGCCGCGCGCACGCAACAGCCGGGGTGGCCGCTACACGTGGCTGTCACACTCGGCGGCGATCCGAAGGCCGATCGAACTCATGTACCATCGACGCCATGCCGCCCGCCCGGACGCGCTCCTGCAGGCGTTCGCACACCGCGACCGGGTAAGCTCGCGCGCCTTACGTTTCAAGACTACACACCAGATGACCCAGCCTTCAGGACCCAATCCCGGACCTAATCCCGGACCCAACTCCGGACCCAATCCGGGACCTAAGCCGGAACAGAGCCCCGACCCGGAAATCCGCTCGCGCCGCAAGCCGCAGCAGAAGATCGTCGCGCGTTTCGTCGCGATTTCCTGGCGCGATCTGGCGCTCACCGTCGGTCCGATCCTGCTTGTCTGCGCCGCCGCGCTCTACCTCGCCGTGCGGCTGATCCAGCCCGCGCCGCCGAACACGCTGACGATCGCCGCCGGCCCCAAAGGCAGTTCGTTCTGGACGAACGCGCAAAAATACAAGGCGATTCTCGCGCGCAACCGCATCACGCTGAACGTGCTGGAAACGCAAGGCTCGCTCGACAACCTCACGCGCCTCGAAAACCCGAAATCGGACGTCGATGTCGGTTTCGTGCAAGGCGGCATGACCACGCCCGGTACGACCCACGACAACCTCGAATCGCTCGGCAGCGTGTCGTACGTGCCGCTCGCCGTGTTCTATCGTGGCGCGACGGTCGTGAACCGGCTCTCGGAACTCAAAGGCAAACGGCTCGCGATCGGCGCGGAAGGCAGCGGCTCGCGCGTGCTCGCGCTCACGCTGCTGAAGGCGAACGGCATCGAACCCGGCGGCGACACGCAACTGCTGCCGCTCGCCGGCGACGAAGCCGCGAAGGCGCTCGAAGCCGGCCAAATCGACGCCGCGTTCCTCGCCGGCGACTCCGCCCAGCCGCCGACGATGGCCAAGCTCCTGCGCACGCCGGGCATCCGCTTCATGGATTTCGCCCAAGCCGATGCCTACGCGCGCCGCTTTCCCTATCTCACCGAAATCGAACTGCCGATGGGCGCCTTCGATTTCGCCCGCAACCTGCCGCCGCGCCCGGTCCATATGATCGCGCCGACCGCCGAACTGGTCGCGCGCGACAGCCTGCATCCGGCGCTGTCGGACCTGCTGATCGAAGCCGCGCGCGAAGTGCACGCCCGCGCCAACCTGTTGCAGCGGGCCAACGAGTTCCCGGCGCCGCTCGCGCACGAATTCCGCATCAGCGACAACGCCGAACGATATTACAAATCCGGCAAGAGCTTCCTGTACCGCACGCTGCCGTTCTGGGTCGCGAGCCTCGCGGATCGTGTGCTCGTCATTCTGGTGCCGCTGATCGTGGTGCTGATTCCGGGCCTGCGGCTGGTGCCGGGGCTGTACCGGTGGCGCGTGAAATCGCGCATCTATCGCTGGTATGGCGCGCTCATTGCAATAGAGCGGGAAGCGATCAGCGGTCCGGACATCGCGCAGCGCGACGCCCTGCTCGACCGTATCGACGCGATCGAGACGGCCGTGAATCGCATGAAGATGCCGCTCTCGTTCGCCGATCAGTTCTACGTGCTGCGCGAGCACATCGGTTTCGTGCGGGAGCGGCTCGCGCATGCGCCGGCTGCAGCGGCTACGGCGGCTGCGGCGGGCCAGAACATGGCGCAAACGGTCGCATCTGCTGACGCTTTGCGGGCAGACACGGAACAAGGCAGCACGTAATATCTGAAGGACGGGCGGACGCCGCGCGAAGACGCCGCCTCCGCCGATGCACGACACGGCCGCACCGCAACTCGAACAACAGATTAAACCGGGCGCCCGCGGCGCGGGACGAGCCAGGGAAATTCAGGGAGAAGAGAACATGAGTGTCTTGCATTCGACCAGCCCCGGTCACCCGTATTTTTTCTTCGACTTCATTTCGCCGTTTTCGTATTTGCTGCTGGAACAACACGAAAAATGGCCGGACATGCCGTTCGAACTCGTGCCGGTCCAGTTGATGAAGCTGCTCGACCGCTGGGGCCAGCCGCACGCCGCGACAATCCCGTCGAAGCGCGTCTTCACGTACCGGCACGCGCTGTTCCGCGCGGAACAACTGGGCATTCCGTTCCGCATGCCGCCCGCGCATCCGTTCGATCCGAGCAAGGCGCTGCGGCTCGCCGTGTTGGCGAACGCCGAGATTGCCTGCGTGCGCGAAATCTTCCGCTACATCTGGCGCGAAGGGCGCGATCCCGCGACGCCGGAGGGTTTTCGCGGGCTGTGCGAGCACGTCGGCATTCCGGACGCCGTCGCGCGCGTGGAAGACGAGGACACCAAGGCGAAGCTGCGCGACAACAACGACCGCGCCGTCGCGATGGGCGTGTTCGGCGTGCCGACCTTCATCGTCAACGATCAGATCTTCTGGGGCGAAGACACCCTGCCGATGGTGCTGTACGTCGCGCGCTCGCCGAACTGGCTCGACGGCGCGGAAGTGAAACGCATCAGCGCCTTGCCGATCGCGCCCCGCGACGCGGATTTCGCCTGAAAAAACCGTCCGGGCGACGCGCCTATCCCATAAATAGCGCGCGCGCTATGGCGTCAAAAAGCGATACGCGGTTAACTTCGGTTCAGGCTGCGTGATATTTCGTCGACTCGGGCGCTTGAGGCGTGCGGGCGATGACGCGCGCGGCCTCCGGCGACATCGGGCAAGCGTTGTCGGCCTGACCGAACTCATCCGCTCGACTCATGAACGAATCCGCCGACTCACTCGATATCTGGCTCATCCGTGTGCTGCGCACGCTGTTGCAGGAGCGCAGCGTCACGCAGACCGCGCAACGGCTGAACCAGACGCAGCCGGCCATCAGCACCGCGCTGCGGCGCCTGCGCGAGATCCTGAACGATCCGATTCTCGTGCGCGGCAAGCAGGGCATGGTGCCGACCGAGTACGGCGAATCGCTGCTCGCGCCCGCCCAGCGCGCGCTGCGTGAAGTCGAATTCGTCGCGACGCCGCACGGCGATTTCGACGCGGCCAGTTCGCGCCGCACGTTCCGCGTGGCGGCGCCCGATTATCTGAACGATTTCTTCATGCCGACGCTCGTCGCGGCCTTCCGCGACGCGGCGCCGAACGCACGCCTCGAAATCGAGTCGCTGACGCCGACGCGCGATCACGAACGCATGCTCGACGAAGGCGAGATCGACCTGATGGTCGCCAACTGGACGAAGCCGGAGCCGCGCTTCGAACGTCAGGATCTTTTCAGCGATGTTTTCGTCTGCCTGATGCGCGCGAATCATCCGCTCGCCCGCGAGCCGATGACCATCGAACGCTACGCGCTCGCCGCGCATCTCGCGCCGACGCCGTATAGCGGCGGCAGGCGTCATCCGATCGATGTCGGGCTGGTGCGCGCGGGCATCCGGCGGCGCATCGTCGCGACGATTCCGTACTTCGGCCTCGTGCCGCAAGTGCTGCTCCAGTCCGATCTCATCTTCACCGCGCCGCGCCGCTTCGCGCAGCATTACGCGGCCATGCTGCCGCTCGCCGTGCTCGATTCGCCGGTGCCGTTTCCGCGCATCAAGTGCTATCAGCTTTCGCTGCCGCAGCCCGACCAGCCGACCGATGTCGCGTGGCTGCGCACGCTGATCTCGCAAGTGTCCGACACGCTCACGCGCAAAAAGAGCGTCGCGGAATTGTCCGGCGATGCAGCGGAGAGCACGGAAGTGGGCGAAATCGCGAAGTAACACGCGTGGCGGCGGGGTTCGAAGACATCGGACTGCCGGTAATTTCGGTAGTATCCGGAACAACGCCATCAGCCGCCTGCTCACATGGATGCCCTCGACAAACTGATCCAGCTTGCGAACCTGAACGGCGCGCTCGATCTGCGCTGTCTCTTGAGCGGACCGCTCGAACTCGATCATGACCCGGCGCCCGCGGGCGAGTCGCTGTATCACGTCGTGCTCGACGGCGCGTGCACGGTCCTGCGCCAGGGTCACGCGCCGCTCGAACTGAAGGCCGGCGATATCTTTCTTCTGCCACGCGGCGACTCCCACGTGGTGAGCATCAAGCCGCGCAAGGCGGACGCGGCGGCCACGCCCGTCGAAAAGCACTACAACGGCGCAGTGACGGTGAAAAGCAACTGCGGCGGCCAGCCGCCGGGCGTGGATATGCTATGCGGACGGTTTCTTTACGCACCGCGCGCGCTTCTGATCGACGTGCTGCCGGATGTCGTGCACGTGTCGTTTTCGCGGGCCTCGGCGCCTTATCTCGAACCGCTCGTCCAGACGATGCGGCGCGAGGCGGACGAAGCACAACTGGGTGCGCCGTCGATCGTCACGGCGCTCTCCACGGCCCTCTTCACGATGGTGTTGCGCGCGTGGCTCGCCGAGCAGCCGTCGCTCGCGGGCGTGCTCGCGCTGCTGGCGAACCGGCGGCTGGGTGCGTCGATTATCGCGATGCTGGAGCGGCCCGCCGAGCCGTGGACGCTCGAAATGCTGGCCCGCGAAGCGGCGATGTCGCGCGCCACGTTCATGCGCGCGTTCTCCGCCCATTCGGACAGCTCGCCGCTCGCGCTGCTGAGCCATGTGCGCATGCAGCTCGCGAGCACGATGCTGACGCACACGAAGAAGAGCATCGCCGATGTCGCGGCGGATGTCGGTTATCAGTCCGAGGCGGCGTTTTCGAAGCGGTTCAAGGAGCTTTACGGCGTGGCGCCGGGGAAGTTTCGGGCGGTGAACGGACTCGGCTGAGCGCAGTTGCACTCAGAGGCGCGTGGCTCTGCCGTTCAGACCGACGCAGTCCGCGCGCCGACACTCGCGCGACCCAGCCGCGCCGCCATCTCCCGCACCCGCAGCAACTGCGCCGCGACCGCCAGCGCGATCGATCCCGGCGCTTTATCGACAATACCTTCCACGCCAATCGGGCACGTGATCTCCGGCAAACGATCCGCCGCCATGCCGCGTTCCATCAGACGCCGCTCGAACTTCACGCGCTTCGTCTTCGAGCCGATCAGCCCGAAATACGCGAAGTCGTCGCGCCGCATGATGCGTTGCGTGAGCGAAAAGTCGAGCGAATGATCGTGCGTCATCACGATGAAATACGCGCCGGCGGGCGCTTCGTCGACGATTGCATCGGGCAGATCGGTCGCTTCGATCTGCACGTTGGCCGGCACTTCGTCGGGGAAGAGTTCGTCGCGCGCATCGACCCATTGCACGACGCACGGCAGCGTGCCCAGCACCTTCACGAGCGCGTGGCCGACATGACCCGCGCCGAACAGGACGACATGCATCATGAACGCGCGCTCCTCACGGCGTTGACCGCCTTCAGGATTTCCTCGGCCGTCGCGGGCGCGTTCAGAGGCGGATTCACCTTGTGATCGCCGACTGCGGAAACGGCGTCGCGGATCGCGAAGAACACCGAGAACGGCAGCAGCAGCGGCGGCTCGCCGACCGCCTTCGAGCGATGGATGCTGTCCTCCGCATTGCGGTTCTTGAAGAGATGCACGCGGAAATCGGCGGGCATGTCGTTGGTGGTCGGAATCTTGTAGGTCGACGGCGCGTGCGTCATCAGCTTGCCGTTCTGGTTCCACCAGAGTTCTTCGGTCGTGAGCCAGCCCATGCCCTGCACGAACGCGCCCTCCACCTGACCGACATCGAGCGCCGGATTCAGCGACGCGCCCACGTCATGCAACGCGTCCGCGCGCAGCACGCGCATTTCGCCGGTGAGCGTATCGATCACCACTTCCGACACCGCCGCGCCATACGAGTAGTAGAAGAACGGGCGGCCCTGCATCGTCGCCTGATCCCAGTACAGCTTGGGCGTCGCGTAGAAGCCGTCGGACCACAACTGCACGCGCGCGAGATACGCCTTCTGCACGATCTCGCCGAACGGAATGGCATCGTTGCCGACGATCACGCGGTCGTTCGCGAAGCGCACTTGCTCGGGCGTGACCGTGCCGCCGCCGAACTTCTCCGCCGCGAACTTCGCGAGGCGCTCGCGCAGTTGACGCGCGGCGTCCTGCGCGGCCTTGCCGTTGAGATCGGTGCCGGTAGAAGCCGCCGTCGCCGACGTGTTCGCGACCTTGCTCGTATCCGTCGCCGTCACGCGCACGCGCTCGAAATTCACGCCGAGTTCATGCGCGACCACTTGCGCGACCTTCGTGTTCAGCCCCTGGCCCATTTCGGTGCCGCCGTGATTCACGAGCATCGAACCATCGGTGTAGATGTGAACCAGCGCGCCCGCCTGATTGAAGTGCGTCACGTTGAACGCGATGCCGAACTTCACCGGCGTCAGCGCCAGGCCTTTCTTCAGAATCTCGTTGCTCGCGTTGAACGCGTTGACGGCTTCGCGGCGGCGGCGATATTCGCTCGTCGTTTCGAGTTCGCCGAGCAACTCGTGCAGCACGTTGTCCTCGACCGTCTGACCGTAAGGCGTCTGGTTGTTCTCGGTCTTGCCGTAGAGATTCGCGTAGCGCACGTCGAGTGAATCGCGGCCGACCGCACGCGCCACGTTATCCATGATGTACTCGATCGCGAACGCGCCTTGCGGCCCGCCGAAGCCGCGAAACGCGGTGTTCGACTGCGTGTTGGTCTTGCCGCAATAACCTTCGATCTTCACGTCCGACAGCCAGTACGCGTTGTCGAAGTGACAGACGGCGCGCGTCATCACCGGGCCCGAGAGGTCGGCGGAGAAACCGCAGCGCGAAGTCATGTCGACGGCGACGCCATCGAGCACGCCCCGATCGTCGTAGCCGACTTCGAACTCGTACACGAAGTCGTGGCGCTTGCCGGTGATCATCATGTCGTCGTCGCGGTCCGGACGCAGCTTCACCGGGCACAGCAGCTTCCACGCGGCGAGCGCGGCGCAGCACGCGAAAATGCCCGACTGCGATTCCTTGCCGCCGAAGCCGCCGCCCATGCGCCGGCATTCCACCAGCACGTTGTGCGAATGCACGTTGAGCACGTGCGCGACGAGATGCTGCATTTCCGTCGGGTGCTGCGTCGAACAGTAGACGTGCATGCCGTCGTCGTCCTTCGGCACGGCATAGGCGATCTGTCCTTCGAGATAGAACTGTTCCTGGCCGCCCAGCTTCATCGCGCCGCGTTCGTGATGCGCGGCCTTCTGCATGCGGCCCGCGGCGTCGCCGCGCGAAAGCTTGAGCGGATTGAGCACGTAGGATTCAGCCTTGCGCGCATCCTCCGGCGTGAGCACCGGCACGAGATCTTCGAACTCGATGGTCGCGCGGCGCGCGGCGAGACGCGCCGTATCGTGCGACGTCGCGACGACGATAAACATCGGCTGGCCGACGAACTGCACGATGCCCTGCGCGAGCACCGGATCGTCGTGGATGATCGGACCGCAATCGTTCACGCCGGGAATATCGTCGGCGGTGAACACAGCGACGACGCCCGGCGTCGCGCGCACCGCGTCGAAGTTCATCGAGAGAATTTTCGCGTGCGCCTTCGGGCTCGTGCCGAGTGCGGCGTGCAGCGTGCCCGCGACGATCGGAATATCGTCGGTATAGCTCGCGCGTCCGCTTACGTGCAGATGCGCCGATTCATGCGGACGCGAAACGTGGACCTGCTTGAAATCGTCGGCTTCGTTCGCGAGCGTCTGGGCGTCGGCGAGAAAGGCTTCTGCTTGCTGATTCATGGTCTTGTTCTCCCTTTCTTACTTCGCTTCGACGAGTTCGATGGCGCGCACATCCAGCTTCGATTTATCGAGCGGATCATGCGGACGCGTCTCCAGCCAGAAGCGATACAGCAGGCTCTTCGCGGTGTCGAGACGATAGTCGCTGCTCGCGCGCATGTCGCTGAGCGGCGCGTAATCATTACCCAAGGCGATCATCGCGGCCTGAACCGTGGCTTCGTGCCAGTGCGCATCGGCGAGTACGCTTTCCGCGTGCGCCGCGCGCTTGGGCGTCGCGGCCATGCCGCCGTACGCGAGGCGCGGCTCGCGGATCGTCTCGCCATCGGCGATGAACGAGAACGCGGCGTACACGGCGGAAATGTCGGAGTCGAAGCGCTTGGACAGCTTGTAGGCGCGGAACTTCAAATTCGCGCGACGTCCCGTGCGCGTCGGCACGCGGATGGCGGCGACGAATTCGTTCTCCGCCATGTCCTTCTTCTGATACGCGATGTACAAATCTTCCAGCGCCATCTCGCGCGTGCCCGCAACACTTTGCAGCACGACGCGCGCGTTCAGCGCGATGAGCCCCGGCATCGAATCGCCGATCGGCGAGCCGTTTGCCACGTTGCCGCCGAGCGTGCCCGCATTGCGGATCGGCAGCGACGCGAAACGCAGGCGCGTTTCTTCCAGCTCGGGATACGTCTTCACGAGTTCGGTATAGGCGCGCTCGACCGTCACGCCCGCGCCGATCTCGATCCATTCGTCCGTCGTCTCGACGTGCCTGAACGCTTCGATCTGCCCGACATAGACGATGTCGCCGAGATCGCGCAACTGCTTGGTCACCCACAAGCCGATGTCCGTGCTGCCCGCGAGAATGCGCACGTTCGGGTTCGCGTCCTTGATCGTGGCGAGCGCCTCCACGGTGCGCGGCGCGTCGAACTGGCGGCCGGCGTGTTCGTAGTGGAAGGTGTCGTCGCGCTGGATGCCGGCGAGCGTGTGCGCGAGCGCCGGCACGTTGACGGGCGCGAGCGGCGCGTGATCGAACATGCGCTCGGCCGCCTCGATGATCGGCCGATAGCCCGTGCAGCGGCACAGATTGCCCGTCAGCGCGTCGCTGATTTCCTGGCGCGACGGCTTCGTCTTGGCGCAGGCGGTCGCGCAGGTCGTCGCATGGCCGTGCTTTTCGTAGAGCGAGAACATCGACATCGCAAAGCCCGGCGTGCAGAAGCCGCATTGCGAGCCGTGGCAATCGACGAGCGCCTGCTGCACCGGATGCAGCGTGCCGTCCGGCTGACGCAGATCTTCGACGGTGAAGAGCGCGCGGCCGTCGAGCGTCGGCAGAAACTGGACGCACGCGTTGACCGCCTTGAACGCGACGCCGCCCGCGCCGTCCGGCTCGCCGATGACGACGGTGCACGCGCCGCAGTCGCCTTCCGCGCAGCCTTCCTTCGTGCCGGTGCAGCGCGCGTCCTCGCGCAGGTATTGCAGGACGGTGCGCGTCGTGGATGCGCCGCTCACTTCCTGAATCGCGTTGCGGTGATAGAAGCGGATCGGCTGATGGGTCGGCTGAGTCATGGGAATTCGTCTCGCGGGGCTCTGTTGCGGGTCGCTGGTTGCGCGGAATACGCAGCCGGTGGCGCGTTGGCTGTTCCTGGGCGATTCGTTCGGATTGCTCCGATCGCCTCGATGGTTCGAAAGCTATCACCACCAAAATCCGCAACCCATAGGCGGCATTGCATGTGCGACATATTCCTCCTCCGATATGTCGCCGGAACCTTATGCAGTAAGGCTTCGCGCGGCATCGCCGAGATTGCGCCGCCAACAATATCTTTCAGACGATTATTAAATGAGCACGATCGGCCGCGACGCTGCATCGCAACATATGTGAGAATCACGCCTTCGCGCAAAATTCAACCCCGCAATTTCCCTATGTCTTCCGAGCCCCGCTCCGCCGCCGCGTCGCAAAGCGATTTCGCCGTGACGCTCCGTATCTTGCCCGTCGTGCTGTACACGTTCCTCTGCTATCTGACGATCGGCGTTCCGCTCGCGGTACTGCCGGGCTTCGTGCACACGGATCTGGGCTATGGCTCGATGATGGCGGGCGCGGCGATCAGCGTTCAATATCTCGCGACGCTTTTGTCGCGGCCGCTCGCGGGCCGCACCGCCGACACGCTCGGCCCCAAGAAGACCGTGCTCTACGGTCTCGCGGCGTGCGCGTTGAGCGGCGTGCTCCTGCTCGGCTCGGCGCTCGCGGCGCAATGGCACGCGGTGAGTCTCGTGCTGCTGGTGATCGCGCGGCTCGTGCTCGGTTTCGGCGAGAGCTGGGTCGGCACCGGGTCGATCACCTGGGGCATCGGGCGCGTGGGCGTGGCGAACAATGCGAAGGTGATTTCGTGGAACGGCATCGCGACCTACGGGGCGCTCGCGATCGGCGCGCCGCTCGGCGTCGCGGTCGACCATTGGCTCGGCTTCGCGTCGCTCGGGCTGATCGTGATCGCGCTGGGCGGCTTCGGCTACTGGCTCGCGACGCGCATGGCGAGCGTGCCCGTCGTGCATGGCGAGCGCATGTCGTATCGCAGCGTGTTCTTCCGCGTGCTGCCGTACGGGCTGGGGCTCGCGCTCGGGTCGGCGGGATTCGGCTCCATCGCGACGTTCATCACGCTGTTCTACGCCGCGCACAACTGGCCGAACGCGGCGCTCTCGCTCACCGTTTTCGGCACGATGTTCATCGGCGCGCGGCTGCTGTTCGCCAACACCATCAAGACGTATGGCGGCTTTCGCGTGGCGATCGTCTCGTTCTCGTTCGAGTGCGCGGGCTTGCTGATGCTGTGGCTCGCCGCCGAACCGACCATCGCGCTGGCGGGCGCGGCGCTGACCGGCGTCGGCTTCGCGCTGGTGTTCCCGGCGCTGGGCGTGGAGGCAGTCGGGCTGGTGCCGCCCGCGAGCCGTGGCGCGGCGTTGTCGGCGTATTCGGTGTTTCTGGATTTGTCGCTCGGGCTGACCGGGCCGCTCGCGGGGTATGTCGCGGGCGAGTTCGGGTATGGCTCGGTGTTTCTGTTCGCCGCCGCGGCGGCGGCGGGTGCGGTGGCGTTGTCGGTTGCGCTTTATATGCGGGCCGGGCGCGGGGTGGGCGGGCCGGCTACGGCTTGAGTTTGAGCGCGATCGCGCCAAAGACGCGGCCTTGCGGGCCCTCGTTTGTCTTAAAATCCCCGCTTGGCCCACTTGCGTCCGCTTTATGAACTCGACCTCGGAAGACCGCTGGCGCGATCTGCGCCCGGACCCGGACAGCGACACACCGCTCTATCTGCAACTCGCCCGCAAGCTCGCCAACGCCATCCACGACAATCGCTGGAACGCCGGTGAAGCGCTGCCCTCCGAGCGCGTGCTGTCCGAGGCGCTCGGGGTGTCGCGGATCACATCGAGAAAGGCGATCGCGCTGCTCGTCGAACAAGGGCTGATTCGCCGCGAGCAAGGCGCCGGCAGCTTCATCACGCCGCGCTACGAAGATCCGCTCTCGCGGCTGTCGAGCTTCTCCGAGATGCTGCGCCGCCGCGGCTTCAAGCCGAGTTCCAAATGGCTCTCGCGCACGATCGAGCCCGCCAATCGCGACGAAGTCATCCAGCTCGGTCTCTCCCCCGCCGCCACCGTCACGCGCCTGAAGCGCCTGCGTCTCGCCGACGACATCGTGATGGCCGTCGAAAACTCCACGTTCCCCGCGTCGTGCATTCCCGATCCGCACGCTATCGGCGATTCGCTGTACAGCTATCTGGAGGCGCGCGGGCTCTCCATCGTGCGTGCGCTCCAGCATTTCCGCGCCGTCAACGCGAGCGACGAGATCGCGCAGCAAATGGGCATCGCGCCGCACGACGCGCTCTTGCTCATCACGCGCGTGGGCTACACGGCCGATCAGCGCGCGATCGAACTCACCGACACCTACTGTCGCAACGATTACTACGACTTCGTCGCCGAGCTTCGCAAGTAAGCCGAACATGACCGACACCGCCACAGCCAAGCCGTCCGACCGATCGCTCTCCATCATGCTGTGGCTCGTCGCCACCGGCTTTTTCATGCAGACGCTGGACTCGACGATCGTCAACACCGCGCTCCCCGCCATGGCCCGCAGCTTAGGCGAGGCGCCGCTGCGCATGCAGGGCGTCGTGATTGCGTACTCGCTCACGATGGCGATGATGATCCCCGTCTCCGGCTGGCTCGCCGATAAGCTCGGCACGCGGCGCGTGTTCTTGAGCGCGATCCTGGTCTTCACGATCGGCTCGCTGCTGTGCGCGAACGCGCAATCGCTGACGGCGCTCGTCGCATATCGGGTCGTGCAGGGCGTCGGCGGCGCGATGCTGCTGCCGGTCGGGCGGCTCGCCGTGCTGCGCGTGTTTCCGGCCGAGCGGTATCTGTCGGCGCTGGCGTTCGTCGCAATTCCAGGGCTCATCGGCCCGCTCATCGGTCCGACGCTCGGCGGCTGGCTCGTGCAGATCGCGTCGTGGCACTGGATCTTTCTGATCAACGTGCCGGTGGGCGTGGCGGGCTGCATCGCCACGCACTTGTACATGCCCGACAGCCGCAATCCCGCGACCGCGCGCTTCGATCTCGCGGGCTATCTGCTGCTCGCCATCGGCATGGTGGCGCTCACGATTTCGCTCGACGGCCTCGCCGATCTCGGCATGCAGCATGCCATCGTGATCGTGCTGCTCGTGCTCTCTTTCGGCTGCTTCGTCGCCTACGGCCTGCACGCGACGCGCGCCGCCCAGCCGATCTTCTCGCTCGACCTGTTCAAGATCCACACGTTCAGCGTCGGCCTGCTCGGCAATCTGTTCGCGCGCATCG
This sequence comes from Caballeronia insecticola, assembly GCF_000402035.1. GTDB lineage: Bacteria > Pseudomonadota > Gammaproteobacteria > Burkholderiales > Burkholderiaceae > Caballeronia > Caballeronia insecticola. The sequence continues at coordinate 2,339,101 of NC_021287.1, forward strand.
GCAGCGGCGCGATGCCGTACCTGATTCCGCTACTGCTGCAGGTGAGCCTGGGCTATACGGCGTTTCAGGCCGGGATGATGATGCTGCCCGTCGCCGCCGCCGGCATGCTGTCCAAGCGCCTCGTCACGCGGCTTATCGAGCAGTTCGGCTACCGGCAGGTGCTGGTGGTGAACACGGTGCTCGTCGGCCTGATGATGGCGAGCTTTTCGCTCGCAAGCGCGCATCAGCCGCTGTGGTCGCGGCTCGTGCAACTGGCGGTTTTCGGCGCGGTCAACTCGATGCAGTTCACCGCGATGAACACGCTCACGCTGAAAGACCTGGGCACCGGCGGCGCGAGCAGCGGCAACAGTCTTTTTTCGCTCGTGCAGATGTTGTCGATGAGCCTCGGCGTGACCGTCGCGGGCGCGATTCTCTCGACCTTCACCGGCCTGCTGCCGCAGGTGACGGCATCGAATTCGCTGCCCGCATTCCACGCGACGTTCCTGTGCGTCGGCGTCATCACGGCGGCGACGGCGTGGATCTTCGGCCAGCTCGCGCCGGAAGTGCGCGCGGTGAACCGCAAGCCCGATCCGTCGGAGTCGAACTGAAGGCGCTGCGCACAGCGGAGACGCACCGTCCACGCACCGCGCCGGTGCCCGCGCGCACAGTCGCGCGGCGTGCGCTCCCGCGTGTGCAGCACGATCGTCCAATCCGCACACGAATAGCCGATCCGGGCGCGCCGATGTCCGCGCCGAGCCGCTTGTAGATTGAATTTGCACGCTTTTTGCTGGAATGGCCGGGTGGCGTTCCTGTAAACTGTCTCGTTAAGTTCACCGCTGACGCATCGACACCATGAGCATGGTTGATCTCGACCCTCCCCGCTTCCAGCCGCCGCGTCCCGTCGCCGGCGACGACGGCTCACGTCGCACCGTGCTGTACGGCGAGTACACCGTTTTCAGCGTGTTTCAGCCCGTGTTTTCCGTGTCGCACCGGCGCGCGATCGGCTATCACGCGTCGCTGCGTGCGCGCGACGACGCGCATCGGCACGTTCCGTCGCACGAAGTGTTCACGCAGGCCGCGCGGCGCGGCGATCTGCTCGAACTCGGCCGGCTCGCGGAATCGCTGCATCTGGGTAATTTCAACGCGTTCGACAGTCACGACGAATGGCTCTTTCTGAGCCTGCATCCCGCCGCGCTGATGGACACGAGTTATGGCGACGCGCTGCTCGCCGCGCTGAAAGATATCGGCTTGTCGCCGCAGCGCGTCGTGCTGGAAGTGCCCGAGCAGGCGGGCGGCGAGACGACGCGCTTCAGCGAAATCATCGATTCCTTGCGCAAGTCCGGCTTTCTGATCGCGCTGGACGGCTTCGGCGTGAAGCATTCGAACATCGACCGCGTCTGGCAACTGCGGCCGGACATCGTGACGCTCGACCGCTGCATCCTGCAACAGGCGACCGAGCATTCGCATATCGAGCGCGTGCTGCCGCGGCTCGTGTCGCTCTTGCATGAATCCGGCCAGCTCGTGCTGATGGGCGGCCTCACGACCGAGCGTGACGCGCTGATCGCGCTCGAATGCAACGTCGACTTCGTGCAGGGCGCGTATTTCGCGCAGCCGGGCGTCGATGCCGTGCATCCTCAAGTCGCGGCGAGCGTGATGGACGCGCTGTCGGCCGCGTCGCGCGAGCGCATCGCGGCTCGCGAACGCGCACAGGCGACGCGTCTGGAGCCGTACGTGAGCGGACTCGAACGCGCATCGGTCAAGCTGATGGAAGGCGATGCGCTGATCGCCGCGACGAGCGAACTGCTGCAACTCGCCGACACCGCACGCTGCTTTTTGCTCGATCAGGCCGGCCGGCAGATCGGCGACAACGTCGTGCCGATCGTGCGCACGTCGCAGCGCGCGAAGCGCTTCAGCCCGCTGCTGCATTCGGAAGGCGCGAGCTGGGAACGCCGGCCGTATTTCATCGAGGCGCTGCGCGCGCCGGGCCGCGTGCATCTGACAGCGCCTTATCTGTCGATCAACGAGGCGCATTTGTGCGTGACGGCGTCGATCGCCGCGCAAACGCCGTACGGCTTGCAGGTGCTGTGCGTCGATATCAACTGGGAAGCCGCGCCGCGACGGCGTTAATAGGTGCCGAATCCCTGTGCAACGCAAAAGCCTTCCGCTCGTTCGTGAAGGCTTTTTTCTTCCCGCGAGCTTCGTGACTTCAGATTTCAGAACTCGCGCGCGCCCAAAGCTTTCTAGATTGAAAGCAAACTTCCCAAATTAATTTACGAAGCATCGGAAATCAATACCTGCCGCACATATGTCGGCCAAAGCGAGTGCCTTAACGCACAGAGGTCAAAAAGCACGCATCGCTATTCTGTGGACGATTACGACCCGGCGCATTTTCAAGCCGCCGGTTCTCGATAAAAACATCATCACAGAATCCGAGGACAGCATGGCCGAAGCAAGCATCCCTCTTTGCGTCGACCTCGATGGCACATTGACCGCCACCGATTTGCTGGTCGAATCGTTTCTCGTGCTGGTCAAACAAAATCCGGTCTACGTTTTCTTTTGCATCGTCTGGCTGTTGCGCGGCAAAGCGAATCTGAAGGCGCAGATTGCGCGGCGCGTGCAAATCGACGTGTCGGTGCTGCCGTATAACGCGCGTTTCGTCGATTATCTTCGCGAAGAGCGTTCGAATGGCCGCGAGCTGTATCTGTGCACGGCATCGAACCGTCAGTTTGCGGAGCAGATCGCCACGCATTTCGGCATCTTCAAGGGCGTACTGGCAAGCGACGAAGCGCGCAATCTATCCGGCCAGCACAAAGCCGGCGCGCTCACGAAGGAATTCGGCGCGCAAGGTTTCGATTACTGCGGCAACGCCCGCGCCGATGTGCCCGTGTGGAAACAGTCGCGTCAGGCGATCGTCGTGGGCAACCGGCATATCGCGGCGGCGGCCGGGAAGGTGAATCAGACGATCGTGTTCTTCGAGGAAAAGCGCTCGCTCGTTCGTCTCACGATCAAGGAAATGCGCGTCTATCAGTGGGTGAAAAATCTGCTGATCTTCGTGCCGCTGCTCGCCTCGCATCGTTTCACGGACCCGGCGACGCTCATCGCCGCGACGCTCGCGTTCTTCTCGTTCAGCTTCTGCGCGTCGGCGGTGTATCTGCTCAACGACATGCTCGACCTCGATTCGGATCGCCGGCATGTGAAGAAGCGCAATCGGCCGTTCGCGTCGGGGCAACTGCCGCTCACGTTCGGCATGGCGCTCACGGTGACGCTGCTCGTCGCGTCCGCCGCGCTCGCCGGCCGTGTGGCGCCCGAATTCCAGCTCGTGCTCGGCGCCTATTTCATCGTGACGCTCGCGTATTCGTTTAAGCTCAAACGCATGATGCTCGTCGATGTCTTCACGCTCGCGGCGCTCTATACGTCGCGCATCGTCGCGGGCGGCGCGGCGGCCGACATCGCGCTGTCGGACTGGCTCATCATGTTCTCGGTGCTGATCTTCCTGAGCCTCGCGATGGTCAAACGCTACACCGAGCTTGATGCGCTGCTGCGCGACGGCAAAGTGACCGCCGCGGGCCGCGGCTACGTCACGCAGGATCTGGGCATCCTGCGTTCGTTCGGCACGGCCTCCGGATACGTCGCCGTGCTGGTGCTTGCGCTCTATCTGAATTCGTCGGATGTGCGCACGCTTTATCGTCATCCGCATGCGCTGTGGCTGCTGTTCGGGCTGCTGCTGTATTGGGTCAGCCGCGTGTGGATGCTCGCGTTTCGCGGCGAGATGCACGACGATCCGATCGTCTACGCGATCAAAAACCGTCTGAGTCTTCTGGTCATCACGCTGTGCGTCGCGACGGTCATCGCGGCGATTTGAAGGCAGCGCCACTTACAACAATCGGATCAAGGGACTTCTCATGTCCACGACGAGCACAACCCGCAGCAAATATTCATTCCGCCTGAGCGCGTTCGCGGCGGCGCTCGCCGTGATCGCGCTTTGCCTCATCGCCGTGCGCGCGCCGCACATCTATACGGAATTCCGTGCGAATCCGCCCGACGCCTTCAGCGATTTCAACTATTACCTCTTCGCGTTCACCACGGTGCTGCGTCATCCGGGCGAAGCATCGCTGCTCTACGATCAGCCGAGCGTGATTGCGTTCCTGCATTCGATCGGCACGCATCATATCGGCGTCGACAGCTTCTATGCTTATCCGCCGCAGTTTGCGCTGGCGTTCGCGCCGCTCGGCGCGCTCGCTCCGCTGGCGGCGAAGCTCGTGTGGGTGAGCGTCTCGGTCGTGCTGTTCGCGCTCGGCGTGGCGATGACGGCGAAGTTCGCCTACCGCGGCGCGGATCGCGGCGTGACGCTGCTGATCGTCGCGCTCGCGCTGCTGAGCCGCCCGTTTCTCGACGATATCTACTGGGGCCAGTCGAACGAACTGCTGTTCTTCCTGCTCGCGGCGACGTTCTTCTTCATCGACCGCGGCAACCGTTATCTCGCGGGCGTGTTTCTCGGCGTGGCGATTGCGATCAAGGTGACGCCGATTCCCGTCGCCGGTCTTCTGCTGCTGCGGCGCGAATGGCGCACGGTCATCACGACGGTGGTGACTGCCGTCGCCATCACGATTTTTACCGGGCTGAAACTCGGCTTCAACGTGATCTGGCATTACTTCGTCGCGGACATGTCGGCGCTCAACACGAAGGGGCTGGCGATCGGCAGCGCGCCGTTCAACAACTCGCTGCGCGGCGCAATCCAGACGCTGGCGGAGAGCGCCGGCATGCAACTATCGCAGCAGGCATTGTTCGCGACGTGGCTCGTGACGGCGGTCACGGTGAGCGTGCTCGCGATGGTGCTGGTGTATCGACGAAGCGTCGACCGTCGCATGGACTTCGCGCTCGCCGCCGCGACAATGCTCGTCGGTTCGCCGATGCTCGAACCCGTCCACATGGTCGCCGCGCTGATTCCACTGGCCGTGCTGTTCGGCACGTCGTTCGAGCGTCCGGGCGTGCGGCTTTCGGCATTCGGCCCGCGCGTCGAGATGCTGCTCGCGGCATGCGCGATTCTGATTCTGGTGTTCGCGCCGCGCAGCGCGACCTACACGCTGGCGATGTGGATCATCTACGCGCTCTGCCTCGGACGCTATTTCCCGCCCGCCGGCGCACCTCGCGATGCGCGCGCGGGAGAAGCACGATTCGCGGCCTGAACGGCTAGGCGTTGTGATCGGACTCGGGGCGCACGAGGTCGAATCCGGCGAGTGCGAGCACGCCGGACAGCACGATGAGCGCGGCGGAGTGGCGGCCGAAATAAAGCAGTGCGGCCGCCGACCAGGCCGCGAGGCAAAGGCCTGCGAAGCGTTTCATGATGGACTTCGGATGCGGTAAAAATGGCGCGGCGACGTGTCCGGTTTCCGCGCCCAAAACGCGATTCTAATTTTTTCCGAAAGGATTCGCACAAGCGGCACGGTTGCCTTTCAACCGACGAAACCGCTTCTCCGTCTCCGATCCTTTTTTGCGAATACGTTAGTTATCCGTATCGTTTAATCGATACATACGCATCGAAAAAAAGCCGCACCGGCGAAACCGGTGCGGCTTTTTCACTTCCAGGCAAAAAACGTCAACCGAAGGCTTTCAGCCCATCGATTCGTTTAGCCACCAAAATTCTTCGCGGCAAAATCCCAGTTCGCGATATTCCAGTAAGCCTCGATGAACTTCGGACGCGCATTACGGTAGTCGATGTAATACGCATGCTCCCACACGTCGATGGTCAGGAGCGCCTTTGCGTCCGTGGTGAGCGGCGTGGCGGCGTTGCTCGTCGACACGATATCGAGCGTGCCGTCGGTCTTCTTCACGAGCCACGTCCAGCCCGAACCGAACGTGCCGGTCGCGACCTTCGCGAATTCTTCCTTGAACTTGTCGAACGAACCGTATTTGGCGTTGATGGCGTCGGCCAGCGCGCCGGTCGGAGCACCGCCACCCTTCGGCGACAGGCTGTTCCAGAAGAACGTGTGATTCCAGACTTGCGCCGAGTTATTGAAGATGCCGCCCGACGACTTCTTCACGATTTCTTCGAGAGGCAGATTCTCGAATTCGGTGCCGGGGATCAGCTTGTTCAGATTGGTCACATAGGTCTGGTGATGCTTGCCATAGTGATACTCGAGCGTTTCTTCCGACATGTGCGGAGCGAGCGCGTTCTTGTCGAACGGCAGCGGCGGCAGCGTATGTTCCATGATGCGAGCTTCCTTGTCTATGTGGTTTGTAGGGACTGTGAGGAGTGAGGCAGTGGAGCATTGGATTGTAGGCGAGTTGGGAAAACCCGGCAAACCGTGTGCCCTTTATGAGAAAGATTGCTTTCCAATCGTCGGGAGCGGCGTAAAAAGTGCTCTCGCGAAGGTTTCAGGCCACGTCAAAAGTACGTTCGCGCGCGTATTGATTCGACGCTTAGAATTCATCTGACAGGCGCGGCTGAACATCGGCGAGAATCACGTCCGCCGAACCTTCCGCCAAGTGAACGGTCAGCGGACGCTTCGGCTTCAACGCATTCGGCGCGCGCAATGCGCGGCCCGTTTGTGCGTCGATCAACGCGGCGTAGCCTCGCTCCAGTGTGCGCTGCGGGCTCAGCACCTGCAAGCGCGCCGCCAGCTCCGATACGCGCGCCTTCTCGCGTTCCGCGCGGCGCGCATGGGCGCTTTTCATGCTTTGCGAAAGACGCAGCAGATGCTCGCGACCGGCGGCGACATCGGGACGCCTGCGCTGCCATCGGTAATGCACGAGCGCAAAGTGCGCGCGCGCCTCGCGCACCGGCCGCGCGCCAGCCGCAACGAGACGGACGGCCAGTTGCCGCAGATGCGTGTTCTGGCGCGCGAGCCGCTCAGCCGGGCTCACGAGACGGCGCGCGAGCCAGTCGAGTTGTTGCGCGCGGCGCTCCGTCATGCGGCCGAAGCTGCGCGCGAGCGCCGCGTGACGTTGATCGAGATCGCGCAACAGCAGCACGCGCTGCGGACTGACCAGCTCGGCGGCGGCGGTGGGCGTCGGCGCGCGCACGTCGGCGGCGAAATCCGCGATGGTGAAATCCGTCTCGTGACCGACGCCGCTCACCACCGGCAGCGCGCTCTCCGCAATCGCGCGGGCGAGCACTTCCTCGTTGAATGCCCACAAATCTTCGATCGACCCGCCGCCACGGCAGACGATCAGCACATCCACTTCGCGCCGCGCATTGGCGGCCTCGACCATCGCGGCGAGTTTCGCGCTCACGCCCGCACCCTGCACCGGCGCCGGATACACGATCACGGGCACATGCGGCGCGCGGCGGGCGAGCGTCGTGAGGACGTCGCGCAACGCGGCCGCCTGCAACGACGTCACGATACCGATGCCGCGCGGATGCGCCGGCAACGCCCGTTTGCGCTCGGCCGCGAACAGCCCTTCGCTTTCGAGTTGCGCCTTCAGCCGCAGAAACGCCTCGTAGAGCCGCCCTTGTCCGGTGCGCCGCACGGCTTCGACGTTCAGTTGCAGTTCGCCGCGCGGTTCGTACATCGTGACGAGCGCGCGCACTTCGATCCGGTCGCCTTCGCGCGGCGTGAATTCGGCGTACTGCGCGCGGCCTCGAAACATCACGCAGCGCATCTGCGCGTTCGCGTCCTTGATCGAAAAGTACCAGTGGCCGCTCGCCGCGCGCGTGAAGTTCGACACCTCGCCCGATACCCATACGAGCGGAAACGAGCGCTCGAGCATCGTGTTGATCGCGCGATTCAGCACAGAAACCGGGATGACGGCATCGCCGCTCGGCGACGAGAGAGGATCGGAAATCATGGCGGACCGGAAAAAGACTAGGCGCAACAGCCGATTGTCCTGAGGGATAAGGCCGCTGCACGAGGTACGGCAGTGTAGCAAGTGTCCACACAGCAAGACTTACCGGCAAGCGCGCCGCAGCATCGCGGAGAGCCATTGCTATCGTCGTAAATCATTGATTTTAATGGATTAAATTTTTTACGATACTGCAATACCCGAAGCAACTCTTTCTTTACGCGGATACGGGGCTTACCTGCGCCAAGTTCTTCACAGAGTTATCCACAGGCGTGAGGGGCGTCGCCGCCCTATCCTGAATCATGAACTGAGCCAGAATGCCGACTGGCGCGCACGGCTCTCGCGCGCTAGAGTGCCGGGTTCCGGTAACGGCCGGCGGCGGCACGCGTCATTTGTTGTGCATTCGTTATGCGTCATCTCGCGCCGCCATCGCCGGAACACCGTTCAACGCCAACCGAATCCGAGGAGCTGCCGTTGCACGCCACGCCGCACCCGATTTTTTTCCCGCACGCGTCAGGCGCGAAGGCGGTCCATGTCTGATTTCAAACCGCCGATCGAGAACTTTCTCGCCCGCGAATGGCGCCGCCGCGGTCCGGTCGCGTGGGCGCTGACGCCCTTCGCCTGCATCTTCGGCGCGATCGCCGCGACGCGGCGCGCCTTTTTCGAGCTCGGCTGGATCAAGCGCGTCGATCCGGGCGTGCCGGTGGTCGTCGTGGGCAACGTGACCGTCGGCGGGACGGGCAAGACGCCGACCGTCATCGCGCTCGTCGAGGCGCTGCGCGCAGCTGGATTCCAGCCCGGCGTGATCTCGCGCGGCTACGGCGCGAAAGTCGCGAAGCCGACAAGCGTCGCGCCGACTTCCGCCGCCGCGCAGGTCGGCGACGAGCCGCTTTTGATCGCGCGCCGCACGCACGCGCCGGTGTTCGTCTGCCCGGATCGCGTGGCGGCGGCGAAGGCGCTGCTCGCGGCGCATCCGAACGTCGATGTCCTCGTTTCCGACGACGGCCTGCAACACTACCGCCTCGCGCGCACGTTCGAACTCGTCGTGTTCGACGACCGTCTGGGCGGCAACGGCTTTCTGCTGCCCGCCGGCCCATTGCGCGAGCCGATGTCGCGCCGCCGTGACGCGACGCTCGTCAACAGCCCGTACGACCGCACGCTGCCGCCGTGGCCGGACACGTTCGCGCTCGAACTCGAATCCGGCGACGCGTGGTTGCTCGACGATCCCTCGGTGCGCCGCCCGCTCGCTCAGTTCGCCGGCGAGAAAGTGGTGGCGGCGGCGGGCATCGGCTCGCCCGAACGCTTCTTCGCGACGCTGCGCGCGGCAGGCATCGCGCCCGCGACGCGCGCCTTTCCCGATCACTATTCGTATCGCGAAAATCCGTTTGCCGGCGTGGAAGCCGACGCCATCCTGATCACCGAAAAGGATGCAGTAAAATTTGGGGCCTGGCGCGACGCACGCATCTGGGTCGTTCCGGTGCAGGCCGTGCTTCGGCCGCGCCTCATCGCTCTTGTTGTGGAGAAACTCCGTGGACGCACGTCTGCTTGAAATCCTCGTTTGCCCGATCTGCAAAGGCCCGCTCAGTTACGATCGCGCGGCGCAGGAACTCGTCTGCAGCGCGGACAAGCTCGCCTATCCGATCCGCGACGGCATTCCCGTGATGCTCGTCGACGAAGCGCGCCAGACCGTCGAAGGCACGCCCGTCGAGCCGCTGAAGCCCGCCGGCGACGCCTGAATCACGCGCCGAACTGATATGTCCGTTCCGTTCATCGCGGTCATTCCCGCGCGCCTCGCGTCCACCCGCCTGCCGAACAAACCGCTCGCCGATATCGGCGGCAAGCCCATGGTCGTGCGCGTCGCCGAGCGGGCGCGCGAATCGGGCGCGACGCAGGTGCTCGTCGCGACCGATTCCGACCGCGTCGTCGAAGCGGCGCGCGATCACGGCATCGAAGTAATCCTGACGCGCTCCGATCATCCGACCGGCACGGACCGCCTGGCCGAAGTGGCCACGCGCCTCGCCTGGGACGACGACGCCATCGTGGTCAACGTGCAGGGCGACGAGCCGCTCATCGACCCGCAGCTCGTGCGCGATGTCGCGGCGCATCTCGCGGCGCATTCCTCCTGCGCGATCGCCACGGCCGCGCACCCGATTCACGATCCCGCGGACGTCTTCAATCCGAACGTCGTGAAAGTCGTGCTCGATGCGAAGGGCGTCGCGCTGTACTTCTCGCGCGCACCGATTCCCTGGTCGCGCGATCTCTGGCAGCCGCACTGGCCGGACGTCGCCGCGCTCGGCGCATTGCCCGCCGTGCCGGAAAACGTGCTGCGCCACATTGGGCTGTATGCGTATCGCGCGAAATTTCTGCGCGCTTTCCCGGCGCTCGCGCAGGCGCCCATCGAAGCCGCCGAGGCGCTCGAACAACTTCGCGCGCTGTGGCACGGCGAACGCATCGCGGTGCGCGTGACGCAGGACGCGCCGCCGCCCGGCGTCGATACGCCCGCCGATCTCGCACGCGTCCAGGCGCTCTTCCCTCACTCCGGCTAAAAGCTCCGGCACAACTCGTGTATACCCCCGCCGAACGCCCATTCGGCGCGGGTCGGAGCTTTTTCTATCCGCGTTATTACGGTCGCGATCATAAAGAGCCGTGGCATAATCAAGCGATTGCGCGAGCCTTCCGGTCAGCGCCACGCTCAACGTTGCGCCGCTGTCCGCAGGTGTCCGCCGTCTCCTTTAGGCCGCGCGCCCTGTCGTCGACGCCGCACGAGCCACGCTACCGGATGTCCAATAAGCCTCGCGGCTTGAAGCGGTTTATAGACGATTCGGAGATATCACCATGCGTTTGATCCTGTTGGGCGCACCCGGCGCGGGCAAGGGCACCCAGGCAAACTTCATTAAGGAAAAATTCGGCATTCCGCAGATTTCCACCGGCGACATGCTGCGCGCGGCCGTCAAGGCAGGCTCGCCGCTGGGCGTCGAGGCAAAGCGCTTTATGGACGCGGGCGAACTCGTGCCGGATTCGCTCATCATCAATCTCGTGAAGGAACGCCTGCTCGCCGACGACTGCAAGAACGGCTATCTCTTCGACGGTTTCCCGCGCACGCTGCCGCAAGCCGAAGCCATGAAGGATGCGAGCGTCGCGATCGACTACGTGCTCGAAATCGATGTTCCCTTCGACGAAATCATCACGCGTATGAGCGGACGTCGCGTGCATGCGGCGTCCGGTCGCACGTATCACGTCAAGTTCAATCCGCCGAAGGTCGCCATGACCGACGACGTCACCGGCGAGCCGCTGATCCAGCGCGACGACGACAAGGAAGAGACCGTGAAAAAGCGGCTCGACGTGTACGTCGCGCAGACCAAGCCGCTCATCGCGTATTACAACGACTGGGCGAAGAACGGCGCGTCGAGCGGCCTCAAGGCGCCGGAGTATCGCAAGATCTCGGGCCTGGGCACCGTCGATGAAATCCGCACGCGCGTGTTCGACGCGCTGAAGTAAAAAGCACGCTTTCGCACCGCGTTCGATGAAACCCGCTCTTTTTGAGCGGGTTTTTTTACGCCCGCGCGCCCGGCATGAAGCCACATGAATCCACATGAATTCGCATGATTTCGCATGAGCGATGTGCGATTTTGCCGACGCCCGCTTCGCTACAATCGACGCGGTTCCCACAAGGACGATCATCGGCGTGAGCGGCTTTATCCCTGCCCTCGCGCGCACGAATCACATCAAGGAGAAGAGACATGGAGATGCAAGGCAACGTCTTTCTGATCACCGGCGGCGCGTCGGGTCTGGGCGAAGCGACCGCGCGGCTCGTCGCGGCGCACGGCGGCAAGGTCCTGCTCGCCGACATGAACGTCACCGCGGGCGAAGCGCTCGCGCGCGAACTGTCCGGCGTGTTCGTCAAATGCGACGTGAGCCAGGAAAGCGACGGCCAGCGCGCCGTCGATGCCGCGCTGAGTCTGGGCACGCTGCGCGGCCTCGTGAACTGCGCGGGCATCGCGCCGGCGGCGAAGACAGTCGGCCGCGACGGTCCGCACGCGCTCGATCTGTTCTCGAAAGTGATCGCGGTGAATCTCATCGGCACCTTCAACATGATCCGGCTCGCGGCCAGCGCGATGTCGAAAAACGAACCGAACGATGCGGGCGAGCGCGGCGTGATCGTGAACACGGCGTCGGTCGCGGCCTACGACGGCCAGATCGGCCAGGCGGCCTATGCGGCGTCGAAGAGCGGCGTCGCGGGCATGACGCTGCCGATCGCGCGCGATCTGAGCAAGAGCGGCATCCGCGTGATGACGATCGCGCCGGGCCTCTTCGAAACGCCGATGCTGCTCGGCATGCCGAAGGACGTGCAGGACGCGCTCGGCGCAATGGTGCCGTTCCCGCCGCGCCTCGGCAGGCCGAACGAGTATGCGCTGCTGGTGAAGCAGATTTTCGACAATCCGATGCTCAACGGCGAAGTGATCCGCCTCGACGGCGCGATTCGCATGCAGCCGAAATAACGCGCGCCGCATGGAAAAAAGGCCAGCTTCGATTCGCTGGCCTTTTTCGTTTCAGTCGTTGTTTTGCTGCGTGCGCTGACGCAAGTCGTGGAGTTCGCTTTCGACGACCGTCGCATCTTCCGCGTCCGGACGATCTTCGAGATAGCGCTGCAGGTCTTCCAGCGCGGGGCGCAGATAATCGAGCCGCGCATACGCAAAGCCGCGATCGCGCACTTCCTCGATGCTGTTCGGCAGCGCAATCACCAGCCGCTGCTGAACCGCGAGCAGACGCTGCCAGCGCTCCGTCTGCAAGTACACGCTCTTCAGATTGCGCAGCATGCGCGCGACGATTTCCCGCCGCGTCGCCGGCTGCAACAGCACGCGCAACGCACTGCCGATCGATTCGCCGACGCGCTGCACATACGGCTCCAGCATCTCGACCATCTGCGCTTCGGAGAGCGTTTGACCGGTCGTCGGATCGAGCATCAGATCGTGGCCGGAGGCCGCAACACGCAACAGGAAATGCCCCGGAAACGACACGCCGCGCACCGGCAAGCCGAGTTGCTCGGCCATCTCCAGATAGATCACCGCGAGCGAAATCGGAATGCCGCGCCGCCTGCGCAGCACCACATTCAGATGGCTGTTGTCCGGGTCGTAGTAGTCGTTGAGGTTGCTGGAGAAACCCAGCTCGCGGAAGAAATAACGATTGAGCGCATCGATCTTCTGCTTCACGTCGGCGTCGTCGGGAATGCGGCGGCGGGCGCGCACGACGAGTTCGTCGATTTCCGCGAGCACCGCCTGCATGTCGAGATCGGGATAGGCGTCCTGCGCAAGCGACAACGCCGCCTCCGTGAGCGGAAGACTCTCGTCGTCCGCCATCAGCGAGGAGAAGTAATCGAGGATGCGCGTGGTCGTCATCAAAGCGTTCGTCTCTTGAAGTAGGCGTATTTGAAGCCCATCGCGGACAGAATACCGAAATATAGCGCCGCGAACACGACAAGGCTCGCGCCCAGCAGCGCGATGCGCAAGAGCGGCGTCGCACGCATGCCGATCCAGTCGAAGTTGAGCGCCACCCAGTGCATCGCGCCCGCAAGAATCAGGCACGCGCCGAACAGTTGCAGGAAAAAGCGCAGCCAGCCCGGCGACGGCCGATAAATCTGGCGGCGGCGCAGGCCCAGGAACAGCAGACCCGCGTTGGTGAGCGCGCCGAGTCCGATCGACAGCGTCAGGCCCGCGTGCGAGAAGATCGGCACAAAGACGTAATTGCTCACCTGTGTCATGACGAGCACGAAGACCGCGATCTTCACCGGCGTCTTGATGTCCTGTTTCGCATAGAAGCCCGGCGCGAGAATCTTGATGAGGATCAGGCCGACCAGCCCGATGCCGTACGCGGCCAGCGCGCGCCCGACCATCACGACGGAATGACTGTCGAACTTGCCGTAGTGGAACAGCGTGGCGGTGAGCGGCTCGGCGAAGAAGAACAGCGCGACGGCACTCGGCGCGGCCAGCAGGAAGGTAATGCGCAGGCCCCAGTCGAGCAGCGCGGAATATTCGACGTTATCGGCGTCGACGTGCGCCTTCGAGAGGCTCGGCAACAAGATGGTCCCGAGCGCCGCGCCCAAAAGCGCGGTGGGAAATTCCATCAGCCGGTCGGAGTAGTTGATCCACGACACCGCGCCCGGCCCGATATTCGACGCGATATTCGTATTGATGATGAGGCTCAGTTGCCCGACCGACACCGCGAAGGTCGCGGGCACCATCTTGAGCAGCACGCGCTTGACGCCCGGGTGCGCGAGCGCGCGCCGGAAGTTGAGACCGATGCGCGGCACCATGTCGATTTTCTTCAGCCCCGGCACCTGCACGAGCAACTGCAGAATGCCGCCCGCGATCACTGCATAGGCGAGCGCGTAGACCGGCACCTTCAGATGCGGCGCGACGAACACGGCCGCGAAAATGAACGCCACGTTCAAGAGCACCGGCGCGAACGCGGGCAGCGAGAACTGCTTGTAGGTGTTGAGCACGCCGGACGCGAGCGTCGTCATCGAGATGAAGACGATGTACGGGAACATGATGCGCGTCATCGCGACCGCGAGGCCATACGCGGCGCCCTCGTGTTCGAGCCCCGACGCCACCGCGAACACCACCCAGCTTGCTCCCGCCATGCCGGCGATCGACAGCACGATGAGCGCCCAGGTGAGCACCGTCGACATCGCGTCGACGAGCGCCTTGGTCGGATCATGACCCTGGCTGTTCTTGAACTCGGCCAGGATCGGCACGAACGCCTGCGCGAACGCGCCTTCCGCGGACAGGCGCCGCAGCAGGTTGGGAATACGGAAGGCGACGTAGAAAGCGTCGGTGTAGAGACTGGCGCCGAAGGCTCGGGCGATCAGCGTTTCGCGGATCAGGCCGGTCACGCGCGACAGCAGCGTGAAGCCGCTGACCGTCAGGAGGGCTCGGAATAGATTCATGGGGCGCTTATTATACGGGTCGCGTGCGGCACGCCCATGGGACGAAGCCTATGAAATGCGTCTGTCGCTCACGCGGCTCGCGTGAAAGTCCGAACTTTTGACCGATGACATCGGCCGGACATGCGCCAGCGCCGTTCACGCCGAACTTGTCACGTCTCATATTCGCTTGCTATAATCGCGGGTTTCCAAGCCCCGAATCGAGCAGATCAGGGGCTGCTTCGCGGCTATTGCGGCTCAGGCCGGCAAAGCTTCAGAGGTTCTCGGGCAATCGTTCCCGGGATTTCAGACAAAGGCAGCACGCTCGAATGGCCCGCTTCAGGGTTGTTTCAAGGCCCTCGCCGGCCGCGCGCTCCGGACAAGTAACAGCAGAAACAGGATAAGGAACCGTCATGGCAAATACCGCACAAGCTCGCAAGCGCGCCCGTCAGGCCGCCAAGGCCAACTCGCACAACTCGGCGCTGCGCTCGAAGTTCCGCACGGCCATCAAGGCAGTTCGCAAGGCTATCGACGCCGGCGATAAAGCCAAGGCCGCCGAAGTGTTCAACGCGTCGATCAAGACGATGGACATCATCGCGGACAAGAAGATCGTCCACAAGAACAAGGCTGCTCGTCATAAGAGCCGCCTGGCTGCAGCCATCAAGGGCCTGCAAGCCCCCGCTGCCCAGTAATTCCGGCTCGCTTCCGGCGAGCGTCGTCCGCTTTTCTCGGACCGCGCATTCGCCGGAACAGCCTCCTGTTTCCGCTGCGCAGTAAGGAAAAAGCCCGCCCAGGGACACCCCGGCGGGCTTTTCTGCGTCTGTTCGATTTGCGTTGAACGCTGGCCGATGCCCGCTTCATGCGGTTCGATTACGCTGCGCTTGCAGCGGCGTTTCAGGTTTTTTGCTGGGTCTGCGTGCCGTGATGCGGCGGCAATTCGCACGCCTCAGTTACCACGAGATCGTTATCTTTCGCGAAGTTCAGCACGAAGTCGAAAGCCATTGGCTCGATATCGCGCAGACGCGAATCGACGATGACGACCTTGATGGCGCCGATCATGGTCGGACGAACGTAGATGGAGTATTGCAGACGCGCGTTCGGCCCTTTCGCCTTCGGACCGAACCCCGACATCACACCGCACAGGCGCTCTGACCAGTCGCTCGGCCGAAACGTCTTCCCGTTCTTGGTGATGCCTTGTATGAAGTATTCGGTAGGGGATGACTCAGCCATGTAGCAATACCTGTTGACGGCCGGCGACGGACACCGGCGGACGCACACCCGGATAACGGGAACCGCGAAGGCCAGCGCAGCGTGGGCGCCGGGCGGTGTTTCGCGGGCCGGTTCTTGTAGCAAGAGCCAGCCGCGCCCGCGACAAGAATGGCGGACTCGACAGCACTGGGTGATTCACCGCGTGATCCGAACGCGCAACAACACACGGACCGGACTCCACTGGAATCCTTCGCCGCACATGCGCGTGAAATGGTGCTTGAAAACGGTGCTTAAAAACGGTGCTTATGTTGCAGAACTGTTGAAATGAGCGAGCGCAATTATACCGCAGCGGCCCCTCTTCCGCAGCGCACACAGACATCCCGGGCGTCTTTTCAGACCATGCCGGAGTCGCGCTCCGAGCTTCGGCGGGCGCCATCGTCAGAATGGCCAGCCTCGTCAAACATCGCAAAATCCTTTATGCTCAAATGCGATACCACTCCCGACGGCGGCGCCGTCCGGCCCTGACCCATCGCACCCGAGCGAAGCGAAGCGGCCGGTTCGAAGCCGCCGCTTGCGTTTCATGACCGCCAAGAAAATTCGCCACTATCTTCAGTTCAAGGATTTTTCGCTCGACGACTACGAGTACGTGCTCGAACGCGCGCGCATTCTGAAGCGCAAGTTCAAGAATTACGAGACCTATCATCCGCTGCACGACCGCACGCTCGCGATGATCTTCGAGAAGAGTTCGACGCGCACGCGTCTGTCCTTCGAAGCGGGCATTTTCCAGCTGGGCGGCCACGCGGTGTTCATGAACACGCGCGACACGCAGCTCGGCCGCGGCGAGCCGATCGAAGATTCGGCGCAGGTCATCTCGCGCATGGTCGACATCATCATGATCCGCACGTTCGGACAGGACATCATCCGGCGTTTCGCTGAGAGTTCACGCGTGCCGGTCATCAACGGGCTGACCAACGAATATCACCCGTGCCAGGTGCTCGCGGACATCTTCACGTTTTATGAGCATCGCGGGCCGATTCACGGCAAGACCGTCGCCTGGGTCGGCGATGCGAACAACATGCTCTACACGTGGATCGAGGCCGCGCAGATTCTCGGCTTCAAGCTGCGTCTCTCGACGCCGCTCGGCTACAAGCTCGATCCCGCGCTGGTCTCCGCGGAAAGCAAACCGTTCTACGAAGAGTTCGACGATCCGAACGACGCCTGCGCGGGCGCCGATCTCGTCACAACGGACGTCTGGACCAGCATGGGTTACGAGGCCGAAAACGAGGCCCGCATGAAGGCGTTCGCCGATTATTGCGTCGACGGCGAGATGATGGCGCGCGCCAATCCCGACGCGCTCTTCATGCACTGCCTGCCCGCGCATCGCGGCGAGGAAGTGAGCGCGGAAGTGATCGACGGTCCGCAAAGTGTTGTCTGGGACGAGGCAGAGAACCGTCTGCACGTCCAGAAGGCGCTGATGGAGTATCTGCTGCTCGGCAAGCTCAATCACTGAGCCAGCGCGGCCGCGTATCCCAGGTTTATGGAAACGCGGCCTTTTAATGTCAAAATAGTGTTTTTTCCGCGCACTTCATGCCCGTCGCGTGCCCGGCGGACGCGAAGCGGCGCACAACCGCCGCACCTGGCTTTTCAGCACACGAGTTCACCATGAGCGATATCAAGAAAGTCGTGCTCGCCTATTCGGGCGGTCTCGACACCTCCGTCATCCTGAAATGGTTGCAGGACAACTACGACGCCGAAGTCATCACCTTCACGGCCGACATCGGCCAGGGCGAGGAACTGGAACCCGCGCGCAAGAAGGCGCTCCAGTTGGGCATCAAGCAGGAAAACATCTTCATCGAAGACCTGCGTGAAGAGTTCGTCCGCGATTTCGTCTTCCCAATGTTCCGCGCGAACACCATTTACGAAGGCGAATATCTGCTGGGCACGTCGATCGCGCGTCCGTTGATCGCGAAGCGTCAGATCGAGATCGCGCGCGCGACCGGCGCACAAGCCGTCTCGCACGGCGCGACCGGCAAGGGCAATGACCAAGTGCGCTTCGAACTCGGCTATTACTCGCTCGAACCGGGCATCAAGGTCATCGCGCCGTGGCGCGAATGGGACCTGCTCTCGCGCGAAAAGCTGCTCGCGTACGCCGAAAAGGCCGGCATTCCGATCGAAATGAAGCACAAGCAAGGCGGCGCGCCCTACTCGATGGACGCCAACCTGTTGCACATCTCGTTCGAAGGTCGCCATCTGGAAGATCCGAAGGCCGAAGCCGAAGCCGACATGTGGCGCTGGACCGTGTCGCCGGAAGAAGCGCCGGATGCGCCGGAGTATCTCGACATCGAATTCGAAAAGGGCGATCCGGTCGCGCTGAACGGCAAGCGCCTGTCGCCCGCCGAGATGCTGACCGAGCTGAACCGTCTGGGCGGCAAGCATGGCATCGGCCGTCTGGATCTGGTCGAGAACCGTTACGTCGGCATGAAGTCGCGCGGCTGCTATGAAACGCCGGGCGGCACGATCATGCTGAAGGCGCATCGCGGCATCGAGTCGATCACGCTCGATCGTGAAGTCGCGCATCTGAAGGACGATCTGATGCCGCGCTACGCCTCGCTGATTTACAACGGCTACTGGTGGAGCCCGGAGCGCCGCGCGCTGCAGGTGCTGATCGATCACACGCAGGAGAAGGTGAACGGCTGGACGCGCGTGAAGCTGTACAAGGGCAGCGTGTCGGTCGTCGCGCGCGATTCGAAGGAAACGCTGTTCGACAAGACCATCGCGACCTTCGACGACGACGGCGGCGCCTACGACCAGGCCGACGCCGGCGGCTTCATCAAGCTGAACGCATTGCGCATGCGCATTGCGGAAAACGCACGCCGCAAGCGCGGCGCGTAATTCGCCGCTTGCCGGATGTGAAAAACCCGCCGGACTTCGGTTCGGCGGGTTTTTTTGCGTCCGATCTTGCGGCCGATCTTGCGTCCGGCTTCGCGCCTGGTTTCGCGCGCCTCAGAGCGCGACCGGCTCCATTTCCAGTTCGACGTCGAAACGTGCGAGCACGTCGCGCTTGATCGCTTCGGCGAGTTCGAGCACTTGCGCGCCCGTCGCGCCGCCGCGATTGACGAGCACAAGCGCCTGACGATCGTGCACCGCCGCGCCGCCGATGCCGCGCCCTTTCCAGCCGCATTGGTCGATCAGCCAGCCCGCCGCGAGCTTCACCTGTCCGTCCGCCTGCGGGTACGAAACGACGCCGGGTTCCCGCGCGCGCAGCGCATCGAACGCCTGCGCGCTCACCACCGGATTCTTGAAAAAGCTGCCCGCGTTGCCGAGCACGGTCCAGTCGGGCAGCTTCGCGCGCCGCACGGCGATGACGGCATTGAAAATGGCCTGGGCGTCGCATTGCGTGGCGGCATCGAGCACGCGCGCAATGTCGGCATAACCGGCGCGCGGCGTCCATGCTTTCGGCAGCCGGAACACCACCGATGTGATCATGAAGCGCCCGCGCCCTGCTCGCTTGAAAAAGCTGTCGCGATAACCGAACGCGCAGGCGTCGCGATCGAATTCGACGCGCGCGCCCGTGGCCAGCTCCACTGCGCTGAGCCGCTCGAAGCGCTCGCCCATTTCGAGTCCGTAAGCGCCGATGTTCTGGATCGGCGCCGCGCCCACCGTGCCCGGGATCAGCGCGAGGTTTTCGAGCCCGGGCATGCCGTGCGCGAGCGTCCACGCGACGAAACCGTGCCAGCTCTCGCCCGCGCCGGCTTCGACGAGCCACGCGTCGTCGTCCTCGGCGATCACGCGCTTTCCCGCGATGCCGACGATCAGCGCGACGCCGTCGAAATCGCGCGTCAGCACGATATTGCTGCCGCCGCCGAGCACCAGTTGCGCCATGTTCGCAATGCGTTTGTCGGTGCACAGCGCGGCGGCGGCCTCGACGCTGTCAATTTTCATGGCATGCCGCGCGCGCACGTCGAAGCCGAACGTATTGTGCGTGCGCAGCGAGTAGTCGGCGAGGAATTCGGGCGCGAGGAATGCGTGAGACATGAGTGGCCGCGGAATAAGCGCGTGGAGAGGCTTGCGAAACGGCGCGGCCTTGGGGAAACAGCGGGCGCGTCGGTAGAATGACGGAACATCGAATTATATACACATGAAATCGCGCGAGCCGCCCTGCGCGCTCGCCTCAACGAAGGAGAATTCAGATGCCATCGTTTGACGTTGTCAGCGAAGCAAACATGATCGAAATGAAGAACGCGATTGAGCAATCGAACAAGGAAATCTCGACGCGCTTCGACTTCAAGGGTTCGGATTCACGCGTCGAGCAAAAGGAGCGCGAACTCACGCTCTACGCCGACGACGATTTCAAGCTCGGCCAGGTGAAGGACGTTCTGCTGAACAAAATGGCCAAGCGCGGCGTCGACGTGCGTTTCCTCGACTACGGCAAGCAGGAAAAAATCGGCGGCGACAAGCTGAAGCAGGTCGTCACGGTGAAGAAAGGCGTGTCGGGCGATCTGGCGAAGAAGATCGTCAAGGTCGTGAAGGACAGCAAGATCAAGGTGCAGGCGAGCATTCAGGGCGACGCGGTGCGCGTGCAAGGCACGAAGCGCGACGATCTGCAAAGCGCGATCGCCTTGCTCAAGAAGGAAGTCACGGACACGCCGCTCGACTTCAACAATTTCCGCGACTGACCGTCAGGTTGCACCCAACGTGAAAAAGCCGTTCCGGAGTCGAATCCGGAACGGCTTTTTTGCGTTTATCACTCGGCGGCTTTCTTCTTGCTGCCGATGCGGCTTTCCTTTCCCGCCAGCAGCTTCGAAATGTTCGCGCGATGCCGCCAGATGAGGAGCAGGCTCATTGCGAGCACGGCGAGCGAGATACGGCTCGGCCCGAACAGAAACACTTGATAAAACGGCGCGAACACCGCCGCAACCAGCGCCGCCAGCGAGGAATAGCGGAAAAAGAACGCGATGATGAGCCACGTCAGCAGCGTGGCGAGCCCGAGAACCGGATGGATCGCGAGCAGCACGCCCGCCGCGGTCGCCACGCCCTTGCCGCCCTGAAACTTGAAGAAAATCGGGTACAGATGGCCGAGAAATACGCAGATGGCCGCAAGCGCCGTCGCGGTGACGATGCCCGCCTGATCCCAGCCGAAGCCCGCGCCGAATTGCACGACGACCCAGACCGGCAGCCAGCCTTTGAACGCGTCGCCGATGAGCGTGAGAATGGCCGCTTTCTTGTTCCCCGTGCGCAGCACGTTGGTCGCGCCGGGGTTGCCCGAGCCGTACGAGCGGGGATCGGCTAAGCCCATCGCGTGGCTCACGACGACGGCGAACGATATCGAACCGATTAGATAGGACGCGACGGCGACGAGCAGAAAAATCATGGTGTCTCTTGGGTGATAGCGAATGCGCTGTGCATTCTAATCGACGCTCGCGCACTGGACGGATTTCGCGTTCAGCAGGCCGGTCAGCAGCTTGGGATCGATGCTGACGAGATAACCGCGCCGCCCGCCGTTCAGATAGATGACATCGAGATCGAGGATGCTCGATTCGACGTACACCGGCATGGCCTTCCGGGTGCCAAACGGCGACGTTCCGCCGACCAGAAAGCCCGAGTGCCGGTTCGCGACCTCCGGCTTGCACGGCTCGATGCGCTTGGCGCCCGTCTGCCTCGCGAGATTCTTGGTGGACACGGTGCGGTCGCCGTGCATGAGAACGATGAGCGGCTTCGCGTGCTCGTCCTCCATGACGAGCGTCTTGATGACGCGATGTTCGTCCACGCCGAGCTGCCGCGCGGATTCTTCCGTGCCGCCATGATCGACATAATCATAGGGATGCTCGCCGAACTCGACCTTGTGACGACGCAGGAATTGCGTCGCGGGCGTTTCGGAGACGTGTTTGCTTTTCGACATGGACGCATTGTAGCGGCGCGTTTCGCGGCCCACCATCGGCCGAATGGCCAGGTGTGCAAAGCTGCGCCGCCGTGGCACGATCGTTCGCGAATGTGAAGCGAGATGCACGCGGGC
This sequence comes from Caballeronia insecticola, assembly GCF_000402035.1. Taxonomy (GTDB): domain Bacteria; phylum Pseudomonadota; class Gammaproteobacteria; order Burkholderiales; family Burkholderiaceae; genus Caballeronia; species Caballeronia insecticola. The sequence goes on from NC_021287.1 coordinate 2,361,006, forward strand.
GCTGACTTTACGAAGGCAGGTCGCGAACCTACCCGCGCGGATGATGCTCCTGATGCAGCTTGTGCAGCCGCTCGCGCGCGACGTGCGTATAGATCTGCGTCGTCGAGATGTCCGAGTGCCCGAGCAGCAATTGCACGACGCGCAAATCCGCGCCGTGATTGAGCAGATGCGTCGCGAACGCGTGGCGCAGCGTGTGCGGCGAAAGCGGCGCGTGCACGCCGCCGTTCAGCGCATGGCGCTTGATGATGTTCCAGAATTGCTGGCGCGTCATGCCCTCGCCGCGCGCCGTGACAAACAGTGCATCGGCGGCGCGCGCGCCGAGCAGCACTTGCCGCGCTTCGCGCAGATAGCGTTCGAGCCAGTCGTGCGCGGTCTCGCCGAACGGAATGAGCCGCTCCTTCGAGCCCTTGCCCATCACGCGCACGACGCCTTCGTTGAGGCCGAGTTCGACCGTCTTCAGCGTGACGAGCTCGGTCACGCGCAGGCCGCTCGCGTACATCAGTTCGAGCATCGTGCGGTCGCGCAGGCCGAGCGGCGTGTCGATGTCGGGCGCGTGAAGCAGCGCCTCGACCTGCGCCTCGTTGAGCGTCGACGGAAAGCGCGGCGGCTGCTTCGCCGAGCGCAGCTTGAGCGTAGGGTCGGCGGCGGTCCGGTGTTCGCGCAGCGCCCACGCGTAGTAGCGGCGAAACACGGACAACCGCCGGTTCGCGGAGGTCGCCTTGTCGCCGCGGCGCGCCGCCATGTAGCCGTTCATGTCGGCTTCGGCCGCGACGTCGATCGATGTGCCGCGGGTCTTGCCGAGCCATTCCGCGAAAAGCTTGAGGTCGCGCCGGTACGCTTCGAGCGAGTTCTTGGCGAGCCCGTGTTCCAGCCAGAGCGCATCGCAAAAGAGGTCGATCGAATCGTGGCTCGCGGCCAGTCCTGGTGTTTGTATTTCGTCGGTCGTTGCGCTCATGCGATCGATACACCTTCATGCGCCAGCAGCCAGCGCTTCACGTTGCGATAAAAACCTTCGCCGGGATGATGCGCAAAGCCGCCGATGCCGCCCGCCGCCACCACCCGGTGGCACGGTATCACGATCGGCAGCGGATTGGAGCCGCACGCCTGGCCGACTGCGCGCGGCACGCTGCCGATCTCGCGCGCAAGCTGCCCGTAGGTCCACACGTTGCCCGGCGCGATGCCGCAGATTCCCTGCCACACGCGCCGCTGAAACGCGGTACCGCCGATCGCGAGCGGCAGGTCGAAACGCATGGACGGCGCGTCGAAGTAGCGGCGAATCTGCCCGGCGGCTTCTTCGGCGAGCGGCTTGTGCGGGGCGATCGCCGGCGTGTCGTCCGGCAGATAGACGATCTCGCGCACGAACCGATCATCGGCGCGAATGCCGACTTTGCCGAACGGCGCGTCGATGACGGCGTCGAATGCATTCATGTCCGGCTCCCTTGCGCGAGCGCCCAGCGGACATGCTCGCGCACAAGCGTTGACGGATCGTCCGCGCGCGCGTCCAGTGCTTCGACAATCGCCTTGCGTTCGCCCGCATCGAGCCCGGATGCGCGCAACGCGTTGCCCATCGCCACCGCGATATTGCGCAGCCACCGCTCGTGCCCGATGCGCCGGATCGCACTGCCCTGCATGCGCGTATCGAAGTCCGCCGCGCTCCATGCGAACAGCTCGACGAGCGTCGCGCGATCGAGCCCGTGCCGCACGTCGAAATCCGCGACGGGCGCGGCCTGCGCGAATTTGTTCCACGGACAGACGAGCTGGCAGTCGTCGCAACCGTAGATGCGATTGCCGATCAGCGGACGCATGTCCTCGGGAATGCTGCCGTGCAGTTCGATCGTCAGATACGAGATGCAGCGCCGCGCATCGACGCGATACGGCGCGACGATCGCGCCCGTCGGACACGCGCCGATGCAGCGCGTGCACTGCCCGCAATGCGCGCCGTCCTGCTCGGGATGCGGATCGACGGGCAATGGCACATCCACGAAAATCTCGCCGAGAAAGAACAGCGAACCCGCGTCGCGATCGAGCAGCAGCGTGTGCTTGCCTCGCCAGCCGTTGCCCGCCTTCTGCGCGAGCGCGACTTCCAGCACCGGCGCCGAATCCGTGAACGCCCGATACCCGAACGGCCCGATCTCGCCTTCGATGCGCTCCGCCAACTGCTGCAACCGCTGACGCATGACCTTGTGATAATCGCGGCCGCGCGCGTAGATCGACACATTGGCCTGCGCGGGCTGCGCGAGGCGCGTCCATTCGATCGCGCGCCAGTCGTTCTTCTGACCATCGGCTGTCAGGACACTTTCATCGCCGGTTTTTTCGAGCGTTTGCGCGGGCAGATAGGCCATGCGCGCGGTGATGACCCGTCGCGTTCCGGCCACAAGCTCGGCGGGCCGCGCGCGTTTCATCCCATGTTTGGCCATATAATCCATTTCGCCGTGATAGCCTGCTTCGAGCCATTCAGCGAGGCCTTTCTCGGCATCCGTCAGGTCGATATCGCTGATACCGACCGCACCGAATCCCAACTCGCGACCCCACGCCTTGATGCGTTGCGCGAGTTCCGACAGCGCAGCCTCCTCTTCGCGAGTGAAGGCGCGAGACACTGAGACGGACTCAGCGGCGGCGTCGCTGGACGCGGTCGTGATTTCAACGGAATGTTCCGGCAATCGGTTCATCACGACATTTTACGAGCAATGCCCGAAAGCCCCGCACGCACCACGCCCGATCTTTTATCCGCGCTTCTCGAACGCCGCTTCGTTCTGCGCGACGAGGCGGCCACGCTCGCTTTCGGCGAACGCTTCGCGCGCGCCATCGAAGCCACGCGAACGCACACATCGTCTGAACGATTCACGGGTTTGCAAGTCCAGTTGATCGGGGACCTGGGCGCGGGCAAGACCACGCTCGTGCGCGCGACCTTGCGCGCGCTGGGCCACACCGGCCGCGTGAAAAGCCCGACTTACACACTCGTCGAGCCGTATTCGCTCGAGACCGAAAGCGGCCCGCTCGACGTTTATCACTTCGATCTCTATCGCTTCGCCGATCCGGCCGAATGGGCCGATGCCGGCTTCCGCGAATATTTCGATGCGGGCGCGGTGTGCCTCGTCGAGTGGCCGCAGCAGGCGGGCGGTCTGCTCGGCGTGCCCGATCTCGTGTTCCGGCTGTCGCTGCCGGATGAACCGGGTTCTTCCGGTCATCCGAACGAAGAAGAAGGCCGCGTGCTCAGCGCGCGGGCATTTAGCGAAACAGGAAAGTCATGTCTCGAAAGATGTTGATCAAGCCGTTCCATTCGATCGAATCGGGCGCCACCGCGCCGCACAACTGGCGCCGCCGCCAGGTGCTGCGCGCAGGCGCCTCGACGATCATGCTCGCGCTCGTCGCGCCCCGGCTCGCGCATGCGAGCAGCGTGCTCGGCGTGCGCGTGTGGCCCGCGCGCGACTACACCCGCGTGACGATCGAATCGGACCAGCCGCTGCAGAACACCAACCAGACGCTGCAAGGGCCGGACCGGCTCGTCGTCGATCTGAACGGCATCGATCTCGATCAGTCGCTCAAGGATCTCGTCTCGAAGATCACGCCGAACGATCCGCAGATTCAGTCGGTGCGCGTCGGGCAGTATCAGCCGCATGTCGTGCGCATGGTGTTCGACCTGAAGGGGTCGGTGAAGCCGCAGGTTTTCACGCTCGGTCCTATCGGCAGCTACAAGTACCGGCTCGTGTTCGACTTGTATCCCGCCGTCGCGCCCGATCCGCTGATGGAACTGCTCGCACAGTCCGAGCGCAAGCAGGAAGCGTTCGACCGCGCCAATCCGAATCCGTCCGCGCCGCCGCCGGCGACGCTGTCCGGCCCGGCGACGCCGCAAAAACCCGTTACGCCCGATTCGACCGACGACTTCTTCCAGAAGTACGCGCAGAACGACGCGCCCGCCGACGCGGTTCCATCAGCGCCGTCCGCACCCGCCACGCCCGCCACGCCCGCCACGCCTGCGCCCACGCCCGCCGTGAAGCCGCGCGTGCCGGTCGCGCCGCCCGTCATCGCCAAAAAAGACGACAGCGACGATACGTACACCTTCTCCGCGCCCAAGCAAGGCGCCGGCACGACGCGTCTGCTCACGGTCGCGATCGATCCGGGCCACGGCGGCGAAGACCCCGGCGCGATCGGTGGCCAGGGCACATACGAGAAGCACATCGCGCTCGATATCGCGAAGAAGCTGCGCGCGAAGATCGACGCCCAGCCCAACATGCGCGCGATGATGACGCGCGACGCCGACTTCTTCGTGCCGCTCAACGTGCGCGTGCAGAAGGCGCAGCGCGTGGGCGCGGACCTGTTCGTATCGATTCACGCGGATGCGTTCACCACGCCCGACGCGCGCGGCTCGTCGGTGTTCGCGCTGTCGGAGCACGGCGCGTCGAGCGCGGCGGCGCGCTGGATGGCGAACAAGGAGAACGCGTCGGATCAGGTCGGCGGCATCAACGTGAAGTCGCAGGATGCGAGCGTGAACCGTGCACTCTTCGATATGTCGACGACCGCGCAGATCCGCGATTCGATGCGCTACGGCAGCTTCGTGCTCAACGAGATCGGCGGCATCAACAAGCTGCACAAGGGCTCGGTCGAACAGGCGGGCTTTGCCGTGCTGAAGGCGCCGGACATTCCGTCGATCCTCGTGGAGACGGCGTTCATCAGCAACCCGGACGAAGAAGCGCGCCTCAACGACGACGCCTATCGCGACAAGATGGCCAACGCGATCGTGAAGGGCATCAAGCGCTACTTCGCGGCGAATCCGCCGCTCGCGAAGAGCCGCATGACGTAAATGTCGTAAGAAGGACGCACGCCTCGCTCAGCGCGCCGACGGCAGAATGCGCTGCACGAAGCGCGCGCCGAACACGTTCACCACGAGCCCTGCCATCACGAGCGCCGCGCCCGCGATCTCCGCGGCGCTCAGTCCTTCGCCGAGCGCCACCGCCGCCGAGACGAGTCCGATCACCGGGACGAGCAGCGAAAACGGCGCGACGCTGCCCGCCGGATAACGCGCGAGCAGCTTTCCCCACAAGCTATAGCCGACGAGCGTCGCGACGAACGCGAGGTAGAGGATCGCGAACACGGAAACGAGCGGAATGGCCGCGAGACTGGATTCGATGCGCGCCGGGCCTTCGAAGATCAGCGAGAGCGCGAGGAACGGCAGCGGCGGAATCAGGCTGCCCCACACGACGAGCGACAGCAGATCGACTTTGCCCATGGCCTTCGTGACGACATTGCCGAGCGCCCACATCGCGGACGCGGCGAGCGTGAACAGGAAGCCGGTGATGGTCATCGCGTGGCCGCCCTGCATGCCGATCAGCGCGAGCCCCGCCGCCGCGATCACGAGACCGGCGACGTTCGCCGCGCGGATGCGCTCGCCGAGAAACATTGCCGCGAAAATGAGTGTGAAGAACGCCTGCGCCTGCAAAACGAGCGACGCAAGCCCCGCAGGCATGCCGACATACATGCCGTAAAAGAGCAGCGCAAATTGCCCGAGCGAGATGGTGAGGCCGTAAGCGAACAGCCAGCGCAGCGGAATTTGCGGACGCTTGACGAAGAACGCCGGCAGTGCGGCGAGCGCGAAACGCAGCGCGCCGAGCAGCATCGGCGGCACGCCGTGCAGTCCCAGCTTGATGACGACGAAATTCACGCCCCACGCAAGAATGACCACGGCGGCGATCAGCAAATCCTTTGGCGACATCGCCCTTCCCCTCTCATCGGCTCGTTATCGGTGAGCCGATGAGTGTAACGGAGGGCGGCGCGGCGGGCTTGCCGGAAACGTCCGAACCGCGTGCACGAAAGCACACGCAAAAAAGCGCCCGCACCGCGGAAGCGATGCGAGCGCCTTCTCGACCGGTCAAGCGGCTTACTTGCTCTGCCCGGACTCGCCCGATGCGTTATTGCCCGTTTCGGTGTCCGGCGTCTTCTTGCCCGACGACGGCTGCGCGGTGTGCTTCCTCGGCTTCTTGTGCTTCATCGTGCCGGAGCTGTCCGAGGTGCCGGCGGTGTCGTTGCCCATCGCGGCCGATGAATTGCCCGACGACGTCTGCGCCATCGCGCCCGTCGCAGCGGTGCCCGTAACGGCGAAAATGCCCACGGTCAGGGCGGCCAACAGTGTGTTCTTGCTCATTTCGAATCTCCCATCAAGGTTGTGCGTCAAAGTTGCCTGAGCTGCGCGACGCTGCACGCATGCTGCAAAACACGGCGATAGAGACCAAAGGAAGCCGGCAGCGCGTCTGCGTCACGCGGAATCGGCCGGTAGAATCGATGCTTCCACGCGCGCCATCCGGCGCCCGATCTGCCTTCCGGAATCCGCCATGCCCTCGACGATCCGCGCCCTGCTCAAGCCTCACCAACACGATGTCGGCGGCCTCATGGTGCGGCGCGTCCTGCCGTCGCTCGCCGCGCGAACCGTCGGTCCCTTCATCTTTTTCGACCATATCGGTCCCGCAACGCTCGTGCCCGGCAAGGGACTCGACGTGCGTCCGCATCCGCATATCGGGCTTGCGACCGTCACCTATCTGTTCGACGGCGCGATCATGCATCGCGACAGCGTCGGCTCGGTGCAGAAGATCGTCCCCGGCGACGTCAACTGGATGACCGCGGGCCGCGGCATCGTCCATTCGGAACGCACGCCCGACGAAGAACGCGCCTCCGGCCAGACGATGCACGGCATCCAGACCTGGGTTGCGCTGCCGGTCGCGAGCGAGGAAGTCGAGCCCGCGTTCGAGCATCACGCGGCCGCCGCCTTGCCGCAGATCGAGCGCGACGGCGTCACGCTGCGCGTGATCGCGGGCACGGCGTTCGGTGCACAAGCGCCGACGCGCACGTTCTCGCCGACGCTCTACGTCGCCGCCGAATTCGGTGCCGGCAGCCAGATCACGCTCGACACCGAACACGAGGAGCGCGGCGTGTATCTCGTGAGCGGCGACTTAAGCATCGACGGCGAAGCGTTGCCCGAACAGCAGATGGCCGTACTCGCACCCGGCGCGGACGTGACGTTCACGAGCACGAACGGCGCCATCGCGATGTTGCTGGGCGGCGCGCCGCTCGACGGTGCGCGCTTCATCGAATGGAACTTCGTGTCGAGCGCGCGCGAGAAGATCGAAGCGGCGAAGACCGCGTGGAGCGAGCAGCGCATGGGGCACGTGCCCGGCGAAACCGAATTCATCCCGCTGCCGCCGCAGCGCCGCGACAATCGCGCGCCCGAGGCATGAGTCGAGGCATGAGTCGAAGCATGAGTCGAAGCATGAGTCGCGCCCCGGCGCTTGAGAGTTGCGCGAGTCGTCCCCACATAAACGGGATCGACCACCGCAAGCATTAGGAGAGAACGCATGGATACGACCCTCGCCACCTTCGAGAACGACGTCATCACCGCATCGATGCTCGCGCCCGTTCTGGTCGATTTCTGGGCGCCCTGGTGCGGCCCGTGCAAGACGCTCGGACCGATGCTGGAGCGGCTCGAAGCCGAAGCCGCGGGCAAATGGAAGCTGGTCAAAGTGAACGTCGACGAGAATCAGGAGCTCGCGGCGCATTTTCAGGTGCGCAGCATTCCGCACGTCGTCGCGTTCGCGGAAGGCCGGCCGGTCGATCAGTTCATCGGCGTGCTGCCCGAAGGCCAGCTGCGTGAATTTCTCGATCGCCTCGTGCCCGACGGCGCCGACGCCGAACGCCAAACCGCGCACAACGCGTGGGCCGCGGGTGAACGCAAGCTGGCTATCGACACCATCAAGGCCGCGCTCGCGCTCGATCCCGGCTACGAGGACGCCCGCCTCGACCTGATCGAATGGCTGATCGCCGAGCGCCGCATCGACGAGGCGAAGGACGAGGAAAAGCTCCTCTCGCCGAAGACGACGCAAGGCATCGACGCGCGCTACAACGCGCTCAAAACCGAGCTCGACGCCGCCGATGCCGCCGCCGATCTGCCGCCCGCCGACGCCTTGGTCGACGCAGTGAACGCCAATCCCGACGATCTCGATGCCCGCTTCGCGCTGGCGAACCGTCTGATTGCGGGCCGCGACTACGGCGGGGCGCTGGAGCATCTGCTGGCGATCGTCGTGCGCGACCGCGCGTTCATGGACGATGTCGGACGCAAGACGATGCTGTCCGTCTTCGAGCTGGCCGCGAATCAGCCGGATCTCGTGTCGCAGTGGCGGCGCAAGCTGAGCGCGGCGATGAACTGAGCGGCAAGTCCGCGCCCGAATCGCACTCGAATCGCGCTCCCAATAAAAACGGCCGGCTCTGAACCGAACTCCGGAAGCCGGCCGTTTTGCGTTAGTTATGAGAAAAACTACGCTGCGCTTTTGGCCAGCGCCCGTAGCACATGCGCGGCCGCCGCGAAACCGAAGCTCGCCGTCACGCACACGCTGGAACCGAAACCCGCGCAATTGAGCCCGACCGGGCCCGCATATCCCGCGCCGGTTTCCAGATGCTCGGCGCCTTCGCTCAAATCGCACACGGGCGCTTCGGGATAGATCAACGGCTCGTCGGAATAGACCGCGCTCACCTTGAAGCGCGCCTTCGGCCCGCGCGGAAAGCCGTGCAGCTTGCGCAACTGGCCGCGCACCTTCGAGAGCAGCGGGTCCTGAATGGTGAGCGCGAGATCGTCGATGCGGATGCGCGTCGGATCGAGCTGCCCGCCCGCGCCGCCCACGGTGATGAGCGCCTGCTTGCGCGCCACGCACCACGCGATCAGCGCGGTTTTCGTGCGCACGCTGTCGATCGCATCGACGATGAAATCGAAGCCGCCGCCGAGCGTTGCATCGAAATTGCCGGGCTCGACGAAGTCCTCGATCTGGCGCACGTCGCACGCGGGATCGATCAGGCCGATGCGCTCGGCCATCGCCGCGACCTTGGCCTTGCCGTAATTGCCGTCGAGCGCGTGAATCTGACGGTTCGTGTTGCTTTCGGCGACGTTATCGAGATCGATCAGCGTCAGCTTGCCGACCGCACTGCGCGCGAGCGCCTCCGCGACCCACGACCCCACGCCGCCGATCCCGATCACCGCGACATGCGCATTCTGGAATGCGGCGAGCGCGGGCGCGCCGTACAAACGCGCGATGCCGCCGAAGCGGCGCTCGCGATCGGCGGCTTCGTCGGCGGGAGGCGTCATGGCGATATCGGATGAGGCGGTCATTGAGTGCGAGGTCGAAACGTGGGTCGAAACGTGGTCAAAACGGGGCGCTTTGAAAGCCGACTGCAAACAGCAAATTGCGATATGCCTTGCGCCGCGTCAATCAAGACTTACAAGCGGCTGTCGGTGTTGCAAAGTTGAGTCTTGGATTATGCAAAATGCGGCCGAATTGCGTATTCTGCCTTATCGAAACCGGAGACGTGATAGTCGGCAGTGGTTTGCGCAGCGGGCTCTCTAGCACGTCTCCGGGTAATCAGGGCAAGAACGTTTTACTCTGGCTATACTGACGCGACTGTAGCGATTGCATAAAAAATGACCACCCTCGCAGATCTTCGCACGAACTACTCGCGCGGCGCACTGGACACCGCGGACGTCGACCCGAACCCGTTTCGCCAGTTCGAAACCTGGTTCGCGCAGGCGCTCGACGCGAAGTTGCCGGAACCCAACGCCATGACCCTCGCGACCGTCGATCGCGAAGGCCGTCCGTCTGCTCGCATCGTGCTCATCAAGGGCATCGACGAGCGCGGATTCGTTTTCTTTACCAACTACGAAAGCCGCAAGGGCCGCGAAATTGCCGCCAATCCCGCGGCGAGCCTGCTGTTTCACTGGATCGAACTCGAGCGCCAGGTGCGCATCGAGGGCCGCGTCGAACAGACGAGCACGGAGGAAAGCGACGCGTATTACGCCTCGCGCCCGCTCGGCTCGCGCATCGGCGCATGGGCATCGGATCAGAGTCAGCCGCTCGAAAGCCGCGAGGCGCTGGAAGCGCGCGAGCGCGAGATGAGCGCCCGGTTCGGGGACGCGCCGCCGCGTCCGCCGCACTGGGGCGGTTATCGTCTCTTGCCCGATTCCATCGAGTTCTGGCAGGGACGCCCGTCGCGGCTGCATGACCGCATCGTCTATACGCGCGAACACGCGGGCGATCCCTGGCGAATCGCGAGACTCGCACCGTAACGCGGCACCTCGCCGGCGCGGGGAGCGACGAACGGACGGAAGCACGGACGAAGCGGCAAGCAGTACGAACATGGAGGCGCGAGCCTTCCCTTGATTTCATCTAGCGCGGAGAAACAAGCATGTTCTGGGAGAAGAAGCTGACGCAATGGGTTCACGAAGTTCGCGAACGGGCCAATCTGCCCGCGCGGCTCGTGCTGTGGGACGGACAGCAACACGATTTCGGCCAGTTCGCCGCGCCGCAGGTCACGCTGCACGTGAAGACCGCGACCGCGCTGCCCTATCTGCTCGAACCGAGTCTCGACAATCTCGGCGAAGCGTACGTGAAGGGCAAGATCGATATCGAGGGCAAGCTCACCGACATCATCAATATCAGTTACTCGCTTGCGAAGAGCACCGTGACGAATGCCGGCAAGCTCGCGCGCGTGCGGCGCTACTTCAATCACTCGAAGGCGTCGGACAAGAAGGCCATTCAGTACCACTACGATGTGTCGAACGAGTTCTATCAGCTCTGGCTCGACAAGAACATGGTGTACTCCTGCGCCTATTTCGAGGACGGCGACGAAGACATCGACACCGCGCAGCTCAAGAAGATCGACCACATTCTCACGAAGATCCAGTTGCAGCCGGGCCATCGTCTGCTCGATATCGGTTGCGGCTGGGGCGCGCTCGTGATCCGCGCGGCGCAGAAGTTCGGCGCGCAGTGCGTGGGCGTCACGCTCTCGGAAAACCAGTTCAAGCTCGCGACCGAACGCGTGAAGGCGGCGGGCCTCGAAGACCGGATCGAAATCCGTCTGCAGGATTATCGCGACGTTCCCGGACAGTTCGACCGCATCACGAGCGTCGGCATGTTCGAGCACGTCGGGCGCAAGAATCTGCCCGATTACTTCGCCAAGATTCGCGATCTGCTCGTCGACGACGGCGTCGTGATGAACCACGGCATCACGTCGTCGGATGCGGACAGCGGCGAGACTTCGCTCGGCGGCGGCGAATTCATCGACAAATACGTGTTTCCGGACGGCGAACTGCCGCATATCGGACTGGCGCTCGAAAGCATGCAGCGCGGCGGGCTGGAGGCGATCGACGTCGAAAGCTTGCGGCGGCATTACGCGCATACGCTCAACATCTGGGCGAATCGCTTCGAAGAGCGCGCCGAAGAGGCGCAGAAGCTTGTCGATGACGCGCATTTCCGCATCTGGCGCGTGTATCTCGCGGGCTGCGCGTATGCGTTCGAAAACGACGATGTGTCGATCTATCAGGTGATCTGCCGCAAGGCGGGACGCAGCGCGACGACGCTTCCGTGGTCGCGGCGCTATATCTACGAGAAGGCGTCCTGAACCGCGATCTCACGTCACTGGAAATGGGCGCGCCGCAAGAGCAGGTCGATCTCTTCGGCGAACCCGCGCCGGTTTCAGCCGATACGGCCACGCCAGCGAACCCGCCCAAGCCGCGCGGCGTACTGCCCGCGCTGCTGCAACCCGAACACGACGCCCTTTCTCAACGCCTTCCCCGCACGGTTCATCTCGGCACATCCACGTGGTCGTTTCCGGGCTGGCGCGGCATCGTCTACGGCGACGGGTATTCGAACACGAAACTCTCGCGCGACGGTCTCACCGCTTACGGCGCGCATCCGCTTCTGAAGAGCGTGTCGATCGACCGCTCGTTCTACGCGCCGCTGTCGCTCGCGAACTATGCGCGCTATGCGTCGCAGGTGCCGGAGCATTTCCGCTTCATCGTGAAGGCGCCCGCCTCCGTCACCGATGCCTTCGTGCGCGGCGAACGCGGCACCCCCGACGCCGACAATCCCGCGTTCCTGAACGCGCAGATCGCCATCGACGAATTCGTCCTGCCGTGTATCGGCGGGCTCGGCGCGAAGGCCGGCGCGCTCGTGTTCCAGTTCTCGCCGCTGCCCGATGCGATGATCGTGGAACCGGCGCGCTTCATCGAGCGGCTGTCGGCGTTTCTGAACGCGCTGCCGCCGCTCGAAGGCGATGCCTGTTACGCGGTCGAGATCCGCGATGCGGTCATGCTCACGCCGCGCTTCATCCGCGCGCTGCGCGAGGCGAACGTGCGCTATTGCATCGGCGTGCACGCGCGCATGCCGGACGTGCGCCGGCAGGCCAAGGCGCTCGAACTGCTGGACGAAGAAGGATTGGGACCGCTCATTGTGCGATGGAGTCTGCACAGCGGCTTTCGCTATGAACAGGCGAAGGCGAAATACGAGCCGTTCGATCAGATCGTCGATGAAGACCTCGATACGCGCGGCGCCCTCGCCGAACTGGCCGCGCGTTACGCGATTGCGGGCCAGCCGGTCGTGATCGCGGCGAACAACAAGGCGGAAGGCTCGGCGCCGCTCACGTGTTTCGAGCTCGCGCGCGGCATCGCGGAGGAATGCGAGCGCGCGCGAGGCGGCTAGTACCGTTCAATGGCGCTGAGGCGCTTAGGCGTTCAGGCGCTCAGACGCTTCGGCGCTTTACGCCTTCAGCCGGTGCACGAATTTCTTGCGGAATTTCGCGACCTTCGGCCCGACCACCGCCGCGCAATAACCCTGATTCGGATGCTGCGCGAAGTAGTTCTGGTGATACGCCTCGGCGGCGTAGTAGTTGCCGTCGAGCGGCGTGACTTCCGTCACGATCTTGCCGCCGTAGACATCCTCGCGCTGCAGTTCGTCGATGACGTCGAGCGCGGTCTTGCGTTGTTCATCCGAATGCGTGAACACGACCGAGCGATATTGCGTGCCGACATCGTTGCCCTGACGATTGAGCTGGGTCGGATCGTGCGTCGCGAAGAAAATCTCGAGAACCTCGCGATAACTGATGATGGCCGGATCGAACACCACCTTCACCACTTCGGCGTGACCGGTTTCGCCGTCGCAGACTTGCTCATAAGACGGGTTCAACACGCGGCCGCCCGCATAGCCGGATTCGACCGATTCCACGCCCTGCACTGCAAGAAACACGGCTTCGGTGCACCAGAAACAGCCGCCGCCGAGCGTCGCGGTTTCGAATCTGCCCTGCTCGTTCTGCTGGTTGGTTTGGGTCATCAGGCGCCACTCCTCATCAGGTGCATGCGGGCTTGCCGCGGATCATGCATATGGATGCGCCCGGCCGAAACTTCAATGCGCTCATGCACGCCCAGCCGGGACGAGATAAATCGAGCTTACTGGGTTTGATCGGGCGCTGCACAAAGCCCGGGGCGGCAGAGAACTTGCTGTCGATGAAGGTCATTACGCGGCCAGCGGCAGCCGATTCCGCTAGAATCGACAAAAATCCGTTGTTTTTACATGATTTCTGAAAAGATCCTTCCGACTGAAGCGCGACGCGCGGCCGGCTCGGCAGCACACGACACACTCGACCGCCCATTTGCCCGCTCATCTGCGAAATGACACGCGCCAAAGCCCCGAATTTCGATCCTGCAAAGTTTCGCGCCGCGCTCGGCCAGTTCGCGACCGGCGTCACCGTCATCACGACGCGCACCGCTTCCGGCCAGCCGATCGGCATCACCGCCAGTTCCTTCAACTCGGTGTCGCTCGATCCGCCGCTCGTGCTATGGAGCCTCGCGACCAAATCGGCGTCGATGGCGGTGTTTCGCGCGAACAGTCACTACGTGGTGAACGTGCTGGCCGCCTCTCAACTCGATCTGTGCCGCCGTTTCGCGACCGTCAAGGGCGATCGCTTCGCGGGCGTGTCGCACGCCGCGGGCGACACCGGCATGCCCGTTCTGGAAGGCGCGCTCGCGTGGTTCGAGTGTCACAACCGCAGCCGCTACGACGAAGGCGATCACGTGATCTTCGTGGGCGAAGTGGAACGCTGCGGCGTGCGCGAAGGCGTGTCGCAGGTCGCGCCGCTGGTGTTTCAGGCGGGCGATTTCCACACGCTGGGACCGCTCGATTAACCCCTAGGGCACTCAGGGTGTAGGGGCGCGCACCGGCTGCTCGATCAGCGCGACCGGCACGCCCGCGTCGTCCTTCATGGTCTGAAGCACGATGTTCGAGCGGATGTCGATCACGCCGGGCGCCTTGTAGAGCTTCGAGAGAATGAAATCGGAGTAATGCTTGAGGTTGTGCGCGAGCACCCGCAGCACATAGTGCGTGTCGCCCGTCACGACGAACGCGCCGACCACTTCCGGCCATTCGCGCACGGCGGCGGCAAACGTCTCGTGCCAGTTTTCCTGGTCGTTGCGCATGGAGACATGCACGAACGCCTCCAGTTCGATGCCGAGCCGCTCGCGGTCGAGGCACGCGCGATAACTCGCGATCACCCCTTCCTCTTCCAGCAGCCGCATCCGGCGCAAGCACGCCGACGGCGAGAGCGAAATGCGCTCCGCCAGGTCCAGGTTGCTGATCCGTCCATCTTCCTGCAGTACCGCCAGAATTCGGCAATCCGTTGCATCGAGCGTGAAGCCGGTCATTTTTGAGTCCCCTGTGCCCGTTTCATCGAATTATGTTCTAAGTGCGACCGTTTTGGGTGGTTATTTTGCAAGCACCTTTCGAGATATCACGACTATGATTTGACGCATCTCCACGCTTTCTGTTAGGGCGAGTCGTGACACTTTTTGATATTTCCCCGCCAATCGGCACCGCCACACCCGTCTGGCCGGGCGATACAGCCGTCGGCATCGAGCGCGTGTGGCGCATGGAAGCGGGCTCGCCCGTCAACGTCGCGCGTCTCACGCTCTCGCCGCACACCGGCGCACACGCCGATGCGCCGCTCCACTACGACGAGCACGGCGCGGCGATCGGCGCCGTCGCGCTCGAAACATATATCGGTGCGTGCCGGGTCGTGCATTGCATCGGCGCGGCGCCGCTCGTGCTGCCCGAACACGTCGCCGCGCATCTCGCCGACGTCCCCGCGCGCGTGCTGCTGCGCACTTACGCCCACGCGCCGCTCGACGCGTGGGACAGCGCCTTCACCGCCGTCGCGCCCGAGACCATCGACTTGCTTGCATCGAAAGGCGTGAAGCTGATCGGCATCGACACGCCTTCGCTCGATCCGCAAGACTCGAAGACGATGGACGCCCACAAGCGCATCCGCGCGCATCGCATGGCGATTCTCGAAGGCCTCGTGCTCGATGCCGTCGCGCCGGGTGACTACGAACTGATCGCGCTGCCACTCAAATTCACGACGCTCGATGCGAGCCCGGTTCGCGCCGTTCTGCGTCCACTTTCCTGATCCCCTCGAATATATGGATTTTTCGATGAAATTTCGTGACGAAGCCGTGACGCTCGACCGCGACGATCCGTTGCGCGCCCTGCGCGACCAGTTCGCGCTCGCCGACAACGTGATCTACCTCGACGGCAACTCGCTCGGCGTGCCGCCCAAAGCCGCCGCCGCGCGCGCCGCCGACGTCATCGCCGCCGAATGGGGCGACGGCCTGATCCGCAGCTGGAACACGGCCGGCTGGTTCGCGCTGCCCAAACGGCTCGGCAACAAACTCGCGCCGTTGATCGGCGCGGGCGAGGACGAAGTGGTCGTGACGGACACGATCTCCGCGAATCTCTTCAAGATTCTCTCGGCGGCGCTCAGGCTCGCGAACGAGCGCGATCCGAAGCGGCGCGTGATCGTCTCCGAACGTTCGAACTTTCCGACCGATCTGTACATCGCGCAGGGTTTGATCGAGCAACTCGATCGCGGCTACGAATTGCGTCTTGTCGACGATCCGTCGGAACTGCCCGACGCCATCGACGAAAACACCGCCATCGCGATGATCACGCACGTCAATTACCGCAGCGGCTACATGCACGACATGGCCGCGCTCACGCAGACGATCCGTCGCGCGGGCGCGCTCGCCGTGTGGGATCTCGCGCATTCGGCGGGCGCGGTGCCGGTGGATCTGAATGGCGTCGGCGCGGACTACGCGGTCGGCTGCACGTACAAGTATCTGAACGGCGGCCCCGGCTCGCCCGCGTTCGTGTGGGTGCCCAAGCGCCATCAGAACGCGTTCTCGCAGCCGCTTTCCGGCTGGTGGGGCCACAGGAAGCCGTTCGAGATGAACCCGGTCTATCGCCCGGACGACGGCATCGGCCGCTTTCTGTGCGGCACGCAGCCGATCGTGTCGATGTCGCTCGTCGAATGCGGGCTCGACGTCTTCCTGCAAACCGACATGCATTCCCTGCGCCGCAAGTCGCTCGCGCTCGGCGATCTGTTCATCAGGCTGGTCGAGGAACGGTGCGGTGAATTCCCGCTCACGCTCGCCACGCCGCGCGCGCACACGCTGCGCGGCTCGCAGGTGAGCTTCGAGCATCCCAACGGCTACGAGGTGATGCAGGCGCTGATTGCGCGCGGCGTGATCGGCGATTATCGCGAGCCGCGCATTCTGCGCTTCGGCTTCACGCCGCTGTACACGCGTTTCGTCGATGTGTGGGACGCCGTCGAAACCCTGCGCGATGTCCTCGCGACCGAAAGCTGGCGGGCGCCCGAGTTCGCCGAGCGCGCATCGGTGACCTGAGAGGAACGTCGACATGGACGAAACCAAAGGCTGCCCGTTCGGCCACGGCGCCGCACAAACCGGCCAGGAAACAGGTTGGCACGACGCCAAGCTCGATTTTGCAGACTCGATGAGCTACGGCGATTATCTCGGCCTCGATTCGATCCTGACCGCGCAGCATCCGCTGTCGCCGGATCACAACGAGATGCTGTTCATCGTGCAGCATCAGACGAGCGAGCTATGGATGAAGCTCGCGCTCTACGAACTGCGCGCGGCGCTCGCGGCGGTGCATCGCGACGCATTGCCGCCCGCGTTCAAGATGCTCGCGAGGGTGTCGCGCATTTTCGAGCAACTGGTGCAGGCGTGGAACGTCCTCGCGACGATGACGCCCTCCGAATACACGGCGATGCGTCCGTATCTCGGCCAGTCGTCGGGTTTTCAGTCGCATCAGTATCGGCAGATCGAGTTCATGCTCGGCAACAAGAATCCGCAGATGCTCCAGCCGCATGCGCATCGGCCGGATATTCTCGCGCAGGTGCGCGAGACGCTGGAGGCGCCCTCCTTCTACGACGAAGTGATCCGCCTGCTCGCGCGGCGCGGCTTCGAGATCGACCCGGCGCGCCTGAACCGCGACTGGACGCAGCCGACCACGGCGGATCCCACCGTCGAGGCGGCGTGGCTCGCGGTGTATCGCGATCCGTCGCATCACTGGGATCTTTACGAGATGGCGGAGGAACTCGTCGATCTCGAAGACGCGTTCCGGCAATGGCGCTTCCGCCACGTGACGACGGTCGAGCGCATCATCGGCTTCAAGGGCGGTACGGGCGGCACGGCGGGCGCGTCGTATCTGCGCAAGATGCTCGATGTCGTGCTGTTTCCGGAACTCTGGCATGTGCGGACGGTGCTCTGATCGTTCCTGAGCGTCCGGCAGATTCAGGCGAGGCGCGCGGCCAGCGCCTTCAGTTTCGGGCCGATGATGTCGCGGAAATACGCCTCGCCCATCGACGATGCCGGCCCGCTGCTCGACAGCACCAGCCAGCGCCCGTTACGCACGTCGCGAAACGGCGCGGCGATGGCGTTGACGTCGTCGTGCCATTCGCGGAACGAGTAGCAGCAGCCGTCGCGGGCGAAATCGGCGATCGCGCGGCGCGCTGCATCGACATGCGCCGCGCCTTCGTTCCTGCCCAGCTCCTCGAACAGCGCCTCGCGCGCCGCCGTGTCCTGCACGGCGAGATAGGCGCGGCCCATCGAGCTTGTGAGCATCGACAGACGCGAGCCGGGCGCGAGTCCGAGCGTCAGCGCCGTCTCGCTGCGAATGGTTTCGAGATAGATCATGTCGAGCCCGTCGCGGCAGCCGAGCGACACCGCCGCGCCGATCTCGCGCGCCAGCTCGCGCATGTGCGGACGCGCGAGTTCGAGCGTGTCCGCGCCCGCCAGCAGCGTGAAGCCGAGCGAGAGCACGCCGGTATCGAGCGCGTATTTGCCGGCCGGCTCGTCGAAGCGCAGATAGCCGAGCGTCGTCAGCGTGTAGGCGAGACGATTGACCGTCGCCTTCGGCAAGCCCGTCCGCTCGACGAAATCGCGATTGCCGAGCAGCGTCTCGCCGGGCCGGAATGCGCGCAGCAGGTCGAGCCCGCGTGCAAGCGCGACGACGAACTTGCGCTCGTCGATATCGTCGGATGAAACGGGACGCCGCGGAGTCGACGTGGAATTTCGATTGGAATCGGCTGGCATCGGGTGATAAACTCGGAACAGATTTGCAAAACATTGTTTCGCTTAGCGGAACTCATGTCAAGCGCCTCGCGCGCCGGCCGATCGCACGACCGATTCCGCCCCGGCGCTTTTCGATGAAATCAGGAGAACGCACATGGCCCACGCCGCCCAATTCAACTGGGAAGATCCCCTTTTGCTGGATCAGCAACTGACCGAAGACGAACGCATGGTGCGTGAAGCCGCGCGCGCCTACGCGCAGGACAAGCTGCAGCCGCGCGTGATGCAGGCGTTTCGCGAAGAAAAGACCGATCCCGCGATCTTCCGCGAGATGGGCGAAATGGGCTTGCTCGGACCGACGATTCCCGAGCAATACGGCGGACCGGGCCTCAACTACGTGTGCTACGGGCTGATCGCGCGTGAAGTGGAGCGCGTGGATTCGGGTTATCGCTCGATGATGTCGGTGCAGTCGTCGCTCGTGATGGTGCCGATCAACACCTTCGGCAGCGACGCGCAGAAGGAAAAATATCTACCGAAGCTCGCGCGTGGCGAGTGGATCGGCTGCTTCGGCCTCACCGAACCGAACGCCGGCTCCGACCCGGCCGGCATGACGACGCGCGCGAAGAAAGTGCAGAACGGCTTCTCGCTGTCCGGCACGAAGATGTGGATCTCGAACTCGCCGATCGCGGACGTGTTCGTCGTCTGGGCGAAGCTCGAAGAAGACGGTCGCGACGAGATTCGCGGCTTCATTCTGGAGAAGGGCTGGAAGGGACTCTCGGCGCCCGCGATTCACGGCAAGGTCGGCCTGCGTGCGTCGATCACCGGCGAAATCGTGATGGACGAAGTGTTTGTCCCCGAGGAAAACATGCTGCCGAACGTGCGCGGTCTCAAAGGGCCGTTCACGTGCCTCAATTCAGCGCGTTACGGCATTTCCTGGGGCGCGCTCGGCGCGGCCGAAGCATGCTGGCACACGGCGCGTCAGTACACGCTGGATCGCAAGCAGTTCGGCCGCCCGCTCGCGGCGAACCAGCTAATCCAGAAAAAACTCGCCGACATGCAGACCGAAATCACGCTCGGCCTGCAAGGCGTGCTGCGTCTCGGTCGCATGAAGGACGAAGGCACGGCGGCCGTCGAGATCACCTCGATCATGAAGCGCAATTCGTGCGGCAAGGCGCTCGACATTGCCCGCCTCGCGCGCGACATGCTCGGCGGCAACGGCATCTCGGATGAATTCGGCGTCGCGCGTCACCTCGTCAATCTCGAAGTGGTGAACACCTACGAAGGCACGCACGACATTCACGCGCTGATTCTCGGGCGCGCGCAAACGGGCATTCAGGCGTTTTTCTAAAGCGTTTCGTTCATGCGTAATGAAGCCGGCGCTCGCACGCCGGCTTTTTTTCGTTTGTAACTTTCGATAAGCTGCTGAAACTTTTACGGGTCAGATCGTATCCATCTCCGGCGATGTCGATGAATTGACGAGGCGACGCATCGTCGCGGCAAGACTGCGCGACTGGAACGGAATCTGCGTACGTTTCGTGCTGGAGGGCGCAAGCCCTCCTCGTCAGCGATCCCATCTTTGGTTACGATTCGCGTAGCCTCACCGATTGGAGCCTTTAATGTCAGAAATCAACAAGGAGCGATTCATGTCGGATATCAAAACCGTACTCGCTGACGCCGAAGATCTTTTGAAGCAAGCGGCTACTGCCACCGGTGAACGCGCCTCCGAACTGCGCGAAACCGCCCTCACCCGCCTCAAGCAAGCGAAAGAAAAAGCCGCCGATGCGCAAGTTGTGGTGATCGAGCGAGGCAAGAAGGCCGCGCGCGCCACCGACGATTACGTGCACGAACATCCGTGGGCGTCCATCGGCATTGCAGCGGGTCTCGGCATGGTGATCGGCCTCCTGATCAACCGCAAATAAACTTTTTCCCGGCCGCGCACAGCTTTCCCTGACCATGGCCCGCTGATTGCTCAGCGGTTTCTGTCGCAGTCTCCGTTGGACTGAACCGCGAGCGCCTGCCCGGGCGCGCGGCTCGACATTCGTACCGGCCGGCACCTGCTTCATGCGCCGACCGGACCATAAAAGCGGCACCAACGCGCTTCTTGCATCCACGCCATGACGACAGAACGGCCACCGCAGCAATCGGCTCCCGGACCACTGCGACGAATACTTACCTCCGTCTTCGCCATCTTCGAGACGCGACTTGAATTGATCGGCATCGAGCTTCAGGAGGAGAAAGAGCGGCTCGTAGGCGTACTCTTTCTCGGCCTCACCGCCATGATGCTCGCGATGATGTCGCTCATCTCCCTGACGGTCCTGATCGCCATCTTTTTCTGGGACACCTATCGCTGGCAGGCGCTTGGCGGCATCACCGTGCTGTATGCGCTGGTTGCCATTGCGTGCGGCCTGCGTGCGCGCAGCAACCTGCGCGACGCGCCCAACCTGTTCGACGAGACGCTCGCCGAATTCCGCAAGGACCGCGACACGTTCCGCTGATTCCGCGAACCCACATCCGCCATGAGCCAAAACGACGACACCTTCAAGACGCCCAAGCGCAACACCGTGCAGAAGTTGCGCACGCCGCACATGCGCGCGCTGCGCAAGGAACTGCTGATTGCACGCGCGGACGTCGAACGCATGGAACTGCGCCAGGCGACCTACGATCTTCGCGCATCGGTCACGCACTTCAGTTTCCTGCGTTTTCTGATGCCCGGCAGTGGCGCGCGTCGCTGGGGCAAACGCGGCGCGGCGCCGGGCGGCATCGGCGGGCTGCTCTCGTCGCTGCTCGGCTCGGGCAATGTGGGCGTGTTGTTCAAGAAGTACCCGATTATCGGCTCGGTTGCGTCGCTCGTACTCACCAAACCGGTGCGAACGAGACTGCTGCATGGGGCCAAGCCGCTGCTCAAATGGGGCGGTCTCGCGCTTGCCGGATGGGAAGGCTGGCGCATCTATCAGCAGATGAAGTCCACCGCCACTGAGACTTCGACCGACGCCGTCGACCCGACGGTGTTCTGACTCGACCCGTTTCAATTCCTCCCTCCCCAACACGCGGCCGACTGCGCGGCGTCGAGCGGTACGGTCGCGCCGGACGCGTGATTCCAGCGCAGTCCGGTCGCATCCATGACGAACGTGCCGCAGGCGTCGTCCTGCATCGCGCCTGAAACGACCGGAGCGGCTTCGATGGCGTAGCCGCCGTTCGTCGTCGATTCCGGCAATACCGCAAGTCGATACACCGCCATGCCGTTCGATGGCGCCTGTTCCAGACCTCCGCTCAACACAACCGCGTTGCCGCCGTCCGCAGTTTGCGCAAGCCGCGCAGTCTCGACGAACTCGACCGCCCGCATGACAGCGGCCGCGGCCTCGAGCCGATGCGCCTTCATCACATGCGCGCGATACGCCGGAATCGCAAAGGTCGCGATGATCGCGGCCACGCCCAGCGCAATCATCAGTTCGAGCAGGCTGAAGGCTGCGCATCTTTTTCGCGTATTCATCGCGGACCCTCAAAACGGACGAGCGACGACGCGTCGCCAGTGCGGCGTGCCGACGCCATCGGCGACATCGGCAACATCGATGCGAAGTTGAAGCCACGCTTCCGAATCGGCCGTCGCGCCAAAGCCGCGCGCGGTGACGAGGTATGACGCGCCCGCCTCGTTGACCGACTTCGCCCACGATTCGATCAGACACTGCGGCACCCGACGCGCGTAAGGCCAATCGGCAAAGGGCGCGAACGCCAGGGCTGCCGGCCCCTCGAACGATGTCTTCAGACGCCAGCGCGACGGCTCATCGCGCGGCGACTGGCTCGCGGCCGGCAGCGCCGCCGACAGCATGCGAGCGCAGCGAATCAACGCGCTGTCCGCGGCATGAAATGCCTGCACACGTTCGCGCATCGCGACGGTCGAACGTGCGGCCACCAGCGACATTTGCAGCCAGGCGCTCGCCGTCACCAGCATCATGGCGGCGAGCATCAGGACGATCGGCAGCACGGTGCCACGTTGCGAGTGACGCTCGATGGCGCGCTTGATGGCAGGTTTCATGGCGCACCTCGCGTCGACGTTGCCGCCATATTGCGTAGCGCGACGCGGCGCCGGAACGCTTGACGGGCGCGGCCGTCGTCGGCGTAGGCGGCAAGGCCGTCGCAATCGACGTACGCCGCTTTTCGTTTCGCCTGCACCGCGAAGCCGCGCACGAGGACGCAAAGGTCCGCGGCATAAACTTCGCGCCAGCGATCGCGTGAAATCGCCGACGCATCGAGCGCCGTGGGCGCGGACGTCAGCCAGTACTGTGCGCGCATCCGTTCGATGCCTTCCACGATAGGCTGTGCCTGCTTGCCGCCGCCTTCGCAATACAACTCGGGCTCGCCGGTGGACGCGCTCGCTTTTGCGTAGAAACGGTTCGTGACGATGGTGTCGGAGACCGCCTGCCCGAGGCAGTCGGACGGCGCGCCGGTCGAGGTCGGCCAAGTGGACACGAGATCGGCGGCATAGCCGATCTGTACGCCGTCCGAGCGGCCCGCGAGCGATTCGCACGACGGCGACGCATCCGCGCCGACCACGCGGCCCTGCGCACACCCGAAGATCGGCGCGCCGATTGCCGCGTTTGCTTTCGGGCCAGAGATGAAGCCGGCCATCTGCATGTGCTGGCCGATCAGGTCGAGCGCGATCGATGCGGCGTCGTGCATGCGCGCGGCATCGGTGGCGCGTTCGAACGCCGCGCGCTGTGCCCTGTACAGCGACAGGCACGCGGTCACGACCAGCATGCCGAGCGCGAGCGCAATCGTCAGTTCGAGCAATGTATGGCCGCGCGAGGAAGAACGCCGGTTCATCGCGCGAACGCCACCGAGATGCACGACGTGAGCGGCGGCGCCTGCGGTTCCGGGCACGGATCTGCGCGGTCCTCCGCATGCCAGCTCACCGCGACGATCCGCACGCCGTCTGTCCGGTCGATGACGGCGACATCGCCGGAAGGAAGCATCGACGCCGCCCGCGCGCGCCATTGCGTGACGATTGCCGCCCGGTCCGCTTCCCCGCGGATGCCCTCCGCGACTGAATCTGCCACGAGCGCCGCGCGTTCCCGCCACAGCGCCATGCGCTCGCCCCGCGCAAGCGCGCTCTGCACGGCGACGAGCCCGAGCGCCGTGACCGCCGCAAGCGACAACGCGAACATCACTTCGATGAGCGAATCGCCCCGCTGAAGGCGCCTCATAGTTGGTTTTCGTTTCATGCCGACGCCCCGCAAGAGCCTTGCGTCATGCGCGCCCGGCCGCCCGCGGCGATGCGGATGCAACGTCGCGCCGCCGGGTTGGTGGTCGCCTGGCTGCCGCGCGGGGCGAAATCGAAACTTCGAAAGCCGCCGATCACCTGGCCCGAAGGCGGCGTGAACGAAATGTCCGTCGACGTTCCGGTGATCGATACGGGGGTCATCGCCGGTTGCATGCGCAGGAGTGTCGGCGCGCCGTCGCGGTCGACGAACAAGCCCCAGCCACAGGACCAGTCCGTGACGCCGTCGTCGCAACTTCGTCCGGATGCGAGGCAACGCCGCGCGCTGTCGATACGGCAAAGTGTGACGCGCGCGCCGCGCCGGACCGCTTCCGCGCGGGCAAGCGCAAGCGTCGAGAACAGCGAGCGCGCACGCGCATCGACCTGATCGCGTGCCTGCCATGCGACGAACGAGGGCACGGCGAACGTCGCGAGAATCGCCATCACGGCGAGCACCACGCAGAGTTCGACGAGCGTAAAGCCTTGATTTGAAGCGGAGATCATTTGCATTCCTTAGCGATCGAGTCGAATCGGAACGCTCAATCTAGCGTGAAGAAATGCGCGCCGCCATTAGCCGAACGGACGAGTGTTCACGCCGTTCGAAGCCCGGCACACTGCGCGAGCAGACGGCAATGAACAGGCTTGGGAGGAAGGAATGCGGACAGACTCAGCGCTTGCGCGAAGTCGTTTTTTTCGGCGCGGCGCGCCTGAATTCATCGAGCACGTCTTCGAATTCGGAGACGTCTTCGAAGCGCTTGTAGACAGAAGCAAAACGCACGTAAGCGATGGTGTCGAGTTGGCGCAGCTCGTTCATGACGAGTTCGCCGAGCCGCTCGCTCTGCACTTCGCGCTCACCGCTGCCGAGCAATTGATATTCGATGCGCGCAACCGAGGCGTCGACGGCATCGGCCGCTACCGGACGCTTTCGGAGCGCAAGCTGCATGCTCGACACGATCTTGCGACGGTCGAACTCCACGCGGCTGCCATCTTTCTTGACGACCGACGGCAACGCCAGCTCGACGCGTTCATACGTGGTAAAGCGCTTGTCGCAGGAAGGACAGCGCCGCCGCCGCCGAATGGCCGCGCCATCCTCCGACACGCGAGAATCCACGACCTGGGTGTCTTCGTGTCGGCAGAATGGGCAGCGCATCGGCGTTGGACTCGCGGATTAACGGTAGACCGGGAAGCGCTTGGTGAGATCAGTCACTTGTGCGCGCACGCGCTCGATGGTCGCCTGATCTTCCGGATTGTCGAGCACGTCGGCGATGAGATTACCGACCTGCTCCGCTTCCTTCACGCCGAAGCCGCGCGTGGTCATCGCGGGCGAACCGAGACGCACGCCGCTCGTGACGAACGGCTTTTCCGGATCGTTCGGGATCGCGTTTTTGTTCACCGTGATGTGCGCGGCGCCCAGTGCGGCCTCGGCAGCCTTGCCGGTGATCTTCTTCGCGCGCAGGTCGACCAGCATCACATGGCTTTCCGTGCGGCCCGAGACGATGCGCAGACCGCGCTTCACGAGCGTTTCAGCCAGCACGCGCGCATTGTCGAGCACGGCTTGCTGATACGTCTTGAAGTCCGGCGAGAGCGCTTCCTTGAACGCCACGGCCTTCGCCGCGATCACGTGCATGAGCGGACCGCCCTGAATGCCCGGGAAGATGGCCGAGTTGATCTGCTTCTCGAATTCGGCCTTCATCAGGATCACGCCGCCGCGCGGGCCGCGCAGGCTCTTGTGCGTGGTCGTGGTGACGAAGTCCGCATGCGGCACCGGGTTCGGATACACGCCCGCTGCAACGAGACCCGCGTAGTGCGCCATGTCGACCATGAAGTACGCGCCGACGCTCTTGGCGATCTTCGAGAGACGCTCGAAGTCGATGCGCAGCGCGAACGCCGACGCGCCCGCCACGATCAGCTTCGGCTTGTGTTCTTTCGCGAGCGCTTCGGTCTTGTCGTAGTCGATGTCTTCGGCTTCGTTCAGACCATAGCTCACGACGTTGAACCACTTGCCGGACATGTTGACCGGCGAGCCGTGCGTCAGGTGACCGCCTTCGGCGAGGCTCATGCCCATGATCGTGTCGCCCGGCTTGAGCACGGCGAAGAACACGCCCTGATTGGCCTGCGAGCCGGAGTTCGGCTGCACGTTCGCGGCTTCGGCGCCGAACAACTGCTTCACGCGGTCGATCGCCAGTTGCTCGACGATGTCCACATATTCGCAGCCGCCGTAATAGCGCTTGCCGGGATAGCCTTCGGCGTATTTGTTGGTGAGTTGCGAACCTTGCGCCGCCATCACAGCAGGCGAAGTGTAGTTTTCCGACGCGATCAGTTCGATGTGATCTTCCTGACGGCGATTTTCCTGCTCGATCGCCTTGAGCAATTCGGGATCGACGTTGGCGAGGGTACTTTCGGCTCTGTCAAACATACGTTTTCCGTGAGATCAAAACAGGTTGACCGGATCGCGCGTGCGCCACGTTTGAAGCAGACGCAGAAAACGCTGGAAACCCATGGAGTCCAGGCGCGACGGATGAAGGAAGATTCCGATTTCGCGGGACGGACAGCCACCGGCAACGCAGCAATGGCGTGCGGATCTCAGCTGCCCAGGCGAACGGCAAAACGACGCTCCGCGCTTCCTGGTGGGTCGCTCCACCTTGAATCCGAAGATTCTATCGCCAGTCACGCGGGGTTTGAGCGTTGTAGTGTAATGGGCGGGCATGCTTTAGGCAACCGGCTGACAGGGCCGTTTCGCGTACGTTCGGACGCATTTAAAGCACGATCGTTCGCATTCGCCGTTGCTTGCCGCGGCGCACCAATGGAAGTACTCTTTGCGCCGTTGCCGGATGCGCGCATTCGTGCGCCGCGGCGCTGCACATTCAATCTCTTCCGGAGCTCGTCCATGATCGTCTTCGTCACCGGCGCTTCCGCCGGTTTCGGCGCTGCCATCGCCCGCACTTTCGTGAAAGGCGGCCATCGCGTGATCGCCGCCGCGCGCCGCAAGGAGCGCCTGGTCGCGCTATCCGGCGAACTCGGCGACGCACTGTTGCCGCTCGAACTCGACGTCCGCGACGAGAACGCGGTCAGGAACGCCATCGCCTCGCTCCCCGAAGCATTCGCCCAGATCGACGTGCTCGTGAACAATGCCGGTCTCGCGCTCGGTCTCGAGCCCGCGCAACGGGCCGATCTCGACGACTGGAAGAAGATGATCGACACGAACTGCACGGGCCTCGTGACGGTCACGCATGCGATCCTTCCCGGCATGATCGAACGCAATCGCGGTCACGTGTTCAACATGGGCTCGGTCGCGGGAACGTATCCGTACGCCGGCGGCAACGTGTACGGCGCGACCAAGGCGTTCGTGCGGCAGTTCAGCCTGAACCTGCGCGCCGACGTCGCGGGCACGGCGCTGCGCGTGACCGACATCGAGCCGGGTCTGGTCGGCGGCACCGAATTCTCCAACGTGCGCTTCAAGGGCGACGACGCCAAGGCCTCGACTGTATATAAGGACACGCAGGCGCTCACCCCGGAGGACATCGCCGACTCGATCTACTGGATCGCCACGCGTCCGGCGCATGTGAACGTCAACGCAATCGAACTCATGCCGATCGCGCAGACCTTCGCACCGTTGCAAATTCACCGCGGTTGAATTCGCGATCTGCCTAAGGTTTTGGCGGTGGTGTGCCCGCTTCCGGTAAAATGCCGCCGATGAATATTTGTCAAAAAGCTCGCCGGAGCGGGGTTACACCTCGCGCGCGAGCGGAGCAGCGCAAAGGTGAGTGATCCGTTGACCTTCGAGTGGCCGGTTCGGGTGTACTACGAGGACACCGACGCCGGCGGCATCGTCTTTTACGCGAACTACCTGAAGTTTTTCGAACGGGCGCGCACCGAATGGTTGCGCGCGTGCGGCATCGACCAGCAGCGTGTCGCCGAGTCGGACGGCATCGTGTTTGTCGTGAGGCGCACGGCCGTCGATTATTCGTCGCCGGCGCGTCTGGATGACGTCATCCGCGTCGTGAGCCGGATCGAGCGGCTCGGGCGCGCGTCGGTGGATTTTCATCAGGAAGCGTGGCGCGACGGCGTGCTGCTCGCAAGCGGCGAGATTCGCATCGCTTCGGTGGACCGCGCGTCGATTCGTCCGGCCGGCATTCCCGATGCGGTGCTCGAGGGACTGCGGCGCGGCCCCCACGCCGCGCGCAACGGATCGCACGCGCTTTGAAGCTGGCCGATGAACGCATCGCATCCGAGGCGAACCTCGCATCGGACAACAGAGGAAGCACTACCGAACACGAACCGGTCGCGGCGCGGCTTTCGACTGATTCACACTGGCTTCACGAAAGCATGACGTCGCGACCGGACGCCCGTTCCGGGACGTAACAGCGGACCTTTATGAACAATACACAAGACTTGTCGATCGTTTCTCTCGTCATCCACGCGAGCCTGCTCGCGCAGGCCGTGATGGCGCTGCTCTTGCTGCTGTCGTTGCTGTCGTGGACATTCATTTTCCGCAAGTGGTTTGCCATTCGCCGCGCGCGCGCGCAAACCGAGCGTTTCGAGCGCGATTTCTGGTCGGGCGGCGATCTGCAGGCGCTCTATCAAAGCGCGGCGAACAACCGCCACACCATCGGCGCGCTGGAGCGTATCTTTGAATCCGGCATGCGCGAATTCCTAAAAGGCAAGGAGCGCCGCATCACCGATCCGGGCGCGATCCTGGACGGTTCCCGCCGCGCGATGCGCGCCGCTTTCCAGCGCGAAATGGACGTGCTCGAAGCCAATCTCGCGTTTCTCGCGTCGGTCGGCTCGGTGAGTCCGTATATCGGCCTCTTCGGCACGGTCTGGGGGATCATGAATTCGTTCCGCGGCCTGGCCAACGTGCAGCAGGCGACGCTCGCGAACGTGGCGCCGGGCATTGCGGAGGCGCTCGTCGCGACCGCCATCGGCCTGTTCGCCGCGATTCCGGCGGTGGTTGCATACAACCGCTATGCGCATGACATCGACCGTCTGGCGATCCGCTTCGAGACCTTCATCGAAGAGTTCTCGAACATTCTGCAGCGTCAGGCGCACTAAGAAAGGAGTCCGCGATGGCAGGCCCGATTCGTTCCAGTATGCGCGGCAGCTCGCGTCGCGCGATGGCCGACATCAATGTCGTGCCGTATATCGACGTCATGCTCGTGCTGCTCGTCATCTTCATGGTGACGGCGCCACTCGTGTCGCCCTCGATCATCAACTTGCCGACGGTCGGCAATGCGCAGCCGCAGGAACAGCAGCCGCCGCTCGTGATCAACATCAAGGCGGACGGCAGCATGAACGTCCGCTACAAGGAAGACGGTGGCTCGACCCAAGAGCAGAGAATGACCATGAACGACCTCAACACGTTCGTGCTGAACCGGCAGGAGTCGCATCCCGATCAGCCTGTCGTGATCGCCGCCGACAAGACGGTGAAATATGAAGTCGTCATGAACGTGATGTCCGATATGAAGGCGCGCGGCGTGAAGCGCGTCGGATTGCTCGTCAAATCGCAATGACCGGTTCGCAGAACAAGCATGGCCGAGCGCGCGGCGCGTCCGCGCGGCCCATCCGCCCGCCGCGAGAGCGCGGGACGGGCCGTGCGTTCGCGCTCGCCGCGCTGATGCATCTGTTGCTCATCTGGCTGCTGTATCACGGCATCAACTGGCAGAACAACACGCCCGCGGGCGCCGAGGCGGAAATCTGGACCGAGATCCCGGACACGCCCGCGCCGACGCCCCGCCCCGCTCCGCCGCCGCCCGCGCCGGTGAAGGTCCAGCCTGCGCCGCCGCCCGCGAAGGACGAGGAAGCGGATATCGCGTTGCAGGAAAAGAAGCGCAAGCAGCAGGAAGCCGCCGCGCGTGAAGCGCAGCTCGCCGAGCAGCGCCGTCAGCAGGAACAGGCGCAGCAGGAAGCGGAAGCGAAGCGTCAGCAGCAGCTCGCGGCGCAAGCCGCAGCGGCGGCCGCGCAACAGAAGGCGATGCAGGACAAGCAGAAGCAAATCGAGCAGCAGCGTCAGGCCGATCTGCAAAAGCAGCAGCAACAAAAGGCGCAGCAGGACAGGCGTCAGCAACAACAGGCCGAAGCGCAAAAGCAGGAGCAGTTGAAGGAGCAGAAGGAACAGCAGGAAGCCAAGGCGAAGGCTGACGCGCAAGCCAAGGCGAAGGCCGAGAGCGACGCGAAAGCGAAGGCGGCGGCGCAGGCGAAAGCCAAGGCGGAAGCAGAAGCGAAGGCCAAGGTCGATGCCGAACGCAAGGCACGTCTCGCGCAGTTGCAGGGTCAGCTGGGCGGCGGCACGGCGGGTAGCGGTGAGGGTCTCGCCAAGAGCGGCACCGGCAAGGGCGCGGGCGGCAATGCGACTTCGCCGGGTTATGCCGAGAAGGTGCAGCGTCGGGTGCGGCCGAACATCCATTGGGGTGGCGAAACGGCCGGCCTCGAAACCGTGGTTTCCGTCCGCTGCTCTCCTACCGGCACGCTGTTGTCGGCGAATATCACCCGTTCGAGCGGCAACGAGCAATGGGATGCGGCGGCGCTGCGCGCGGTGCAGAACTCCGATCCGATGCCCGTTGACATCGACGGCAAGGCGCCCGGCAGCTTTACGATCACGCTGCGTCCGGCCGGAGGCTGATTGCGCAAAACGCCTGAATGCGCGCATTGAGCTGCGGGAACGAATCGTGCGACCGCGGGTCTGTTCTGCAGTCCGCGGACACTTGAAAACGCTTTTATCTGGAACCTAAACAGCATGAGTTTGATGACGAAGCTTGGCCTGAGAACGCTGGTCGCGTCCTGCCTGATCGCAGCCGGCACCGCCGCACACGCCCAGTTGAACGTACTCGTGACCGGCGTCGGTTCGACCCAATTCCCGATCGCAACGGCCAATTTCGCCAACGAAGCGAATTCGCCGCAACAGGTGAGCGCGATCATTCGCCAGGATCTGCAGCGCAGCGGCAAGTTCACGAACATCGACGCCGGCAGCACGCCCGTTTCGGAGACCGATTCGGTCGATCTCGGTGCCTGGAAGGCCAAAGGCGCGGATGCGTTCGTGTCGGGCAGCGTGAACAAGTTGCCGAACGGTCAGTACGAAGTGCGCTTCCGCCTTTACGACACGGTGAAGCAGCAGAATCTCGGCGGCCTGTCGCTCGTCAGCGCCGAAAGCGGTCTGCGCATGAGCGCGCACAAGATCGCCGACTACATTTACGCAAAGCTGCTGGGCGGCCGCGGCGCATTCGCGACGCGTCTGTCCTACGTCATTCAGACGGGCGGCCGCTATCAATTGCAGATTTCGGATTCGGACGGCCAGGACGCGAAAATCGCCCTCTCCAGCCCCGAGCCGATCATCTCGCCGGCATGGTCGCCGGACGGCACGAAAGTCGCCTATGTGTCGTTCGAGAAGAAGAAGCCGGTGGTCTACATCCACGATCTGCCGACGGGACGTCGCGTGGTCGTGTCGAACCAGAAGGGCAACAACAGTGCCCCGGCGTGGTCGCCTGACGGCCGCAAGATCGCAGTCGCGCTCTCGCGTACCGGCAACACGCAAATTTTCGAGGTCAACGCAGACGGCTCCGGCCTGCGCCGTCTGACGCAAGGCAGTTCCATCGACACCGAGCCGTTCTTCTCTCCCGATGGCAACTGGATTTATTTCACGAGCGATCGCGGCGGCCAGCCGCAGATCTACAAGATGCCGGCGGCGGGTGAAAGCGCCGGCGCGGCCCAGCGGGTCACGTTTGCGGGCAGCTACAACACGAGCCCGCGCGTGAGTCCGGACGGCAAGCAACTCGCGTACATTTCGCGCACGGGCGGCGGCTTCAAGCTGTACCTGCAGGACCTCGCGTCCGGCACGGCAACGGGGCTGACCGACACGACGCATGACGAATCGCCGAGCTTCGCGGCGAATGGTCAGTACATCCTCTACGCCACCCAAGTGAACGGACGTGGCGTGTTGGCAGCCGTTTCGACCGATGGTCGCACGCGGCAAGTCTTGTCCGTACAGGGCGGTGTGGTGCGCGAGCCGTCCTGGGGTCCGTTCATGCAATAAGCTCAGCAATAAGTCCAGCAATAACGTCCACAAACAACGTTCAGCTACAACACAAGGAGAGGTACCATGATGTCGAAACTTCGTATCGGCCTGGCAGTTGCAATGGTCGGCGCATTGGCGGCGTGTCACTCGGGTGTGAAGCTCGATGAAGGCGCGAACAAGGGCGCGGTCGGCACGCAGCCGAACCCGACGGACGTGAAGCAGGTCAACATCGACCCGCTGAACGACCCGAACAGCCCGCTCGCGAAGCGCAGCATCTATTTCGACTTCGACAGCTATGCCGTGAAGGACGACTATCAGCCGCTGCTGCAACAACACTCGACGTACCTGAAGAGCCATCCGGAGCGTCACGTCCTGATCCAGGGCAACACCGACGAGCGCGGCACGAGCGAGTACAACCTGGCGCTCGGCCAGAAGCGTGCGGAAGCCGTGCGTCGCGCCATGTCGCTGATGGGCGTCGCCGATACGCAAATGGAAGCCGTGAGCCTCGGCAAGGAAAAGCCGACGGCGACGGGTCACGACGAATCGTCGTGGGCGCAGAACCGCCGCGCGGATCTCGTCTATCAACAGTAACGTAACCAGTCACGGGTGAGTCGCCCTATGTTGTATCGCTTTCCTTTGCTGCGCGTGGCCGCAGCCGTGTGCGTGCTCGGTTCGACGACGCTTTGCGCACCCGCGCACGCCGGCGTCTTCGACGACAACGAAGCCCGCAAGGCCGTGCTCGACCTTCGTACGAAGTCCGACAGCCTGGCCAATCAGTTGCAGGCTGCGCAGCGCACGATCCTCGATCAGTCCAACCGGATCGACCAGCTCAACCAGCAGGTCGCCACGTTGCGTGGCCAGAACGAGGATCTGGCCAATCAGTTCACCACGCTGCAGAAGCAGCAGAAGGACTATTACGCCGATCTCGATACGCGCCTGAAAAAATTCGAGCCGCAGCAAGAGACGGTCGATGGCGTGAGCGGTTCGGTGCAGCCGGGTGAGACGGAGGCGTTCAACGCAGCGTCGACTCAGTTCCGTAACGGTGACTACAAAAACGCCGCGGCGTCGTTCAAGGCGTTCGTGGCGAAGTATCCGCAGAGCCCGTATCAGCCGACCGCGCAGTACTGGCTCGGCAATGCGCTGTACGCTCAGCGCGACTACAAGGGATCGACTGCGATCTGGCAGAATCTGGTGAAAACGTATCCGACGCATCCGCGAGCGCCTGAAGCGTTGCTTGCGATCGCGAATAACCAGATCGAACAAGGTCAGAAGGCGGCTGCCAAGCAGACGCTCCAGCAGATCATCTCGCAGTACTCTGGTACGGAAGTCGCGCAGACCGCGCAGAGCAAGATGTCGCAGGTGAAGTAAGCGCAGCCTTCGGCGCTTTTTTTAAGCGCTTCGGCCGGGTTTCGCGCCTCTCGAGGAGAATGCCCGCGGGCCGTCACGCCGCGGGTGTTTTTCTGATGTTTCTAGCGTTTTTCGATGGGTTTCAAGAGTAGTTCGGTTGACAGAATTTGAATCCGTCGACTATAATTTTGCCTCTTTTGGGTCGTTAGCTCAGCTGGTAGAGCAGCGGACTTTTAATCCGTTGGTCACAGGTTCGAATCCCGTACGGCCTACCAAAGATTTGAAGGGCTCAGCGCAAGCTGAGCCCTTTTTCTTTGCCCATTCGATTCGCCACGCGATTCGCGCAGCCCGCTTCGCCCGCGGCTTCCAGCGCCTTGTCTTCGATTGTCGCGTTCGCTTCGATGAACGAAAGATCCTTTGCGTCTTCGGTACTCCAAAAACGCCCCCCCGATCTAGCCAACCGCCACAAAGCCCGCGCTCTGCATCAACCGCAATCCGCACCCTTCTCCCAATCAAGACACAATATGTCCCAATTCTCCCTATAATCCATCTCAATATCCCCCCGCGCCGACGTCATGACCTCCAGCCTCGACGAAGCCATCCTCCGCGTGCTCCCCACCGAGCGCGACGCGACCGCCTGGCTCTCCACGCCCGAAATCCATCGGCGGCTCGAAGAGCGCGGTCATCGCGTGGGTTATACGAAAAAGGTGCAGCGCCACCTGAGCGCGCTCGAAGCCGACGCGCGCGTCGTCTCGATGCTCAACGGCCGCGAACTCCTCTGGCAGCGCAAACCGTGGCTGCACGGCTTGCAGGAAGGCGTGAGCGGTCTGATGAGCGCATCCGAGGCCGTCGCGTTTCACATCCTCCAGCGCTTCGCGGGCAACAAGCTGCCGAACGCCGTGACGCGCGACATCGATCCGCTCTTCAAGGCCGCCGAAGCACGGTTGTCGCAGGAAAAAGCCGACAGCCGCATCTATCGCGCGTGGGCGGACAAGATCGATTCCGTCGATGGCGCCTTCACGCTGATTCGCCCGAAACTGCGTCCCGACATCTTCCAGACCGTGGCGACCGCGACGTTCTTCGAACGTGAACTGCTCGTGCAATACCGCGCCGCCTACAAGAGCGAACAGGGTGAGCCAAAGACGAAGACACTCTGGCCGCTCGCTCTGGTCGAGTCCGCCGGCGTCATGTACATGGTCGCGCAGGACCCGAACCGCGCGCCGCAGCCCGAGAACGGCAACAAGGAATGGATGCGCGCGCTCTACCGGCTCGACCGCATTCGCTCGGTGACGGAGTCGGGCGCGTCCTTCACGTATCCCGACGACTTCAAGCTGCGCAAATACATCGAAACGCAGCAGGTCTTCGACTTTCTGCCCGAGCCGCCGGTGCGCCTCGAGCTTGCCTTCGAAGGGAACGCGGGCAATCAGTTGCGCGAATCGCCGATGTCGAAGGATCAGCAAATCGACGCCCTCCCCGACGGCCGCATGAAAGTCTCCGGGACCGTGACGCCGAGTCTCAAGCTGCGCTGGTGGCTGCGCGCGCTGGGTGCGGGCGTCGAGATTCTCGCGCCGCAAGCCTTACGCGATGAATTCGCCGACGACTACCGCAAGCTCGCGAATCGTTACGGCGCGGAACAGCCGCAATAAGCGATGCCGCGTGTTACCCCATGGTCAGCCCATGTAGCGCACGTTGACCTGCGGGCCGAACACATCGCGGACGATATCGACCAGATGATCGTGATGGCTCAGAAAGATCACCTGCGTGCGCTTCGCGATGTGCGCGAGCACGCGCAGGCCGGCGCGGGCGCGGCCATCGTCGAAATTGATGAAGAGATCGTCGGCGACGAAGGGCAGCGACGCGGCTTTCTCGCCATGCTCCTCCAGCGCCGCGAGCCGCAACGCGAGAAAGAGCTGATCGCGCGTGCCCTCGCTCATGCCCGCGATCTCGACATGTTCGCCGCTCGCGCGGACGGCTGAAAGCGCCATCGGCTGACGGTCGTAATCGACGACGAGCCGCGAGAAGTGGCCGAGCGTCAGCTCCGAGAAGATGGTGCTCGCACGCGTGAGCATCGGGCCTTGCCGGCGCTCGCGATAGCGGTCGATTGCCCATTTGAGCAGCGTCGATGCCGTTTCGACCTTCACGAAGCGCTCGGCGGCATCGGCCATCGCGGCGAGCGCTTCCTGACGACGGGCTTCCGCGCGCGCCGCATTGGCTTCGCCTGAAATGGCATCGAGCTCGCGGCGCGCGGTGTTAAGCGCGGTGGCGATGTCGCTTGCGGTTGTCACCGATTCCGTGAGCGCCGCGCCGATCCGCGAGAGTTCAGCCTCGACGTTCGGCATGTCCGCGCCCTCCACTTCCGCGACGATCTCATCGAGCGACAAACCGTCGCCGCCCTTGATCAGCGCGGCGCGCGCGTCGTCTGCGGCGGCCAGCAACTCGCGCTTCTTCTGCGATTGCGCGATCAGCACCGCGAGCGCATCCGGCGCATCGACGCGCGCAAGCTCGTAAAGCGGCCGCAGCGCCGCTTTCGCTTCCTCGACCTCGGCATGCGCGCGCTTCACCTGATCCGTCGCCTGCGCGTGTTCCTTCGTCAGCCGCTGCCGTTCCGCATGCGCGACACACGCGCGATCGAGCCGCGCCGACAGGTCCGCCGCAATGTGCTGCGTGCCGCGCGTGACGGGGGAAGCATCGAGTTCGCGCGCGAGCTGCAATGCGTCCGCATCGACCGTGGCGAGCGCCGCGCGCATCGCATCGATCTGGCCGGTGCGGATGGACTCGACCTGCGTCAATTGCTCGCCGATCTTCTTCACGATGTCGATCGCCGCTTCGGCCGCCGCCTGCGAATCCGCGCCCGCCGCGAGGCCCGCCTTCGCGATCGCCGCCGACCATTCGCCGCGCCAGCGTTCCAATGCTTCGCGCGCCGCCGCCGCCGCGTTCTGCCGCGCGATGCTGTCCGCGTGGGCTTCGTCGAGTTGCTCGCCGATGGTGCGCCGCGTGACCGTTGCGTCGTCGATTGCGGCGATGTGCGCTTCGGCGTGATCGCAGAGCGCGTCGAGGCCGGCTTGCGAGCCGAGGGCGTCGAGCGCCGCGCCCGCGTCGACGAGATGCCGCGCGAGTTCGTCGCGCCGCGCGGCGGCATCGGCGGATTCGCGCGCCAGTTCGCCTGCGCGGGCGTCGAACGATTGCGCGGCCGCCAGCGCCTTGTCGCGCGCGGCGAGCCACGACGGCGCATCGTCGAGCGACATGCCTTCCAGCCCCGACTGCGCGGCGAGCGCGCGCCACGCTTCATCGAATTCCGTGAGCGCCGCCTGCGCCTCATGCATGCCGTGCACGCCGTTCACGCGTCGGGCGAGCGTCGCTTCGTCGTTCGCGATGCGCCGCTTCAGCGCCGCGAGCTGCGTCGCCTGACCGAGCGAGCCGAGCTGGCGATCGGCGAGTCCGTCCGCCGCGTGCATGGCGGTCTCGAAGCCGGCGGCGCCGTGATCCAGCGCGACATCGCCGGACCGCATCGCGTGCCATGCGGCATCGCGCGCGGCACGGGCATCGCGCACCTGATCGCCCGTCACGACATCGTGCGTGTGCACGAGATCGTCCAGTTCGGTTTGCGTCGCGCGCAGATCGTCTTCGGCTTCGCGGGCGCGATCGGCGGCGAGCGCAAACCGCGACGCCAGTTCCTGCCGCCCGCTGCGCAACGCGGCGATGCGCTCGGCCGCCGGCAGCGTCATGGCCGCAAGCTCGCCGATCGGACGACGCCACTGCCCAAGCGACGCCACCGCTGCATCGAGCGCCTGCTGCGCATCGCGCTTTGCGTCTTCGAGACGACGCTGCTCCGCGCTCGCGTCGCGATACTTCTGCGCGGCCCGCAACGCCGCGCGCAAGGCCGGCGAGACATGGCCGCTCGCGATCGACGCAAGCCTGACCTTCAGCCCCTCGATATCCGCCGCGGCTTCACTCGCAGCCTGATCCGCGTTGCGCGCCGCGAGTTCCAGTTCGCCGCGTTCGAACATGAGGCTCGTCACCGTCTGCAACGCGAGCGTGCCGGGCATCGCGCGGCGCGCGCCCGCTTCGTCCAGCGGCCAGCCAAGCTGCGCGGCGTCCTGCGCGACCTGCTGCAAGCGCTCCGCGACATTCTGTTCGAGGCGCGCGATCTCGCTCGCGTGGTTCGCCGCGCGCTGCCACGCCGCGTCCAGCGCGCGCACGCGGGCCTGCGCCGCGAGCATCGCGTCATCGATGTGAACCGCGCTCGATGCGGCCTGCAACTCCCGCGCTTTGTCCGCATGCAGGTCGAGCGCGCGTTGCGCGGCAGCGAGCCGCGTCAGCGCGTTGTGCAGCGTCGCCTCGGCGTTCGCGGGCAAGTCGACGACATCGCCCAGTTCGCGCAACTCGGCGGCCTTGTCGCGCCACACGTTCAGATACGGCGCCACGCGTCTCACCCGTTCGAGCTTGCCGCGCATTGCTTCGAGTTCGGCGCGGCGCGCTTCCAGTGCGCGGCTCTTGTCCTCGGCTTCGTCCACGGCGGCATGCGCGCGCCGCCATTGCGCGGTCCGCACGCTGGCCGTCTTCAGTTCGGCGGTGGCTTCGTCGAATTGCTTCAGGCCGATGTTG
The DNA here is from genome assembly GCF_000402035.1 of Caballeronia insecticola. Lineage (GTDB taxonomy): Bacteria > Pseudomonadota > Gammaproteobacteria > Burkholderiales > Burkholderiaceae > Caballeronia > Caballeronia insecticola. The sequence continues at coordinate 2,398,449 of NC_021287.1, forward strand.
TAGCTGCATCCCGACTTGCGTTTCGCCCACAATCCGGCGGCTTCGTCCGCGAGGCGCTGGCGCACGTCGCCGAGGCTCGCAATGCCCGCCGCCGACTGGAACAGCACCTGTCCGACGTCGCTCGATGCATCGAGAATGCTCCGTCCACCGCGAATCAGCGCCTCGTGATCGAGGCAGTACATCTGCTCGAAGAAATGCTTGTCGGCGGCGCCGAGAAACGGTGTGAGTGCATCGGCGGCGAGCGCGTCGCCGTTCGGTGCGCACAGCGGCGACTTGCGGCTCTTCGTGCGATGAAACGCGAAAGTCTCGTCGCCCGTCTGGATCGCCGCGCCGAGGCGCAAGTCGCTTTGCGGATGCACGAACGCGAGCGGCGAGCTGTGCGGCATGCCGAAGAGCAGTTCGGAGATCGCGTTTTTGATCGTCGACTTGCCGGCCTCGTTCGGGCCGACGACGAAATGAAAATCAAGTTCCGCCGCCGGAAACTCGACGGCGTGATCGGTGAATTTCCCGTAACGGATGAGTTCGAGCTTGCCGATGCGCATGGCTACTCCGCGTCCGCCAGTTGCGCGATCAGACCGGAGCGCACTTCGCTCACCAGCTTCGCGAGGTCGCCGTTGCGGACGTGTTCGAGCTCGGGCACGGACTTGTGCAACTCGGCCGGCGCCTGCAACGCGAGCGCAAGGAGCCGTTCCTTCAGCATCTCCAGAAACTCGGGATCGGACTCGGCTTCGATCAGAAGGCCGTGCAGATCGGCGAGCGCATCGACGCGGCCGGATGCGGGTTCGCTGTGCGCGAGCGGCTCGGTCGCGATCTTCACTTTTTCGAGCCAGAGCCGGTCGTGGCTGATGGCCGCGATCTGCGCGAGCACTTCCGCGCGCAGTTGCGTTTCCAGCCCGAAGAGCGCGCCGTGCGCATGCGTCGCGCCGGTGATCGTCACGCGCACGGCGTGCGGCACGGACGACGCCGCTTCTTCGACGAGCACTTCGAGCGCGCGTCCGACCGCGAGCGCGACTTCATCGAGCGTGCCCGCCTGCGAGGCGTCCACCATGACGGACTCCCAGCGCAAGACATCGACGAAAAGCCGTTCGACGCTGACCTCTTCCGTCTCCGACACGCTCACGATCACCGCGCCACGCCTGCCCGTCTCGCGAATGTTGCGCCCTTGCAGATTGCCCGGAAACACGATCGTCGACGCTTCCTGCCAGATGGCGTACTCGTGCACGTGCCCGAGCGCCCAGTAGTGATATTGCTTCGCGTGCAGTTCGGCGATGGAGCACGGCGCGTAGGTCGCGTGCATCGAACTGCCTTCGAGCGCGGTATGCAGCACGCCGATGTTGAAATAACCCTCGATCGGCGCGGGATACGCGGTGACGAGATTCGTCGTGACCGCTTTTTCCTTGAAGCTGTGGCCGTGCAGCGCGACCTTCAAATTGTCGATGCGAAAGGTCTGCGGCTTGCGCGTCGAAAACGTGTGGACGTTGTCGGGCAATTGCAGTTGCGTCGTCATTTCGCTTTCGGCGTCGTGATTGCCGAACAGCACGTAGACCGGAATGCCCGCGCGGCGCAGGCGTCCCATCTCGCGGCAAAAGAAGATGCCGGTGTTGTAGTCGCGCCAGGTGCCGTCGTAGAGATCGCCCGCGATAACCATGAAATCGACCGCTTCTTCGACCGCGATATCGACAAGCTTCGTGAACGCTTCGCGCGATGCGCTGCGCAGCATCTCGGCGGGCGCGTCGGCATAGGCGGCGAGCCCGTGCAACGGGCTGTCGAGATGAATGTCCGCCGCGTGAATGAAGCGCATGCGCTGTCTCCGTAGAGGATATTTTCTGCCCGAGTCCCGCATCTTCGGGGACGACGATCATAGCAGCCGAGCGGGACACATCGCGTCCCGATTACGGTATGTCCGGCGCGCCCGATCGGGACGCCGGATGTCCCGCCGCGCCGCCAGAATCAATCGCTCGGATTCAACGCGACACGAGGCTACGACAATGAACGAAACACTCGAACGAAACGCCGCCCCGACGAGCCCTTACACCGCGAGAAACGTGGATGCCGCGATCAGGCATCTGGAGCGCGTTCTGTCGGCGGAAGGCGCGAATTCGCTGTTCGGCCAGACCTACTGGCGCACGCGCGTGCAACAGGTGAGCGCGACGCGCGGCCTGCAGCGCGAGCAGCGCGCACGCCTTGAGCGTCTGATGAAATTGCTCGCGGATGCCTGCTGCGTTCAGGCTTGCGAGCGCTGAACCGCCTGCGCGAGCGCGACGAATTCCGCGACGGGCACTTCTTCCGCGCGGCGTGTGAGGTCGAAGCCGAGGGCATCGAAATCGATCCGGTCGCGATAAGCCGCGAGGTTGTTGCGCAGCACCTTGCGGCGTTGCGCGAACGCCGCTTTCACGACATCCGACAACACGCGTTCATCCACGTCCGGCAACTCGTGCGGCGCGAACGGAATCATGCGCACGATCGCGGAGTTCACCTTGGGCGGCGGCTGGAACGACTCCGGCGGCACGTCGAGCATTTTGTCCATCGCGTAGCGGTATTGCAGCATCACGGAAAGACGCCCGTAGTCCTTGCTCGCGGGCTCTGCGATCATGCGTTCGACCACTTCGTCCTGCAGCATGAAATGCTGGTCGATGACCTTCGGCGCGAACGCCGTGAGATGAAACAGCAGCGGGCTCGAAATGTTGTACGGCAGATTGCCGACGATACGCAGCGTCGGCTTCTCGCCTTCGAGCGCGAGCGCGCCGAAATCGAAGTCGAGCGCGTCGGCGGAATGCACGACGAGCAGCTCGCCGAAACGCTTTTCCAGCCGTCCGATGAGATCGCGGTCCAGCTCGACCGCATGCAGCGGCGACTCGGGCGTGGCCACGCGGCCGATCAGCGGCTCGGTGAGCGCCGCGAGTCCCGGCCCGATCTCGACCATGCGTTCGCCGCGTCGCGGCGCGATGGTATCGACGATCGAATCGATCACACCCTGATCGACGAGAAAATTCTGCCCGAAGCGCTTGCGCGCGAAGTGGCCTTGATGTTTGGTCGCCATACTCGTTTTGAATGAAGCAGTCGCGCGGCGCGATTTACGCAGCGCGTTTGTGACGGGCCATCGTCACGGCGGCGTCGATGGCGGCGATCATGCTGCCCGCGTCCGCGCGGCCCGTGCCGGCGAGATCGAGCGCGGTGCCATGATCGACCGACGTGCGGATGATCGGCAAGCCGAGCGTCACGTTGATGCCTTCGCCGAAGGTCGCGTACTTCAGCACCGGCAGGCCCTGGTCGTGGAACATGGCGAGCACGCAATCGGCGTCTTTCAGATAGCGCGGCTGGAACAGCGTGTCGGCAGGATACGGACCGGGCGCATCGATGCCGCGCGCGCGGGCGCGTTCGAGCGCGGGCGTAATCACGTCGATTTCCTCGCGGCCGAGATAACCGTTTTCACCCGCATGCGGATTGAGCCCGGTCACGAGAATGCGCGGCGCGGCAAGGCCGAAATGCGCGCGCAAATCGTGATCGATGATCGCCAGCGTCTCGACCAGCCCGTCGATGCTGAGCGCGGCGGACACGTCCTTCAGCGGCAGATGCGTGGTTGCGAGCGCGACGCGCAGCGGACGTTCGCCCGAACCCGCCAGCATCATGACGACGCGCGGCGTATGCGTGCGCTCGGCGAGATATTCGGTGTGGCCGGTGAAGGGAACGCCGGCATCGTTGATCGTGCTTTTCTGGAGCGGCGCGGTGACGATTGCGTCGAAACGGCCGGAAACCGCGCCGTCGATGGCGGCATCGAGCAGGCCAAGCACGTAGCGCCCGTTGGCCGCATTAAGCTTGCCCGGCTCGGCAGCAACCGCGAGCGGCCGATGCTCGATCTCGACGGCCACGCCCGCCACCGGCCAGTTCGTGCCGGCGCGCGCTTGCAGCAGCGCGCGGTCGCCGAGCACGGTGAAGCGGGCATGTGGCCAGCGCTCGTGCGCTTGCCGGAGCGCCGCCGCCGTGAGTTCCGGACCGACGCCGGCCGGCTCGCCGGTCGTAATGGCGATGGCGAGCGGACGGGCGGCGGCGGTGCCCATGAGCTTACTGTGGCTGGGCGGCGACGCCCTTGTATTGCACGTACGCGGTGTCGCGCAGTTCGCGCAGCCAGTCGGAATAGGCTTGCTCGGCCTTGCGCTGGCCGATTGCCTGACGCGCGATGTCGAGCTGTTGCGTAGCCGAACCTTCTGCCTCGCGGCGGCCGAGCACCTGAATCAGGTGATAGCCGTACTCGCTGCGCACCGGATCACTGACGGCGTTGTCTTGCAGACTGTTCATCGCGCGCTCGAATTCGGGCACGGTTTCGCCCGGGCTGATCCAGCCGAGATCGCCGCCTTGCGAGGCCGAGCCGTCCTGCGAATAAGTGCGCGCGAAATTGGCGAAGTCACCGCCCGAGAGCACTTGCTGCTTGATGTCGAGCAGTTTCTGGCGCGCAGCCTGCTCCGACATGCCGTCCGACACGCGCAGCAGAATGTGGCGCACGTGCGTCTGCACGAGCTTGGGCGCATCGGCGGCCGTGCCCTGACTTGCGCGGCGATCCACCAGCTTGATGACCTCGAAGCCGCCGCTCGTGCGCAGCAGCGTCGGCGCGACCTGGCCCGGACGCAGTGTCGCCACCGCGCTCACGATGCCCGGCGGCAACGAACCCGGCGTGCGGAAGCCCAGATCGCCGCCCTTGTTCGCATCGGTATCCTGCGAATTGTTTTTCGCAAGTTTCTCGAAGTCGTCGCCGTTCAGCGCCTGTTTGAGCACGGCGTCGGCCTTGCTCTGAACCGCGTTCACGTCGGACTCGGGCGCGTCTTGCGCGACCTTGAACATGATGTGCTGCAGACGCAGATCGCTCGTGTTGCGCGCGCCCGGACCGCGCTGGCTCGCAATGTAGTTCGCCACTTCGCCGTCGGACACGGTGACCTTGGTGTCCACTTCCTTCTCGCGCAGCTTGGAAAGCGTCAGTTCCGTGCGGGCATCGCGCACGAACGTGGCCCAGGGCACACCCTGCGCCTCGATACGCGAACGGTAGACGTCGAGCGTCATCTGGTTTTGCTGGGCGAGACGCGAAAGCGTGCGGTTCACGGTGGCATCGTCGATGTTGATGCCGTCTTCCTTCGCGCGCTGAAGCTGGATGCGTTCGAGCACCATTTGATCGAGCACCTGCCGCTGCAACTGATCGGCGGGCGGCACGGGCGCGTTCTGCTGCTGCAGACGCTTGGCGATCAGCGCCGAGCGTTCCGCCAGCTCGCGCCGGGTGATGACGCCGTCGTTCACCACGGCGACGACGGAATCGGCGACCTGCGCACTGCTGCGGTTCGACAACGCCTGCGCACCGGCCGGCGTACTCAGGACCAACGCGGCAGCGAGCGCACCCGCTGCAACTGCCGTCGATCGAAACAATTTCACGTTTGCCACAGATACTCCATCGATTACCAGCTTCACCGTTCGTGTGCTGCGTGTGTGTGCTGCGTGTGTACTACCCGAGCGCGACGACCGGCGCCGCTGTTTGCTACGTATTCTTCGATGCCGCGCCGATACGTTCGTTCCGGCTTCACTCGTAGTCGCTGTAGCGAGCGAGCGGCGGCGGCGGCGCCGGCGGCGGCTGATAGCCCGCCACGCTCGCGCGGAATGCGCTGACAAGTCCGTTGTCGACGTTCGACAAGCCCTTGAAGGTCAGCTGCGCGAGCACGCGCGTGCCCGACGATGGCTGGCCCTGCGTGTTCACGCCGTTGGCGTAGCGCTGCATGCCGAAGCCGAACGCCCAGCAGTCGGCATCGTACTGGAAGCCCACGAGCCCGTCGACGAGACGATGGCTCGCGAGATCGTAGTTCACGCGGCCGACAGCGTAGAGGCGGTTCGTGAGCGGCCATTCGCCGGAAACCAGGATCTGGTTGATCGGCTCGTTGACCAGCGTGGTCTGGTTCGAGCGCGTGTACCGGTAGCCGACGTTGATGACCTTGCGTGTCTCGGGGCTGAATGCAAAACCCACGCTCGAACGCACGAGCTGGTTGTTGTCGACATTATATTGGAACGCCGTTTCCGAAGCGAAACCAGCACCCAGCTTGATGGCCGCCCCCGCGATCAGGTCCGAGTGCTTCGCCTGCTCCGGCAGTTGGCCCGGCGTGATCGTGACGCGCTGGCTTTGGAAATAATACTGCTGAGCGATGACAAAACGCGCGCGCTCGTCGCCCGTCGCCGGGTTGATGAAGCGCGTCGTGAGGCCGGCGGTGATGCGGTTCGCGTCCGCCACGCGATCGTTGCCGACGAAGGTGTTCGGCGTGTAGATCTCGGCGAGCCCGAAGTCGGCCTCGGCGGTATCGAAGATCGGCGCGAAATCCTGATTGTGATACGGCGTGTAGACGTAGTAGAGCCGCGGCTCCAGCGTCTGAATGTAATCCTGGCCGAAGAGCCGGACCGAACGGTCGAACACGAGCCCGGTGTCGAAACTGAGGGTCGGGATCGACTCGGTGAAATTCTTGGGCTGCCCCGCGACCGGCGGCGACGAACCCGCGACCTGCGTGCTCGCGATATGGCTCAGATCGTACGACGCGAAGTGCCACTGCACCTTCGGCGTGATGAAGTAGCCCGGCGCGTTGACCCCGTAGCTCAAGTACGGATTGAAATAGAGCCGGTTGCCGTCGGTGGCGCCGTCGGTTGTGATCGTGAAGCGCGTGGCATCGAGTTCCGCGCCGTAATCGAAACCGCCGACGTTGTACTTGTTGTACTGCACGTTCACCTGCGGCTCGCGCGCGTACGGCGGCACCGAAGGCTGCAACGTCTGCCAGCGCTGCTCGCGGGCAAGCACCGACCACGGGCCGTTGTTGTACGTGAGCCCGGCTTCCTGCTGATACAGCAACTGCGTGCCGTTCAGGAACTGATTCGACGCGTTGCCGAGGTCTTCCGGATATTGATCGTCCGAGACCTTGTTGTAATTAACGTATCCACCGAAGCCGCCGCCGAAATTCTGCCGATGCTGCCAGAAGATCGCATAGCGGTTCGTGTGCGTTTCCCGGTCGTTCGGCAGGTAGTCGCCGGTGAACGATCCCGAATATGTCGGCGACAGATACCGGTATGTGGCTTCCCCGAGCACGCCGCGGCGCGTCATGATGCGCGGCGTGACGGTCAGATCGCGATTCGGCGCGATGTTGAAATAATACGGAATCGTCGCTTCGAAACCGGTGGTCGAGCTGATCGAGAACGTCGGCGGCAAGAGACCGCTGCGGCGATCGCCCGTCAGCGGAAACGACAGCCACGGGCTCGCGAACACCGGCACGCCCTGGAAGAACAGCACGCCGTTATGCGCGATGCCCTCTTCGGCGCCGGTGTCGAAATCGAACGACGTGCCCTTGATGTACCACGCCGGATCGGTGTCGCATGCGCACGCCGTGTACGTGCCGTGATCGACGCGCGCGCGCTCGTTGTCGATCATGTCGACGCGCTCGGCGCTGCCGGAGCCGCCCGTCAGATTGAAGCGGTATTTCGGGTTCGTCATGAACCCTTCGTTCGCCTCGATCTTGAGGTGCGCTTCCGGGCCGACGAAGGACACGCCGTTGTTGATCAACCTGACATTGCCGAAAGCATCGGCCATGTCCGTGTCCTGATCGTAGTGCAGCGCGTCGGACTTGATGACAGTCACCGTGCGGCGCACTTCGGCCGAGCCTTTCGCGGCCATGTCTTCGTCGGAGGTGCCGGTGGCTTTGTCGCTCAGCAGGAACGTCGAGGGCTGCTGGCCGCTCTGCAGCGGGCGCTCCTCGAGTTGCGGCGCGAGACGCAGGCTGTCGGCACCGGCGAGCGGCGCGGGATAGGCGGCATCGCCCACGAGCTGGGCGTGCGCGAGAGCGGGCATCAGGCCCGGAACGGACAAAAGCGCGACGACGAGCCGCCGCCTGCGTGGCTGATCGTCGCTTTTGATCTTCGATACGGGAAACTGTCGTGGCGGCATGTATGGGTGGCGGTTCGATCCCGTTCGCGTCCCACGCGCTCGATGCCACCGGGCAGGCGGCCGCGTCGCTACCGCAGTCGAACTTGACGGTCCGTTGCTGAGCATTTGAATCGAACGGTGACGCTCACAGTCGTCGGGGGCCTGGCGCCAGGCGTGAAACGGATCGCATAAAAAGTCGTGGGGTATTATATGGCAAGATGTTTGGCCCCTCGAATTTATGACGCACATTCCTTCAGACGCCCGCCTTGATCAACTCAACGCGTGGCTCCAGAGCTTCGCCGTCCGCTACCGGCTGGACGTGGCAAGTCTTGCCCCCGCTTCCGCCGATGCAAGCTTTCGTCGCTACTTCCGCCTCGGCAGCGCGGCGGAGTTCGGCAAGACGCTGATCGCCGTCGACGCGCCGCCGCCCGAAAAATGCCGCGAGTTCGTGCAGGTCGCCGGGCTGCTCGACGCTGCGAACGTCCACGTGCCGAAAGTCCTCGAAGTCGATTTCGATGCCGGTTTCATGCTCGTGACCGATCTCGGCACGACGACCTACATCTCCGTGCTCGACGAGAAGAACGCGCGCGGGCTGATGCGCGACGCCATCGACACCTTGATTCGCTTCCAGCGGAGCGCGCGCGAAGGCGTGCTGCCATCGTTCGACGAAGCGTTCCTGCGCCGCGAGATGGAACTGATGCCCGAATGGTTCATGGGCCGCCATCTGAGCCGCAAAGTCACCGCCGACGAACGCAAGACCCTCGACGATACCTTCACGCTGCTCGTGCAGAGCGCGCTCGCGCAGCCGCAGACTTTCATGCTGCGCGACTTCATGCCGCGCAATCTGATGGTGTGCGAGCCGAATCCCGGCGTGCTCGACTTTCAGGACGCGGTGTTCGGCCCGATCACGTACGACATGGCCTCGCTCATGCGCGACGCCTTCATCAGCTGGGACGAGGAGTTTCAGCTCGACTGCATCGCGTATTACTGGGAGCAGGCGAAAAAGGCGGGACTGCCCGTCGATGCCGATTTCGGCGAGTTCTATCGCCAGCTCGAGTGGATGGGCCTGCAACGCCACATCAAAGTGCTCGGGCTGTTCGCGCGCATCCATTACCGCGACGGCAAGCCGCGCTATCTCGCCGATCTGCCGCGTTTCATGGGCTACGCGCGCCGTGTCGCGGAACGCTACGCGCCGCTCTGGCCGTTCGCCCGTCTGCTCGATTCGCTGGAAGGCCGGGCGGTCGAAGTCGGCTATACCTTCTGAAATGACGATGACGCACGCTCTGAAAACGGCGATGATCTTCGCCGCCGGCCGTGGCGAACGCATGCGGCCGCTCACCGACACCTGTCCGAAACCCTTGCTCGAAGCGGGCGGCAAGCCGCTCATCGTCTGGCAGATCGAGCGGCTGGCGGCGGCGGGTATCGAGACCGTCGTCATCAATCATGCGTGGCTCGGCGAGCAGATCGAAAGCGCGCTCGGCGACGGTTCGCGCTGGGGCGTCACGCTGCGCTATTCGGCGGAAACCAGCGCGCTGGAGACGGCGGGCGGCATCGCGCAGGCGCTGCCTATGATCGGCGACGGCGTGTTCATCGCGGTGAGCGGCGACATCTTCTGCGATTTCGATTACGCGACGCTGCGCGCTCCCGCCGATGCGCTGCAGACGCAGCAAGAACCCGGCATGCATCTCGTGATGGTGCCGAATCCGCCGTTCCATCCGGCGGGCGATTTCGCGCTCAAAAACGGCACGCTCGCACTCGAAGGCGCGCCGCGCTACACCTTCGGCAATATCGGTCTGTACGACACGCGCATGTTCCGCGATCTCGCGCCCGGCACGCGCCGCGCGCTCACGCCTTATTACCGCGAAACCATCGCGGCCGGGCGCGCACGCGGCGAACTGTACGAAGGCCGCTGGGAAAACGTCGGCACGCCCGCGCAACTGCGCACGCTCGACGAAGAACTGCGCACGCGCTAAACGCTGAGCGCCGGGCGCCCGGCTCGCGACGGCCTGAAGCGGATTGGGACGCATCCGATGGTAAAATGCGCGGTTCTCCCGCCTTTTCCAGCGCAAGCCGCAGCCGATACCGCCATCATGTCCGATACCCGCCCCGATACCCTCTTCGCGCTCACCGCGCTCTCGCCGCTCGACGGCCGCTACGCCGGCAAGACCGAGGCCCTGCGCGACTGGCTCTCCGAAGCCGCGTTCATGCGCCATCGCGTGACGGTCGAGATTCACTGGCTGATCGCGCTGTCGCGTGCGGGCTTCGCCGAAGTGCCGCGTTTTTCCGATGCATCCGAGCAGTTCCTGCTGAGTCTCGCCGAGCGCTTCACCGCGCACGATGCGGCGCGCATCAAGGACATCGAGCGCGTCACGAATCACGACGTGAAGGCCGTCGAATACTGGCTCAAGGAGTCGGTGAAGGGCCAGCCGGAACTGGAGCGCGCGAGCGAGTTCATCCACTTCGCGTGCACGTCCGAAGACATCAACAACACGTCGCACGGCCTGATGCTCGCGGGCGCGCGCGAACACGTGATCCTGCCCGCGCTGCGCTCGGTGCACGAGCGCCTCGTGAAGCTCGCGCACGCGCAGGCCGACCAGCCGATGCTCTCGCGCACGCACGGTCAGCCCGCCAGCCCGACGACGCTCGGCAAGGAAATCGCGAACGTCGCGGCGCGCCTGTCGCGGGCGATCGAACGCGTCGCGCAGGTGCCGCTGCTCGGCAAGATGAACGGCGCGGTCGGCAACTACAACGCGCATCTGTCGGCGTATCCGGAGTTCGACTGGGAAGCGTTTTCGAAGGATGTCGTCGAGAACCGGCTTAAGCTCACGTTCAATCCGTACACGATTCAGATCGAGCCGCACGACTACATGGCCGAACTGTTCGACGCCGTCGCGCGCGCCAATACCATCCTGCTCGACCTCGACCGCGACGTGTGGGGCTACATCTCGCTCGGCTACTTCAAGCAGCGCACGAAGGCCGGAGAAATCGGCTCGTCGACGATGCCGCACAAGGTCAATCCGATCGACTTCGAAAACTCGGAAGGCAATCTCGGCCTCGCGAACGCGACGCTGCGCCACCTCGCCGACAAACTGCCGGTCTCGCGCTTCCAGCGCGACCTGACGGATTCGACCGTGCTGCGCAACATCGGCGTGGCGTTCGGCTATTCGCTGCTCGCGTATGACGCGCTGATTCGCGGCCTCGACAAGCTCGAAGTCAACGCGGCACGCCTGAACGAAGATCTCGACAATACGTGGGAAGTGCTCGCCGAGCCGGTGCAGACGGTCATGCGCCGCTACGGCATCGAGAACCCGTACGAGCAGTTGAAGGAACTGACGCGCGGCAAGGGCATCACGCGCGAGGCGCTGCAGACGTTCATCGCCGGCCTCGCTATTCCGGCCGACGCGAAAAAGCTGCTGCTGGAGATGACGCCGGCCTCGTATATCGGCAAGGCGGCGGAGCTGGCGAAGCGCATCGCGTAAGGCGCATCGATGTCGATCTGACGTCGCTGCAATACATAAGGCCCCGCGTCTCGCGACGCGGGGCCTTCGTTTTTGAGGGCAGCGCGATCAGCGCGTCTCCAGTTCCTTCATCACGATTTCGACGATTTCTTCAGGCGTATTCTCGATGCTCACCACAATCGCCTCGTCCGTGCCCGGCGGTTCGAGCGTGTCGAGCTGGCTCTTGAGCAGCGACGGATCGAAGAAATGGCCGGTGCGCGTCGCAAGCCGTTCGTGCAGCACTTCGTACGTGCCTTCCAGATAGACGAAGCACACGTCGCGGTCGCCGTCGCGCAGCACGTCGCGATAGGAACGCTTCAGCGACGAGCACGTAAACACCGCCGTCTCGCCCGCGCGCTGCTTGTCCTCGATCGCCGCGCGAATCGTCTTGAGCCACGGCCAGCGGTCGTCGTCGGTCAGAGGAATGCCCTTGTGCATCTTCTCCTTGTTGGCGGCGCTGTGAAACGCGTCGCCGTCGGTGAACGAGCATTGCAGGCGCTCCGCCAGCAACTCGCCGATGCGGGTCTTGCCGGCGCCCGACACACCCATCGCGATCAGAATCATCGACATCTCCTTATATGACCGCCGCGAGCGCGAAGGTCAACCCGAGCCCCATCAGGGAAATGATGGTTTCGAGCAACGACCAGGTCTTGAATGTCTGACCGACGGTCATCCCGAAATACTCTTTGATCAGCCAAAAGCCGCCATCGTTCACATGCGAGAAGATCAGCGAGCCGGAGCCGGTGGCGAGCACCAGCAGTTCCGGGCTCGTGTGACCGCCCGCGGCCGCCGCGATCGGCGCGACGATGCCGCACGCGGTGGTCATCGCGACCGTCGCCGAACCGGTGGCGAG